>LS483371.1:4364062-4987500 GCA_900475325.1 Paucimonas lemoignei
GCACTTTGCTGTCCGGCAGGCAGAATGCCGGTTGATGCCAGCCTTGGACCCGGACGATCTGCAAGGCCCCCTCTTCCACCAGTTCGGCCAAAGCTTTTCGGCTGGGCAAAGGGTCCTGGCGAAAATAATCCCGCAGGTCCTTTTCAGTCCCCACACCCAACGCAGTGGCAGCCTGCAGCAACAATGCGCGTTGTGCCTGATCCTCGGGGATGTGCGGATGATCGAGCATAGCGGCAGGTAACACCCGCTCGGGTAAATCGTAAAGCCGCTCGAAACCCCGGCGTCCAGCCACCGTCACCTGACCGGCAGCAAACAGCCATTCGAGCGCCATCTTTTCCGCGCTCCAGTCCCACCAGGGCCCGGCACGCTCCTGGCGCGTGCTCAAACTGCCGGCACCCAGCGCCCCTTGCTCGCGCACTGCTTGCAGCACGCGCGCGATGGTTGGCTGATGCTCACGGCCAAACTTCGCCAGTTGCTGGTAGATGCCCTCGCCTTGCTCAGCGCGTTGCATGCGCCAGCGCATCAGCGGGTAGAGGCTGATCGGCAACAGGGACGCTTCATGGCCCCAGTATTCAAACAGTTTGCGCTGCCGCCCCTGACTCCATGCGACTTGATCCAGCAACGCCTGAGGGTAATTGCCCAGCCGGGAAAACAGCGGCAGGTAATGGGAGCGGACCAACGCGTTGACCGAGTCGATCTGCACCACTCCCAGCCGCTCGATCACCTGGGCGACATGGCTGGCCTTGATGCTGGCGGGAGGCGAACGCCCGTTGAAGCCTTGAGCGGCCAACGCCAGCCGACGAGCGTGCTTGAGCGACATGTCTGAGGTCATACGGAGCTCCTGAAGAGCCCCAACGCTAACCGATACCGCACGCCGGTGTCAGCGGTTCATCGTGTCGTTCCAGAAGTGCTGCTCGGCCTCCCGATACACATCGGCCCGGCTCAGCCCCAGATCCTTCAAGGCCTCATCGCTTAACTTAGCCAACTGCCGACGCTGGCGATGCAATTCGTACCAGCGCGAAACGTGAGCCTTCACCGACTTGAAAGCGCGCGCTGTTAACGAGCCTTGAGCCTGAACCAGCACATAACCTTTTTGACCTTTCATCATCTTGCCCTCCGTGTGAGATGACTTAAGTCTCTGCCTGGGGCTAAGATCAATCCAACGAATGTTTCTTATGCACTGCATCTGGGAGATTGATGTATTGGCCAACTATCCGAGCATCGACACTGAGCTGCTGCGCACCTTTGTCGCGATTGCCGATCAGGGTGGATTTACCCGTGCTGGCGAAGTGGTAAACCGCACGCAATCTGCGGTCAGCATGCAGATGAAACGTCTGGAAGAAGACGTCCTGCAGCGCGCGCTGTTTCAGCGTGACGGCCGTACCGTCAGCCTGACCGCCGAAGGTCAGGTGCTACTCGGTTACGCGCGGCGCATCCTGAAACTGCACAGTGAAGTGTTCAACACCCTGCGCGAGCCGCACATGGTCGGCGTGGTGAAGATCGGTACACCGGATGACTATGTCATGCGCTTTCTGCCCGGCATCCTGTCGCGCTTCGCTCAGGCTTATCCGCTGATTCAAGTGGAAGTGCATTGCGAGTCGTCGGCTTCCCTGCTGCAGCGCAAGGACCTGGACTTGAGCATCGTCACCCGTCAGCCCGGAACTGAAATCGGCCAGATCCTGCGCCAGGAGCGTTTCGTCTGGGCCGAGGCATTGGGCTTTTCCCCCCATGAAAGCAGCCCGCTGCCCCTGGCGATGTTCAACACCGATTGCTTCTGCCGGGAGTGGGCCTGCAATGCACTGGATTCGGCACAGCGTGATTTCCGCGTGGCTTATACCAGCGCCAGCCTGTCAGCGATCATGGCCGTGGTCAGCGCCGGGTTGGCGGTGACTGCGCAACTGGAAAGCCTGATTACCCCGGACCTGCGCATTCTGGGCGAGGCCGAAGGGCTGCCGCAGTTGCCCTCCGCCAGTATCGTGCTGCTGCGCAACCCACAGAGTGTTTCGCCGATCACCGAATGCCTGGCCGAGTACATCGCCGACGGTTTCAGGCTGTGAAGATTTTCAGACTTTGAACAGCAGAATCACTGCGCAGATGATCAAAAAGCCGCAAAACAACGAGCGCAGCAAGCGTTCAGGCAACGAGTGCGCCAACTTGACGCCCCAACTGATGCTCGCCAGCCCGCCGATGGCCAGCGGGATGCCCATGCTCCAGTTGACGTGATCGTGCAGCGCATACATCACCAGCGTGATGCCCGTGGTCGGCGCCGCCAGCGCCAGGGCCAGGCCTTGAGCAACAACCTGGGTCGCGCCGAAGAGGCTGGTCAGGATCGGCGTCGCAATCACGCCGCCGCCCACACCGAACACCCCACCAGTGATCCCGGAGCCGACACCCAGTAGCCACAGCTGGTTGACGTGACGCAGCTCACCGCTCACCTGACCTTTGCGCCAGTACATTTGCGCCAGGTTGAACAGGGTCAGGGCAATCAGAAAGCCGACAAAGCTGATGCGCATGTATTGCGGATCAAGCCGCACCGCCCAAAGTGAAGTCAGCCAGGCGAAGCAAAAGCTGGGGACGATCAACATCAGCGCGTTACGCGGCGATACCCGGTTACGCTGGTTGTAACGCCACAGCGCCAGCAGCACATTGGGCAGCACCATCAACAGCGCGGTGCCTTGCGCCAGTTGTTGATCCAGCCCGAACAGCACGCCCAGCGCGGGAATGGCCACCAGCCCTCCGCCAATCCCGAACAATCCACCCAGCGTGCCCATGGCAGCACCCAGCAAAACAAACATCACCACTTCAATCACGCCGGGCCCCTTAATCAGTCAGTGCACGCATGCTACCCAGTCTGGCGATGCAGGCAACCCGTAGATTGCGGTGCCGCGCCAGGTTTCATAAGTTTTGGCGAGGCTCAGCCAGCTTGCCCACGGAATTTAGCTGGCACATTAAAGATCACGGCACTAAATTGTGGCCATGACCGATTTACGAGGAACACCCATGACCGCAGCTGCCGACTCCACTGCCGACAGCCATTGCGATGCCTTGCTGCTCGACAATCAGCTCTGTTTCGCCCTTTATTCCACCTCGCTGTTGATGACCAAGGTCTATAAGCCGCTGTTGCAGGCGCTGGGCCTGACCTACCCGCAGTACCTGGCGATGATGGTGCTGTGGGAGCAGGACGGCATCACCGTTGGCGAGATCAGCACCCGCTTGCTGACCGACCCTGGCTCATTGACCCCGCTGCTCAAGCGTCTGGAAGGCGAAGGTTTTATCAGCCGCACCCGGAGCAAGGAAGATGAACGCGTGGTTCAGTTGTTCCTCACCGAAGAAGGCAAGGCTCTGCAACAGAAGGCACTGACGGTGCCGGGCTGCATTTTGTCTGCCAGCGGCCTTGAGCTGGACAAGCTGTTTGAGCTGCAGGCCGAGCTGCTCAAGTTGCGGGGGAATTTGCAGGGGAGTGTCTGATGCAGTGGGTTGCCTGATGCGACGCTGTTCGCTACAGGTGTGCCTATTTTCAGGTACACCCCGGTTCCCTGTGGGAGCGAATTCATTCGCGAAGAGGCCAGTACAGCCGACACGTTTCTGTCGGCCGAAATATTGCCTTCGCGAATGAATTCGCTCCCACAGGTTTAACAACGCCCCCCTCTCAAAATATTATCTTGCGCACAAAACATTTGCGCGCTACATTCCATCTCACTCAGTTAGCGCACAAACATTTAGCGCCAACCGACAATTTTTGAACCCTCCCGATCCTTACGACCTTTCAAATACCAATGAGGTGACACCATGGATACGCTCTACACCGCAATCGCAACTGCAACCGGCGGCCGTGATGGTCGTGCTGTTTCCAGCGACAACATCCTCGACGTGAAACTGGCCACGCCAAAAGAACTCGGCGGTGCTGGCGGTGCGGCCACCAACCCTGAGCAACTGTTCGCTGCGGGCTACTCGGCCTGCTTCATCGGTGCATTGAAATTCGTGGCCGGTCAGAGCAAACGCAGCATCCCGGCTGACGCCTCGATCACCGCCCATGTCGGCATCGGCCAGATCCCGGGCGGTTTCGGTCTGGACATCGACCTGCACATCAGTCTGCCAGGCCTGGAACAAGCCGACGCAGAACAACTGGTCGAAGCCGCTCACCAGGTGTGCCCGTACTCCAACGCCACTCGCGGCAACGTTGATGTGCGTTTGCACGTGACCGTATAACGGCCAAGGCTTCCGGCATGGCCTGAACCGGTGGGAGCGAATTCATTCGCGAATAGGCCAGTACAGCCGACACATTTTTGTCAGCCGATACACAGCTTTCGCGAATGAATTCGCTCCCACAAGGGCAGCCGTGTTTGCCCGATAGAAGCAAAAACAAACGCCCACAAAAAAGCCCGCATCGCTGCGGGCTTTTTGTTGTTCCGGTAAAAGCTGTGCTTATTTAGCACGGCCTTTGTAGGAACCGCCTTCACGGGTGTCGATTTCGATGCGGTCACCGATTTCGATGAAATCAGCCACTTGCAGCTCGGTACCGTTGCTCAGCTTGGCAGGCTTCATCACCTTGCCGGACGTGTCGCCACGAGCCGAACCTTCGGTGTAGTCAACAACACGCACGATGGTGGTCGGCAGCTCAACGGAAACCAGACGCTCTTCGAAGAAGATCGCTTCGCAGACGTCGGTCATGCCTTCTTCAACGAATGGCAGAACGGCTTCGATGTCTTCAGCGTTCAGCTCGTACATGGTGTAGTCAGTGGTGTCCATGAACGTGTAAGTGTCGCCGCTGATGAAGGACAGGGTCGCTTCTTTGCGGTCGAGGATTACGTCGTCCAGTTTGTCGTCAGCGCTGTAAACGATCTCGGTCTTGTAACCGGTCAGCAGGTTTTTCAGCTTGGTCTTCATGATCGCGCTGTTACGACCGGACTTAGTGAATTCAGCCTTCTGAACCAGCCAAGGGTCGTTTTCGAGACGAATTACGGTACCGGGTTTGAGTTCTTTACCAGTTTTCATTGCGTATATCCGAATTTGGATGGAATTACCGAGGCTCTGTACGAGAAACACCTTCTACAACGGGCCTTTTTCGTACAGAGCCTAATATCAAGGCCGCGTATCATACGAAACTCCACAAAACAGTACCAGCGCCGCAGCAAGATCAGCCTGCGAAGCCAATTGCGTGCACCAGCTGCGGGCATGCGCCTGGACCTCTGCCGCGTTGGCCGCCAGCACCTGCCAACTTTGAGTGCCGTCTTCACCTGCATTCCACGCCCGCCAGAAACCACTCAAGCCCTGCGCAACGGCTGGGGAGAGCCCCGGCTGGTATAGGGCAAGGAACGCATCAAGCTTGGCCCAGTGCGCGTCATCGTCCTGTTCATAGATGTGCCACAGCAGCGGCCGACCCGCCCATTGCCCGCGTATAAACGAGTCTTCGCCGCGCACTACGTTGAAATCGCAGCACCATAACAAGCGGTCGTAATCCTCCTGTCTGACGAACGGCAGCACCTGAATAGTCAGTGAGCCACGTTTTTCCACCGATCCGGCGCGTAAAGGCTCGCCCTCCAGCCAACGTTGCAGATCACCGAGA
This sequence comes from Paucimonas lemoignei, assembly GCA_900475325.1. Lineage (GTDB taxonomy): Bacteria > Pseudomonadota > Gammaproteobacteria > Pseudomonadales > Pseudomonadaceae > Aquipseudomonas. The sequence goes on from LS483371.1 coordinate 4,369,629, forward strand.
ATGCGCCCTTCCGGGACCAGCAAGTGAGTGGGCTGTTCATCATGGGCCAGCGCATCCAGCCATGGGCCGATGCCGGGATTCTCGTAGGCAAACACCGAAATAAGCCGCGCGCCTTCGTCAGGCGTAACCCCGAGCCCCTGCAGGAAACTTCGCTGCGCAGCGGTGTCTTGCTGAAAAGCCTGACGGCTGGCGATCAGGCTTGCCTCGCGCAGCAGGCCACCGGTGGTCGGCAGAAACCCCGGAAAGAAAAAGAATTTACGCAGGCCATTGGATTGCACCGACGGCAACCCGTGACAGCCGCTGACCCAGTCCTCGGCGCTGAGGTATTCCAGATTGATCCACACCGGCCGCGGCGAGCGCTGCAGGATGGCCTCTTCATACGCAGGCGGCAGGCGGCAGGCGAAGGCTTCGATGATCACATCAGCCACCTCGGCGGGCTGCCAGCGCTCGGCCCCATCTTTGGCCCAGAGATGAACGCTGACGCCCTCCTGCCACTGCTGCGCGGCCGTAGCCTCCGCCGTCGGGCACAGACGCACGAACGCGCCCAGGTCATCGACCCACAGGCGCACAGCCAGGTCGTGTTCAGCCACCAGTTGCCGGGCCAGCCGCCAGGTCACGCCGATGTCGCCGTAGTTATCCACGACGCTGCAAAAGATGTCCCAAGAGGCTTTCATTTCCGGCTCCCTGAGGCCCAATGATAAAAAACGTCGATTGTCGTTCAGACAACCGGCATGCACCAGCCTTGGCTCATGTCACAATCGCCAGCACCTGCCGTCAACGTCGAGTAGTCGCCATGCCTGATTCAAGTCGCCCTGCGCTGAACGCCTCTGTCCACCCGCTGAAACTCATCGCCTGCATCGCCATTGGCATCTGGCTGGGGTTTATCGCAATCGCGCTGACCGGCCTGCTGTTCTACAAGGCACTGCCCGAATCCGACACTCAGGCAATCCACAATGCCGCTGCGCAATTGACTACCCCGCCCGCAGCAAAGGTAACGCCCGAGGCCGAGAAAACCATGTTCGAGAAATACGAACAGAGCCTGCGTGAAAGCGAAGCGCGCCAGGCCTGGGAGCAAGCCCAGGAACAGCAACAGAAGAACTTCAACCCTGCGAAGTGCAACTTCTGGATGCAGCAAGACCGAACCGCGCCGAGCGAAAAAAGCCGCGCCAATGTCAGCCAGTTCTGCGGATAGACCATGAACAAGCAAGAAGTCCTACAGCTGATTGTCGAAAAGCTGACGATCGACCTGGACATCGCCCAGCGCGCCGCACAAACGGCCTACGAAACAGCGACCCACGAAGAAAATATCGCCGAGAACAAATACGACACCCTGGGCCTGGAAGCCTCGTATCTGGCAGCGGGCCAGGCGAGGCGCGTGGAGGAAATCCGCCAGTCGCTGGTGCTCTATCAAAAACTGAGTGTGACGCCCTTCAATGAAGACAAAGGCATTCAGTCGGGTGACCTGATCACACTGGAGAATGATCAAGGGATCGAGCAGCATCTGTTCCTCGGCCCTGATGCCGCTGGTCTGAAGATTCCCGTCGGCGAACTCATCGTGACCGTCATCACCTCCCGTGCGCCATTGGGCCAGACGCTGCTGGGCAAACTTCCCGGCGACGAGCTGGAAATCACCGTCAATGGCACGCGCCAATCCTTTGAGGTCACGCGGATAGTGTGACCGGCTATTCATTTGCAGGCTTGATCGCTCCAACTTTTTCTGGGTAAGGTGGCTTCGTCGCCACACAAAGTGACCGGGACTACATAACCGGAAGCAAGGACTCACTAAGTAGGAGATATTTCATGACGAACGTCATAGCTTTCCCTGACGCCCATGAACGTGATCGCCTCAAGTCAAGTGACCACCCTGGGCTGAGATACCTGAACAAGAAAGAGCGACAACTGATCGACCAATTACGCTCGACGAGCCATGCGGGACGCCAGTACGTCTATGACTACGCGAGCATCATGCACCTCTCCAAGCCTCTGCATCCGGATTGACGGCTGATGTAATGTGATCCTCGTGGGAGCGAATTCATTCGCGAAAGGGCCGGTACAGGCGATAGATAGCTGTCGCCTGTGAAGCCGCTTTCGCGAATAAATTCGCTCCCACAGGTTCTGCTTCAGCTCATGTTCAGCTCATGACACTGCATGCGCCTATAGTGGCCCCATTGTATTGGCCACCAGGACACCGTCATGAGCACCCCAGGGTCTGAACCCACCGGCAAAAAGATCGTCGACCACCTGCGTTTCCACAAGCATCACGCTCATCTGGCCAGTACCTTTGGCAATGATGGCTTTGCGTTGAAGGCTGAGGCCTTTGCGCGATTTTTCGGTACTCCGGCTTTCCTCGGTGCACAGACGGTCATTGTCCTGCTCTGGGTGGTGTGCAACGCCACCGGCCTGACCCAGTTCGATCTCTACCCTTTCATCCTGCTCAACCTGGCGTTCAGCCTGCAATCGGCCTATGCCGCGCCGCTGATCCTGCTGGCCCAGACACGCCAATCGGCCAGGGACAAAGCCAACGCCGATGCCGACGCCCAGCACCGTGAGGACTTGGCGGCGCAGATGCTGTCGTTGCTGGAACAGAACACTCAACTGACCCTGCTGACTAAATCCCTCACCGAACGCATCGAGACCCTGACGTCGGACATGCACAAGCATTTCGTCAAACGCGACCCGGTGGATGGAAAATCCCTGTAGGAGCTGCCGAAGGCTGCGAAAACAATCCCCCTGATACACCGCGATTCGCAGTCTGCGGCAGCTTCTACACATGCAATCGAACGATCTCCCCCCGCCGCTGCCCCACTAAACAAGCCCATTCGTGACACGCAGGCAAATATCCCTTTCCCGATCCACTGTTTTTCCCCAGGGTCCGAGCCGGGATACTGCGCTCACGTCTTGTTTATTCATTCCTCAAAGGAGCACCGCACATGACCGTTCCAGCCTTCGGCCTCGGCACTTTTCGCCTCAAGGATCAGGTGGTTATCGACTCCGTGACCAACGGCCTTGAAGTGGGCTATCGCGTAATCGATACCGCACAGATTTATGGCAACGAAGCCGAAGTCGGCAAAGCCATTGCCGACAGCAGCGTGTCTCGCGATGAGTTGTTCATCACCACCAAGATCTGGACCGACAACTTCGCCGCCGACAAGCTGATCCCGAGCCTCAAGGAAAGCCTGGCCAAGCTGCAGACCGACCACGTGGACCTGACCTTGATTCACTGGCCATCGCCTCAGGGCGCGGTGCCGGTCAAGGAATTCATGACCGCGTTGCTGGAGGCCAAACAGCAAGGCCTGACCAAGCAGATCGGTATCTCCAACTTCACCATCGCCCTGATGAAAGAAGCCATCGAAGCAGTGGGCGCAGAAAACATCGCCACCAACCAGATCGAACTGCATCCGTATCTGCAGAACCGCAAGGTTGCAGCGTTCGCCCAGCAGAACGGGATTCAGATCACCTCGTACATGACCCTGGCCTATGGCGAAGTGCTCAAGGATCCGGTCATCGAGCAGATCGCCGAGCGCCACAACGCGACCGCCGCCCAAGTGACCTTGGCCTGGGCGATGCAATTGGGTTACGCGGTGATCCCGTCGTCGACCAAGCGCAGCAACCTGGAGAGCAACCTCAAGGCGTGCGAGCTGAAGTTGAGCGACGAAGACATGGCGCAGATTGCGGCACTGGATCGCGGCCATCGCCTGACCAGCCCGGCAAGCCTCGCGCCGCAGTGGGATTGATTTTGAAATAAACCTCTGACCTGTAGGAGCTGCCGCAGGCTGCGAAGGCAATGCACCTGACACACCGCCATTCGCAGCCTTCGGCAGCTCCTACAGGTCTCGGTGGCCTTCACCCCACCGCCAACAACCGCTCCAGCACCGCCTGATCCCGGCTGCCCTGGCTGATGTTGGCGTACAGGGACTCGGCGATTTCATCGGCACGGATCGGCAGCACCGATAACAAGGTGTCGCTCAAACCATGGCTGGATTCGCAGAACCCCTGCATGTAGATCGACGCCTGACAGCGCGCATCGGTCTTGATCCGGTAGTCCCGCGCCACTTCGAAATCCCCCAGGTATTCACTCAACGGCTCCAGCAAATGCCGGTGCAATTGCCGCTCGTAGCCGGTCGCCAACACCACGGCGTCATAGGTGTGCAGGCTGCTCGCCCCCGTGGCGACATTGCCCAGGGCGAGTTCAATGCCGTTGTCTGTCGCTGTGGCCGTGTGCACTGCGGTCAGATTGCGGAAAGTATGACGCGCGATGCCAGACACTTTCTGCCGATAGAACACACCGTAGATGCGCTCGATCAGGTCGATGTCCACCACCGAATAATTGGTGCTGTGGTACTCGCGGATCATCTGTTCGCGTTGCGCATCATTCTGGCTGAACATCAGGTCGGTGAACTCCGGAGAGAACACCTCGTTGACGAACGGGCTGTCGTCGGCCGGCTTTAACGCCGAGCCGCGCAGTATCACGTCCACCTGCACCGACGGATAGCTGTCGTTAAGGTCGATGAACGCCTCGGCGGCGCTTTGCCCGCCACCAATGATCGCGATACGCATCGGCTTGCCATTGACGCACGCTTGGCGCGCCATGCACTGCAAGTACTGGGAGTGGTGGAAAACCCGGCCATCGCCCTTGAGGGCGACGAAGGCGTCCGGAATCCGTGGCGTACCGCCAGGGCTGACCACCACCGAACGCGTGGTTCGCACGTGGTTCTGGCCTTGGGTATCGCGAGAAATCACCCGCAACGCTTCGACCTTTTGCTTGTGCAACACCGGCTCGATGGCCGTGACTTCTTCGCCGTAGCGGCTCTGATCCTCGAACTGCGCCGCTACCCAGCGCAGGTAGTCGTTGTACTCCATGCGGCACGGGTAAAACGTCCCGAGGTTGATGAAGTCCACCAGTCGGCCATGCTGCTTGAGGTAATTGACGAACGAGAACGGGCTGGTCGGGTTACGCAACGTGACCAGGTCCTTGAGGAAGGAAATCTGCAGCTCGCTCTGGGTCACCAGCGTATTGCCGTGCCAACGGTAATCGGCCTGCTTGTCGAGGAACAACACATCCAGCGCGCCCTGTTGCTCGCCGCGTTCCTGCAAGGCAATCGCCAACGCCAGATTGGAAGGGCCGAAGCCGATACCGATCAGATCGTGAACCACGGCAGATACAAGAGCCTGTGTCATTCCAGTGTCCTCAGGAAAGTGTTGCGTACTCGTCAATCGGGATGGTCAGCAAGCTGGCCTGTTGCAGTAGGGAACGAGGGCAACGAAACAAAATTTAACGATTGCCCTGCCCGGCTCAGAACCATCGTTTGAGGGAAAGATGGCGCGCATACCACGGGCGCCGCGGGACCTTTCTGAACAGGCCGGTCAGTTTATTTTCGTCGCCAAAGGTGATTTTCAGCGCCAGCTTCATGACCTCCGGGTCCAGCTCCACACTCTTGCCGATGGCAAGCCCCGGCGTGGTGTTGCAGCCATGGGTGTCGGGCCCTAGCCACGGGTCGTCGATTTCCACCCAGCGGCCTTTGGCAAACCACAGCACCCCGTTGAGGGTCTGGCGGGTGACCTGGCCCGGGTGAAACCGCTCGTGGGCGCGAAACCAGTCTTCGATGCGGTCATCAATCCAGCCATGAAAGCCCCAGAACACGGGGTTTACATGGGATGAAAACGGGTCGCCGAGAAAATCGTTTTCCGCCTCGAACCAGCGCGCGGCAAAGTCCGCCGGATCACGGGCCATGGGCACCGGCTGGCCGTTGGCCGGATCACGGGGCACCGACGCCCAGCGCATGTGCAGAAAGTCGTGCAGCCCCAGTTCCACCTCCGAGCCGAACTGGCCCAGGGTCAATTTCGACAGGTAGCGCGGGTCGCGGTATTGCGATTCCCAGACTTCGAAATTGCTGTGGTAGGTCTCGGCGCTTTTCACGTCGCTGACCCATTGCGTGTAAGCCTCGTCGCCCTCGGCGCTCCAGGTCGGCGGCAGTGAGCAACCGTCGGGGTTGTCGAAATAGCGGGCAAACCCTTGCCGGTCACGCTGCAGTTCGGGCTGCGGCAAGGGGAACCGTTGCCAGGAAGGCAGCGGCTGTAACGCCCGTGCCGTGCCGAGCATGTGCCGGTGCATGAAGAAAAAATCCACGCCGGAGGCATTGCGATCCTTGCGCGGGCCACGGGCGTCGCGTTCTCTGTCCCGGGGGCCGGGCTGCCAACCCAGCCCTCGCAAGGCTTCGCGTTTGTTCTCGGGCAGCTTGTGCCACTTGTCCCGCGAGGCGTGCCAGAGCTGGTGAAACAGCCGATGTTCCGGGCTGATCAGGCTGGCCAGCAGCGCAGGGCCGAGACCGATGCGTTCCCGCGCCTCGGGAAAGGTGCGTTTGAGGGCCATAAAACGGTTGTCGAGCACAGGCAAGGCAACGGCGCGATCCAGCCGGAAAATGCGCCCACTGAGGGTCGCCGTACCGGCATTGCCAAAAGCTCCCCAGACTTCATCGAGCACCACGCTGAATTCATAGTCGGGGTCGCCGGTAGCCGAGTCCGAGCGGGTCAGGCGCCAGCTCAGTTGCGAGCCTTTGGGCTGGGCCAGATCACCCAGCAATTGATAACGCGGCTCGGCGTCGGCGCGCAGGTTGGCTTCGCTGTCCAGATAACCGCGAATACCCCGACCTCGAGGGGCGATGTCCAGCAGCAGCTGCAAGCCCTCTGACGGCAGACCTTCGATCCCGGCATCAGCCCCTTCCAGACGCACATCCCAGACACCGCGCAAGGTATCGGCCAACTGGCGGCCTGCGGCATCCGGCACGTCGAACGATGCTTCGCCCGGCGTGATGGGCTCATCAGGGGCGGTCAGTTCACGGTGAGCGTAAAAAGCAGCCGGAACCGCGGCGCCTGTCAGCGCCAGCCCCGCCATGAACCCTCGTCGAGAAATCTTCATCGCCCTACCTGTAAAAGCCCTGAAACGGGCGTTATCCAAGCTAGAACGTTGGGTTGAGCGCGAAATTTAAGCCGGACTCGAACTGTGGGAGATTCTATATTCGCCCCTCTTGCGGTCGTGATGACGTGGGACCGGCTTCAGCCGGGAAGAGGCTATTACATCCACTCCAAAATTATCGTTTGAAATACCGCCTTCTCGGCTAAAGCCGGTCCCACGTCGTCACCCCGCTAAATTTCCCGAACGATGACTCGTTCTTCCCAGATAGCAAAAGCCGGCAATCGATGGCCAATCCTGGGAATGCAATGAATAAGAAAGCGTTATACATCGGCGTGCCGCTGGCTCTGGCAGTGGCCCTGGGGGCTGGATGGCTGGCGTGGCAGCAGTTCAGCGGCTATCCCGACTACCCGCTCAAGGTTATGAAACAGGCTGAAGAGATTCAGGAACGCATCGTCTCGTTCGACAGCCACATCACCCTGCCGATGGATTTCGGTACAGAAGGCAAGGAAGCCGACAAGGATGGCAAAGGCCAGTTCGACCTGGTCAAGGCCGGACGCGGGCGCTTGTCGGCCGCGGCCTTGACGGTGTTTGGCTGGCCTGAAATATGGAACGGCGACAACGCGCCCCACCGCCCCACCGCAGGTTTTGTCGAAGAAGCCCGCCACCAGCAGGAAGTGCGCTACAAAGCGATCTCCGCCATGGCCCGCGACTTCCCCAATCAGGTCGGCATCGCCTACACCCCTGCGGACATGCGCCGCCTGCAAGGCGAAGGCAAGTTCGCCATCTTCATCAGCATGCTCAACGCCTACCCCCTGGGAAACGACCTGAAACTGCTGGACAGATGGGCGGCGCGTGGCATGCGCATGTTCGGCTTCAGTTACATCGGCAACAACGACTGGGCTGACTCTTCGCGACCACTGCCGTTTTTCAACGATACCGCCGATGCCTTCGACGGCTTGTCCGACATCGGCCAACGCGCCGTGCAACGCCTCAATGACCTCGGTGTGATCATCGATGTGTCGCACATGTCCACCAAGGCCCTGGAGCAAGTCAGCCACCTGAGCCGCACGCCCATGGTCGCCTCCCATTCGGTGCCCCGCGCCATGGTCGACATCCCGCGCAACCTCAGCGACAAGGAATTGCTGCTGATCAAGAACAGCGGCGGCGTGGTGCAGGTCGTGGGTTTCGGCGGCTATCTCAAACCCCTGAGCGCCAAGACCCAGGACAAGCTCAACGCCCTGCGCGCCGACTTCGACCTGCCGCCTTTGACCAATCTGGCCATGGCCCTGATGCCGGGTGATCCGGTGATTGCCGCCTGGTCGGAACAGAAGTTCGGCCAATACGCCAGCCGCCTCTACGGCATCCTCGACCGCGAACCCAAGGCCACGCTCAAGGACCTGGGTGACGCCATCGATTACACGGTACGCAAGATCGGCATCGATCACGTGGGCATCGCGTCGGACTTCAACGAAGGTGGCGGCGTCAAGGGCTGGGACAGCGTCGCCGAGAGCCGCAACGTGACTGCTGAACTGCTGCAACGCGGCTATTCGGAAGCCGACATCGCCAAGCTGTGGGGCGGCAACTTCATGCGCGTCTGGCAGCAGGTTCAGGACTCCGCCAAACCGGTGGCCGTGCGTTGAACGGCCCGCCCCCTTATTGGAAATCTGACTTTTGCCTGCAACTCCGCAGACCCCCAGGCTCAATAGATCCTGTGGGAGCGAGCTTGCTCGCGAAGAGGCCTGGACATCCGCATATATTTCTCATGACAGGAACATTGCCTTCGCGAGCAAGCTCGCTCCCACAGGTAATCACAAAACCTAAACGATCCGACAGGGGACATCGAACCCCCCACCGCTTTCCTCCAGCTATGAGAAACCCCATGAAAAAAACAGCCTTACGCAAGATCATCGGTTTCGCTGGTGCGGCGGTGCTGGCTCTGCTGCTGCCGGTTGCCGCCCATGCCGATTCCGCCGAGCCAAAGCCCGGCACGGTGTTCAAAGACTGCAAGGACTGCCCAGAACTGGTGGTCCTGCCCGCCGGGACCTTCACCATGGGGACCCCCGACGATGAATTGGGGCGTCAGGACGACGAGGGCCCGCTGCATGAGGTGACCTTCAAGAAACCCTTCGCCATGAGCCGCTTTCAGGTTCTGCAGGGGGAATGGAATGCGTGGTTGAAAGACACCGGCTATGTGATGCCCGATGGCGACAAACGCCCCGGACGCGAATGCATTGCGGGCAAGCCGCGCTACGCCATCACTGACCGCCAACCGGCGGTGTGCATGGACTACAAGGAAGCCCAGGCATACGTCGCCTGGCTGTCGAAAAAAACCGGCAAGGCTTACCACATCGTCAGCGAGTCGGAGCGCGAGTACGCCGCCCGCGCCGGCTCGTCCGGCCCGTTTCCCTTCCCGATGGACGAAGGCAAACCCTACAGCATCGCCAAACATGCCAACACCTACGGCCCGGAGGATGGCTTCACTTTCACCTCTCCGGCGGGCAGCTTCCCGGCCAATGCATTCGGCGTGTATGACATGCATGGCAATGTCTACGAATGGGTCGCTGATTGCCGCAACAATTCCTACGTCGGCGCGCCCACCGACGGCAGCGCCTGGCTGACCGGCAATTGCGACATCCAGCGCATCCGGGGCAACGACTGGACCGAAGCGCCTATCTTCTCCCGCTCCGGCAACCGCAACACCATGTGGCCGACCAGCCGTGGGGACTGGCTGGGGTTCCGGGTGGCGCGGGAGCTTTGAGTGGCTGTGCGGATACATAAATCATTGATATGAAACGCGATTCACTGTGGGAGCGAATTCATTCGCGAAGACATTATTACAGGCGATGAAAATGCATCGAATGTACTGGCCTCTTCGCGAATGAATTCGCTCCCACAGGTTTCGTGCCTACCGAGCCTGGCCGTAAGCCTTCAACCACATCCACGCTAAATCCCCTCCCCCATCACTCGTTCCTTGCACTGACAGCCCGTCTTTGTCTCGACCGAGGTAGCCCATGACCGCAGCACCGCGCAGCGCCCTTCGCGAACTCTTGAGCCTGCTCAAGCCCTATCGACCCATCGTGATCACCTCGGTCCTGCTGGGCATTGTCGGCGGCTTGAGCGTCACAGCGCTGCTGGCCACGGTCAATCAGGGCCTGCACAGTGACGGCGGCATGACCCGAGGCGTGGTGATCGCCTTTGCCGGGCTGTGCCTGCTGGCATTACTGAGCACCATCGCCGCGGATATCGGCACCAACTACGTTGGCCAGAAAGTCATTGCCAGGCTGCGCAAGGACTTGGGCGCCAAGGTGCTGTCGGCGCCCATCGAACAGATCGAACGCTACCGCACCCATCGGCTGATCCCGGTGTTGACCCGCGACGTGGACACCATCAGCGACCTGGCTTTTGCCTTCTCCCCGCTGGCGATTTCCATGACCATCATCATCGGCTGCCTGGGCTACATGGCGACGCTGTCCCTGCCGATATTCCTGATCACCCTGCTCGCCATCGGCATTGGCTGCGGCGTGCAGTTCGTCGCCCAGAGCAAAGGCATCCAGGGCTTTTTTGCCGCCCGTGAAGCCGAAGACGACCTGCAAAAACACTATTCAGCCATCGCGGAAGGTGCGAAAGAACTGCGCATCCACCGCCAGCGCCGCTACGCCATGCTGAGCAAAAACATACAGGGGACTGCCGACCACATCTGCGATACCCACGTGCGCTCGATCAATATCTTCGTGATCGCCAAGGCCCTGGGCTCGATGCTGTTCTTTGTGGTCATCGGCCTGACCCTGACCCTGCAAACCCTGTGGCCCAGCCCTGATCCGGCGGTCATGAGCGGCTTTGTACTGGTGCTGCTGTACATGAAAGGCCCACTGGAAACCCTGATCGGTAACCTGCCCATTGTCGGCCGGGCGCAGATTGCCTTCGGGCGTATCGCTGATCTGTCGGCGCGTTTCTCCTCGCCCGAACCTCACCTGTTGCTGGAGCCGGCCAACCAACCAGCGCCGCAGCTGGACCACCTCGAACTGCACGACGTGCATTACGCCTTCCCGCCCGTGGAAGGCAGCGAGCCGTTCAAACTGGGGCCGGTCAACCTGAGCATCGAGCCGGGTGAGATTCTGTTCATCGTTGGCGAAAACGGCTGCGGCAAGACCACCCTGATCAAACTGCTGCTGGGCCTGTACACCCCGCAGCAAGGTGAAATACGCCTCAACGGCTCGCCCGTGGATGCCCGGGGGCTGGATGATTATCGACAGATGTTCACCACGGTGTTCGCCGACTACTACCTGTTCGACGACCTGATCCAGAACGACAAGGCGCTGCCCAGCGATGCCACCCGCTACCTGGAGCGTCTGGAGATCGCCCACAAAGTCAGCGTGAAAGACGGCGCCTTTACCACCACCGACTTGTCCACCGGGCAGCGCAAACGACTGGCGCTGGTCAATGCCTGGCTCGACGAACGCCCGGTGCTGGTGTTCGACGAATGGGCCGCCGACCAGGACCCGACCTTCCGACGGATTTTCTACACCGAGCTGCTGCCGGACCTCAAGCGCCTGGGCAAGACCATCATCGTCATCTCCCACGACGATCGTTATTTCGATGTCGCCGACCAACTGGTGCGCATGCACGCCGGGCAAGTGGTGAGTGAGCGGGCGTTGGCGCCGACGGGTTGAAGGCCGCGGACACGTGTGGGAGCGAATTCATTCGCGAAGGCGATGTTACAGCCGATGAAAATCTATCGAATGTATCGGCCTCTTCGCGAATGAATTCGCTCCCACAGGTATTTCATTCGCCGCGATCAACCCCACCCCCCGCTAAATCTCCCCCGCCACCCTTCGTCTTTCTGACAAAGCCAATTCCTCTGCCGACGGCGACGAGAGCGATCATGAATCAAATCAATCAACAACCCGACCACGACCTGCTGGCGTTGCTCCTGGCTGATGAGCAAGGCGCCAGCGATGCCATCCGTGCCGGCTCGGCCGAGGGGCCTGGGGTGCTTTCGTTTGCCCAGCAGCGCCTGTGGTTGTTGCAGCAATTGGCCCCGGACAGCGCCGCCTACAACCTGCCCAAGGCGCTGTCGATCAAGGGCCCGCTGGATGCGGCATTGCTGGAACGCGCCCTGCAAAAGGTCGTGGACCGCCATGACATCCTGCGTACGCGTTTTGTTGAAAGGGACGGCGTTCCGCAGCAGATCGTCGATCACGGTGCACAACTCACGCTCAACCACATCAATGCCGGCAGTGTCGAAGCGTTGGACACACTGCTGGCCACCGAAGCCGCCCACGCCTTCGATCTCAGCCAGGCACCCCTGATCCGCGCCACCTTGATCAAGGTCGCCGAACAGGACCATGTGCTGCTCCTCAACCTACATCACATCGTCTCGGACGCCTGGTCCAACCCGATCCTCACTCAAGACCTGACCCGTGCCTGCCAGCGTCTGGCGATGGGCGATCCGACCCCGCTGCAGAGGCCGAGCATTCAGTACCGCGACTACGCCCGCTGGCAGCGCGAAGAATATGTGCACAGCCACGCCCACGATCAGGCCGCCGATTATTGGCAGGGCTACCTGGGCAATGAGCTACCGACCCTGGCCTTGACAACGGATTTCCCAGCCAGCGCCGTGAAAACCAACAGCCTCGGCATGCACCCGCTGACGTTGCCCTCCAGCCTGAACGGCCCGTTGAACACCCTGTGTCATCGCCTGGGTGTGACGCCCTTCGTGGTCCTGCTGGGCGCGTGGCAGCTGCTGCTCGGCCGTTACAGCGGCCAGCGCGACTTTACCGTTGGCGTGCCCAATGCCACCCGCAACCAGAGCGCCACTCAGGAGCTGGTGGGCTTTTTTGTCAGCAGCCAGATCTACCGCGCGCGCCTCGACCCGGACCAGCCCGGCAGCAAGTTTCTTCAAGGGTTGCGCCAGGCTTCATTGGCGGCACTTGAGCACGCCGACTACCCCATCGAACTGCTGCTCGATCGCCTCAACCTGCAGCGCAGCAGCCAGGCTAATCCGCTGTTCCAGACCCTGTTCAACTGGCGCGTGGAAGCACCGACCGACAGCGCGCTGCATCTGCGCGATCTGCAACTGACCGCGCTGCCCATCGCGTTGGCGCAGGCCAAGTTCGATCTCAGCCTGGACGTCAGCTATTCACGCACCGCCATCCACGCCGAGTTCGAATATCGCGCCGAGCTGTACGCCCCCGAGACCATCGGGCGTCTGGCCGGGCACTGGCAGAATCTGTTGCAGGCGCTGGTGGAAGATCCGACCCAGCCCATCGGCGAGCTGGCGATGCTCAGCCCCGACGAGCTGCAAACCCAACAGCAATGGAACGCCACCCAGGTCGACTACCCCCTCGATGAGCCGGCGCATCGGCTTATCGAACAACAGGTGCAGCGCACACCCCAGGCCTGCGCCCTGGCCTTCGCCGACCGTCAACTGAGCTATGAACAACTCAACCGCCAGGCCAATCAACTGGCCCACAAGCTCATCGAAACGGGCGTCGGCCCGGAAACCCTGGTGGGCATTGCCGCCGAGCGCAGTGTGGAAATGGTCGTCGGTCTGCTGGCCATCCTCAAGGCCGGTGGCGCGTATGTCCCGCTGGACCCGGAATACCCGCAGGAACGGCTGGCCTACATGATTCAGGACAGCGGTATTCAGTTGCTGCTGACTCAAAGCAACCTGCGCGATCACTTGCCGCTGCCTGCGACCCTGAACACCTTGTGCCTGGATGCGCTCGACCTTTCGAGCTATCCGGCGTCCAACCCTGAAGTGGACATCGCGGCGGAAAACCTCGCCTATGTGATTTACACCTCAGGCTCCACCGGCCAGCCAAAGGGCGCGGGCAACCGCCATCGCGCGCTGACCAACCGCCTGTGCTGGATGCAACAGGCCTATGAGCTAGGCAGCCGCGACACCGTGCTACAAAAAACCCCGTTCAGCTTCGACGTATCGGTGTGGGAATTCTTCTGGCCCCTGCTCAGCGGCGCGAAGCTGGTGATGGCGCTGCCGGGGGATCATCGGGATCCGGCGCGGCTCATCGCATTGATCCAGAGCCACAACGTCAGCACCCTGCATTTTGTGCCGTCGATGCTGCAAGCCTTCCTGCTGGACGCCGATGTCGCCCGTTGCACAGCCCTCAAACGCATCATCTGCAGCGGCGAAGCCTTGCCAGTCGACACCCAGCAGCAGGTCTTTGAAAAACTGCCGAACGCGACGCTGTACAACCTGTACGGCCCCACTGAAGCGGCGATCGACGTCACCCATTGGACCTGCCGCGCAGAAGACGCCGACAGCGTGCCCATCGGCGAGCCGATTGCCAATCTGGCGACTTACATCCTCGACGCCTGCCTGCAGCCGGTACCGCCAGGAGTGATCGGCGAACTGTACCTGAGCGGCATCGGCCTGGCCCGTGGTTATCATCGCCGACCGGGGCTGACCGCCGAGCGCTTCGTGACGAGCCCGTTTGGCGACGGCGAGCGTCTCTATCGCACGGGCGACCTGGCCCGTTATCGCCCGAACGGCGTCATCGAATATCGCGGCCGCATCGACCATCAAGTGAAGATTCGCGGCCTGCGCATCGAGCTGGGGGAAATCGAAAATCAACTGCTGCAATTGCCGGATGTGCGCGAAGCGGTGGTCATCGCGCTCGGCCAGCAGCTGGTGGGTTACGTAGTCCCGGTCCAACCGGCGGAAACCCTTCAACATGCGGCATTGCAAGAGTCGATCAAGGCCCGTCTGGCGCAGCATCTACCCGACTATATGGTCCCCGGTCAGTGGCTGTTTCTGGAGCGCATGCCCCTGAGCGCCAATGGCAAGCTGGATCGCAAGGCCCTGCCCGCGCCAGACGCCAGCGTGCGGCACAACGCCTGGGTCGCGCCGCAAAACCCGATTCAGCAACAGCTGGTGACGCTCTGGCAGGACGTGCTCAAGCGCGATTCCATCGGCATCACCGACAACTTTTTCGACCTGGGCGGCGACTCGATCATCTCCATTCAACTGGTCAGCCGTGCCCGTCAGGCGGGCATTGAATTCACCCCGAAAGAGCTGTTCGAACACCAGACCATCCAGCATCTGGCCGCGGTTGCGCGGGTCAGTGACCCAACTGCGCAGATTGCACGCGGCCCGGCGCAAGGCTCGGTTTTGCTGCTGCCCATTCAACAGCTGTTTTTCGAAATGGCCATCGAGCAGCGCCAGCACTGGAACCAGTCGGTGTTGCTCAAGCCGGGTAAATTGCTGGATGCCGGGCTGCTGGCCCAAGCCCTGCGCGCCTTGCTTGAACAGCATGACGCCCTGCGCCTGAACTTCACCGAGGGCGAGCAAGGCTGGACGGCCACGTATCAGGACATTGAGCAAAGCCATTTTTCTCTGTGGCAAGCGCAGATCAACGACCCCACCGAGCTTGAGCAACTGGGTAACGAGGCCCAGCGCAGCCTGAATCTGCAAGAAGGCCCTTTGCTGCGCGCGGTGCTGGTCAGCCTGGGGGATGGCAGCCAGCGCCTGCTGCTGGTAATCCATCATCTGGTGGTGGATGGGGTTTCCTGGCGGGTGCTGTTTGATGATTTGCAAAGCGCGTACTTGCAGCTCCAGTCCAGTCAGCCTGTGTCATTCCCCGCGCGCAGCAGTTCGTTGCAGGACTGGAGCCAACGCTTGCAACACCTTGCCCAGAGCGAAGCCTTGCAGGCCGAAGCAGTTTACTGGCAGCAACAGCTGCAAGGCGAAACGCCCCAACTGCCCGGCGCGAACCTGGACGCCCGGCTGAGCAAGGCCCTGGCGATCACCGTGCAGACTCGTCTGGATCAGGACCTGACCCGCCGCCTGCTGCAAGAATCCCCTGCGGCTTATCGCACCCAGGTCAACGACCTGCTGCTGACCGCCCTGAGCCGCGTGCTGGTGCGCTGGAAGCAAAGCCAGAGCGTGGCCATTCAACTGGAAGGTCACGGCCGCGAAGACCTGTTCGACGACATCGACCTAAGCCGCAGCGTCGGCTGGTTCACCACGCTGTACCCGGTGAAGCTGGAACCCGCGCAGGGCATCGGCGAGTCCATCAAAGCCGTCAAAGAACAACTGCGCGCCGTGCCCAACAAGGGCCTAGGTTTCGGCGTGTTGCGCTATCTGGGGCATGACGCTGACCGTCAGCGTCTGAGTCAGTTACCCACCCCGCGGATTACCTTCAACTATCTGGGGCAATTCGATAGCAGTTTTGCGGCAGAGGACGACTCCCTTTTCACCCCCGCCACTGAAAACGCCGGTGCCGAGCAACACCCGGACGCGCCGCTGGGCAACTGGTTGATCCTCAATGGCCGGGTCTACGGCGGAGAGTTGAACGTCGGCTGGACTTTCAGCGCAGAGATGTTCGATGAGGCGCTGATTCAGCGTCTGGCTGACGAATACGCAAATGAGCTGCGCCTGCTGGTCGAGCACTGCGCCAACCATCAAGGCGTCACCCCGACGGATTTCCCTCTGGCGCGCATCAGCCAGACCCAACTGGACGCCCTGCCCCTGGACCCTCGGCAGATTCAGGACATCTACCCGCTGGCGCCGATGCAGCAAGGCATGCTCTTCCACACCCTGCACGAACAGGCAGCCGGCAATTACCTGAATCAGATGCGTGTGGACGTCAGCGGCCTGGACCCGGAGCGCTTCCGCCAGGCCTGGCAGGCGGTGCTCAATCGCCATGACATCCTGCGCACCCGTTTCATCTGGCAAGGCGAGCTGGAGCAGCCACTGCAAGTGGTGCATGCACGGTTGGACATGCCGTTCACCCTACTCGATTGGCAAGCCTCAACGGATCAAAAACAGGCGCTGGACGATCTGGCGGCGGACGAGTTGCGACGTGGTTTCGATCTGAATCATGCCCCGCTGCTGCACGTGATCGCTATACGCACTGAAGCCAATCGGTATCACCTGATCCTGACCCACCATCACATCCTCATGGATGGCTGGAGCACCTCGCAGTTGCTTGGCGAAGTCTTGCAGCGCTACAGCGGTCAGCTTGTGGAGGCGCCCCAGGGTCGTTACAGGCACTACATCGAGTGGCTGCAAAAACAGGATCACGCCGCCAGCGAGGCGTTCTGGACCGAGCAGTTCAAGGCACTGGATGAACCCACCCTGCTGGCCCGCAGCCTGTTGCCCGATGGCGACAGGCAACAAGGCCACGCGGATTACAACGTGGCCCTCAGCCCTGCGCAGACCCAGGCGCTGAACCAATTCGCCCGCCAACAGAAAGTGACCCTCAACACCCTGCTGCAAGGCGCGTGGGCGCTGATCCTGCAACGCTACACCGGCCAGCTCAGCGTCTGCTTCGGCGCGACGGTGGCAGGCCGCCCCACTGACATTCGCGGCATCGAGCAGCAGGTCGGCCTGTTCATCAATACGTTGCCGGTGGTCTGCACCCCGCAACCCGAGGTCCCTGTCAGCCAATGGCTGCAAGGCTTGCAAGCGCACAACCTCAACCTGCGCGAGCACGAACACAGCTCCCTGGCGGATGTGCAGCGCTGGGCCGGGCATGCCGGGGAAGCGTTGTTCGACACCCTACTGGTGTTCGAAAACTACCCGATTGCCGAAGCACTGGAGCAAGGCGCGCCTCAAGGGCTGCGGTTCGACAACATCAGCAGCCACGAACAGACCAACTACCCGCTGACCCTGATCATCAACGCCAGCGACAGCCTGGCCCTGCGCTTCAACCACGACCGGCAGACGTTCAGCGAGGCGGTGATTCAGGCCATTGCTGCGCAGACGTTGCAAGGGCTGATTGAGTTGTGTGAACACGTTGAGCGACCACTGTGTGAACTGACGCTTGGCGACCGGGTGGCGGCGCTGGCCGACTGGAATTCAACGCGTGTCAGCTTCAACGTCGAGCACAGCCTCGCCCAGCGTATCGAGGCGCAGGTCGAGCGTTCACCCGATGCCATCGCCCTGAGTTTTGACGGCGAGCAATTGACCTATGCCGAGCTGAATCAACACGCCAACCACATCGCCCATCAACTGATCGCAAGGGGCGTCGGCCCTGAGGTGCGGGTGGGGCTGGCAGTGGAGCGTGGGCTGGAGATGATCGTTGGCTTGCTGGCGATCCTCAAAGCGGGTGGCGCCTATGTGCCGCTAGACCCGGCCTACCCGCAGGATCGCTTGAGCTACATGATCAAGGACAGCGGGATTCGGTTGCTGCTGGCGCAGGGTGGTGTGCTTGAGGGGTTGCTGCTGGGGGATGAGGTGGAAACCCTGGTGATTTCGCCTGACACACCGCTCCCACAGGGACTGCATTCGGACTCATCTGGCACACCGCAGACCTGTGGGAGCGAGCTTGCTCGCGAAGGCAATGGGGCAGACGCTGAAAATGCATCGACAGAACCGGCCCCTTCGCGAGCAAGCTCGCTCCCACAGAAAGTGCATTCCAACCCTGACACCCCACCGCCCTGTAGGAGCGAACTTGTTCGCGAGAGCGTTGGGTCAGACACAGTATCTGCGACTGCTACACCGCTGACCTGTGGGAAGACCGGGGTGGCGCTCCACCTTGCTCGCGAAGGGGGTGGATCAGACGCTAGAGATGCATCGCCAGGACCGGCCCTTTCGCGAGCAAGGTGGAGCGCCACCCCGGTCTTCCCACAGAAAGTGCATTCCAACCCAGAGGTACAGGTCAACCCCAACAACCTCGCCTACGTCATCTACACCTCCGGCTCCACCGGCCAGCCCAAGGGCGCGCTGCTGACCCACGCCAACGTGCTGCGCCTGTTCGAGGCCAGTGCCGAGCATTTCCGCTTCGGCCATGATGATGTGTGGACGCTGTTCCACTCCTGCGCGTTCGACTTCTCGGTCTGGGAAATCTTCGGCGCGCTGCTGTACGGCGGCAAACTGGTGATCGTGCCCCACGCCGTGAGCCGTTCGCCGGAGGACTTCCATGCGCTGCTGATCGAACAAAAAGTCACGGTACTGAACCAGACTCCGTCCGCCTTCAAACCCTTGATGAACGTGGCCTGCGCGGCACAGCAAAATCTGGCCCTGCGCTACGTGGTATTCGGTGGCGAAGCCCTGGATGTGCCAAGCCTCAAACCCTGGTTCGATCAGTTCGGTGATCAATCACCCAAGCTGATCAACATGTACGGCATCACTGAAACCACGGTGCATGTCACCTATCGGCCCATCACCCAGACTGACCTCTACCAGAAAAACAGCCCAATCGGCGCCCCCCTGGCCGACCTCTCCTGGTACCTATTGGACGCCAACCTCAACCCGGTCCCCAAAGGCTGCATCGGCGAACTCTACGTCGGCGGCCCAGGCCTGGCGCGGGGTTACCTGAACCGCCAGGCCCTCACCGCCACGCGCTTCATCCCCAATCTGTTTGCCGACGACGGCAGCCGTTTGTATCGCACCGGCGACCTCGCTCGTTATCGCAATAACGGCAGCATCGATTACCTGGGGCGCAGCGATCATCAGGTGAAGATTCGCGGCTTCCGCATCGAGCTGGGGGAAATCGAGGCGCAGTTGTTGGCGCAGCCTCAGGTCCGTCAGGCCGTGGTTCTGGCGCAAGACACCGCCAGCGGCCCTCAATTGGTGGCTTATCTGGTGGCCGACGAAGACGATCGGGAAAGCATCAAAAACGTGCTGAAAGACAACCTGCCGGACTACATGGTCCCGGCCTACCTGATCTTCCTGCTCGACCTGCCGCTGACGGCCAACGGCAAGCTGGACCGCAGAGCCCTGCCGCAACCCGACGCCAGCCAGCTGCAAGGCGAATACCTCGCCCCGCAGACCGAGCTGGAACAGAACATCGCCGCCATCTGGCAGGACGTGCTCAAGCTGGAACGCGTGGGCCTGACCGATAACTTCTTCGAACTGGGTGGCCATTCGTTGCTGGTGATCAAGGTCGTGTCACGTCTGCAACTGGAGCTCGGCTTGCAGCTCACGCCACAACTATTGTTCCAGGCACCGATCCTGGGGGATTTTGCTGCCGGGCTGGCGCAATCAGCCGGGCAACTGGACAGCACGAAAATGGACAGGCTCGAAGCGCTGTTCGACGACATGGAGGAAGTCTGATGGACCGCACGGTTGCCACCAGAATCGCACGCCGGTTCATCACCCTGCCCCTGGAAAAACGCAGGCTGTACCTGCAGAAAATGCTCGAAGAAGGCGTCTCACCCGCCAACCTGCCGATCCCGGAAGTGCAATCGGCCTACCCGCGCTTGCCGCTGTCTTACGCGCAAGAGCGCCAGTGGTTCCTCTGGCAGATGGACCCTGACAGCAGCGCCTATCACGTGCCGATGATGCTGCGCCTCAAGGGCGTGCTGGATATCGCGGCACTGCAACGCAGCTTCGATCTGTTGATCAATCGCCACCAAAGCCTGCGTACCACGTTTCGCCTGATTGACGAGCAGCCCGCGCAGGTGATCGCCGATCAGCAAACCCTGCGCCTGGACATCCAGCCTCTGGATCCCGATATAGTCGACCGCGAAGCCGCCATTCAAGCCTTCATCGGCCAGTCGAGCGGCAAGTTGTTCGACCTGGAGCACGGGCCGCTGCTGCGGGTGGAATTGCTGCGCGTCGACGCCGAGGAGCATGTGCTGGTCATGACGCAGCACCATATCGTCTCCGATGGCGCGTCGATGCAGGTCATGGTCAACGAGCTGGTCGAGTGCTACGCGGCGTTCAGTCAGGGACGGCAGCCGGAACTGCCCGCGCTGTCGATTCAGTACGCCGATTACGCCATCTGGCAGCGGCACTGGATGGAAGCCGGTGAGCGCGAGCGGCAACTGGCGTACTGGACGGCCCAACTGGGCGGCGAGCAAACCGTACTCGCCCTGCCCACTGACCGACCGCGCCCCGCCGAGCAAAGCTATCGCGGCGCGCAGTTCAGCGTCGAAACCGACCCACGGCTCGGTGCGGCCTTGCTGCAGATGGCCCAGCAACACAACGTCACGCCTTTCATGTTGTTGCTGGCGTCTTTCCAGACCCTGCTGCACCGCTACAGCCAACAAAATGACATCCGCATCGGCGTGCCCAGCGCCAACCGCAACCGCCCGGAGACCGAGCGGCTGATGGGCTTTTTCGTCAACACCCAGGTGCTCAAGGTGCAGTTCAACGAGCACAGCCGTTTCAGCGAAGTGCTGCAACAGGTCCGGCAAGCGGCACTGGAGGCCCAGGCCCATCAGGACTTGCCCTTCGAGCAACTGGTCAGCGCCCTGCAACCGGAACGCAGCCTGAGCCACAGCCCGTTGTTTCAGGTGCTGTTCAATCATCAGGGGACCCTCGAAGGCCAGAGTGCGCACTCGCTCCCGCAACTGTCGGTGGATCATCTGCCCTGGAACACCCCCAGCGCGCAGTTTGACCTGACCCTCAATACGTCGCTGTCGGAACAAGCTTTTTCGGCGTCCATCAGTTACGCCGTCGATCTGTTCGATACTGCCACTATCGAGCAACTGTCCCGCCATTGGCTGGCCTTGCTGCGCGCCGTGGTCATCGACGCCGAGCAACCGGTCGCGAGCCTGCCTTTGCTGGACGCCACCGAGCGCAGCCTGATGGTCGAGGGCTGGAACAGCCCGGTCAGCCAGACCCCGAACGCGCTGACCGTGATCCACCTGTTCGAGCAGCAGGTGCAGCGCGATCCGCAGGCAGTCGCCCTGATCGTCGGCGAACAGCAACTGACGTATCAGCAGCTCAACCGCCGCGCCAACCAGTTGGCCCATGCCCTGATCCAAAGAGGTGTCGGCCCGGAAGTGCTGGTCGGTGTGGCGCTGGAGCGCAGCGTGGACATGATCGTCGCCCTGCTGGGCGTCCTCAAGGCAGGCGGCGCTTATCTGCCGCTGGATCCGGGTTATCCCCAAGACCGCCTGGCCTACATGATCGACGACAGCGGCATTGGTCTGCTGCTGACCCAGGCCGCCGTGCAGCCGCAATTGCCGATCCCGGCCGGGGTTGAAGCCCTGATTCTGGATGCGCAGACCGACGGGCTGGCGGGCTACGCCGAGACCAATCCTCAAGGTGCGACGAGCGCCGAGCATCTGGCCTATACGATCTACACCTCCGGCTCCACCGGCAAACCCAAAGGCGTGATGGTGGCCCATGGTGCGTTGGTCAACTTCATCAGCAGCATGGCCCGCGCGCCGGGGCTGAGCGCCGATGACCGGATGCTGTCGCTGACCACTTTCTGCTTCGATATCTTCGGCCTGGAAATCTACCTGCCCCTGACTGTCGGTGCGCGGCTGGTACTCGCCGAAACCGGCGTCAACCTCGACCCTGCCGCGCTACTGGATATCGTCGCGCGCCAAGGCATCAGTGCGCTGCAAGCCACGCCCTCGACCTGGCGCATGCTGCTGGACCATCCTCAGCGCAATGCCCTGCAAGGCTGCAAACTGCTGTGCGGTGGCGAAGCCTTGAGCGATGAACTGGCCTCACGCATGCTCGCCATCAGCGATCAGCTGTGGAACCTGTATGGCCCGACCGAAACCACCATCTGGTCGGCGATCCATCGTCTCGACCCGCAGCACCCCAAACCCTGGCTCGGGCGCGCAATCGACAACACCACGTTTTATATCCTCGACGCCGACCTGCAACCCGCCCCGATTGGCGTAGCCGGTGAACTGCTTATCGGCGGCAACGGCCTGGCCCGTGGCTATTTCCAGCGCCCGGACCTGAGCGCCGAGCGCTTCGTGCCCGACCCCTTCGGCCCGCCCGGCGCCCGCTTGTATCGCACCGGCGACCGTTGCCGTTATCGCCGCGACGGGGTGATCGAATACTTGGGGCGGCTTGATCATCAGGTGAAGATTCGCGGGTTCCGCATCGAACCGGGTGAGATCGAAAGCCGCCTGCATGCCCAGCCGACGATCCGCGCTGCAGCCGTAGTCGTGAAACCCGGCGCCAGCGGCGAGCAACTGGTGGCCTATATCGTGCCGGTTGAACCCGTGGAACACGGCGCTGAGCAAACGGCTCTGCGGGAGCAGATTCGCAACAGCCTGCGCAAGGACCTGCCGGACTACATGGTGCCCGCGCACCTGATGTTCCTTGAGCAGCTGCCCCTCACGCCCAACGGCAAACTGGACCGCAAGGCCCTGCCCTCGCCGGACGCAAGCCAAAACCAGGCGATTTACGTCGCCCCGCACACCGAGTTGCAGCAACGCATCGCCCACATCTGGCAGGACGTGCTCAAGCTGGAGAAGGTCGGCATCAGCGCCAACTTCTTCGATCTGGGCGGCGATTCGATCATCTCCATTCAACTGGTCAGCAGAGCCCGGCAACAGGGCATCGACTTTTCCCCCAAGGACCTGTTCCAGCATCAGACCATCGAGCAACTGGCCAATGTGGTTCGGGTTGACGGCGGCGCGTTGGCAGAACAATCCGCTCAGGATGAACAACCCTTCGCACTCTCCGGCTTGAATGCCCAGCAACTGAACACACTGCCGGTGCCACTGGAACTGATCGAAGACATTTACCCCCTGTCGCCCATGCAGCAAGGCATGTTGTTCTACACCCTGGAGGCCAACGAAGCGGCGCTGTATCTGAACCAGATGGCGGTCTCGGTTGAGGGCTTGAATGTTGAGCGTTTTCTGGCGGCCTGGAACGCGACGATCCAGCGCCACGAGATTCTACGCACCGGCTTCTGGTCGGCCAGCACCCTGGCCGAGCCGCTGCAACTGGTCTACAAACAGGCGTCCATTGCCGTGCGACAACTGGACTGGCAAGGCCGGTCGGTAGGCGCCGACGAACTCAAACAGCAGGTAAACGCTGACGCCGCCCAAGGCTTTGACCTGCTGCACGCGCCGCTGATGCGCCTGACCCTGATCCGCCTCGCCGAGCACAGCCACTACCTGATCTGGACCAGCCATCACATCCTCATGGACGGCTGGAGCAGTTCGCGATTGCTGGGCGAAGTGCTGGAGCATTACAGCGGCCAACCCGCAACGCCGAAACAGGGCCGCTACCGAGATTACATCGGCTGGCTCAAGGCTCAGTCGCAGCAGAGCCTTGAGCGGTTCTGGAAGGATCAACTGCGCGAGGTCAACGGCCCGACGCTGCTGGCCAGCGCCATTGCGCCGCGTCCCGATCCAAGCCTGACCGGGCATGAGCCGCTGTACCTGCGCTGGGACCGCGAGCAAACCGCTTACCTGCGCGAGCAGGCCCAACAACTGCGCGTCACCCCCAACACGCTGATCCAGGCCGCGTGGTTGCTGCTGTTGCAGCGCTACACCGGGCAGCAGACGGTGTGTTTCGGCGCGACTGTCGCAGGCCGTCCTTCCAGCCTGGATAACGCCGATGAAATGCTCGGGCTGTTCATCAATACCTTGCCCGTGGTGCAAAGTCCGCAGCCGAGTCAGCGGGTCGACGACTGGCTGGCGCAACTGCAAAGCTGCAACCTGAACCTTCGCGATCATGAGCACGCTTCTCTGGCTGACATTCAGCGCTGGTCCGGCAACAGTGGCCAGGCGCTGTTTGACAGCATCATCGTGTTCGAAAACCACCCGTTGGATGAACGCCTGGAACACGCCTCGCGCCACGGTCTGCGCTTCGGCGAGGTCAAGGCCCATGGCGTGACCGACTTTGCCATGGACCTGGCGGTGATGCTCAACGAGACCCTGAGCGTCGAGTTCATGGTCCTGCGCAGTCAATTCACCCCCGAGGCGACCGAACAGATTCGCCGCAGCTATGAGGCGCTGTTGCTGGCGCTGCTGAACAATCCCCAGGCGACTCTGGGCAGCCTGGACATGCTCAGCGTTGACGAACAGCGGTTGCTGCAAGCCAGCAATCGCATGACAGAACCCCCACAATCCGCTCCGCTGCTGGCGCAAGTGATCGAACAGCACGCCCGCCAACGACCCGACGCCATTGCCGTGAGTTGCGCAGGCGTCACGTTGAGCTACGGCGAGCTGGACAGCCGCGCCACTCGCCTGGCCCAGCGTCTGATCAGCCAGGGGATTGGCCCGGAACACTTCGTCGGTGTGGCGCTGGAGCGTTCGGTCGAGGTGATCGTCGCGTTCTATGCGGTAATGAAAACCGGCGCAGCCTATGTGCCGCTGGACATCGATTACCCCAAGGAGCGAATTGAGTGGATCATCGGCAATTCGGCCATGAATGTGCTGCTGACTCAAGACAGTTTGCTAGAGAGGTTTGCTGCGACCGAGGTGACTCTGATTGCCCTGGATGCCACATCTTCTACAGATCCACACTTGTCCTGTGGGACCGGATTCATCCGGGAAGACATGAGTGAACCCGATACACATGCTGCGTCAGGAATGCCCTCTTCCCGGATGAATCCGGTCCCACAGGGATCCAGGTTAACCGCTGGCTTTGTGGCAAACACACCATCCCCCGCGATCCACCCCGAAAACCTCGCCTACCTGATCTACACCTCAGGCTCCACCGGGCAACCCAAGGGCGTGGCGGTCAGTCACGAACAGATCCGCATGCACTGCCAGGCCATCGCCCAACGCTATGAAATGAACACCGACACCCGCGAGCTGCTGTTCATGTCGTTCGCGTTCGACGGTGCCCAGGAGCGCTGGCTGTCGACCCTGCTCAGCGGCGGCTGCCTGGTGGTGCGCGACAATCGCCTGTGGACACCGGAAGAAACCTGGAATGCGTTGCACGCCGAGCGGATCAGCATCGCCTGTTTCCCGCCCGCTTACCTGCAACAACTGGCCGAATTCGCCGACAGCCAGACCCAGCCGCCGCCACCGGTACGCATCTATTGCTTCGGCGGGGATGCGGTCGCCGAGGCCAACTTCGAACGGGTCAAACGCGCCCTGCGCCCGCAATTTCTCACCAATGGCTACGGCCCCACCGAAACCGTGGTCACGCCGCTGCTCTGGAAAGTCGACGCCCAGGCCCAATGCGGCGCAGTGTATGCACCGATTGGCACTCGGGTCGGCGAGCGAACCCTGTACGTGCTGGATGAAATGCTCAACCCGTTGCCGATTGGCGTGGCCGGTGAGTTGTACATCGGCGGTCAGGGCGTGGGGCGCGGTTATCACCAACGGGCGGCGCTGACCGCCGAGCGATTTGTCGCCGACCCGTTCGACGCCAAGGGCCGGCGCTTGTATCGCACCGGCGACCGGGTTCGTCAGCGTGCCGATGGGGTCATCGACTACTTGGGCAGGCTCGACAACCAGGTGAAGATTCGCGGCTTCCGCATTGAACTGGGGGAAATCGAATCCCGCTTGCGAGCCATGGCCGGCGTGCAGGATGCCGTGGTGGTGGCCCGGGAAACCCTCAACGGCAAGCAGTTGATTGGTTATGTGGTGGCCCGTGGCAACGAAGGCTCAGACCTACGTACCGCACTCCAAAGCGACCTGCCGGATTACATGATCCCGGCGCAGATCCTGGTGCTCAACGAATTCCCCCTCAACGCCAACGGCAAGCTGGACCGCAAAGCGCTGCCGGAACCCGAGTTCAAAGGCCGGGAGTTCATCGCTCCACGCAATGGGCTGGAGCGGGCACTGGCAGCCATCTGGCAAGACGTGCTGCAAGTCGAGCAGATCGGCGTCACCGATAACTTCTTTGAACTGGGCGGCGACTCGCTGCGGATCCTCAAGGTGCTGGCGAAAGTCCGGGCCAGCGAGAACCTAAACATCGAGCTGAAATTGCGAGACATGATCAGCAAGCCGACCATTGCCGAGCTGTCGGGGTTTGCGATCCAGGACCTGCAAAATCTCGATCCACTGCTGTTGCTCAATAGCCGCAGCATTGGCAAGCCGCCGCTGTTCTGCCTGCACGCTGGGTTTGGCACAGTGTTTGACTACGAGCCTGTGGCGCGCTGCCTTGAAGGCCAGCGCAGCGTTTATGGCCTGCAATGCCGCATGCTTCTGGACCGTGATTGGGAAGATGAATCACTGTCGGCAATGGCCATCGATTACGCGCAGTACATACGCCAGAAACAGCCGGACGGGCCGTATCACCTGCTGGGCTGGTCACTGGGCGGCACGCTGGCGGTGCTGGTCGCTCAGGAGCTGGAAAACCAGGGTGAACCGGTGGAGTTTCTCGGGCTGGTAGACAGCTTCATGCCGAGCCCTGATCAGCCCGATGAGCAGCTGGACTGGAGCGAGGATCTACGCAACTTTCTGGCGGTGATTTTTGCCCTCCCGGTTGAGCAGCTTGCGCCCTTGACCCTGAGTGCCAACCACCCTGTGGATGAACTGGAAGCCTTGATCGACCGAATCAAGACCCAACTGCCTGCCGTTTCGGCCTATGCCAGCATCGGCAGCGATGAGCTGGCGCACACCTTCTGCGTCGCCATGCACCTCAAGCGCCTGTCACTGCAAATCGATGTGCTGCCGCGTACGACCAGTGCCGCCCATTGCTGGTGGGCGGCCAATGCCATCGAAAGCTTCCCGCGGGTCGATGGTTCTGCAACCAACATCCGCATTCCTGCGGGCCATTACCAGATGCTCAGTCATCCGCTGTTGCTGACTCAACTGCCGCACCTGCTGCGCGATGTTGAAGCGCTGCCTCAATGAACTGCGCCACGAACAGACAAGGACTCCAATATGCCTCTTGATCCCGACCTGGAAGGGTTCCTCGAACTGGTTGAGTTTGGCCGCCTGAGTGGCAAAAGCCAACCGATGCACAGCTTGAGCGTGCAACAGGCGCGTGACGAGTTCGAGCAGACCTCGCAAGTGCTCGACCCTTGCCCACCAGGGGCCATCGACGTCACTGAACTGTCGATACCGACCCGCGATGGTCAGCAAATGGCTGCGCGGTTGTATCGCCGCTCTGAGCCGACATCCGGCTTGCAACCGGCGATCCTGTACTTCCACGGCGGCGGCTACGTGGTGGGCAGCCTGGACTCTCATGACTCGATCTGCCGTCGGCTCGCCGCCAGCGGTCAGCAGGCAGTGCTGGCACCGGCTTATCGACTGGCTCCGCAAGCGCCCTTCCCCACAGCGGTGGACGATGCCACGGACGCCGCGAACTGGCTGACCGAGCACGCCGGGCAGTGGAACATCGATAACCGCAAGATCAGTGTGGCGGGCGACAGCGCCGGGGCTACTCTGGCGACGGTTTTGGCAATCAGTGCCGTGCTGCAACCTCAGGTGATCCAGCTGCGGCCCAAGGCTCAATTATTGTTTTATCCGGTGACCGATGCGTCGCGGCAACGGCCCTCCCATCAGCGCTTCGGCGAAGGCTTTCTGCTGGAGAGCGACACGCTGCAGTGGTTCTACCAGCACTACAGCGCGGATGCCGAACAACTCAAGGACTGGCGCATCTCGCCGCTGTTGACCCCGGACCTGCAAGCCCTGGCCCCGGCTTATGTGAGCCTGGCTGAATACGACCCGCTATTTGACGAAGGGCTGGCTTATGCCGAACGGCTCAGCGCCACGGGTACGATCGTCACCCTGAACATCCAGCACGGCCTGACCCATGACTTTTTGCGGATGAGCGGGATTAGTGAGGCGATTCCGGGGGTGTATGCAGCGATTGATGAGTGGTTGAAAAACTTGAACAAGGCCTGATTTTTACTGGAATGCGATCACCTGTGGGAGCGAATTCATTCGCGAAGAGGCCGGTACATTCGATGCATTTTGCCCGGCTGTACCATTGCCTTCGCAAGCAAGCTTGCTCCCACAGGTACAGCGCCCACCTCAAGGCTCGGCAAGCCCGCAAGTACGCCAAACCTGTGGGAGCGAGCTTGCTCGCGAAGGGGCCCGTACATTCGATACATCTTCATCGGCTGTTAAATCGCCTTCGCGGATGAATTCGCTCCCACAGGAGGTCGCCAGGACATGAACCAGCGGGTCTACCTCACACTCCCACGCAACACCGCCACCTGCTCCCGCGCCTCGCTCGGGCCGGACGCATCCGCCGCCAGCGCAGGGCCGGCCACGACCGTCACCCGTGACCAGAAACGGCGGAACAGTTTCTTGCCTGGGTCGCGACTGAAAAAGCTGCCCCACAAGCCCTGCAACGCCAGCGGGATCACCGGCACCGAGGTCTGTTCGATGATCCGGGTCATGCCACCCTTGAACTCGTCGATTTCGCCATCGCCGGTCAGTTTGCCTTCCGGGAAGATACACACCAGTTCGCCTTCCGCCAGGTACTGAGCGATTTTCTTGAACGCCTGATCGTAGATCTGCAAATCCTCGCTGCGCCCGGCAATCGGGATGGTCCCGGCCGTGCGAAAGATGAAATTCAGCACGGGCAGGTTGTAGATCTTGTAATACATCACGAACCGAATCGGCCGTCGCACCGCGCCGCCAATCAGCAGCGCATCAACAAACGACACATGGTTGCAGACCAGCAACGCGGCGCCCTCATCCGGGATCAGGTCAAGGTTGCGATGCTCGACGCGATACATTGTGTGGGTGAGCAGCCAGATCAGGAAACGCATGGTGAACTCAGGCACAACTTTGAAGATGTAAACGTTGACCGCGATGTTCATCAGCGAGATGACCAGAAACAGCTGCGGGATCGACAACTTCGCCACGCTGAGCAGCAGGATCGAGACAATCGCCGACACCACCATGAACAGCGCATTGAGAATGTTGTTGGACGCGATGACCCGCGAGCGCTCGCTTTCCTGGGTGCGGGACTGGATCAGTGCATACAGCGGCACGATGTAGAAACCACCGAAAATGCCGATGCCGAGAATATCCAGCAGCACCCACCAGGCCTGGCTGAAACCGAGCACGGCGAGCCAGTCGTTGGCCATGACGTTCTGCGGCATCTGCCCGGAATGCCACCACAGCAGCAGGCCGAACACAGTCAGGCCCATGGAGCCGAACGGCACCAGGCCAATCTCCACCTTGCGCCCGGACAGGCGCTCACACAGCATCGAGCCGGTGGCGATCCCCACGGAGAACACGGTGAGGATCAACGTGACCACGGTTTCGTCGCCGTACAGCCACTCTTTGGCATAGGACGGGATCTGCGTCAGGTAAATCGCGCCGACGAACCAGAACCACGAATTTCCCACAATCGAACGGGACACAGCAGGGGTCTGACCAAGTCCCAGGCGCAAGGTGGCCCAGGTCTGGGTGAAAATATTCCATTCCAGTTTCATGTGCGGCGCAACGGCGGCAGCGCGAGGGATCGCATGACTGGCGACATAACCCAGGCACGCCACCAGCACCATGACAGCGGCGACGATCATCGAGTAATGAGCCGAGGACATCATCACCCCGGCGCTGATGGTGCCCGCAAGAATAGCCAGGAAGGTGCCCATCTCCACCAGCCCGTTGCCACCGAGCAGTTCGTGTTCGCGCAGATGCTGGGGCAGGATCGAGTACTTCACCGGCCCGAACAGCGCCGAGTGGGTGCCCATGGCGAACAGCGCCAGCAGCAGCAACCACAAATGCCCGAAGACAAACCCCGCCGCGCCCACCAGCATGATGCCGATCTCGCCCAGCTTGATCAGGCGAATGAGCGCGTCCTTGGCGTACTTCTCGCCAAATTGCCCGGCCAGCGCCGAGAACAGGAAAAACGGTAGGATGAACAACAACGCGCACAGATTGACCCAGATCGAGCGGTCGCCATCGATGCTCAGTTTGTAGAGAATCGCCAGGATCAGCGACTGCTTGAGCACATTGTCATTGAACGCCCCGAGGGCCTGGGTGATGAAAAACGGCAGAAAGCGCCGCTTCCCGAGCAAACTGAATTGTGACTGCTGGCTCATCGTCCGTGGGTCCTGAATGGCGTTGAAGGTCGCGTATATCCAATCCGCGGCACATTGAAGACGTTTGACCTGCGAATGTCCAATGCCTAACGATTGCCCGCCGAGCACCCGCCTCCTGGGGCGCTGATGCAGGGCGAGACGAAAAGCTCACCCCGGTAAGCGCCCCGCACGGTTTTACTCATGACAATCAACCACAGCACCGCGAGAACGGCGACCAGCGCAGCGCCGGTCGCGTTGAAAAAACCCAGCTTCAACACAGCACCCAGCTTCAAGGTGGTCAAGGCAAAGACCCCCAGCGGAAAGGTGAAACCCCACCAGCCGAGGTTGAACGGGATGCCGTCACGCAAGTAACGCAGGGTGATCAGCACCGCCAGCAGCAGCCACCACAAACCGAAACCCCACAAGGTGATGCCCGAGATCAGGCCGATCCCGGCAGCGACGTCACCGATGGTCGACAGGCCATTGGCTGCGAATATCTCCTGAGCTTCGCCACCCAGCAACAACATGCCCAGCGCCGCCGTGCTGATCGGTCCCAGGGCCAACCAGCTCGAAGCCGCCATGTTTTCGTGGGGCAACTTGTGCAACGCCATGCGCAGCATAAGGATGGTCAGAATGCCAAAAGCGACCGGCACGGAAAACGCCCACAACACGTAGCTGGTGATCATCACCAAGAACTGATCGTGCGCCTCTGGCAAGTGCGCAGCCAGTTGCCCGCCGCTGACTGCCGCCACTTCCGCTGCGACCACAGGCAACAACCAGACGGCGGTCATCTGGTCGATGCTGTGCTCTTGACGCGTGAACATCATGAACGGGATCGATACGCCGCACGCCAACGCCATGGCCACGTCCAGCCACCACAGCGCCTCGACAAACGGCACCAGCGCCTGGCCCCAACGCGCCACGCCAAACAACAGAAAGCCGTTGATGATAGTCGCCAGCCCCATGGGGATGGTGCCGAAGAACATCGACACCGTCGAATGACCGAACACCCGCCGCGCTTCATCGAAAAATAACAGCCAGCGTGCCGCATAAAGCAGGCTGAACAACACAAACAACCCGATATTGAACAGCCACAAGGCTTCGCCCAGCGGAGCCAGGCCGGGATGCGCCATGGGCAACGCCAGAGCGAGAATTCCGGTGCCCATCGTGGCGGCGAACCAGTTCGGCGTGAACTGGCGAATCACCTCACGGGGATGCTGCAACTGTGCAAACGGTTTGTGGGGCGCAAAAGTCGGGCTGTTCATCGGTGCTCTCCAGTCCTCACGTGAGGTGAGGCAATGGTAAGGCGACGGCGCATATCTGCTAAATGGGTAATTTATGTATAGGTCATCGGTTTTGCAGATAAGTCATGTTCACTCCCAGTGAGGCGAAGGCTGCTGCCGGTACGTACAGCGCCCATCGCGACTAAAGTCGCTCCTCCTATGTGGGGTTTCATGAGGACTAGCGAGTCTTTTTGGGGCGTCGAACAAAATACTATTGAGCTCACAGTTCGTTTAATAACTCGTGGCTTTATGAATCCAAAACTCAGGCAACGATTTTGGTTCCTCCCTTCGGACACCAAAACAGCGCTAAAAAAATCCTATTCGCCTGACTCAATAACCATACTTGGGCAGAAACCTTGATAACGGCGGATGAGTTTCCTTCCACTCCTCAGCAAAGGCTTTCCCAGCTTCGATTTGTTCAGCACTCATCACCGCTGAGAGTTTGTCGAGCGCCTTTTCGCCGTAGCTTTTTCTCCAAGTCCCAGGCTCGGCTTGTGCCAATAGCAGTGTTAGGCCATAGGCTTTGACCATATCCATTGGGTAATTAACTTTATTAGGCATATGAGCAGTCCAAGCGGCATAACTGGTCATCGCCTCATAATGACCAAGCTTCGCGGCAGTTTCAATCCAGTGACCAAGTCCTTCCAGATCATTTTTTGCAAGTAGCACCGCACTTAGATTACCCATTGCGGGAACATATCCGGCCTCGGCTGCGGCACGGAAGAGACGCTCAATTTCTTTTTTCCGCTTTCCGGGGATTAGAAAAAAACCTTTGCCTTCCTGGTACTGGATAGCCAGCCAATCTTGTCCCTCTGGAAAAGCAGCTTCGGCTGACTTAACTAACCAATCAAAATCACCCGTCAACAGATAGAGCTGAAACATAGCTTCTCCATCACCTGATCGCGCACGCTCGCCTCCCAATAAGCGAGCCATGTCAGCCCACTCCTTGGGCGTCTTGACTGCCGGCGCACAGTTCTCCATCAGCTTACACAACGTATTATCAGCTCTGAACAGCCGCAACATCGCATAAATATCCCCCTGAGCAGCGGACATTTCATACCAACGCTGGGCCGCGGCTGACATAAACATATTTTTTTGTCGCTCGACTTCCCCCATATAATACTGTGCCTCCGAATCACCAGCTTGCGCTGCAATTTCAAATAGCTGAGCGGCTTCAGTATCAAGATGCATATTGTAGAAAACCAAACCTTGATCTTTTATTCCAATATTTTCACTCAACGGATCAGCCAACGCGTCGAAAGCTAAAACCATCAAAAAAGAAAAAACAAACTGGTTGACATTATTGAAACTCATACCCCCCCCTATCAATCAATTAAATTCATGATAGTTTCAAACGTGGGCGTCTCTGCACGCCACATGACATCTGGACTAAGAACGGCCCTGTGTTTTTTATATTCCTCCATGAGAGATGCTAGACGTGGAAACTCGGAATCCGAGAGGGCACCATCAAGCATAAAATCATCGAGCTTATAAACATTTTCAGTGTATGACGCTTTAGCTACATGCCCTTCAATACGCTCCACAGCCTCTCTAAAGCCCCGTCTCGCCAAAGCCAGCGTATCAATACAACCGTACTTGTAGAACGTCTCGTCGTAAGCATTCGCCACGATGGCACCCAATATGATTTCGATTGCTTGCCGCTGAAATGAACGCGATTGGGCAGCACTATATTTTTCCGCGGGTGCCGATGCCCCTAAAGTCAGCTCAAAACTTTTTGGCAACTGCAAAAATGTCCCTAACAATGATCCCAATCCTTCCGGAGTAAGCATCGCGACCCATTTCATCAGTTCTCGATCTTGTTTATTCTTCACAATCGTATAGGCCATACCCCCAGCCCGATCCGCCGCCGTCATAGCCTCATATAGCGCATTGACCTTGTTATACCCCAACAAAAACAACCACTGAAGCTCCATGCCCGCCGCCACGAGCACCTGCGCCTTAGTAAAGTACTCAAACGCCTCCGGCATGATCCAATCAAGTTTGTGGTATTCGTTCCTGATCAATTCCCGATTGAATATATCGAGGAAGTGCACCATGGCTTTGTAGCCGAGGACGAAGTTGAATTCGCCGTCAGCGCCGACTCCGGCGATAAGCGCGGCTTTGAGACGCAGGATGATCTGGCCGTTTTGCAGGGACAGGCTGAAGTCACCTTTGGCACCCACACCGGCGGCGGCACTGAAGTTAACGCCCAGCGACGCAACGGTAAGCCAGTCTTTTTTGCTGGGGTCCAGTTCGTTATAGGGCTGGACGCTGCGGGCGGTCAGCAGGTCTTTTGGGGGTGCCCATTGCAGGCTGCCGCTGATCTTGATGCCAGCCTGGACACCTGCGAACAGATTTAAGTTGGCATTGATGACCTCGTCCGCGCGCGCATTGGGCAGGCCGTGGACATCGACACGGGTGATGCCACGCTGGGCATCACGCCTGGTGTCCAGCTCCACATCGTTTTTGCTATCGCTGGGTTTGAGGGCCAGATTGGCGCTCAGCAACATGGATGCGCCGGCAAACCCCCAGGCTTTGATGCCGCCTTCCAGGCAGAAGCGGCCAAGGTCGACTTCGGCTTCCTGCTGCCTGAAATTCAGATATTTCGCTTTGACGGAGGTGGCCTGGTTGCGTTTGGGCAGTTCGAACTGGACCAATTCGACTTCACCACGAGCGAGGTTGATGTCCAGAAACGTCTCGACGCCGGTACTGGCGCCCTTATTCAAACTGAGTTGGAAGCCCTTTGCAGTGGCACCGCTGTGCAAATTGCTTTGCGGCGGTGTGAGGCAACGAATCAAACGCGCTTGCGGGCTGTTATCAATGAGGCGCAGGGGGCCCAGTGGGCTTTTCTTGAAAAGCATTTGCTTGAGGCCGTTGCCCCACGCCTCGAATTCGGCGTCGTCACGCAGGTTCTCAATATAGAAACCCTGTGCCTTGAGGTAAGCCCTGAATCGCTCTGGGGCAAAAAAGCCGGAAGTGTCGAACCAGCCTTCCTGAACTTTGAGTCGCTTGGCATCCATATGGATGAACCAATAGTCGAGCGCATCGCCATCACTGAGGTTGCCAGCATTGATGTTGAAGTTTGGGTTGCCCGTTTTGGCAGCGATCTTGGCCAGATCCTCCTGGAGGGTCTTTTGTGCCTGCCTGCCCAGGCTATTACGCAGATCCTTGAAGCTGAGGTGGCTAAGACGTTCGCGTTCAGTCGGTACGCTGATTTCCCGCAGAGGAAAGTTACTGCGCACCAGGCGCTGCTCAGGTTTAGGCGTGAAAGTCTCCGGTTCCCAAAGCAGGTGTAAGGCAGGTTTGCGGGCGCGGATGATGTCTTCAGCATCCTGTTTGAGCGCCTTTTCTGTGTTTTCCAGCTGCTGCCACTGGAGCCTTTCGCTCTCGAACAAGCTGCTCGGCGGCTGTTGCCGTCCCACGCGCAGCCAGTTGTCGAAGTCAGTTTCAATCCCTTTTTCCAAGGCGGCTTTTTTCTTTAGCAGCTCGTGGTACTCCCGGTAGCGCTTGATGCCCCAGGAAATATCCTCGTCAGGGTGATGCAAAGCGAACTCAGGCAGGGCAATGCCATAAGCGGCAGCGCGCATCAATGTTTTGGTGAACTCCGAATACCGGAACAACGTTTCAGACTCTCTGACCCACTCGACCAGATTGATATTCGTGCTATATACGCCAGCCGCGAGATCGCCCTGCAGTTTCGCGTGAACCTTACGGAATTGGTCGATTTCCTCTTGTTTGAAATCGGGGTTCTTGCCGTCGATCAAATCCTGCCGCTGCTTGATATAGAGCTCAAGAATCTTGCCCATTTCAATAGCTTCAGGGCTGAACAATTCGCCACCCAGAAAACGGTACCCTTCTTTCCTTGCCTGTTGCCGGGCCTCCGTTTCCAGCGCGCGTAGCTCCGGCGCCAGCTCTCGAAATTGCTTTTGCCTTGGAATAATTTCGCGGTTCTGTTCAGCGGTCAGTAGCGGGGTGTTATCGATTTTCAGTCCGTTCTTTACAGCACCCTCGGCCTCAAATGCCTTTATCTCCTGCTTGAGCTCGCGCAACCTTTGTTCAATTTCGTGGTACTTCTGGCTCTTCTGGGTATCCAAAAAACTGCTTAACTTCGGCTCAAGGAAAAACTCCATCAGCCCTCGCTCATTCAGCGCCTTGATACGTGAATCGGCATCGGTGGTGACGACGGCTTTTTTCAGTTTGTCTGCTGCTTTAACCAATACGTCCGCTGTGTGCTCGCGCATCAGCCAGAAGCTGTCCTGCCCTACTTCATAAAGAATGTCGTAATAGTGGCTGCTCTCGCTGCAGGCCTGCGCGCCACAGAAGTTAGTAGTGTCGTGTTCTGCAACGTCCGGAATTCGCTCCAGTTTGAGCACTTCACTCACGGGAGGCTCAGACGCAGTCGCAGAGACGGCGCTTTCTGGTGTAGGAATGTTCAGCGTCCAGCCAGCACGAATGTAGTTGGGGTTGTGGATAAAGGGATTCAGTTCTTGCAGTTGGCCGACGCTGCTGCCAAAACGCTGGGCAAGTGTGCTGAGGGTGTCGTCCTGCTGGACGGTATAGGTTTGCGTGTTCATGGCTGCACGGCCTCCAGCAGTTGTGCGACTTTGCGATGTGGTCGTTCTGACGAAGCAAGGATCGGCAGCAAATCCGATCGGTCGGACAGTTCGCCGTGAATGATCAGGTGGGGGATTTGCAAGAGGTCGTCGTCGACGCCGATACGATGCTTGACGAGAAAGTCCAGATTGCGCGCCAGCCTCGGCAGCTCGCTGTCAGGTACCTGACCAAAATGGCTGGGGTTCTCCCGCAACCAATACACCCAGCGCACGTCTTTGAAGGTGGTGAACACGCTGTCGGCATAGGCCAACGGCCAAGTGCAGGAATCGGCTGCGACTGGCGTATCAACTCGCCACTCATGCCAACGATTGGCGTCCGGCTGGAGGTTGGGTGCAGGTGTATAAACCGCCTCCCAAGGCCCCAGCAGACAACCGAGGTTGTCGCCCGCGTCCATGGCCAGTGCAGCCCAGTGCGCCGGGTTGTAGAAACTGAGCATGCTGGACCTGCCTAACGGCATCGACATCAACTTGCGGGCATGAGCCAGTGCGGCGCCCACATCACGACAATGCAGGGCGATGCCTTTGGGGCGTTGCTGACATACCTGAGCCATACCGGCGACTCCCGATCTTGGCAAAACGAACCAAGTGGGGCCTGTCAGGGCGTGATCTTTCCAGGCCGTGCCGAACCAGAGCAGGTCGTAATCAAAGGAGTTGCCTTGAAGTTGTAGCTGGGTGACGGTCCACGCATCTTTAGCGTGGAACTGATCGACGATAAAGATCGTCGACTCCCCTTGTGCCAGCCAGGACGCGTCCTGAGTCGGGAGATTCATCAGTCGAGAGATTGCATCGGACATCTGCGCGCCACCCTGTCGTTATGCAGAAATGGGCGAAGATGCCGGGTCGAAAAAGCGCCTGCAATACAGGGACAGGAAAAGGAGACAGGTCCTACTTATGCGCAAGGAATTGCCCTACACGTATTGTCGAAATGCTGAATCTGGTACGGTCAAAACGGCAATATCTTCAGGGCAGTTGCGAACATCTCCAACAAGTTGGCTCCTACAAAACATCATGCAACCCAGCAGCCGCACTCCACGACTAAAGTCGCTCCTACAGATCCGGGCCTTCATGCGAGACTAGCGAGCTTGTTCCTGAGGCGTTGAATGTCTATGTCGCTGTCCAGCGGGCTGATTGCGGCCGTCGCCCTGGCTTATATGGCCATCATGTTCGCCATCGCCTTTTACGGTGATCGGCGCAGTACGTCGCTGCCCCCTCGAATCAGGGCCTGGGTCTACAGCCTGTCGCTGGCGGTGTATTGCACCAGCTGGACGTTTTTCGGTGCAGTGGGTCAGGCCGCTGAGCAGTTGTGGTCGTTCCTGCCGATTTACCTCGGGCCCGTGGTGCTGATGCTGTTGGCGCCGTGGGTCTTGCAGAAGATGGTGCTGATCAGCAAGCAGGAGAACATCACCTCCATTGCCGACTTCATCGCCGCCCGCTACGGCAAATCCCAGTCCCTGGCGGTGGTGGTCGCGCTGATCTGTCTGGTCGGCGTTCTGCCTTATATCGCCCTGCAGCTCAAAGGCATCGTGCTGGGCGTGAATATCCTGATCGGTGCGGTTGCCGACGCTACCGGCACCCGCGCGCAGGACACCGCTCTGATCGTGTCGCTGGTGCTGGCGCTGTTCACCATTGTCTTCGGCACCCGCAATCTGGACGTTACCGAGCACCACCGTGGCATGGTCATGGCGATTGCCTTTGAAGCGCTGGTCAAGCTTTTTGCCTTCATGGCGGTGGGCGCGTTCGTGACCTACGGCCTGTATGACGGTTTCGACGACCTGTTCAATCAGGCGATGATTGCGCCGCGGCTTGAGGAGTACTGGAAGGAAACCATCAACTGGCCGTCGATGGTGGTGCAGACCGGCGTGGCAATGATGGCGATTGTCTGCCTGCCTCGGCAGTTTCACGTCACGGTGGTGGAAAACATCGATCCGCAGGATTTGCGCCTGGCCAAATGGGTGTTCCCGGCGTACCTGGTGTTGGCGGCGCTGTTCGTGGTGCCCATCGCGCTGGCCGGGCAGATGCTGTTGCCCGACTCGGTGCTGCCGGACTCGTTCGTGATCAGCCTGCCCCTGGCCACCACCCACCCCTCCCTGGCCTTGCTGGCCTTTATCGGCGGCGCTTCGGCGGCCACCGGCATGGTGATCGTCGCCAGCGTCGCGTTGTCGACCATGATCTCCAACGACATGCTGTTGCCGTGGCTGCTGAGCCGCAAGACGGCAGAGCGGCCGTTCGAAGCGTTCCGCCACTGGATGCTGTCGGTGCGCCGGGTCAGCATCGTGGTGATTCTGCTGCTGGCGTATGTCTGCTACCGGCTGCTGGGGTCTACGGCCAGTCTGGCGACCATCGGCCAGATCGCTTTTGCTGCCATTACTCAGCTCTCCCCAGCCATGTTCGGTGCGCTGTGGTGGAAACAGGCCAACCGCCGTGGGGTGTTTGCCGGGCTGGGCGCGGGGATTTTCCTCTGGTTTTACACCCTGGTATTGCCGATTTCAGCGGAAAGCCTGGGCTGGTCGCTGGAGAGTTTCCCGCTGCTGGCCTGGCTGCATGGCAACCCGCTCGGCCTGCCAATCACGCCGCTGACTCAAGGGGTGGTGCTGTCACTGGCGGGTAACTTCATCCTGTTTGGCTGGGTGTCGGTGATTTCCAAAACCCGGGTTTCTGAGCACTGGCAGGCCGGACGTTTCATCGGTCAGGACGCCAGCGTCAACAGCGGTAACCGGCCATTGCTGGCGGTGCAGGTCGAGGATCTGCTGACCTTGTCAGCGCGTTTCGTGGGTGAGGAACGTGCCCGGCAGAGCTTCATTCGTTTCGCCTATCGCCAGGGCAAGGGGTTCAACCCCAACCAGAACGCCAACGGCGACTGGATCGCCCACACCGAACGTTTGCTGGCCGGTGTGCTGGGGGCCTCGTCGACTCGGGCGGTGGTCAAGGCCGCCATTGAAGGCCGGGAGATGCAGCTCGAAGACGTGGTGCGCATCGCCGACGAAGCCTCCGAAGTGCTGCAGTTCAACCGCGCGCTGCTGCAAGGCGCCATCGAGAACATTACTCAAGGCATCAGCGTGGTCGATCAGTCGCTCAAGCTGGTGGCGTGGAACCACCGCTACCTGGAGCTGTTCAACTACCCCGAAGGCCTGATCAGCATTGGCCGGCCCATCGCCGACATCATTCGCTACAACGCCGAACGCGGCCTGCTGGGCGCTGGCGAAGCGGAAGTCCACGTAGCGCGACGCCTGCACTGGATGCGTCAGGGGCGCGCCCACACGTCGGAGCGGATGTTCCCCAACGGCCGGGTGATCGAGCTGATCGGCAACCCGATGCCCGGTGGCGGGTTCGTGATGAGTTTCACCGACATCACCGCGTTCCGCGACGCCGAGCAAGCGCTCAAAGGCGCCAATGAAAGCCTTGAACAGCGGGTCGCCGAACGCACCCATGAACTGTCGCAGCTCAACGTCGCGCTGACCGAAGCCAAGGGCACGGCAGAAACCGCCAACCAGTCCAAGACGCGCTTTCTCGCAGCGGTCAGCCATGACCTGATGCAACCGCTGAACGCCGCCCGCCTGTTCTCCGCCGCCCTGTCCCATCAGGACGAGGGTATGTCCGCTGACGCCCGGCAATTGGTGCAGCATCTGGACAGCTCGCTGCGTTCGGCCGAAGACCTGATCAGCGACCTGCTGGATATTTCCCGGCTGGAAAACGGCAAGATCACCCCGGATCGCCAGCCGTTCGCCTTGAATACGCTGTTCGATACGTTGGGCGCGGAGTTCAAGGCGCTGGCCCAGGAACAGGGGTTGAGCTTCCGGGTCAGCGGCACGGCCTTGCGGGTCGACAGCGACGTGAAGCTGTTGCGACGTATTCTGCAAAACTTCCTGACCAACGCCTTCCGCTATGGCAAGGGGCCGGTGCTGCTGGGCGTTCGACGTCGGGGCACGTATTTGAGCCTGCAGGTGTGGGATCGCGGGCCGGGGATTCCGGAAGACAAACAGCGGGTGATTTTCGAAGAGTTCAAACGTCTGGACAGCCACCAGACCCGCGCCGAAAAAGGTCTCGGCCTGGGGCTGGCGATTGCCGACGGCTTGTGTCGCGTGCTGGGCCATACCCTGCAAGTGCGTTCATGGCCGGGCAAGGGCAGTGTGTTCAGCGTTTGCGTGCCGCTGGCGCACCATCAGATATTGCCTGTCAGCCCGGCGCAGGACACCAGCCGTCCGGCGCTGACCGGCACTCAGGTGCTGTGCATTGATAACGAAGACAGCATTCTGATTGGCATGAACAGCCTGCTGACCCGCTGGGGTTGCCAGGTGTGGACAGCGCGTAATCGCGAGGAGTGTCAGGCCTTGCTCGATGAAGGCGTGCGGCCGCAACTGGCGCTGGTGGATTACCACCTGGACGATGGCGAAACCGGCACCGAACTCATGGCCTGGCTGCGCACCCGTCTGGGCATGCCGATGCCAGGCGTGGTCATCAGCGCCGACGGCCGCCCCGAACTGATCGCCCAGGTGCATGCTGCCGGTTTGGATTTTCTGCCCAAGCCGGTCAAGCCTGCGGCTTTACGGGCGTTGTTGAGTCGGCATGTGGTGTTGGGGTGATGGGGTGATGGGGCTGGAATGCGATCAAACTGTGGAGATTCTATGCCTGCCTGCAAGGCATCCGAAAACATACAGAAGCCTTGGCTGGCCTCGGACCTGTGGGAGCGAATTTATTCGCGAAGGCAATATCAAGCCCCATGAAGATGCGTCGGGTGTACCGGCCCCTTCGCGAATGAATTCGCTCCCACAGGGAATCACTCAACCCTCTCAAACCCTCTCAACCCTCGCCACCGTCGCAGCCAGCGCCTTGGCAAACCGGCGGGCGACTTCGTCGATCTGTTCGGCGGTGATGATCAGCGGCGGCAGGAAGCGCACGACGCTGCCGTGGCGGCCGCCCAGTTCCAGAATCAATCCGCGTTTGAGGCATTCGTTCTGCACCAGCGGCGCGAGTGTGCCGAACGCCGGAGGATGGCCCAGACCATCGGCCGCGCCGCTCGGGTCCACCAGTTCAACACCCAGCATCAGCCCTCGCCCGCGAATATCCCCCAGCTGCGGGAAGTCACGTTGCAGCACCCGCAGATGCTCGGTCAGGCGCGCGCCCATGGCCACGGCATGCGCGGCAACGTCGTGCTGCTTGAGATACGCCATCACGGCAGAACCTGCAGCCATGGCCATCTGATTGCCACGGAAGGTGCCGGCGTGAGCACCCGGCAGCCACTTGTCCAGCCACTCGCGATAGACCACCACCGCCAACGGCAGGCTGCCGCCAATGGCCTTGGACAATACCACCACATCTGGGACGATATCGGCGTGTTCAAAGGCGAACATCTTGCCGGTGCGAGCAAAACCGCTCTGGATTTCGTCCACGATCAACGCCACGCCAGCCTTTTCAGTGATCCGTCGCACGCCGCGCAGCCAGTCAAGATCCGCCGGAATCACACCACCCTCGCCCTGCACCACCTCGACGATCACCGCAGCAGGCAGCTCAACGCCAGCCTCTGGATCGTTGAGCAGGTTTTCCAGATAACGCAGATTGACGTTGATGCCGTCCGCGCCACCCAGGCCAAACGGGCAACGGTAGTCGTAAGGGTATGGCAGGAACTGCACGCCGCTGTTGAGCAAGGCCGCCATGGGTTTCTTCGGCCCGAGGCTACCCATCAGGCTCAGCGCACCCATGCTCATGCCGTGGTAGCCGCCCTGAAACGACATCACGGTGCTTCGCCCGGTGGCGGTACGGACCAGCTTCAACGCCGCTTCCACCGCATCGGTGCCGGTGGGCCCGCAGAACTGGATTTTCGCGTCACGGGCAAACGCCTGTGGCAGCAGCCCGAACAAATCCTGCACGAACTGATCCTTGACCGGCGTGGTCAGGTCCAGCGTATGCAGCGGCAGACCATCATCCAGAACCTTGCGAATCGCGGCGATCACCACCGGATGGTTGTGCCCCAGCGCGAGAGTGCCCGCCCCGGC
Source organism: Paucimonas lemoignei (assembly GCA_900475325.1). Lineage (GTDB taxonomy): Bacteria > Pseudomonadota > Gammaproteobacteria > Pseudomonadales > Pseudomonadaceae > Aquipseudomonas. Next base: position 4,411,989 of record LS483371.1, read on the forward strand.
CAGACAATCGATAAAGGTACGGCCTTCGACGTCTTCGACGTAAATCCCCTGCGCACGCTTGAGGGCCAGGGGGATGCGTCGTGGGTAGCTGCGGGCGTTGGATTCCTGCTGCTTCTGGCGCTCCAGCAAGGGCGACGCTTCAAAGTGATACAGCGTCTCGTGCGGCTCGCTGCGCAACGGCGCGGATGAACTTTCATTGCGACTGATGGCGACTGACATCCTTCAAACCCCTCGATGGCATGCGGTAGATGCGTGGAAGAGGACATCTGCCAAGCCATCCAGCCGGGTAGATTCCTGTTAAGGAAACGCACCAGCGCAGCGGGGATTTACTGTTTGTAGCTAGCCGTGTCTTACATCCAGCCCAACCATTTCCAATAGGTGGCGCCGAACACCAGCATCAGCAGATAGCCGATCAGGGTGACGGGAATGCCGACCCGGGCAAACTGCCGGGCGGTGAAGGTTTCCGTACCCAGGCAGACCATATTCTGCGGCGCGTTGATTGGCAGGATAAAACCGTAGCTCACGGCAAAGCCCAGCAGCATGGTCATGCCCAGCCGGTTGAAATCGCCGGGCAGGGTTTGCAGTACCGCGATAAGGATCGGCAGCATTGCCGAGGTCAAGGCCGTGGCGCTGGCGAAGCCCAGGTGAATCAAAATCAGAAACCCGGCGAGGATCGCGAACACGCCCAAGGCTCCAACCTGATCCAGCCCGGTATGGCTGACCACCTGCACACCCAGCCACTGCCCCGCCTGAGTGGTGAGCAGCGCCGTGCCCAGGCTGATGCCCACGCCGAAGACAATCACCGTGCCCCAGGGAATTCGCGACTGCACGTCCTTCCAGGTCATCACGCCCCAGCGCGGCAACAACAGCAGAACCAACCCGGCATAAGTGGTGGAGGTGGTGTCGAAGCTGTGCAACTTACCCTCGGTAGCCCACAACAGCAGCAGGCAGATGGACACCGCCATCAGGCGTTTCTGCGCCCCGCTCATGGGGCCCAGTTCAGCCAGAGATTGCGCCACTGCTTCCTTGCCGCCGGGGATGGTGTCGCTCTCCGGCGGCAGCAACTTGAGCACCAGCAGAATCAACACCCCAGACATAATGATCGCCCAGGGCGCACCGGCGATCAGCCAGTCGAGCCAGGACACCCGCGCACCGAGCATCTTTTCCATGAAGCCTGCGGTCAGCAGGTTTTGCGCGGCGGCGGTCTGGATGCCGACGTTCCAGATACTGGTGCCCTGAGCGACGATGATCATGATCGCGGCGGCGACATTGGAGCGTTTGTCCATGCCGAATGCAGCGATCACCCCCATCATGATCGGCACCACACAGGCACTGCGCGCGGTGGCACTGGGCACCACCAGACTGAGCAAAATCGTGACCACGATGGCGCCGAGCATGATACGCCGGGTACTGGTGCCGATCCGCGACAAAGTCACCAGCGCGATGCGCCGGTCCAGCCCGGTATGGGTCATGGCGGCGGCGATGAACAGCGCGCCCGCCACCAGTGCCAGCGCCGCGTTGGAAAACCCGGTCAGGGCCATGGTGATGGCGGCCGAGGAACCATAGATAACCGATGGATCCTTGAGGGTCGGTGCAGTGCCAATCAGAAACGCCATCAGCGAAGTGATCATGATTGCACTGGCTTCGTAGGACACCGCTTCAGTGATCCACACCACCACGGCAAAGGCCAGAATCGCCAGCATGCGTTGGCCGGCAATGGGCAGATCCGGCGGGAATGGCAGCAACAGGACGCCGACCATGACGAGGATCCCCACCAACAGCCCGATGGGCACCTTGACCTTGGCGGGCGGTTGTTCGGGGGTGGTCGAAAAGCTATTCATTACGGTGGCCTTGATCCTGCGGGGTGGCCATCATGGCGCAGATGGCAATGAGGGCTGTTGAGATGGATCAAGGGTTGTTGGATGACCCAGGAGGTTCGATGTTGCCCGCAAGCTCAAGTGCGACGTGGGACCGGCTTTAGCCGGGAAAGCGGTTTTTCAGACGATAAACAGGGTGTGGATGTACTGGCCTCTTCCCGGCTGAAGCCGGTCCCACGTCGTCGCGCCGATATTGAGATCACAACTGTGTGAGCGAAGCTTGTTCCGTAGGAGCTGCCGAAGGCTGCGAACCTCGGTGTGTCAGACCCACCGCTTTCGCAGCCCTCGTAACCTCGGTCAGCTCCACAGGAGGAGCGTCAGGCAGTTCAATCCAACGCCTCCAGCTGCGCCATCAGGTCGCTCAACCGATCGACCTTTTCTTCACTGATCACACTGGATTCCAAGCCGTCGATGTAAGTGGCCAATTCCTCTACCGTGCTGCATTCGAACATCGCCCGCAGGGGGACAGTGCGTTGCAGGGCGTTCTGCACCCGTGAAGCAATCTGCGTCGCCAACAGGGAATGACCGCCCAGTTCGAAGAAGTTGTCCCGCACGCCCACCTGTTCGACTTTCAGCACCTGCGCCCAGATATCGGCCAGGGTCTGTTCCAGCTCGTTGCGCGGTGCGACGTAGCCCTGGCTTTGCTGCTGGCCGATGTCCAGGTCAGGCAAGGCTTTGCGGTCCAGCTTGCCATTGGCGTTGCGCGGCAATTGCTCAAGGATCAGCCAGTGCAGGGGCACCATGTAATCGGGCAATGACGCTCGCAGCCTGGCCTTGATGATTTCCGGCAGCTCGCCTGCCTGCGCCTCGACCGGCACCAGATAACCCACCAGATACTTGCCGTTCGGCCCTTCCTGAACCGACACCGCCGCATCACGGATTTGTGGCTGCTCGTGCAGGCGCGCTTCGATCTCGCCCAGTTCGATGCGGAAACCGCGAATCTTCACCTGATGGTCAATACGCCCGACGTATTCCAGCACGCCATCAGCCCTGCGTCGGGCGAGATCGCCGCTGCGATACAGCCGCTCCCCCGGCGCGCCGAATGGATGAGGCACGAACACCTGAGCGGTGCGCAACGGGTCCTGCACATAGCCGCGCCCCACACCGATACCGGCGATGCACAACTCGCCCACCGCCCCCAACGGCACCAGCTCCAGTGCCTCATCCAGCACGTACAGTTTGTTGTTATCAGTCGGTGTACCGATCGGTAGATAGCTGCCCTGAGTCGAAGCCTGATCAACCCGGAAGAACGCCACATCATCAGAGCATTCCGCCGGGCCGTAAGCGTTCACTAGCCCGACCTGTGGATAAGTGTGCAACCACTGATGCGCCAGTTCCGGCGGCATGGCTTCGCCTGTGGGCAACATCCAGCGCAGACCTTCCAGCGGTGGATGGTCGTCGGCCAACATGCCCTGAATCAACGACGGCACGCTTTCCAGCACCGTGATGCCGCTGCCCTGGACATGCTGGAGCAGCGCCTGGGGATCATGGGCAATTGTGTTGGGCACGATGTCCACCCGCGCCCCGAACAACGGCGCGGCAAGGAACTGCCAGACCGAAATATCAAAGCTTTGCGAAGCGGTCTGGGCGATCACGTCAAACTGATCCAACGCCAGATAAGGCGCCTTGCTCAACTGGTTATTGAGCATGCCGCGCTGCTCGACCATCACTCCTTTGGGTTGCCCGGTGGAGCCTGAGGTGAAGATCACATAGGCCAGGTTATCCGGCCCGGCATGGATACCGGGGTTGTCCGCAGAACCGGCGCCCTGCTGCACGTCTTCCCAGACCAGCAAACGAGGCTTGCCTGCGCAGGAGAACCCTTCCAGCAGACTCAACGCCTGCTCCTTATAAGCTTCGGTACACACCACCACCGGCGTGCGGCTCTGTTCGATGATGCCGCTCAGGCGTTGCGCGGGCAGGCCCGGATCCAGCGGCAGATACCCTGCCCCGGCCTTGAAGCTGCCGACGATCATGCCCAGCAGATCCAGCCCGCGCTCCGCCAACAGCGCCACCGGCTGATCAACCTGCACGCCAGCCTCGCGCAGGGCATGGCCCAGCCGGTTGGCGTAATGATTGAGGTCTTGATAGCTCCATTGCTGCTCCAGGCATGTCGCGGCAATCCGCTGGGGGTGGGCCGCCACCTGAGCTTCGAACAAGCGCACGTAGCCCATCTCCAGCGGATAGTCACGCTGGCTCTGGTTGCAGCCATCGATCAGGAACTCCCGCTCCTCAGAAGCCAGCAATGGCAGCGCCGACATATCGCCGTCGATGCCGTCTGCCAGGGCCAACAGCAGGCGTTTGAATTCGCTCAGCAGGCGCTCAACGCTCGATTCATCGAAATAACGCTGATCGTAAGACAGGTGCAGGCCCAGCTCATCGCCCGGGTAACACACCGCCGTCAGCGGGAAGTTGGTGTGGGTGCGACCGGAATCTGAACTGGCGCTCAGGCTCTGGGCGCGGTCCAGCACCGAGACTTCCACCGGGGCGTTTTCGAACACGAACAGGCTGTCGAACAGCGGTTGGCCCTTGGGCAGTTCGCTGCATTCCTGAATCTGCACCAGCGGCATGTATTCGTGCTCGCGCAGTTGCAGGTTGCGATCAAGCAGGCCGTGCAGCCAGTCCAGGACCGAGCAGCGTTCATGCTCGGCAGGCAGGCTGACCTGCAACGGAATGCTGTTGATAAACAGGCCGACGGTGCGCTGCATCTGCGGCATGTCCACCGGGCGACCGGCGACCGTGACGCCAAAGACCACATCAAGCTCGCCACTCAAACGGCGCAAGGTCAGTGCCCATGCTGCCTGGGCGAAAGTATTGACGGTCAGTTGGTGACGCTGGGCCAGTTCCTTCAAACGCTGACCGTCGCTTTCATCCAGCCGGGTGTAGCGATCACCGACGATCATGCCGCCACTGTGCCCGGCATGCTCGCGTAACAGCGGCCGGTCGGTGGGGATGTAGGTGGTGCGTTCAAAGCCTTGCAGCGTGTTGCGCCACCACTGCTTCGACTGCCCGATGTCCTGGCGTTGCAGCCAGCTGATGTAGTCGCGATAGCGCGGCGCCAACGGCAATTGTGCTTCGCGGTGCTCACCCAGGGCGGTATAGATTTCGAAGAAATCGCTCATCAACAGGCCACGGCACCAGGCATCGATCAGGAGGTGGTGGTTGCTCATCATGAACCAGTAACGCCCCTCGCCGACCCGGATCAGACGCAGGTGGAACGGTGCTTCGTGGAGCAGATCGAAACCGGCTTCGCGCTCGTTCTTGAGCAAGGTTTGCAGACGCGCTTCATGCTCTGCTTGCGGCTCGGCGCTCCAGTCGACGAAATCAATGGGCGTGCTGCCCGGCTTGTGGATGATCTGCAGCATCTGCTCGCCGCTGTCCCAGCAGAACGAAGCGCGCAGGGCTTCATGCCGAGCAACCACAGCCTGCCAGGCCTGGGCAAAACGTTGCGGGTCGATTTCACTGTTGATGCGATAACGGTCCTGCATGTAATAGATGCCGGTGCCGGGTTCCAGCAGGGTGTGCAGCAGCAAGCCCTCCTGCATCGGCGTCAGCGGGTAGACATCCTCGATGGCGGCCACGGGAATGGGCAGCGCATCCAGCTGCGGCTGAGTCAGGTTCGCCAGCGGGAAGTCCGACGGCGTCAGGCCACCGGCTTCGTCGCTCAGGCAATGGCCGATCAGGCCTGCAAGCTCCTGAAGGTAGGCGTCGGCGAGTGTCTCGATGCTGCCCGGCTCGAAGCGCTCGCGGCTGAACGTCCAGCGCAGCACCAGTTCGCCGCCATACACCTGGCCGTCGATGCTCAAGGCATTGGGCAACGGCGCGTGCTCGTCGTGGGTCGGGCCGACCGACGCATCCAGCGGGTGGAACAAGGCATCCTCGGCAAAGCTCTGATCGAACTGCCCCAGGTAGTTGAAGGTGATCAACGCTTCGGGCAGCGCCTCCATACTGCGGCGGCATGAATCGTCAGCCAGGTAACGCAGCACGCCGTAGCCCAGGCCTTTGTGCGGCACTTGGCGAAGTTGCTCCTTGATGGCCTTGATGGAATCGCCGCGGTGGGCGTCGTCCGCCACGTCCAGAGGGGTGAGGCGCAAGGGGTAGGCGCTGGTGAACCAACCCACGCTGCGGGTCAGGTCGATGTCATCGAACAGGGTTTCCCGGCCATGGCCTTCCAGCTGGATCAGCGCCGAAGCGTCTCCGGTCCAGCGGCACACCACGCGCGCCAACGCCGTCAGCAGCAAGTCGTTGACCTGAGTGCGATACGCCGCCGGGGCTTGTTGCAGCAGTTGTCGGGTCTGTTGCACGTCGAGGCGCACGCTGACGGTGTGGGCCTGAGCCTGTTGTTGTCGGCCCTGGGCATGATCGAACGGTAACGCGCTGTCGCCGATCAGCTGCGTTTGCCACCAGTCCAACTCTTCGCGCAATGGCTCGCTGCTGGCGTAGGCCTGCAAACGCTGAGTCCAGTCGCGGAAGGCGCTGGTCTTGGCGGGCAGCGGTTGGTCGCGATACGCCGATTGCAGGTCATCCAACAGAATCCGCCACGACACGCCGTCCACCACCAGGTGATGGACCGCCACCAGTAATTGCTGCGGCGCGCTGCCGTCGCTGATCAGCACGGCGCGCAACAGCGGACCGCGCTCAAGATTCAGGCTGCGCTGAGCGTCGGCGAACAGTTCAGGCGATGCGGTTTCGGCGCGCCACAGCACCGCGCATTGCTCCAGCGGCGCGTGCTCGGCTTGCCACGCGCCGCGATTCAGAGTGAAGCGCAGGCGCAAGGCATCGTGCTGCACCAGCAGCGCACGCAAGGCTTGCTCCAGTCGGGCGGGGTCGAGTGGCTCTGTCGGCTGCAACAGTACGGCCTGGTTCCAGTGCTGGCGCTGAGGTATTTCCGTGTCGAAGAACCAGTGCTGAATCGGTGTCAGTTGCGCCGCGCCCAGAACCGGCCCTTGCTCGGACTGAATCTGCGCGGTGCGGGTGGCGACGCCGGCCAGAGTCTGCACGGTCTGGTGCTGGAACATGTCCCGAGGGCTGAAGTGAATCCCGGCCTGTCGCGCCCGGCTCACCACTTGAATCGACAGGATCGAATCGCCGCCCATTTCGAAGAAGTTGTCCATCAGGCCGACCCGCTCGACATTCAGCACCTCGCACCAGATCGCTGCCAGGGCCTGTTCGAGCTCATTGTGCGGGGCGACGAATTGCTGGCGATTCTGCTCAGGGTCTGGCGCCGGTAACGCGCGGCGGTCGAGTTTGCCATTGGCAGTCAGGGGCATGCTGTCCAGCACGATCAGTTGCGCGGGCACCATGTATTCCGGGAGCTGGCTGAGCAGATGCGCTTTGAGGGCATCGCGTAATTGCGCGGCGTCCCCCTCACCGGCCACATAGCCCACCAGTTGTTTGCCACTCGGTGCATCCAGCGCCAGCACCACGGCTTCGCGGACTGAGGGGTGCTCCAGCAGGCGGTTTTCGATTTCGCCCAGCTCGATGCGGAAGCCACGGATTTTCACCTGATGGTCGATGCGGCCCAAGTACTCCACCGGACCATCGGCCCGCTGGCGGACCAGATCGCCCGTGCGATACATGCGCCCGCCATCGGCCGAGAACGGGTCGACCACGAAACGCTCGGCGGTCAACCCTGGACGCTGGTGATAACCCACTGCCAGGCCTGCGCCACCGATGTACAACTCGCCGGTGGCGCCTTGGGGGACGAGGGTCAGGTCGGCGTCGAGGATGTAGCCGTTGCGGGCGCCAACAATGCGGCCGATGGGTACAGTCGCGGCGCCCTCTTCCAATGTGTCGGGTGCCAGGCAAGCCAGGGGCATGACCACGGTTTCGGTGGGGCCGTAGGCATTGAAGAATTGCTCGGGCTGGAACGTGGCGCGGATGCGCTGCACGTGTTCGCCGGTCAACGCCTCGCCGCCGGTGATGCACATGCGCACCGGCAGGGTTTGATTCTGGCTGGCCAGCCACTGCGCCAACTGGCTGCCGTAGCTGGGGGTGAAGCCCAAGATATTGATCTGTTGCTGGCGGATCAGCTCGCAGATTTCCTGCGCATCCCACTGACCCTGCGCCCGCACGACCACTCGCGCGCCACAGAGCAAAGGCACCAGCAAACGCTCGGTGGCGGCGTCGAAATTGATCGAGTAGAAGTGCAGCTCGCAATCGTCGGCCCGCATGCCAAAACGCTCAATCACCGCCCGGCAATGCATGGCAATTTCGCCATGACTGACCACAACACCTTTGGGCTGCCCGGTGGAGCCGGAAGTGTAGATCAGGTAGGCCTGATGCTGCGGTAGCGTGAGGTTGGGCAGGTTGGAGTCGTCGTATGTTTCCAGTGCATTCAGTGCATTCAGTGGGAGCGAGCTTGCTCGCGAAGAGGCCGGTACAGGCGATACATTTTTCGGGAGTTTGCCATCGCCTTCGCGAGCAAGCTCGCTCCCACAATGTGTGGCGTGACCTGATAAAGATGTTTCACCGCCATCATCACAGTCAGGCCGTTCGCTGCCGTCGTATGTTTCCAGTGCGCTCAGTGGGAGCGAGCTTGCTCGCGAAGAGGCCGGTACAAGCGATACATTTTTCGGGAGTTTGCCATCGCCTTCGCGAGCAAGCTCGCTCCCACAACGTGTGGCGTGACCTGATAAAGATGTTTCACCGCCATCATCACAGTCAGGCCGTTCGCTGCAGTCGTATGTTTCCAGTGCGCTCAGTGGGAGCGAGCTTGCTCGCGAAGAGGCCGGTACAAGCGATACATTTTTCGGGAGTTTGCCATCGCCTTCGCGAGCAAGCTCGCTCCCACAACGTGTGGCGTGACCTGATAAAGATGTTTCACCGCCATCATCACAGTCAGGCCGTTCGCTGCCGTCGTATGTTTCCAGTGCGCTCAGTGGGAGCGAGCTTGCTCGCGAAGAGGCCGGTACAGGCGATACATTTTTCGGGAGTTTGCCATCGCCTTCGCGAGCAAGCTCGCTCCCACAATATTTAGGGTGACCTGACAAAGGTGTTTTACTGCCCTCCTGTAGGAGCACCACGCACGCGACGTGTTCGGGCAATTCCCCCAACGCCTCAAACAACGGCACATCACCCAGCAACAGACGAATACCGCTGTCCTGAATCATGTAATGCAAACGGTCCAGCGGGTATTCCGGGTCAAGAGGCACATAGGCGCCGCCTGCCTTGAGGATTGCCAGCAGGCCGATGACCATTTCATGGGAGCGCTCAACGGCCAGGCCCACGCGGACCTGCGGACCTACACCCTGTTCACGCAACGCCCGGGCCAGTTGGTTGGCGCGGCGATTGAGCTGGTCATAGGTCAAGGTCTGCCCGGCGAAGGTCAGCGCACCGGCGTCCGGTGTCTTGCCCGCCTGTTCGGCGAACAGCAGGTGAATGCAGTGCGACAGATCATGTTTAACCGGCTCAGCGGCCAGACTGCCCAGCAACCGATCACGCTCGACAGCGGCAAACAGCGGCAGCTCACTCAAGCGCTGCTGCGGCCCAGCCAACAGCCCGCGCAGCAGGTTGCGCCAATGCTCGGCCATGCGCGCGATGCGCGGCTCGTCGAACAGGTCGCAACTGTAGGTCAGGCAGCAATCAAGCCGGTTATTGAGGTCGGTGACTTCCAGGTTGAGGTCGAACTTGGTGGCCTGAGCGTCATTGACCAGATAATCCACGGTCATGCCCCCCAGACGGCGGCTTTGCTGGAACTCCCAGCGCTGCACGTTGCACATCACCTGAAACAGCGGGTTATAAGCCGCACTGCGAGGGGGTTGCAGGGCCTCGACCAGATGATCGAACGGCAGGTCCTGGTTGGACTGGCCTTCGATCACCGTCTGGCGAACCTGCTCAATCAGCTCGGCCACGCTCATCTGCCCGTTGAGCTGGCAGCGCAGCACCTGAGTATTGAGGAAGGCGCCAATCAGCCCTTCGCTTTCCGGGCGAATGCGGTTGGCCATCGGCGCGCCGATGCGTAAATCCTGCTGGCCACTGTAGCGATAGAGCAGCACCGACAACGCAGCGGTCATGGTCATGAACAGGGTCAGGCCCTGCTCGGCATTGAAGCGGCGTACCTGAGCAGCCAGTTCATCGCCCAGTTCGAAACGGTACAGCCCGCCGCGATGGCTTTGCACCGAAGGCCTCGGGCGGTCACTCGGCAACTCCAGCAGCGGGTGTTCGTTGCCCAGTTTCGCGGTCCAGTAATCCAGCTGGCGCTGGCGTTCACCGGACTCCAGCCACTGTCGCTGCCAGACGCTGTAATCCAGATACTGCACCGGCAGCGGCGCCAGCGGCGATTCGCGATCATCAATGAACGCTTCATACAGCGCGCTGAGTTCCCGGGCGAAAATATCCATCGCCCAGCCTTCGGTCACGATGTGGTGCAAGGTCAACACGAAGACGTGTTCCTGCTCCTGCGCTTTGACCAGACAGGCGCGCAACAGCGGCCCGCGCTCCAGATCAAACGGCTGGTGAGCCTGGGCATCGGCAAATGCCTGCAAGCGTTGCTGGCGATCAGGTTCAGTCAGCGCAGAAAAATCCTGCCATTGCAGACGCACGCTCGACTCGGCCTGCACCTGCTGGAACGCCACGCCGTTCACACTTGGAAAGGTGGTACGCAAGGTTTCATGGCGAGCGATCAGCGCTTGCAACGCCGCCTCGAAACGGCTGACATCCAGCACACCCCGCAGCCGCGCCATACCGCCGACGTTATAGGCCGGGCTGTCCGGTTCCAGCTGCCAGAGGAACCACATCCGTTGCTGGGAATAGGACAACGGCACCGGCTGGCTGCGATCAACCCGCTCGATAGGCAGTTGCCGATTGCTGTCGCCAGCCAGCTGGATAAGGCGCACCTGCTCGGCAAAGGCCTGCAGCTCGCTGGCCTCGAACAGCACCCGCAACGGCAGCTCCACATCGCAGGCCTGACGGGTGCGGGACACGATCTGCGTCGCCAGCAATGAATGACCACCCAGCGCGAAGAAATCATCGCCAAGGCCAATGCGTTCCAGGCCCAGCACTTCGCGCCAGATAGCGGCGATCTGTTGCTCAAGCTCGGTGCGCGGCTCGACATGTTCACGCTGCTGCCATTGCGGCTCGGGCAAGGCGCGGCGGTCCAGTTTGCCGCTGGGCCCAAGCGGCAGGCTGTCCAGGCGCATGAGTTGCGCAGGCACCATGTAGTCCGGCAGCTCGGCAGCCAGGGCGGTTCGCAGCTGCTCGGAGGTCACATCGTTATCGGCGGTAAACCAACCGATCAATTGCGTGCCGCTGTGGGTTTCGCACAGTTGCACCACCGCCTGACGCACCCCCGCCTGGGCCAGCAGACGCGCTTCGATTTCTTGCGGCTCAACCCGAAAGCCGCGCAGTTTGATCTGCTGATCGAGACGGCCCAGGTATTCGATGACACCGTCCGCCGACCAGCGCGCCCGGTCCCCGGTGCGATACAGGCGTGTGCCCTCCTCGCCCAGCGGGTCTGGCACGAAACGCTCGGCAGTCAGCCCTGCACGCCCAAGGTAACCCCGAGCCAGGCCGACGCCGCCAATGCACAACTCTCCGGGCACTCCGGCTGGCACTGGATTGAGCTCGTTATCGAGAATCCGGCACAGCACGTTGCCCAATGGCCGACCAATCGGCGAGCGCTCGCCATCTTCGGTTCGACAGTGCCAATGGGTCACGTTGATCGCGGTTTCGGTCGGGCCATAACGGTTGTGCAACTGCACGTTCGGCAAGGTTTCCAGCACCCGGTTACGCAGTTGCGCAGGCAAGGCTTCGCCGCCGGAGAACAGGCGTTTGAGGCTGCTGCACTGGGCCACGCCAGCATCCTCGATAAACAACTGCAACAGCGGCGGCACGAAGTGCAGGGTCGTGACGTTGAACTGCTTGACCAGCTCGACGATACGGCGCGGATCACGATGTTCACCCGGCGCCGCGATCAGCAATTGGCAACCGGTGATCAACGGCCAGAAGCACTCCCACACCGACACATCAAAGCTGACCGGGGCCTTTTGCATCAGCACGTCATCAGCGCTCAGTTGATAGGTGGCCTGCATCCATTGCAGGCGCTCGACCAGGGCGGCGTGGGTGTTGCCGACGCCTTTGGGCTGGCCGGTCGAGCCTGAGGTGTAAATCACGTAGGCCAGATTGTCGCCGGACAAATGCAGGCCCGGCGCACTGCACGGCCAGGCGTCCAGGTGCAGGTTATCGAGGGTGATCGCTATGACGCTGTCGTTGATCGGCAGATGGGGTAACAGGTGGCTCTGGGTCAGGAGTAGTTCGACGCCGCTGTCACGCAGCATGTAGCTCAGGCGTTCGCCGGGGTAGTCCGGGTCCAGCGGCACATAAGCGCCACCGGCCTTGATGATCGCCAGCAAGCCAATCAACAACTGCGGCGAACGTTCGGCGCAGATGCCGACACACACATCCGGCCCCACGCCTTTATCGCGCAGGTAATGGGCCAGTCGATTCGATTGAGTATCGAGGCTGGCGTAACTCAGTTGCCCGCCGTCCCAGATCAACGCCGCCCGATTCGGGGTCAGCGCCGCCTGTTCGGATAACAACTGCGGCAGCCAACGACTGGCGGGCACGCAGGACGCTTGGCTCCAGTCCAGTTGCTGCGCCCGCTCAACCGGGCTGAGCAAGGCGATGTCACCGATGCATTGCTGGGGCTGATCGCTGACTTGCTGCAACAGGCTGTTGAAGTGCTCGGCCATGCGCCTCACGGTCTGCACGTCGAACCGTTCAGCGGCGTAATCGAAGTGCAGCACCACTCGGCCGCGATGATCTTCTTCGCTGTGCAACTGCAGATCGAACTTGGCTTCGCGGCTGTGCCACGGCAGCTCTTCGGCCAGCAAACCCGGCAAGCGACGCAGCGCACTCAAGTCGCGCTGCTGGTGGTTGAACATCACCTGAAACAGGCCCTGCTCCCGGGCCTGCGGGAAGGCTTCGAGCAATTGTTCGAACGGCAGATCCTGATGGGCCTGGGCGTCCAGCGCGGCGCGGCGGGCTTCATCCAGCAACTGAGCGAAGGGCTTGCGTGAATCAGGCTGACCGCGCAGCACGAGAGTGTTGATGAAGAAACCGACCATGCCCTGGGTTTCAAGGCGCGGACGGTTGGCGCCCGGCACGCCAATGCGAATGTCGGCCTGCCCCGTGTAGCGGTGCAGCAGGGTTTGAAAGCCTGCCAGCAGGATCATGAACAGCGTCGCGTCATGTTCCTGGGCGGTGTAGCGCAAGGCGGTGCTCAAGCCCTCATCGAGCAACAGGCTGTAGCGCGCGGCCTGATGAGTCTGCACGGCGCTGCGCGGATGATCGGTGGCCAGGTTCAGAACCGGGTGCTCTTCGCCCAGCTGTTGCTTCCAGTACGAAAGCTGGCGCTGGGCCTCACCCGCTTCAAGCCACCCACGCTGCCACTGTGCGTAGTCGGCGTAGTGCAAGGGCAACGGCGCGAGTGCAAGCGTCTGCCCTTGGCTGGCGGCGGCGTAAAGGCGAGAGAAGTCGTCGATCAGCACGTTCAGCGACCAGCCATCGGCAACGATGTGATGCAGCGTGACCCACAGTTGATGTTCCTGATCGTCGAGTCGAACCAGCGTCACCCGCAGCAACGGACCACGCTCCAGATCGAAAGCGGCTTGTGCATCGGCCTCTCGCGCCTGTGCAACCTGCGCTTCGCGCTCGCTGGCTGGCACATGGCTGAAATCCGACTGATGCAGGGCAAACGCCGACGTCGAGTCAATGCGCTGCAACGCCTGGCCGTCACGCTCCAGGAAGCGGGTGCGCAGGGATTCGTGGCGTTCGATCAGCTGTTCGAAGCTGCGGGTCAACGCGTGAATATCAAGCTCGCCGCGCAGGCGCAAAGCAGCCGGGATGTTGTAGGCGGCGCTGTTGGGGTCCAGCTGCCAGACAATCCACAGGCGGTTCTGGGCCAGGGATTGCGGCAGGTCGCCGGTACGCGTCAGCTGCGCAATGGCACTCTGGGTTGTGGCACCCGCGCTTTGCTGGCGGGCGATCTCGGCAGTGAACGGGCCCAGCGTGGGCGCCTCGAACAGCAGCCGCAGGTTCAGCTCCAGGCCCAGCACTTCGCGCAGTCGTGCCATGACCTGAGTCGCGGCGATGGAGTTGCCGCCCAGCAGGAAGAAGTTGTCATCGGCGCCCACCTGCCCGACGTTCAGTTGCTCACCCCAGATGGCCGCGATCTGTGCCTGCAAGCCTTCTGACGCCTTGATTCCTGGAGGCTCGGCGCTGTGTTCACCGGGGAACTGCGCGTAGCTGTCCAGACTGCCATCGGCCAGACGCGCCCGACAGGCCGCGCGTTGCAGTTTGCCACTGGAGGTCTTGGGCAGCGCGCCGGGGTTGAGCAGCACCACCACGGCAGGCGCTTCCTGGAACGCTTCGGCGACGGTCTGCCGGATGGCGTTGATCAATGCGTCGGGCTTGAGGATTTTCTGCACGCTGCGGCTGATTTCCGCCGCAATGCCGATGCCGTCAACGCCGTTTTCAGTCACGGCGAAGGCAGCCACCCGGCCCTTGCGCACCACATCCACTTCGCGCTCGATGGCTTGTTCGATGTCCTGCGGATACAGGTTGTGACCACGCACGATCAGCATGTCTTTCAGGCGCCCGGTGACAAACAGTTCGCCGTAGCGCAAAAAGCCCAGGTCGCCGGTGCGCAGCCAGGTCCGCCCGTCGCGCTCGACGAAGGTTTTGCTGCTGGCTTCTGGATTGCGCCAGTAACCGCGAGCGATGCTTGGCCCTGCCGCCCAGATCTCACCGACCTGATTCTCGGCCAAGGGCTCACCTGATACGGCGTCGATAATCCGCACCGCGTGCTCCGGCTGGCTGGCGCCGCAGTTCATCAAGACGCTGCCCACGCCAGGCTCGGCGAGGTTTTGTGCCAGCGCTGTGTCACTGACTTCCAGGTTAGCGATGCCCCGCCCACGCTGGCCGCCGGTCACGAACAAGGTGGCTTCGGCCAGACCGTAGCAGGCAAAGAAGCTGTCTGCAGTAAACCCGCTGGCCGCGAACTTGCTGCTGAACAGGTCCAGGCTGTCTTGCCGAATCGGCTCGGAACCGGAGAACGCCACGCGCCATTTGCTCAGGTCCAGGCGCTCCAGCGCTGCGTCGCTGACCCGTTCGCTGCACAGCCGATAGGCGAAATCCGGCCCGCCACTGATGGTGCCGCCGTATTCACTGATAGCTTCAAGCCAGCGCAGTGGACGGGTCAGGAAGTACCCCGGCGACATCAGTACGCAGGGCACGCCGCTGAAAATCGGTTGCAGCAAGCCACCGATCAGGCCCATGTCGTGATACAGCGGCAGCCAGCTGACGATCACGTCATCCGGGTTGAGATCAATGCCGAAACCCCGTCGGATCAGCAGCTCGTTAGCCACCAGATTGCCGTGGCTGACTTCGACGCCTTTGGGCAGCGCGGTGGAGCCGGAGGTGTATTGCAGGAAGGCGATGTCGTCGGGCTGCAGGTCCGGCGCGCGCCAGTCTGCGGCCAGCTGGCTGTCGAGGCTGTCCACGCACAGCAACTGTGGCGCATCCACGGCGCTCAGCTGTTCGCTCATCTGCAGCAGCGGCTCACGCAGGCTGCTGCGGGTCAGAATCAGGCGTGGCTCGGCGTCGGCGATGATCGACAGCAGGCGCTCCTGATGATGCTGGCGTGATGACTCGGGCGGATACGCCGGCACGGCAATCACACCGGCATAAAGGCACCCAAAAAACGCCGCGACATAGTCCGGACCGCTGGGGAACAGCAATACCGCACGCTCGCCGCGAGGCACTTGAGCCTGCAACGCAGCAGCGATGGTCCGCGCCCGTAGGTCCAACTGGTGATAACTGAGCACTGCGCCTTCGCTGGCCTCTTCCGCCAGAAACCGCAGGGCAATACGATCAGGCTGTCCCGCTGCGCGTTGTTGCAGGGCCTGCACCAGAGTGTTGGGAAGTTCGAACGCGTCGTTCATGGTTGTTCCTGCCTGAGTCCGGCTTGCAATCGGAAATTCACTGAGAAGGCGCAGCACTCGCGCCCGGTGTTGCGCTTGAGTCAGCTGGCCGCCGCAGGTGAACGCTGCCCACTGGCACGCATCAGATGCTGCTCGGCATAACGCTGCACACAGCGCAGCAGCGGGGCTTGCTGGTCATGGAGGAAAAAGTGATGGCCTTCGAAGAGGTCCAGGGAGAAGCCCGCCAGGGTTTCGTCTTGCCAGTCGAGTAGTTCCTCAACGCGAACGCTGTCCTGCTTGCCGCCGAACACATGCAGCGGCAACGGCAAGGGTTCCCGGATCTGGTATTCAAAGCTGCCGCAGAGCAGGAAGTCGGCGCGCAGGATCGGCAGCATCAGTGCCATCAACTCCGGGTCGGCGAGGGCTTCTTCGCTGGTGCCTTGCAGGCTGCGCAGCCGCTCGATCAACTCGGCATCGGTCTTGGCCTGGCGATAATCGCTGACGTCCCGGCGCGCAGGCCCGGCGGTGGCCGAGGCAAACAGACACAGCGGCGGCGCGACCTGCAACGTCAGCAACGCATGGGCCAGCTCATAGGCAAGCAAGCCGCCCAGGCTGTGGCCAAACAATGCGTAGGGTTGCTCGGGGCTATCGAGCTGCTGGCGCTGGACCTCTCGGGCCAGTTGCATGGCCAGCTGGCGGATGTCGGTGTGCAACGGCTCGTTCATGCGCATGCCACGGCCGGGCAACTCCAGCGGATGCACTTCAAGCCAGGCCGGCAGGACCCGCCGCCAACGGCTGTAGACCATGGCACTGGCCCCTGAATACGGCAGGCAGAACAGACGAAGGCTCTGGAAGGCGCTCACTTCAGGCCACCACTTTGTCCTGATCCATCTTCTGTCGCAGGCTCAGCGGACGCATGTCAGTCCAGTGCTGCTCGATGTATTCCAGGCATTCCTTCTTCAACCCCTTCATGCCCACCGCACGCCAGCCCGTGGGGATCGCTTTGTAATCAGGCCAGATGGAATATTGCTCTTCGTGGTTGCACACCACCTGAAACGTGAGGTCTTCGCGGTCAAATACCATGTCGTGTTCCTGCTCAGTAAAGGCCCGTGCGGGGAGCCGGGGCTGTCACCAAGGAGAACGGATGGGGTCGAAAAATAATTAGTAACGTAAAGCGTGCTGAGGCGCAGGCGCAGCAAGCGATGGACCGTTGGTCGGGCAGAAAAACTCGCCGATAGATATATTTCTCAATTGACAATAATTATCATCCAGCCTAATTTGTTGCCCGGTGTGTAGGGGCCTCCCTACTGAGCTTCAGCTGCCCATTGCTGCAAGGTGATTTCCATGCCGGAACAACTATCCACAAGTACGTGCGATTCACCGTTACTCCAGGCGTTTGTCGAAAACCGCCTGATTCTGGTCAAGATTGCCGCTCGCATCACCGGGTGTCGGTCCAGAGCCGAAGACGTGGTGCAGGATGCATTCTTCCGTTTGCAGTCGGCACCGCAGATCACCTCCTCCATCAAAGCCCAGCTCAGCTACCTGTTTCAGATCGTGCGCAACCTGGCCATCGATCACTATCGCAAACAGGCGCTGGAGCAGAAGTATTCGGGCAGCGAGGAAGAAGGATTGAATGTCGTGATCCACGGTGCATCGCCGGAAACGTCGCACATCAACTTCACGACCCTTGAAACCATTGCCGACGCGCTGACCGAGCTGCCAAGCCGCACGCGCTACGCGTTTGAAATGTATCGCCTGCACGGCGTGCCGCAGAAGGACATCGCCAAAGAGCTGGGCGTCTCCCCGACGCTGGTGAACTTCATGATCCGCGATGCCCTGGTGCACTGCCGCAAGGTATCGCTGCAGGAAGCCCGGGCTGTGCGCCGCTGAACAGCATCGGGCAGGTTTTCCTGCCCGTGCTGTTCTAGTAAAAACCTGTCTGCGAACTGAACACCGTTCTGTGGGAGCGAATTCATTCGCGAAAGCGGCGTGTCAGTCACAACAGCTTCAAGCTACCGGCCCCTTCGCGAATGAATTCGCTCCCACTATGGGAATGTCGCCACCCATTAAACCCAGTCACACTGCTCATGAAACCGCTGACGATCCAGGGTCATCAGCGCCGCACGCTTATGCGGGAAATCGAATTCCTTCTCCCGCACGAAACCCTGCCCCTGCATGTAAGCGATCATCTTGGCGTTGTCGGCTCTCGGCTCGCTGACGATCCGCTGGGTCCGTGCATCATCGCTGAACAGGTAGTGCACCAGCGTCGATAACCAACTGGCGACCTTGTGCGGGCCGCGATGGTTTTCCTCGCCCACCAGCATGTGAATCCCCCGATCATAATCACCCGCACTGCAGAACGGCCCGATGCGATCCTCTTGAGCCCAATAGGCTTCAAAGTAGGCAAACGGCTGGTCGTCAAAGCAACCGATCAAGGTCAATGCATGGGGATCGTCAGCGAGCTTGAGCAGGTACTGCCGGTGCTGCTCCAGCGGTCCTTGCTCTTGCCAGAACTGCGCCACACGAGGATTGTTCTGCCAGCGGTGAAATCGCTCCAGATCATGATGGAGGTGCAGCGTTCGCAGGGAAATCCAGGATCCCAGCCGACCGTCGTAACGTCGATAGACCTCACCAACAGGCTTGGAGGGACGCGGCAGCGGGCTGGCGGTTACAGGTAACGACTGAGGCATGCTTTGGGCTCACGAATTAGGGTCATCACCTCTTGAAACGACAGACTGCAGCTGAAATTTAGGCTCCCAGTCCTGGGTACGGCAGGCGTTGGGCCAGAATTTAATCGCCAGCGCTGCTCGGCGGCATGTGAAAATGTCGACCACCATTCTATGAGCCAAAGCCCGGAGACTCGCCGTATGCGGTACGCGCAAGATCACAAAGCTGTGACCCACGAACGGATCATTCAGGAAGCTTCTGCACGGTTTCGTCGTGACGGCATCGGCGCGACAGGCCTGCAACCGTTGATGAAAGCGCTGGGCCTGACCCATGGCGGGTTTTATGCCCACTTCAAATCCAAGGATGAGCTGGTCGAAAAAGCGCTGCGCTGTGCCGCCGATCAGGCCACCGAATACTCCAGCAAGGCGTTCTCGGAGGAGGATGGCCTGGCGGCTTTCGTGGACATGTACCTGAGCGACACCCATCGCGACGCGCCGGAAAAAGGCTGCCCGCTGCCAACCATGGCAGCAGAGCTGGGCCAGCGCGGGCAACCCAGCACGATCACCGATGAGCTTATGCAGGCACATTTGGGGTCGCTGGATAACGCGCTGCTCAACTCGGAGTCAGAGGTGAACAGCGTGGTGATGTTGTCCACCCTGGTGGGCGCGCTGATGCTATCGCGCAGCACTCAGGACCCGGCGCTGTCCGCGCGGATCCTGCAGACCGCCCGTGACTGGCTCAAGCATCAGGGCGACAAGGCCTGATCAACCCTGCCAGCGCCGTAGCAACAGGCTGGCATTGACGCCGCCGAACCCGAAGCCGTTGGACAAGGCGTATTCGATGTCCATGGCCCGCGCTGCGCCGTGAACAATATCCAGGCCTTCTGCGGCTTCGTCCGGGTGCTCGAAATTCAAAGTGGCCGGAGCGATCTGATCACGAAGCGCCAATGCAGTGAAAATGGCTTCGATGCCTCCAGCTGCACCCAGCAGATGCCCCGTCGCTGACTTGGTGGAAGTCACCGCGATGGACTGTTGAGCGCCAAACAGCGCCTTGATCGCCGCCATCTCGCCTTTGTCGCCCACCGGGGTCGACGTCGCGTGGGCGTTGAGATGCTGCACCTGCGCAGCATCGATCCCGGCCTGCCTGAGGGCTGCGCGCATAGCTCGCTGAGCGCCACTGCCATCTTCGGGCCCAGCCGTCAGGTGGTAGGCATCGGCACTGGTGCCATACCCCACCAGCTCAACGATCGGCTGGGCGCCACGAGCCAATGCATGCTCCAGGGATTCAATCACCAGAATGCCCGCGCCCTCGCCCATCACAAAACCGTCGCGGTTCCGATCAAAGGGCCGTGAAGCGCGCTCAGGGGTGTCATTGAAACCACTGGATAACGCGCGGGCGGCAGCAAACCCGGCGAGGCTGACGCGATCAATGGCCGCCTCGGCTCCGCCACAGATCGCGATGTCGGCTTCGCCGCACCGAATCATGCGCGCGGCATCACCGATGGCCTGCACGCCTGCGGCACACGCCGTGACGGGTGCGCCCAGAGGGCCTTTGAAGCCGTGTTGAATAGACACATGCCCCGCCGCCAAATTGACCAGAAACGATGGAATGGTGAAGGGTGATAAACGCCGAGGGCCGCGACTGTCAGTAGTACGGACCGCCTCGGCGATAGTGCCAAAGCCGCCGATACCCGAACCAATGATGGTTGCCGTGCGCTCTTTCGCATGCTCGCTATGGGCAACCCAACCGGCCTGATCAATGGCCTGCTTTGCGGCCGCCAGGGCAAAGAGAATGAAGCGGTCCATTTTCTTCTGTTCTTTGGCAGGCACTGCACCGTCGGCATCAAAACCTGCCTCGGCATCATCGACCAGCAGCGGCACCCGGCCACCGATCTTGCCTGGCAAATCCGCAACGAACTCCTCCGCGAGCCGGACGATACCCGAGCGACCCGCCAACAGACGCTGCCAGACCGCTTCAACCCCAGTGCCCAACGGCGTCACCAGCCCCATGCCGGTGACCACGATACGTTGACTGCTCATGGATGACGCTCCCCTATGATGCTGTTCATTGAAATCTCCTGCTGGGCAATGATTTATATATTACGACCATAATATAAAAGATTGTATGTCGATCGACATTCATTGTGTCAAGCAATCTGGCGAGGGGAGTCGAGGACGCGCAGGAACGGCAGGAGCAGAGGAGGTGACGATGAAGAGAAATGAAAGTGGCCGGTCCAGGACCGGCCTGAGGGCGGAAGTGTGCAGCGTTATTGAACGGAAAGCTTTTCGCGGTTCTTGTCGAGAATGGCCTTGCCGATCCCTTTGACCTCAATCAACTCGTCCACCGAGGTGAACTCACCGTTGGCTTCGCGATAAGCCACGATTGCAAGTGCCTTGCCCTTGCCGATGCCGGACAGCTCTTTTTGCAGGGTTTCGGCGTCCGCGGTGTTGATATTGACCTTGCCCATCATCTGGTCATGCATGGCCGGTGCCATGGATGACTTCATCGCCGAAGCGGTAGCGTTCGTCGAACTGCCCATGGAAGACGATATATCCGAAGCTGCCGTGGCAGCCACAGAGGCGGAACCCAGTAAAGCAAACAACAAAGAGTACACGATAGTTTTACGCATGAAGAACTCCGTAACTTCATTAGTTGATAGCAACATCGTTTATGTTGCGATCAAAAAAGTAGTTCAGCAGGAGCGTTTTCGAAAGAAAGCATGCGTGTCTTCCTATTACATGCAAACGTTTGAAACTACTGTACCAAAGGCCTTCTATTTGTGAGTAGATATATAGAAGGCCTTGACACTTACAAACGAGGATCCTGTCGACGTTCCTGATAAAGCCAGTCAACGATCTCGCCGTCAGGGGCATAGCCACTGACCGTCTCGCGCAATAGATGCCTGACCCGAGTGTAATCGTCGTCTTCAACGGCTTCGAGCAAGCGATCCAGACACCGCTTTAATACTTCCCATGACAGATGATCTTCGTGGGCGCTCATGATCATAGGATGTTCGGTAGACACGACGTTATCGCCAATCAGCAACTCTTCGTATAACTTCTCGCCAGGACGCAAGCCGGTGAACTCTATCGAAATATCACCGTGGGGGTTTTTCTCGGAACGAATGCTAAGACCCGACAAGTGCACCATTTTCTCGGCCAGCTCGATAATCTTGACCGGTTCGCCCATATCCAGCACGAATACATCGCCACCCTGCCCCATGGATCCGGCCTGGATCACCAGCTGGGCCGCTTCGGGAATGGTCATGAAGTAACGAGTGATTTTCGGGTGCGTGACCGTCAACGGTCCACCGGACTGAATCTGCTTGTGAAACAGCGGGATGACCGACCCGGACGAGCCCAGTACGTTGCCAAAGCGCACCATCACAAAGCGGGTCTTGTTGACCTGATACACATTGCTCTTGTCGCCAAACATCACCGGTGCAGCTTCAAGGCTCAGAGCCTGCAGGGTCAACTCCGCCAGACGCTTGGTACTGCCCATGACATTAGTCGGCCGCACGGCCTTGTCGGTGGAGATCAGCACGAAGTTGGCAACGCCCGCTTGCAGCGCCGCCTGCGCCGTATTGAGCGTACCCACCACATTGTTCATGACGCCTTCGGCGATGTTGTGCTCCACCATCGGCACATGCTTGTACGCTGCCGCGTGATATACGGTAGTCACGCCCCAGGTTTTCATGATGTCGAGCAACCGGGGGTGATTGCGAATGGAGCCCAGTATCGGCAGCAGCCTTACGGGTAGCGACAAGCGTGCAACCCGCTCTTCAAGCTCTGACGCAATGGTGTACAGGTTGAACTCGCTGTGGTCGAACAGCAGCAGCGTGGTCGGCCCCAGCAGCAATATCTGTCGGCACAACTCGGAGCCAATGGAGCCCCCAGCACCGGTCACCATCACGGTATGGCCCTTGATGCAGCGTTCCAGCAGATCATCTTGAGCGGGCACCGAGTCGCGGCCCAACAGGTCGGCGATGTCGACTTCCTGAAGGTCGTCGACTTTTACCCGGCCCGCCGCCAGGTCCATGAACCCGGGAACGCTTCGCACATGCAGCGGGAAGCCTTCGAGAAAGCCCAGGATCTCCCGGCGGCGACCGCGAGTGGACGATGGAATGGCCAACAGGATTTCCTGAGCGCCGGTGACTTCCATCATGCGCTGGATGTGTCGTGGCTTATAAACCTGTAATCCGGAAATCATACGGTTGGTGATCGACTCGTCATCGTCGATGAAAGCAACCGGCCGCATCAGCCGCCCCATTCGCAATGCAGCCACCAACTGATTGCCCGCAGCGCCTGCACCGTAGATAGCCACCTTCGGCAGACCGTCGTCGCGGTTGGTGAATGGCACGTGTTGGGCAGCCGAAAACCAGTCGCCGAGAAAATATTGACGCATGGCCAGGCGCAACCCGCCGATCATCACCATGCTCAACCACCAGTAATTGAACATGATGGAGCGCGGGACAATCTGTTTGTGGTTGCTGTAGAAGTAGACCAGACAGCCAAGAATCAGCGCGGAAAGGCTAACAGCCTTGATGATGGCTATCAGCGCATCATTACCGAAATAGCGCATCACCGCTCGATAAAGCCCGATGCGGATGAACAGCGGGATGGCAACAATGGGCGCGAGGACAAACAGCCAGGTATGGGTTTCGAAGGGGTTGATCAGGTCGTCCACGCCCAGGCGGACGACAAAAGCCATCCATAGCGCGGCCCAAACCAGAAATACGTCGGCGGTAACCTGAATTATTCGCTTTTGACGGCGTGGCAACGCCAATAAAAAAGCTCGTAATTTTTCCATGATTCCTTCAAGCACCTCTAGCTCTCCGCATTGGGGGTCATCTACGCAACCTGCAAAGCATCAGGCGAGGATGAGGTTATCCACATTTATATAAAGATCAACCGGCCGCATTATCAACGGACTCTAGTTGACCGGCCTTGAACTTGATGGCGAGGGCGATCAGAGGCGCATAAGCAACACTAATCCCAAGCAAGCCCTCGTTGCCAGTCAAGGCTACCCACAATGCCACCGGCAGTAGCCAGAATGCATTGATAAGGCCTACTGCCCATGTGACACGCAGATGGCCAAAACGTCGCGAAGCGAACTGATATGCGTGGCTACGATGAGCCTCATACACCTTGTCGCCCCGAATCAAACGTCGCACAAGGGTGAAGGTGGCGTCGACAATAAACACACCCAGCAAAATCAGCCAGGCCCAGAACAGCTGGGAGGACACCCATGCCGCCTGGAGTGACAGCAGACCCAGCACCAAGCCAAGAAAACCGCTCCCCGCATCCCCCATGAAAATCTTCGCAGGGGGGAAGTTCCAGAACAGGAAGCCAGCCACCGCAGCCGCCAACAGCAGCGGCAAACCGATCAAATCAGGATAGCCGCACATCGTGTAGATCAGGCAGGCGCCCATGCAAGCACAAACCGCTTCGACGCTGGCGATACCGTCGATGCCGTCCATGAAGTTATAAAGGTTAAGCATCCAGACCAGGTAGAACGCAGCAAGGACGTTGCCGATCAAACCCAGATCGATGGCAGTGCCCAGGATGTTCAGCGGGGCCAGCCCACCCAACCAGTACAGCGCCCACGCGGCGGCGATGAAATGCCCCAGTAGACGCCAGCGGGCGGCGATATGCCCGTGGTCATCCATGAAGCCCACCACTGCGATCAAGCCGCCTGCGCCGACGAAAGCCATTACAGAAGCCATTGCCATCTGCTGCTGCACTGCTAATAGAAGCACTGCCAGCAGAAAGGTCACAACGATTGCTACCCCACCCCCTCTTGGCGTCGGGACCGTATGAGAGCTACGGCCGTTCGGGATGTCTATCAGGCTTCTGGATACCGCGTAGCGGCGAAGGCCTGCCGTCAGCATCAACGACAAGCAGCCTGCCAGAGCGATCCAATACCACTCACTCATTCTTTATGTTCCAGAAAATAACGCACTGTCTTGTTCATAGCGGCCTCGACGCTGGAGGGTGGCGTCCAGTCGAGCATCGTACAGGTTTTGGCTATATCAACCTCCAAAGAACCGCAAAGGCGTTGCGAAATAGCCTTTTTACCCATGGTCGAAGCGGCAGCTGTCAGTAGCCAGACAGGCACCGGAAGCAAGCGCGCCGGTTTCCCCAGCGACTTGGCGACCTGACGCAGAAGATCAGTTGTGGAAAGATCGCAACCGTCGCTGACCAGAAAGGTCTGGTTGGCCGCTGCCGGATGCAACGCGCAGGTCGCAATCAGATCCACCAGGTTGTCGAGAGCAACCAGGCTACGCCGGTTATTCACCGAACCCAACGGAAGCGGCACTCCCTTGTCCAGCCAGCGGATCATGTTCAAGAAGTTGGCCTTGACTCCAGGCCCATAGACCAGCACGGGACGAATGATCACCACCTCCATCGAGGTGCGCCCGGAAAGCTCACGCAAGCCCTGCTCTGCCTTGAATTTGGACACACCGTACGGATCAACCGGGCTGGCAGGTTGGTCGGCGGTGAAGGGAACGCCTGGAAGCGTTGACTCACCATTGACCTTTATCGAACTGATGAAGATAAACCTCTTCACCCCTGCCGCTGCTGCCTGCTCTGCGAGATTCAACGTCGAGGCAACATTGACCTGAAAATACTCACCTTCCGGATCTTCTGCCCCGTCCATCAATACATGGACCCTGGCAGCGGCGTGAACAACCACCTCTACATTGCTGACAAAATCCGCCCAGTTCGAGTCAGGCGTCAGGTTATCTATCTGAACCTGCTCAACGTTGTGATTGGGTGGAATATAAGTTGTGCGCGTGGCCACCCTCACCTTGAATGCCGGTCGCTCTGCAAGGTGTCGCACCAAAGCCCCACCGACGAAACCTGTTGCGCCGGTAATAGCGATCATGGCGGGTAGGCCATTCATAAATCAGCGCCTCAAATAAAGTCAGTGCAAATATTACTTTGATGAAAAAAATCTTCAACGTAAATTTCGACTAACGCAGCTTTGTGCATCAACGACCTTTAGGGATTACCAATTTCAGCGGTGTCTTTTTCAATGAGTACTTACGCTCAAGTAACCCAGCCAGTGTTTTCTTGGCATTCGCTTCACCATGAACCAATCGTATTTCTTCGGGCCACACACTCATCCGAGTCACAAACTGGAGTAGCTCCTGTTGATCAGCATGCGCAGAATAGCCACCCACGTTAGTAACGCCTGAGTTTATGTCATACCGCTCATTGTCGAGTTCAACATAACCAGAACGAGGACCATACTTTTGAATGGCGGCGCCTGGGCTACGTTCAGCTTGATAGCCGATGAATACAACATTGTGTCGAGCATCATGCAACATCGCCTTGAGGTAATTGACGATACGCCCGCCTGAACACATGCCATTGCCTGCAATCACTATCGCGGGGCGCCCGGTACTGGACAGGTAGTTGACCACCTGCAGGTGTTTATCATGACTGTCTATGGTTATAAGCTGCCTGAAACTCAAAGGCGTACGGCCCTGACTCAGACGCTCTTGAGCTGCAGGATTCCAATAGCCCTTGAACTCCCGATAGATGTCGGTGAAGCGGCTTGCCAAGGGTGAATCAAGAATCACAGGTAACTCAGGCCAATCGATGCCGTTCTCACCGCCATCCCTGTCACTGCCATCAATCAGCGCTTTGCGACGCAGTATATCTTCGATCTCATACAACAACTCCTGGGTGCGCCCAATGCTGAACGCCGGTACTAACACAGTGCCTTTATCAAGCAGCGCCTTGTCAATGACGGCCTCCAGCCGCGATTGCCGAGAACTGCGATCCTCATGGAGCCGGTCGCCGTAGGTGCTTTCCAGAATAAGCACATCGGCCTGTTCAGGAGACTTGGGACTGCAGAGCAGCGGATTAACCGATGAACCCAGATCGCCGGAAAAGACGATACGTTTGCGCCGCTGCTCTTCAGGATAATGAACGTCACACTCCACATAGGCAGAACCGAGAATGTGCCCTGCGCGCTGAAGACGAACCTTTACCACAGACGCAGGCGTGTTGATGACTTCGTACCAGGAGTCGAATGGCAAAGTGACGGTCATCTGCTGCACCAGTGCGAGGTAGCGCTCCACCTGATGCTCGTCGTAGCTGAACGAATGCTTGCTGGCATCCTGTAGCGCCAGCATCAGCATTCGCGCGCACGGTTCGCTGCAGATTATCGGCCCTCTGTAACCAGCAGCCAGCAGGTCGGGAATACGCCCCACATGATCAATATGGGCATGGGTGAGTACCAGCGCCTTTACGGTAGAAGGTCGAGAGAACGGGTGAACTGGCTGATCTGTTACGCCATCCAGACGCAGGCCACAATCGATCAGGAGGCTATTGAGCGGATCAACCTCCAATTCATGGCATGAGCCCGTAACGCTTTCTACGCCACCATGATGGATGACGGATGGATAACTCATTTCACGACCCCTCTACTCTAACGACACACATGACCTGACAGATGACAAGAAAGGCATGCGGCAACTTTTCAGGCACTTATTTCCGTGCATTGTGCCTGTAGAGCGACATATTTCAAGTGAGGGTAAAAGCCGGAATTTAATCATCAGCGAACATCTGCATTCAGGACGTGCCGCGTAACACCCGGAAACATTGAGATCGACGTTAATTCTGGACGCTTTCTCACTCTATACAAAGCGACTTCCTACAACACGCGAGGAGTTTTCCTACTCGTCATGCTGAATATAACTACGAGCGCCGCCTGCATAATTAACAGCAATTCAAAAAAAGAGAGTGAAGTTTCGAGCCGTTAATTTTCGGGCATGCAGAAACGTCACTTCAATGATCTGAAGCAACTTTTCGATTGGCAGGCAGGGAGAAAATACAGGTGAGTCAGGGGCTCAAATCGAGCGGCGGTCCAGCTTGCGCCTTTTGCGCATACCGACTGCCCAGCCCAGGAATGGGCCGATGATCATGCCGAGCAGTAACGCAACGATGACCGGAATAGCCAGGTAGAGCTCAGGCGAAGACCAGCCGAGGAAAACCAGAGAGACTCGCTGTTGGTTTTCGAGGATGAACACTATGGTCGCCACAACCAGTGCCAAGGCGACGAGAATCGTAATCACGCGAGTGAAAATTCGCATTTATTGCTCCTTTCGGAAGGCCTAGAGCCCCTCTTCTTCGTCTTCATTGACGCGGTCACGCAGCTCTTTGCCCGGCTTGAAATGCGGGACGAATTTCCCGTCAAGGCTTACGGACTGACCTGTTTTGGGATTGCGGCCAACGCGCGGGGCGCGATAGTGCAACGAGAAGCTGCCGAAACCCCGGATTTCGATACGGTCGCCTGTCGCCAGACACTGGGACATTTGCTCAAGCATCGTCTTGATGGCCAGCTCGACATCCTTGGATGAGAGCAGACCCTGATGGGTGACAATTCGTTCGATCAACTCCGACTTCGTCATATTTTTCCCTTCTTTTTCAAGCAGCTAGATAAGCGCTCCGAAGGTTTTAGCATGACCGGATGAATTTGAACAGCCCGAGTATTGACTTATGTGAGACGTGCACTATTGGCCGATTATCGAGCGGGATCGCCAAGCCGCGAAATATCAGCGATGCAGCCCAACGCCGCTGCAGGGGTTGTGGGAGGTTGCAGCGGCGAAGAATCTAGTTTATCCGACGCACCGCCGTTTTCAGCCTTCGGCAGCTCCTACAAGGAGTTTATCCACGCACACCTCGGTCCTTTAGGAGCTGACCGAGGTTACGAGGGCTGCGAGAGCTGTTTATCTAACACACCGCCCTCCGCCAGCGCCTACATCGCCGTGCACCTCACAGGAATAGCGCCCACAAAAAAGGGCGACCGAAGTCGCCCTTTTTCTAATGGTCAGTCAGAACTTAGTTCTGCTTTTCCATTTGTGCGCGCAACAGGTCACCAAGAGTGGTAGGACCAGTATTTTCAGCGGTTTCAGGCTTGCTACGCAGGCTCTGGATCGCTTCTTTCTCGTCTTCAACGTCTTTCGACTTGATGGACAAGCTGATTACGCGGCTCTTGCGGTCAACGCTGATGATCTTGGCTTCGATCTCTTCGCCTTCTTTCAGAACGTTACGCGCGTCTTCAACGCGGTCACGGCTGATTTCGGATGCTTTGAGAGTAGCTTCGATGTCATCGGCCAAAGTGATGATGGCGCCTTTGGCGTCAACTTCTTTAACGATACCGCGAACGATAGCGCCTTTGTCATTGACAGTGACGTACTCGGAGAACGGATCGCTTTCCAGTTGCTTGATACCCAGCGAGATACGCTCACGCTCTGGATCAACAGACAGGATTACGGTGTCCAGCTCGTCGCCCTTTTTGAAACGACGTACGGCTTCTTCGCCCACTTCGTTCCAGGAGATGTCGGACAGGTGAACCAGGCCGTCGATGCCGCCATCCAGACCAATGAAGATACCGAAATCGGTGATCGACTTGATGGTGCCGGAGATTTTATCGCCCTTGTTGAACTGGCCAGAGAAATCTTCCCATGGGTTAGATTTGCACTGCTTGATGCCGAGGGAGATACGACGACGCTCTTCGTCGATGTCCAGAACCATAACTTCCACTTCGTCGCCGACTTGTACGACTTTCGAAGGGTGGATGTTTTTATTGGTCCAGTCCATTTCGGAAACGTGTACCAGGCCTTCCACGCCTTCTTCCAGCTCTGCGAAGCAGCCGTAGTCGGTCAGGTTGGTTACACGCGCGGTAACGCGGGTGCTTTCCGGGTAACGAGCCTTGATAGCAACCCATGGGTCTTCGCCCAGTTGCTTCAGGCCCAGGGAAACACGATTGCGCTCGCGATCGTACTTCAGGACTTTTACATCGATCTCATCGCCAACATTGACGATTTCCGATGGATGCTTGATGCGCTTCCAGGCCATGTCGGTGATGTGCAGCAGGCCATCGACGCCACCCAGATCGACGAATGCGCCGTAATCCGTGAGGTTCTTGACGATACCTTTGACTTGCTGACCTTCCTGCAGGGACTCGAGCAGAGCTTCGCGCTCGGCGCTGTTCTCGGCTTCCAGGACGCTGCGACGGGAAACGACAACGTTGTTGCGCTTCTGGTCCAGCTTGATGACCTTGAACTCGAGCTCTTTGCCTTCGAGGTGAGTTGTGTCGCGCACAGGGCGGACGTCAACCAAAGAACCTGGCAGGAACGCACGGATGCCGTTAACGTCGACAGTGAAGCCGCCTTTAACCTTACCGTTGATAACGCCCTTGACCACTTCTTCAGCTGCGAAAGCCGCTTCCAGAACGATCCAGCACTCGGCACGTTTGGCTTTTTCGCGGGACAGCTTGGTTTCGCCAAAGCCGTCTTCGACCGCGTCAAGAGCAACGTGAACTTCGTCGCCGATCTTGATGGTCAGCTCGCCAGCGTCGTTGTGGAACTGCTCCAGCGGGATGAGGCCTTCAGATTTCAGACCAGCGTGAACCGTCACCCAACCAGCCTGGTAATCGATATCAACGATGATCGCGGTGATGATCGAACCGGCCTGAAGGTTGAGGGTCTTTAGGCTTTCTTCAAAAAGTTCTGCAAAGCTTTCGCTCATTTTAATTCCTGTTGATCAAGGGCGAAGGATACGCCCATCTGCCACGTTCCAGACAACGTGGGTTTCGTTCAAGTAAAAGAAAGCCTGCGGGACTATTTCTGGTCTCCCACACGCTTCTTTGTCACCCGGCGATATCGCGAAGCGCGATCTCACTCAGAATGCGTTCAAGCACCTGCTCGATGGATAATTCGGTGGAATCCAGCTGTATAGCGTCGTGCGCTGGCTTGAGCGGGGCTACCGCTCGCTGGGTGTCACGCTCGTCGCGTGCACATATCTCATCTAGCAGACTCGACAGACTAACATCATCGCCCTTGGCCTTCAACTGCAAGTAACGTCGACGTGCACGTTCCTCGGCGCTGGCGGTCAGGAAGATCTTCAACGGTGCGTCCGGGAAGACCACGGTACCCATGTCGCGACCATCTGCAACGAGGCCCGGCTCTTCCTGAAATGCGCGTTGACGCTGCAACAATGCATCGCGCACCGCAGGCAGCGAAGCTACCTGAGATGCACCGCTGCCGATCTGCTCATTGCGGATCGACTGCGAAACATCTTCACCTTCGAGGATGATCCGCTGTCCCTGCCCGCCCGGACCGGTTTCGAACTGCACATCCAGGTGTGCCGCAAGAACCTTCAACGCTTCCTCGTTGGTCAGATCGACCCCATGGTTACGCGCGGCGAATGCCAGCAAGCGATACAGCGCGCCCGAGTCGAGCAGGCACCAGCCAAGGCGTTGCGCGAGCAAGCCTGCAACCGTGCCTTTGCCGGAACCGCTTGGCCCATCAATGGTAATAACTGGTGCTTGAGTTTTCACAACTGCCCCTCTTGCGCGACACGCATGCCAACCTGAGCGCAAAGCGCGAGAAAATTTGGGAACGACGTAGCGACGTTCGCACAATCATGGATATGGATCGGCGCCGTGGCGCGTAATGCTGCAATGCTGAACGCCATGGCAATGCGGTGATCACCCTGTGCGTTGACGACCCCACCACCGATCTGGCTTCCGTCAATAATAATGCCGTCCGGGGTTGGCTCGACACTGACGCCGAGGGCCAACAGACCGTCGGCCATGGCTTGAATACGATCCGATTCCTTGACCCGCAGCTCCTGGGCACCGCGCAGGACGGTGCGCCCTTGAGCACACGCGGCCGCAATGAACAGTGCCGGGAACTCATCAATAGCCAGTGGCACCAGCGCTTCTGGAATCTCGATCCCTTTAAGCTGCGCCGAACGCACACGCAAATCAGCCACCGGCTCGCCCCCGGCTTCACGCGGGTTTTCCAGGGTGATGTCCCCGCCCATCAGGCGCAGGATGTCGATGATGCCGGTCCGGGTCGGGTTGATGCCCACGCCTTCAAGCAGCAGATTCGAACCCTGCGCAATAGAAGCCGCCACCAGGAAAAAGGCAGCCGAGGAAATATCCCCGGGCACTTCAATTCTTGCCGCCTGCAGGCCTGAGCCTGACTCCAGCGAAACCCGCGCGCCGTCCACGCTTACCGGATGACCAAAACCGCGCAACATGCGTTCGGTATGGTCACGTGTCGGTGCAGGCTCGATGACCGAGGTCGTGCCCTGTGCGTACAGCCCCGCCAGCAGCAGGCAGGATTTAACCTGAGCACTGGCAACCGGCATTTCATAACTCAGCCCGGTCAGCGTCTTGCGGCCACGGATCGTGATCGGTGGCCGGCCATCTGCAGCGGTTTCAATGACCGCACCCATAGCCCGCAGTGGCTCAGCCACCCGACTCATGGGCCGGCGTGACAGCGACGCGTCGCCTGTCAGGGTGCTGTCAAAATCCTGAGCCGCCAGCAATCCCGCCAGCAAGCGCATCGACGTGCCGGAATTGCCCAGATAGAGCGCACCCGGTGGCGCCTTCAAGCCAAGCAAGCCAACCCCATGGATGGTCAGACGCCCGTGATGAGGC
Source organism: Paucimonas lemoignei (assembly GCA_900475325.1). Taxonomy (GTDB): domain Bacteria; phylum Pseudomonadota; class Gammaproteobacteria; order Pseudomonadales; family Pseudomonadaceae; genus Aquipseudomonas. The sequence continues at coordinate 4,443,919 of LS483371.1, forward strand.
CCCTCAATGACCACCCCCATGTCTCGAAAAGCCTGCAGCGTAGCCAGTGCATCCTCACCTTCGAGGAAGCCTTCAACTTCTGTAGTGCCTTCAGCCAACGAGCCGAGCATGATCGAGCGATGGGAAATGGATTTGTCACCCGGCACCCGTATGCGCCCTGAAACGCTACCGCCCGGACTGGCGACAAACACCAGATCCTTGGCCTGTTGCGGCTCGACGTAAGCGCGCCGGGCCAGAATCTTGCCAAAGTGTTCACGGGCAACCCTGGCACGGGTAAATACGCCCAGCAACTGCCGACCATCACCGGCCACCATCGCTTCACGCAAGGCGTCAAGATCGGTCTGAAAGGTATCCAGCGTGCGCAGAACAGCCTCGCGGTTGGCGAGGAAGATGTCGTGCCACATCACGGGATCGCTGCCGGCAATCCGGGTGAAATCACGGAACCCGCCCGCTGCATACCTGAAAATTTCGAGGTTTTCGTTACGCTTGGCCAGCGAATCCACCAGCCCGAATGCCAACAGGTGAGGCAGATGGCTGGTCGCGGCCAACACTTCATCATGTCGCTCGACCTCCATATGCTCCACGTCAGCGCCTAACGCCGACCAGAGACGATCGACCACGGCCAAGGCTGCGGGATCTGTCTCGGGCAAAGGCGTAAGAATGACCTTATGACGCTTGAACAGCTGCGCGTTGGAAGCTTCCACACCGCTCTGTTCGGAACCGGCAATCGGATGCCCTGGCACAAAACTCGCGGGCATCACGCCAAATGCAGCTTTGGCAGCCCTGACCACATTACCCTTGGCGCTGCCCACATCGGTGAGCACCGCATTGCCAAGATCGAACGTGGCCAACAAGGCGAGCACCCGCTCCATGGCCAGAATCGGTACCGCCAGCTGAATGACATCAGCCCTACGACATGCCGTGGCCAGGTCATCTTCGCAGCGATCCACAACACCCAGTTCAACGGCCAGCTTGCGCGACTGCGGGTCCAGATCCACGCCCACCACTTCGCCACACAGGCCACTTTCACGAATGCCCTTGGCAAAGGAGCCACCGATCAACCCGAGGCCAACCACCACCAGACGCCCGATCATAGGCGCGGCGGGTTTCATTGAGATGACATCAATCACGCGCCAGAACCCTGGCCAACGCTTCGAGGAAACGGGTGTTCTCTTCCAACAAACCAATACTCACACGCAGATGATCAGGCATACCGTAGCCAGCAACCGGGCGCACGATGACGCCCTCACGTAACAACCCCTGATAGACCGCGGCGCTGTCACGCCCCAGATCGATGGCCAGGAAATTGCCCCGGGAGGGAATCCAGTTCAGGCCCAACAGGCGCAGACCACCCTCGATCTGCTCCATGCCGATTTCGTTCAGTTGCCGACTTTTCGTTACATAGTCAACGTCGTCCAATGCCGCACAGGCCGCTGCCAGGGCAAGGCTGTTGACGTTGAACGGCTGGCGCACGCGGTTGAGCACATCCGCCACTGCTGGCGACGACAGGCCATAGCCAACGCGCAAGGAGGCCAACCCATAAGCTTTGGAGAAGGTGCGCGAAACCAGCAGATTCGGGTGATCCGCCAGATAGTCCAGACCATCAGGCAGCTCACCCCCGTGGGCATACTCGATATAGGCCTCGTCCAGTACCACCAGAACGTGCTCCGGCACGGCAGCCAGGAACCGGCTCAAGGCATCCGGACCAAACCAGGTGCCGGTGGGGTTGTTCGGGTTGGCGATGAAAACGACCCGGGTGTTGCTATCGATAGCCGCCAGCATGGCGGGCAAATCGTGGCCCCACTCCCTGGCAGGAACGACGTGGGCCGTAGCACCAGTGGCCTGGGTGACAATCGGATAAACCGCGAACGCGAACTCGCTGAACACTGCGTTAAGGCCGGGTGCCAGGTAGGCCCGGGCAACCAGCTCAAGGATATCGTTGGAGCCATTGCCCAGCGTGACCTGATCGGCCTGCACACCACAGCGTTCGGACAAGCGTTTTTTCAGCTCGAACCCGTTGCCATCCGGATAACGGGTCAGTTCACCCAACTCATCGCGGATGGCCTGCAGCGCCTTGGGACTGGCCCCCAGAGGGTTTTCGTTGCTCGCCAGCTTAATGATCTTTGCCGGATCTATGCCCAACTCGCGCGCCAGTTCATCCACAGGCTTGCCTGGGACGTACGGCGAAAGTTTTTGCACGCCCGGCAAAGCCAGAGCGAGGAAGTCGCCAGTCATGTGTCGCTCACCTCTTTTAGAGAACCGCTTTCGGGTAAGAACCCAGCACCTTGAGTGCCACGGCTTCCTGGCTGATTTTTTCCAGCACAGCCTTGACCAGCGGATCGCGGTGGTGCCCGACGAAATCGATAAAGAACACGTAGGTCCATTTGCCGCTGCGCGAAGGACGTGTCTCGATGCGCGTCAGGTCCAGCCCATTTTCATGGAAGGGCACCAGCAACTCATGCAGCGCCCCTGGCTTGTTGCTCATGGAGACAATGATCGAGGTCTTGTCGTCGCCCGTAGGCGGGACTTCCTGATTGCCGATGATCAGGAACCGCGTGGAGTTGTCCGGCCGGTCTTCGATTTTTTCCGCGATGCGCGTCAGGCCATAAAGGTTCGCGCTCATTTCCCCGGCAATTGCCGCGGAGTTCCACTCACCCTTGACCCGCTTGGCGGCTTCGGCGTTGCTGGCAACGGCGACGCGTTCGACATTCGGGTAATGGGCATCCAGCCACTTGCGGCACTGAGCCAGCGACTGGGCGTGGGAATAGATACGACTGATGCTGTCGGTCTTGGTGTTCTCGCCAATCAACAAGTGATGGTGGATACGCAACTCGACTTCGCCACAGATCACCATGTCGTGTTCGAGGAAGCTGTCCAGCGTGTGGTTGACCGCGCCTTCGGTGGAGTTTTCCACCGGCACGACGCCGAAATTCACGGCGCCAGCGGCGACTTCACGGAACACTTCGTCGATCGCGGCCATGGGCAGGCTGATCACGGCGTTACCGAAGTGCTTGATGGCAGCGGCCTGAGTGAAGGTGCCCTCAGGGCCCAGGTAGGCGACCTTGAGCGGTTGTTCCAGCGCCAGGCACGAGGACATGATTTCGCGAAACAGCCGCGCCATTTCTTCGTTGCTCAAGGGGCCGCGATTGCGCTCCATGACTCGTTTGAGCACCTGGGCTTCACGTTCGGGGCGATAGAACACCGGCACTTCGCCTTCGGCCAGGGTCGACATTTTGACCCGCGCCACTTCCTGCGCGCAGCGTGCGCGCTCGCTGATCAATTCCAGGACTTTTTCATCCAGGCTGTCGATGCGAACCCGCAGTGCCTTTAACTCTTGCTCGGACATTAGCCGTGTTCCTTCTCGAACTCTGCCATGTACGCCACCAGCGCGTTGACCGCGTTGATGTCGACGGCATTATAAATAGAGGCACGCATGCCACCGACCGAACGGTGACCTTTGAGATTAAGCAGCCCACGAGCGTCGGCACCGGCCAGGAACGGCTTGTCCAGACGATCATCAGCCAGACGGAACGGCACGTTCATCCACGACCGGTCAGTCTTGTTGATCGGGTTGCTGTACAAGCCGCTGGCGTCGATAAAGTCGTAAAGCGTGCGCTTTTTCACTTCATTGAGCTTGCCGATGGCTTCTACGCCGCCCTGCTCTTTCAGCCATTCGAACACCAGACCGGACAGATACCAGGCCAGGGTCGGTGGCGTGTTGTACATCGAGCCGTTATCGGCTGCGACCTTGTAATTGAGCATGGTCGGGCACAGCAAGCGCGCGCGACCCAGCAGGTCTTCGCGAATGATCACCACCACCACGCCGCTAGGGCCGATGTTTTTCTGCGCGCCGGCGTAGATCATGCCGAAGCGCGAGACATCCACCGGACGCGACAGAATGTCCGAAGACATGTCAGCTACCAACGGAACGTCGCCGGTTTGCGGAATCCAGTCGAATTCCAGGCCGCCGATGGTCTCGTTAGGCGCGTAGTGAACATAGGCAGCATCCTTGGTCAGCTTCCATTCGTTCTGACCAGGGATGGCGAAATAATCGTAAGGCTTGGCGGTTGCAGCCACATTGACGTGACCGTAGCGCGACGCTTCTTCAATGGCTTTCTGCGACCAGATACCGGTATCGATGTAATCGGCGGTGGCGTCTTCGGGCAGCAGGTTCAGGGGGATCTGGGCAAATTGCTGGCTCGCGCCGCCTTGCAGGAACAACACTTTATAGTTCGAGGGGATGCTCAGCAGGTCACGCAGATCCTGCTCCGCCTTGTTCGCGATGGAGGTGAATTCATCACTGCGATGACTCATTTCCATGACAGACAGGCCTTTGCCATGCCAGTCCAGAAGTTCTGCCTGGGCACGCAGCAGAACAGCTTCAGGAAGCGCAGCAGGACCTGCGCAGAAGTTAAAGGCTCGCTTGCTCATATCCACTCTCACTACGCTCTGATTTTCTCAGGCTTGGGTCATCTGGAGTACGAAGCGTCGAAGGCCGCGAAGCGGTGGAAACCGTTCGCAGCCTTCGGCGACTTCTGTCAATCAACACACAACCAACTTATATAACGATGCTCTCTGCTACGGACACTGTGGGAGCGAGCTTGCTCGCGAAGAGGCAATTACATCCGCCGACTATTCATCGACTTATGCATCGCCTTCGCAAGCAAGCTTGCTCCCACGGGGGCAATGTGTGCCCCCGATGTCGCCAGGATCAGTCCTGCGATTCTTCTTCATCCGAAGCAGCGTCGGCTTGCAGCTCGTCGATGGAGACATCTTCGTCAGCGATGACCGAGGCCGCGCCTTCGAGCACTTCACCGTCTTCACCCAAAAGCTCTTCGCCTTCCACTTCCGAAGGCTCCTGAACACGCTCCAGGCCGACCAGCTTCTCGTCGCTGGCCAGTTTGATCAGGGTCACGCCCTGAGTGTTACGGCCCAGGCTGGAGACTTCGTCGACACGGGTACGCACCAGGGTGCCCTGATCAGAAATCAACATGATTTCCTCGCCGTCGAGCACTTGAACTGCACCGACCAGACGGCCGTTACGGTCGTTGCTGACCATGGCGATAACGCCCTGGCCGCCACGTTTGTATTCAGGGAACTCGGAGATCGCCGTCCGCTTGCCATAGCCGCGCTCGGAAGCGGTAAGGATCTGGCTGCCTTCTTCAGGAATCAGCATGGAAATCAGCTTCTGGCCTTCCGGCAGACGCATGCCCCGAACACCGCGAGCCGTACGGCCCATGGCGCGAACGTCGGACTCCTTGAAGCGCGTGACCTTGCCGCCGTCGGAGAACAGCATGATTTCCTGCTCGCCATCGGTGATGGCGGCGGAGATCAAGATGTCGCCTTCGTCCAGCTCAAGAGCGATCAGACCTACGCTGCGCTGACGGCTGAACGCCACCAACGGGGTCTTCTTGACGGTACCGTTGGCGGTGGACATGAAGATGAACGGAGCCTTCTTCTTGTCTGCAGCCTTGATACGCGCCTTGCGCTCTTCTTCGGTTTCGTTTGTGTTCTCGTCATCGATTTCGCCTTCGATGACGTCGCCTTCTTCCTCGTCAGCCCGCTTGCGCATGGCTTCCAGGTCCACCGGCAACATGGTGGTGATGTATTCGCCTTCGCTCAACGGCAGCAGGTTGACCAGCGGACGACCACGGGCAGCGCGGGACGCTTCCGGGATTTCGTAGGTCTTGAGCCAGTAAACCTTGCCCTTGCTGGAGAACATCAACAGCGTGGTGTGGCTGTTGGCAACCAGCAGGTGAGCGATGTAGTCCTCATCCTTGACGCCAGTGGCCGACTTGCCTTTACCGCCGCGACGCTGTGCCTGATAGACCGCCAATGGCTGAGTCTTGGCATAGCCGCCGTGGGAAATCGTGACCACGCGCTCTTCCTCGGTGATCAGGTCACCCAGGGTGAGGTCCAGACGCGCATCGAGAATCTCGGTGCGGCGCTTGTCGCCGTATTCGACACGGATCAGTTCCAGCTCTTCGCGAATCACTTCCATCAGGCGCGTAGCGCTGTTGAGGATGCGCAGCAACTCGCCGATCTGGGAGAGGATTTCCTGATACTCGGTGAGCAGCTTTTCGTGCTCGAGACCGGTCAGGCGGTGCAGACGCAGTTCAAGAATGGCCTGAGCCTGTTCCGGCGAAAGGAAATACTTGCCGTCACGCAGACCATACTGAGGATCAAGGTTTTCCGGACGGCATGAATCCGCACCGGCGCGCTCGACCATTTCCACAACTGCGCTGGATTCCCAAGGAGTCGAAATCAACCCGACCTTGGCTTCAGCAGGGGTTGGCGAGGCTTTGATCAGGGCGATAACGGGGTCGATGTTCGACAGGGCAACGGCCTGGCCTTCAAGCAAATGACCACGTTCACGGGCTTTGCGCAGTTCGAAAACGGTACGACGGGTGACGACTTCGCGACGGTGACGAACGAACGCTTCAAGCAGATCCTTGAGGTTAAGGATGCGCGGGCGACCGTCGATCAAGGCAACGATGTTGATACCGAAAACCGCTTGCAGCTGAGTCTGGGCGTAAAGGTTGTTGAGGATAACCTCAGGCACTTCGCCACGGCGCAGCTCGATCACGACGCGCATACCGTCTTTGTCAGACTCGTCGCGCAGTTCAGTGATGCCTTCCAGCTTTTTCTCTTTGACCAGCTCGGCGATCTTCTCGATCAGACGCGCCTTGTTCAGCTGGTACGGCAGCTCGGTGATAACGATCTGCTGACGGCCACCGACCTTGTCGATGTCTTCAACGATCGAGCGGGCGCGCATGTAAATGCGCCCGCGACCGGTGCGGTAGGCTTCGACGATACCGGCGCGACCGTTGATGATCGCCGCTGTCGGGAAGTCAGGGCCCGGAATGAACTGCATCAGTTCATCGATGCTGATTTCCGGGTTGTCGATCAGCGCCAGGCAACCGTCGATGACTTCACCGAGGTTGTGCGGCGGAATGTTGGTCGCCATGCCCACGGCGATACCGCTTGAGCCGTTGACCAGCAGGTTGGGAATACGGGTCGGCATGACCGCGGGGATCATTTCCGTGCCGTCGTAGTTCGGCACCCAGTCCACGGTCTCTTTATGCAGGTCAGCCAGCAGCTCATGCGCCAGCTTGGTCATGCGCACTTCGGTGTATCGCATGGCCGCAGCGTTGTCGCCGTCGACCGAACCGAAGTTGCCCTGACCATCTACCAGCAGATAACGCAGCGAGAACGGCTGCGCCATACGAACGATGGTGTCGTAAACGGCAGTATCGCCGTGGGGGTGATACTTACCGATAACGTCACCGACCACACGGGCGGATTTCTTGTACGGCTTGTTCCAGTCGTTACCCAGTTCGCTCATCGCGAACAGTACACGCCGGTGCACGGGCTTCAAGCCATCGCGTGCATCGGGCAGTGCCCGCCCGACGATTACGCTCATTGCGTAGTCGAGGTAGGACTGCTTCAGCTCGTCTTCGATATTGACCGGGAGGATTTCTTTGGCCAGTTCGCCCATGAGAAGCTCGATTCCTTTTTCTGGTGAAACCTCGTGCATCCATCCGGGATGAACGAAGCTCGCCGCCAGCGGCACATTTGCCTTCTGGCGACTTACGACAAATCAACGAGTTATGCCCTGGATCTGCGCAGTGGGGGCGGCTACGGATAGCGTCCCCGGAAACCGCCGGATGTTACCACAATCGCCGCCAGGCACCTATCCTTTGAAAGCCCTGAAAACGAGCCTGATCCACACAAGACGCCTGAGAAACGCTTACAGGCGCGCTTAGGGGCTGCGACCCTGACAGGCGTGCCCGTAATCAATCAGGTCAATGCAAGCGTTTACGACACATCAATTGGGTCATTTTTGCGCTATCGGGACGTTCGACAATGCCCTTTTCGGTCACGATCACGTCGATCAGGTCCGCCGGGGTCACGTCGAATACCGGGTTGAACGCCTCGACATCCGCGCCGACCCGTTGACCGCCCACTTCAAGCAACTCAAGGGGATCGCGCTCCTCAATGACGATGTCGTCGCCACTGGCGGTGTCCATGTCAATGGTCGAGCTGGGCGCCACCACCATGAAGCGTACGCCGTGGTGCATGGCGGCGACTGCCAGGTGATAGGTGCCGATCTTGTTGGCGACATCGCCGTTGGCCGCGATGCGGTCGGCGCCGACAATCACCCAGGTAATGCCTTTGGTGCGCATAAGGTGCGCGGCGGCCGAATCAGCGTTGATGGTCACCGGGATGCCGTCGCTGGCCAGTTCCCAGGCCGTCAGCCGCGAGCCCTGCAGCCACGGGCGCGTTTCGTCGGCGTAGACCCGTTCGATCATGCCTTCAAGAAAGGCGCCACGGATCACCCCCAGCGCAGTACCGAACCCCCCCGTTGCCAGCGCGCCCGCGTTGCAATGGGTGAGCACGGTCTGCAGATTGCCCTGATGACGACGAATCAGATCAGTGCCCAGTTGCGCCATGGTCAGGTTGGCTTCGCGATCACTGAGGTGGATTTCAACTGCCTCGGCTTCCAGCGCGGCCAGGGGCTGGTCGGTGTGCCGGGCGCGGCGCAAGCGCAGACGCATGCGATTCAGGGCCCAGAACAGATTGACGGCGGTCGGGCGCGAGTCGGCCAGGAGCTGGAAATCCTGCTCCAGCGCCGCGACCCAGTCCCCGCCAGCGGCAATCCGGGCCCGCGCCGCCAGCACCACGCCATAGGCGGCCGTGATGCCAATGGCAGGCGCGCCGCGCACCACCATGCTGCGAATCGCGTCGGCCACGTCGGCAACCTGGGTGTAAACGAGCCAGGCCTGGGTGAATGGCAATACACGCTGATCCAGCAGATACAGAGCGTCGTCTCGCCAATCAATGGCCTTCACCGTCTCCGCCGCCATCAATTGATTGCGCATAGCACACTCCATACTCAAAAAACCCATGCCAGCCCCAAAAGCGGCCGATTATAGCGAGCCGCCCGTCAAGACGCTCGGGTATACTTCGCCGTCCCCCGTAATAAGCCCGGAAGCCCCGCCATGCCGAACGCCGTTGTCCCGCTCGACCTGTTGCTCCTGCCTGGCTGGCTGGTGCCGGTCGAACCTGCTGGTGTGGTGTTCAAAGACTACGGCCTGGGCATCCGCGATGGCTGCATCGTTTATATCGGCCCCCGCGCCGAAGCGCTCCGGCAACCCGCCCTGCAAACCCTCGAATTGCCCGAAACCCTGCTCAGCCCTGGCTTGATCAACGCCCATGGGCACGCGGCGATGACGCTGTTTCGCGGCCTGGCAGACGACCTGCCGCTGATGACCTGGCTGCAGGACCATATCTGGCCAGCCGAGAGTCAGTGGGTCGATGAGGACTTCGTGCGCGACGGTACCGACCTGGCGATCGCCGAACAGCTTAAAGGTGGGATTACCTGTTTCTCGGACATGTACTTCTTCCCCAAGGTCGCCGCAGACCGAGTCCATATCAGCGGCATGCGGGCACAGATCACCGTACCGATTCTGGACTTCCCCTTCCCTGGGGCGCGCAACACCGACGAAGCCCTGCACACCGGTGTGCAACTGTTCAATGACCTGATCCATCACCCGCGCATCCAGGTGGCGTTCGGCCCGCACGCGCCGTACACGGTCTGCGATGAGAACCTGGAGAAGATCCGGGTCATCGCCGATGAGCTGGACGCGATGATTCAGATGCATGTCCACGAAACGGCGTTCGAAGTCGAGCAGGCTGTCGAGCATTATCAGGAGCGGCCATTGGCGCGCCTGAACCGCCTTGGCATGCTCGGCCCGCGCTTTCAGGCCGTGCACATGACGCAAATCAGCGATGACGACCTGGCATTGCTGGTAGAAAGCAATTCCAGCGTGATTCATTGCCCCGAATCCAATCTGAAACTGGCCAGCGGCTTCTGCCCGGTCGAACGACTGTGGCAGGCTGGCGTCAATGTAGCGATAGGCACCGATGGCGCGGCGAGCAACAACGACCTGGACCTGCTGGGAGAAACCCGCACCGCAGCCCTGTTGGCGAAGGCCGTAGCGGGTTCGGCGGCGGCATTGGACGCCCACCGGGCACTGCGCATGGCGACGCTTAACGGCGCTCGCGCGCTGGGCATTCAGGAGGTGGTCGGGTCGCTGGAAATCGGCAAGGCGGCGGATATCGTCGCGTTTGATCTGTCCGGGCTGGCTCGCCAACCGATCTATGATCCAGTGTCACAGCTTATTTATGCCACCGGCCGCGACTGTGTCAGCCATGTCTGGGTCGCGGGCAAGCACTTGCTCGACAATCGCCGCCTGACGCGCATGGACGAGCAGGCGCTGTGCGAAATCGCCAAAGCCTGGGGCAAGCGAATTGCCGGGCACACCGAATAAGACCGGGGCGGCTAGGTTCAGCCGACTCGTTGAAAAGTATTTCAAGTTCAAGAGGACTTCCCATGAGCAACGTCGATCATTCTGAAATCGCCAAATTCGAGGCCCTGGCCCATCGCTGGTGGGACCGCGAAAGCGAATTCAAGCCGCTGCACGATATCAATCCGCTGCGGGTCAACTGGATCGACGAACGCGTCAATCTGGCTGGCAAGAAGGTTCTGGATGTAGGCTGCGGTGGCGGCATCCTCAGCGAGGCCATGGCCTTGCGCGGTGCCAGTGTGACCGGTATTGACATGGGCGAAGCGCCGCTGGCAGTTGCCCGCCTGCATCAGCTGGAATCCGGCGTGGAGGTTGAATACCGCCAGATCACCGCCGAAGACCTGGCCGAAGAGATGCCCGAGCAGTTCGACGTAGTGACCTGCCTGGAGATGCTTGAGCACGTGCCGGATCCCTCGTCGGTGATTCGCGCCTGCTACCGTATGGTCAAGCCGGGCGGTCAGGTGTTCTTCTCCACCATCAACCGCAACCCGAAGGCGTACCTGTTCGCCATCGTCGGCGCGGAATACATCATGGGCCTGCTGCCGCGCGGCACCCACGACTTCAAGAAATTCATCCGCCCTTCCGAGCTGGGTGCCTGGAGCCGTGCCGCTGGCCTCTCAGTGCAGGACATCATCGGCCTGACCTACAACCCGCTGACCAAGCACTACAAGCTGGCCTCGGACGTCGACGTCAACTACATGATCCAGACCCTTCGGGAGGCATAAGCCATGCGCTTGAGAGCGGTTCTATTCGATATGGACGGCACCTTGCTCGACACCGCGCCGGACTTCATCGCGATTTGTCAGGCCATGCTGGCTGAACGCGGTTTCCCTGCGGTTGCCGACAAATTGATCCGCGATGAAATCTCCGGCGGCGCCAAGGCCATGGTGGCGGCGACCTTTGCCATGTCGCCCTCCGCCGAAGGCTTTGAAGCCCTGCGCCTGGAGTTTCTGGAACGCTATCAGCAAGACTGCGCCGTCCACAGCAAGCTGTTCGATGGCATGGCCGAGCTGCTGGCCGATATCGAAAAGGCCAATCTGATCTGGGGCGTGGTGACCAACAAGCCGGTGCGCTTCGCCCAGCCGATCATGGAGCAGCTGGGGCTTGCCGAGCGCTCGGCAGTGCTGATCTGCCCGGATCACGTGACCAACAGCAAGCCTGACCCGGAACCGCTGACCCTGGCGTGCAAGATGCTTGATCTGGATCCGGCCAGCGTGCTGTTTGTCGGGGATGATCTGCGCGACATCGAATCCGGTCGCGACGCGGGCACCAAAACCGCAGCTGTGCGCTACGGTTACATCCACCCCAATGACAACCCGGACCACTGGGGCGCCGACGTGGTGGTGGATCACCCGCTGGAACTGCGCAAGGTGCTGGATAGCGCGCTGTGCAGCTGCTGATCTCAGATTATCTGTAGGAGCTGCCAAAGGCTGCGAAGCGTTGTTAGAAGCATTGTTACTTGCGGCCCACTTGCGGCGACTGGCACATTTATTCGCAGCCTTCGGCAGCTCCTACAGGGCCAGGGTTGCAGCAATTTCACGAGGTAACCCATGTTCGATTACTCCCCTCGCCCGGATCTGCTCACTGGCCGTGTGATTCTTGTTACCGGCGCGGGACGCGGCATTGGTGCTGCGGCGGCGAAAACCTACGCGGCTCATGGCGCCACCGTCCTGCTGCTGGGCAAGACCGAGGCAAACCTGACTGCCGTCTACGACGAAATCGAAGCCGCTGGACATCCTCAGCCTGCGGTCATTCCCTTCAACCTCGAAACCGCGTTGCCTCATCAATACGATGAGCTGGCAGCGATGATCGAGACTGAATTCGGCCACCTTGACGGCCTGCTGCACAACGCCTCGATCATTGGCCCGCGTACGCCGCTGGAGCAATTGTCCGGGGAAAACTTCATGCGCGTCATGCACATCAACGTCAACGCGATGTTCATGCTGACCACCACGTTGCTGCCGGTGCTCAAGCTGTCCAAGGACGCCTCGGTGGTGTTCACTTCCAGCAGTGTCGGCCGCAAGGGTCGCGCGTACTGGGGCGCTTATGGCGTGTCCAAATTCGCCACCGAAGGTCTGATGCAAACCCTTGCCGACGAGCTCGATACGGTTGCACCGGTGCGCTCCAACAGCATCAACCCCGGCGCTACCCGCACCAGCATGCGCGCCCAGGCTTACCCGGCAGAAAACCCGCTGAATAACCCGACGCCTGAAGAAATCATGCCGGTTTACCTCTACCTGATGGGCCCTGACAGCCAGGACGTCAATGGCCAGGCGCTCAACGCCCAATAACCGCAGTGATTCAACTGCATTGATGCACTATCAATGCAGTTTATTTTCCACAGCAAAGTGGCGGTGACTGAGGTTTCGGGATTGAGTTCAAAGTAGTTATGAAAAGGATCTTTTTATAATTAAATGAACTGGATTAGCAAAAGCCTGCTCTAACTCAGCCAATCCAACCATATGTGCTGAGGAGTGAGACCATGATTTCTCCTACCCAGACTAACGCTATTGACTTTGATGCTGCCAAGTTAAGACGACTGGGCTTTGGCGTTCGACAGAATCAGAACCCTTCGGAGCCGCCCATCGATCTTGAACAGTTGACGCAACAGCTCAGTCTGCAGCTGCAGACCAGTCTGGAAGCAGAGAAAATCCTCGGAATCTTTTTCCAGGGCGTTCAGCGTCTGCTGTCGATCAAATCGTTGACGTACGATCACCGGGACAGCGATCTGCGGTTGCAACTGGGCAGTCGCGGCAGCCATCGGGTGCATTACAGCCTGAGCAACGATGGCGAACACCTGGGCACCCTGCTGTTCCAGCTGGATGAAAAGTTGACCGAGCAAGAACTGGTGACCATGGAGTCACTGCTGGCGTGCCTGCTGTTTCCCATGCGTAACGCCCTGCTCTATCGCGCGGCGACCCAGAGTGCACTGCGTGACCCGTTGACGGGCACAGGCAACCGGATTGCCATGGATCAGACGCTGCTGCGCGAGATCGAAGTTGCGCGACGCCACGCCCAGCCGTTGTCTCTGCTGATGCTGGACATCGACCACTTCAAGAAGGTCAACGATACCTACGGCCACTCGACCGGTGACGAAGTACTCAGGTCCATTGCCAGGACCATCAAAGGTCAGTTGCGCAATATCGACCGGGTGTTTCGCTATGGCGGAGAAGAGTTTCTGGTCCTGCTGTCCAACACCGACCGCGAAGCGGCCGGCATGATCGGCGAACGGCTGCGCCAGAGCGCCCATGAACTGGCCTACCCACTGCTGGATCACAGCCTGGAGCTGACCATCAGCCTGGGCTGCTCGACCCTGCTGCCGGCGGAGTCCGCCGACAGCCTGCTGCGCCGCGCCGACAACGCGCTCTATGTCGCCAAGCGCGAAGGCCGCAATCGGCTGGCAATGGCGAGCTAACGGTTCAATTCTCCAGTTCCGCTACTCGAGCACGAGGTGCCTTGGCCTTGTCCAGTTGCAGGCAGTGTTCGAGAAACAGGTACATGTAGTCATAACTTTTGGTCACCGCCTGGCGCAGCTCGGCTTGCAGCTGCTGACTGGGATTGTTGCCCGCCAGGGTGCAGATAATCTCCAGCGCTTCCCAAGGGTGAGAGTCATCGTACTGAGCGTGCATCTTCAGCCACTTCATGGCGCGCTTGCGCGACTCCTCGGGGAATGCCTCGGCATAGTCGCCGCTGGAGCAGACCACCGCTGACCATTCTCCCGTGGCACCCTCAATGGCGTAATTGGTTGCCGCGATCCCGACGATCAGCGAATCGGACGCACTGGTGTGCCAGCACCAATGGCTCAGCGCGTGCAGTTCAGGGGAAACGTGCTGCGCCTTGAGATCCTCCAGGCTGACCCCGTGAGCCTCACTCCAGTTAACCCAATAATCGGCATGGTTGAGCTCGACGCGAATATTGCGCATCAACCAGCGACGCGCCATGTCTTCACCAGGGTGCCGTGCGAAGCGGGTTTTGGCCAGGTTGTTGGCCATGTAAATGGCGAACTGCTCGACCACAGGCCAGCCGCCAATCAGGTACTGACGCATGATTCGGGGGCTCAGGCTGGCATCGCGCATGCGTTGATAAAGCTCATGCTCAACCACGCGGGCCTTTGCATAGCTGCAATCCTTGATCAACTGTTGTGCCCAAGCCGGATAACTGCTGGCTTCCATGAGCGGACCGGTTCTGCTGAAAGTATCGATCACTGTGTAGCTCCTTCGTTTGTAGTGATTGGCTTAGCGAAATGTTCCCGGAGTGCTGAAAAGTTGTGGAGCGGCCCGCGCAGGCCGTGGATGCAGGCTTGCACAGGTAAAGGGTTGCGGCCGTTCAATGAGGTAACCCTGGGCGTAATCGACACCGATTTCTCGCAGGGCCATTTCGATCTGTGGCGTCTCGACAAACTCCGCGATAGTGCGCTTGCCCATGACGTGACCGATGTGATTGATGACCTCCACCATAGCCCGGTTGATCGGGTTGTCGAGCATGTCTTTGACGAACCCCCCATCGATCTTCAAGTAATCCACAGGCAAATGCTTGAGGTAAGCGAATGACGACATGCCAGCGCAGAAGTCATCCAGAGAGAACTCGCAACCCAGTGCCTTAAGCTCGTTGATGAAGCGTATGGCGCTGCCCAGGTTGCTGATCGCACTGGTCTCGGTGATTTCAAAACAGATCAGCGAGGGCGCAATGTCGAACGCTCTGAACTGCTGCTTGATGTATTCGAGAAACGCCTCATCACCGATGCTCGACCCCGACAGGTTGATCGCACAGACCGCCATGGGCCCGCTATGGCGAGCTTCCGCCAGACAGCGGGCGACCACGCTGAAGACATTTCTGACCACCCAGCGATCGATCGAGGTCATCAGGCCATAGCGCTCTGCGGCGGGGATAAAGCTGTCTGGCAGAATGATCTGGCCGCTTTCATCGTGCAGGCGGATCAGGATTTCAATATGCCCTCTATCGTGTTCGCCCCTGATGCCGATGGGCGCGATCTGCTGGGCATAGAGGCAGAACCGGTTCTCGTCCAGCGCCACATGCAGACGCTGAATCCACGCCATCTCGCCAAAGCGTACCGACACTTCCGAATCGTCGGCGTGATAGACCTGCACGCGATTGCGGCCCTTTTCCTTGGCCATGTAGCAGGCCATGTCCGCTGAGCGCAGGGACGCTTCCAGGGTGGTCGGCATCTGCGAGATATGCACCAAGCCGATGCTCACCGTACTGACGAAGGGCCTGCCCTTCCAGACGAAGTTCAGGCTTTGCACGGTCTGACGCAAATGGTTGGCAATATCCTCGCCGACCTCCGGCGGGCAGTGTTGCAGCAGGACGCCAAACTCGTCGCCTCCCAAACGCGCCAGGGTATCGCCTTCGCGCAGGCCCTGTTGCAGCACGGTGCAGATGTGCCGCAACAGTTCGTCACCCGCCGCATGCCCGCTGGTGTCATTGACCAGCTTGAACTGGTCCAGGTCCAGGTACATCAGCGAATGCTGGCGCGGCTGGCGCGCCGGGTCCTGAAGGGCCAGTTCCAGGCGATATTCGAACTCGCGACGGTTGGCCAGGCCGGTCAGGGCGTCATGGGTCGCCTGCCAGGACAGGTTGGCGATGTACTGCCGCTCCTGCGTCATGTCATGCAGCACCAGCACTGTACCGCTGACGTTGCCATCGGTGAAAATCGGCGAGCCCACCAGGGCCACTGAAACCGTGCTGCCATCCAGACGCTGGATCAGTTTGGAGTGCTCACTGCTGCCGCTGAGCTTGCCGCTCAGAATGTGCTCGATCAGGGTCGAACTGTCTTTCTGGTCGTTTTCGTCCAGCAGGTTGAATAACGCAGCCAGCGGCAAACCGCTGGCCTGGGCGTTCTTCCAGTGCGTCAGATTCTCCGCCGCCGGGTTCATGTAAACGATCGAGCCTTCGACATCAGTGGTGATAACGCCGTCGCCGATGGACTCCAGAGTCACTTGAGCGCGTTCTTTTTCGACCTGCAGGGCGTCAGCAAACGCGTGTCTTTGCGCCAGCAACTTGTGGGTGCGCAGCAACGCCAGAAGAATCAGCACCACGGCGGTGGCCAGGTTGACCACCAACAGGAGGCGCAAAATCCCTCTGGACCCGTCGCCCAAGGCATTACTGAAAGCCCTGGCGACAGGCGTCACGCGTTGATTGATCGACGTGATCTGCTGGCGCCACTGTAGCATCTGGGCATCGCTCACCTGGCCGGACAAGATACCTGCGTGCATTTGCTGAGCGACGTCATCAAGCTGCAACAGAAACTCATCCCCGACAATCCACTGGTCGATGGCTTGCTTCATGTAGTTGAATTCACGGAAATTCAGGTACAGCCATATGATGCTGTCCACGTCATCAGGGTGATTGCCGCCCTGCAGCGCGCCCTGGCGAGCCAAACCACGATCAGGCTCGGGCTGGTCCAGCGCCATGCGCAGGATATGCCCACCTTTGGGGATGGCGATGGCCTGTTCATAACGACGGTGGTCGGTTTCGTTGTGATCCTGGGCGTAGAGGTTGAGGTAGTAGATGGCGTCCTTCTGGCCTTTGGACCACAGGCTCTCGCCCGCCACATAGCTACGCACCGCCGACAGCATATAAAGGCTGACGCACCCCAGTAGCGCCTGAAACAACGCAACCGCAATAAAAGGCCAGACGATGCCCAACAAACGGGGCTTTCCGAGGATCCGCTTTTGCTTCATGGGTTCCCTTTCATAAGCAATGCCAGAGGCTCAAAATGCCGTCGGATCAACAATCATTCAGACCACAGACTAGGTCATAAATCCTTACAGACAAGCGTGCATTTGTCTCAATTCTGAGCACGCTACCGCCCCGTATCACAACAATACGGATGCTGGCGAGGTTTAGAAAAAGAACAACGGGTGAAACAGCTGAGACAACGCTGTTAGCAAATTGACACTAGTATCAAGAAAGACGTTAAAGATGCGCTTGGCAAGGTAGCCCGGAAATTAAATGTGCTGCAAGTGGCCGTACAGTTTCGCGTAGAGCCCGCCATCGGCGATCAATTGCTGATGATCACCCTGCTCGGCAATCTTCCCACCGTCGAACACCAGCACCCGGTCTGCCTGCTTAACGGCCGACAGGCGGTGGGCAATGATCAGCGTGGTACGGCCATCGAGAAAGCGCGCCAACGCCTGATGCAGGCTGTATTCCGTCGCTGCATCCAGCGCCGACGTGGCTTCGTCGAGAATCACCACCCGGGGATCGGCCAGCACCATGCGCGCAATCGCCAGGCGCTGGCGCTGGCCCCCGGACAAGCGCACGCCCGAACGGCCTACGATGCTGTCCAGCCCTTGAGGCAAGGCGCGAATCGTTGATTCAAGCTGGGCAATTTCCAGCGCCCGCCAGCAGGCGTCATCACTGCGCTCGCGGCCCATGGTCAGGTTGGCGCGCACGGTATCGTTGAACAACGCCGGGTGCTGGAGCACCACCGCGACGTTTTCCCGGATGGTTTCCAGGCCGATGTCTTGCTGGCTTGCGCCGCCAAAATGGATGGTCCCTGACTGGGCGGTGTACAAGCCGAGCAGCAACTGCACCAGGGTACTTTTGCCGCCACCGCTGGCCCCGACAATCGCGACCTTCTCGCCGGGCGCGATGCTCAGGTTCATCTGATCAAGGATGTTGTCTTCGCCGTAGCCAAAGGTCAGACCTCGGATGTCGATCCCGACGGTTTTCTGTCCGGCAAACGGGTCAACCCCGCCGCGATACTGTGGCTCATCGGCCCGCGACAACAACTCGTTGATCCGGGTCAACGCGCCACCTGCGGCGTAATACGCATATTGCAGGTTCAGCAGCTGCTCCACCGGCCCGATCATGAACCACAGGTAACTGAACACCGCCAGCATCTGGCCAATCGACAGGTCAGAGAACAACACGGTGAGCATGGCCGCGGCACGAAACACATCGATACCAAACTGGAACAATAAGCCGCTGGCACGGTTGGAGGCGTCGCTTTTCCACTGGGAGGCAACCGCATAATCGCGCACTTCCCTGGCCTTCACCCCAAGGCGGCCGAGGAAATAACCCTGCCGATTACCCGCCCGCACTTCCTGGATAGAATCCAGGGTTTCAGTCAGTGCCTGAGTGAAGCGCGAGGTGCTGTCGTTTTCCTGTTTCTTCAGGTGCTTGACCCGCTTGCCCAACTGCACCGTGGCGTAAATCACCAGCGGGTTGAACAGCAGAATCAGCAACGCCAGCTTCCAGTGCATCCACATCAGGATCGAAGCCGTACCGGTCAAGGTGAGCATCGCGACCAGAAAACGGCTGAGGGTGTCGCCGATGAATTTGTCGAGGGTGTCCAGATCGGTGACCAGGTGAGTCGTCACCGTACCGCCACCCAGGCTTTCGTATTCGCCCAGGGAAATACGCTTGAGGCGCTCGATCAAACGAATGCGCACCCGATAGACGACGTCCTTGGACAGCCTGGCGAACAGCTTGGCCTGAATGACGTTGAACACCAACGCGCCGACGCGCAGGGTGAAGGTCAGCAACAGCATCAGGCCGATGTACCCGGCGGGTTTTTGCAGGCCCTCCGGCAGCAGGTGATTCATGAACTTGAGCGCGGCATCGCCATGGCCCAGCAGCACTTCATCCACCAGCAACGGCAGCAACAACGGAATGGGGACGGTGCAGAGCGTCGCGAGAACCGCCACGCCATTGGCGATCCACAAGGCTTTTTTATGGCGCGATGCCAAGCGCCTGATTTCAGCCCAACTCAACCGATCAAAGACTCCGCCCTGCCCGGCCGACGTGTCGCCGCTGTCATGGGAAGGCTCACGCACCGGCATTACGCTCCAGCCAGCGGCCCAGCAGTGGCGACAGTGCTTCCAACGACTGATAGCCGTTGGTCAGCAACGCCAACTGACCGTCGCGTTCAGCCAGCAGGGTCGGAAAACCGGCAATGCCCAGGTCCTGCACCCAGGCAAAATCAGCCTGAGTCGCGGCCACCTGGTCGGCGCTGTCGAACGCCTCGGCAAACTCGATACGCGGCAGGCCCGCCTGCTCGGCGAGTTCGGTCAGGACCGAGGCCTTGGTGACGTCACGTCCCTGGACGTAAAACGCTTGCTGAATCAGGCGCACCAGCGTCCAGGAAAACTCAGGATCAAGCTGCTGCGCCGCCACAATCGCCCGGCACGCAGGTTCGGTGTCGTAGACAAAGCCGTCGGGCAAGGCGCCCTCGAAACGGAACGTCTGACCCGTGGTTTCAGCTACGGCCTGCCAATGCTCAAGGATGTAGCGGCGAGTGGAAGGGTCCAGCGCCGCGCCACTGCCCGTGCGCAAACCGCCCATCACCAGGTGCAGCGACACGCCACTGGCCTGCGCCTGCTCGACCAAGGCCTTCGCCACATCGGCAAAGCCCCAGCACCAGGAACACATCGGGTCCATCACATAGAGCAGGCGCGCGGACATGGGTCAGGCCTCGTCTGGCTGGTGGTCTTTCAGGCTGTCTTGCAGGCGATCTTCCAAACGATAATTGCGACCAATCGGGTGGGGCTGGTTACGCGCCTTGGCCAGATCAATCTGCTTCTGCCGATCAATCGCACTGCGGCGGGTCTTCTCACTCAGGCTGTCCCAGCAATGAGGGCAACTGACGCCTGGGGTGTAATGCTCGCTGGCACGGTCTTCAGCGCTGATCGGCGTGCGGCACGCATGGCATTGATCGTAGTCGCCCTCGGTCAGGTCGTGACGCACGGTCACCCGATTATCGAAAACGAAACAATCACCGCGCCACAGGCTTTCATCCTGAGGCACTTCTTCCAGGTACTTGAGAATCCCGCCCTTGAGGTGGAAAACCTCGCCATAGCCTTCGCTCAACATAAAGCTGGAGGCCTTTTCACACCGAATGCCGCCGGTGCAGAACATAGCGACTTTCTTGTGTACGTCGGGGTTGAAGTTGGCTTTGACGTACTCCGGAAACTCACGAAAGGTCGTGGTCTTGGGATCGATGGCGCCTTCGAAGGTGCCGATGGACACCTCGTAGTCGTTACGGGTGTCGATCACCAGCACTTCCGGGTCGCTGATGATGGCGTTCCAGTCCTTGGGGTCGACATAGGTGCCGACGGCCTTGTTCGGGTCGACGCCTTCAACGCCCAGGGTGACGATCTCTTTTTTGAGCTTGACCTTGGTGCGGTAGAACGGCTGCTCGTCGCAGTACGATTCCTTGTGATCGATGTCGATCATGCGCGGGTCTTTTTTCAGCCAGGCTAGCAGGCCGTCGATGCCTTCGCGGGTGCCGGACACAGTGCCGTTGATGCCTTCGTCGGCAATCAGCAAGGTGCCTTTGATGCCGTTATCGACCATGGCCTGAAGCAGCGGCTCGCGCAGTTCGACGTAGTCGCTGAGGGTGACGAATTTGTATAGCGCCGCTACGACGATCGGTTGATTGATCGGCTGTTGTGTCATGTGTTTCTCCAGGTGGCGACCCTCGCAAAGGGCCTACCGGATGTTGGGAATTCGATAGAAATGCGCCGGGGGTGTGGCGTGGGGGCGGATTCTAGCAAAAATGGGGGGTGGGGATAAGTCGTGTATTTTCTGGATTGGTCTGTGTGTATATCCATTGCTGCGGTAACGGCTGCTTATGGTTGCGCCCTTACGGCGCCTCACTTTTGAAGCCCAAAAGTAAGCAAAAGGCTCTTGCCCCACCACTCGGCACCTCGCCTAGGCTCGGTGTACCCGACCGCAGACCTTGAACCGTGGGCCGCCGCGAAGGGCCATCCCTGGCCCAGCGCGGCTAACCCGGCGTCCTGCCGGGTTGCCCACGGTTCAAGGCCCGCGTTCGGCCAGCGTGGTTTGACGGGGCGCCAAGATCAAAAGCAAAAGCAAAAGCAGATCAAGATCAAGATCAAGATCAAGGGCTGGATGGTTGGCGCTACGTGAATTGAGGTAGGAGCTGCCGAAGGCTGCGAAGGCGGCTACCGATTCGCAGCCTTCGGCAGCTCCTACAGAAATTTGCGCACACCACCGGTTCTGTGGGAGCGAATTCATTCGCGAAAGCATTGGAAAAAACAACGAAAACAGCGAGACAAGCACAAACAAAGAACAGGCCGGCTATCAGGCCGCCTCGCGCGCTTTTGATTTGGCTTTTGATCTTAGGCGCCCCGTCAAACCACGCTGGCCGTAAGCCGATATTGATTCGGCGGTGCAAACCGGCAGGACGCCGGTTTAGCCGCACTGGGCCAGGGATGGCCCTTTGCGGCGGCCCGCCGAATCAATGTCGGATTACGGGCATGCCGAGCACCAGCGAGGGACCGAGTGGTGGGGCACAGACCTTTTGGTTACTTTTGGCTGGGCCGGCATTCCGGGCGTTTGCCAAAAGTGACCCGCCGTAAGGGCGGAACCATAATCCCAGCACACATCAATAACGGATATGTACCCAAACCAAACCAAACCAAGTCAACACAAAACCGCCAATCACTCCCCCCCAGCACAAGTCGGCGAAACCGGCGCAGCGCCAGTCTTCGCCCACTCAACCGGGGTATAGGTATGCAACGCCAGCGCGTGAAACTCACCCATCAAGCCCCCCAGAATGCCGTAGACCTTCTGGTGCCGCTTGACCGCATTGAGCCCCTCGAACTGATCACTCACCACCACAGCCTTGTAATGCGTCTGCTCCCCACGACTGTGCATATGACTCTCATCAAGCACCTGCAGATGCAGCGGTTGAAACACAGCCAGTGCTGACTCGATCCGGGTTTGCATCGTCATGACGGGCTTCGCTTATCAGGGCTTTTTGGCAGGAGCTGGCGCAGCCGCTTTCTTGGACGGATCCAATTCAGCGGTCATGTCGGCAAGCAGTTTGTTGACCACCGGCACGGCTGTTTCCAGCTTGCCCTGGGTCAGTTGCGCCGATTGCTGAGTCAGCTCAGGCATCTTGGTCAGGACTTTCTTGCCCAGCGGGGACTGGTAGAACGCAACCAGGTCCTTGAGCTCGCTTTCCGAGAAGTTGGCGGTGTAGAGCTTGACCATGTCAGGCTTGAGCTTGTTCCAGCCGATGGACTGATCCAGCGCGGCGTTGGCTTTGGCCTGGTAGGTTTCCAGCAGAGCTTTTTTCGACTCCGGCGCTTTGGTTTCGGCGAAGCGCTGGGCAAACATCTGTTGTACTTGCATGTACACCGGGGTGCCCAGCTTGTCGGCGTGAGCCAGCTTTAGGAACGTTTCAGCGCTGGCATTGTGGCTGGCGGTATCGGCAAGAACCTGGCCGCTGGCACATACCAGAACAGCCGCAGTACAGATGGCGCGAAGACGGGTCATCGAATTTCCTTTCTAGCAGGCGAGGCAGAACCCCAAGGCCGACCATTCTGCGCTTAACTTTGCATTGGCCTCAACCCCTGACACGCCGAGCGGTTAAATCCGCTGATGGGGGAACCCTTCCCGGATGAAGGGGCCTAACATGCGCGTACAACCCTCAAAGGAGCAAGCCCAGTGAGCCGCACTGAAACCGACAGCCTTGGCCCGATCGAAGTCCCGGAAGACGCTTACTGGGGTGCCCAGACACAACGTTCACTGATCAATTTCGCCATTGGCGATCAGCGCATGCCCCTGCCTGTGCTGCACGCCCTGGCCCTGATCAAAAAGGCCGCCGCGCGAGTCAACGACCGCAACGGCGACTTGCCTGCCGACATCGCCCGGCTGATCGAACAGTCGGCCAATGAAGTGCTCGCAGGCGATCATGATGCTCAGTTCCCGCTGGTGGTCTGGCAGACCGGCAGCGGCACCCAGAGCAACATGAACGTCAACGAAGTGATTGCCGGACGCGCCAATGAGCTGGCCGGTCAGGGCCGTGGTGGCAAGTCCCCCGTGCACCCCAACGATCACGTCAATCGCTCGCAAAGCTCCAACGACTGCTTCCCGACGGCGATGCACATCGCTGCGGCGCAGGCCGTCAAAGAGCAGCTGCTGCCTGCCATTGCTGAGCTGTCCACTGGCCTTGCCGAGCAATCGGCGCGGCACATGAAGCTGGTGAAAACCGGCCGCACCCACATGATGGACGCCACGCCGATCACGTTCGGCCAGGAATTGTCGGGCTTTGTGGCGCAGCTGGATTACGCCGAAAAAGCCATCCGCGCCACCCTGCCCGCGGTCTACGAGCTGGCGCAAGGCGGTACGGCAGTGGGTACCGGATTGAATTCGCCCCACGGTTTCGCCGAAGCTGTTGCCGCTGAACTGGCGGCGTTGTCCGGGTTGCCGTTTGTCACCGCGCCTAACAAGTTCGCCGCACTGGCGGGTCATGAGCCGCTGATGGCACTGTCCGGTGCGCTGAAAACCCTGGCCGGTACATTGATGAAAATCGCCAATGACCTGCGCCTGCTGGGCTCCGGCCCGCGTGCCGGTCTGGCGGAAGTGAAGTTGCCCGCCAACGAGCCGGGGAGCTCGATCATGCCCGGCAAGGTCAACCCGACTCAGTGCGAAGCGCTGTCGATGCTGGCGTGTCAGGTGATGGGCAACGACGTGACCATCGGTTTCGCCGCCAGCCAGGGGCACTTGCAGCTGAACGTGTTCAAGCCGGTGATCATTCACAACCTGCTGGAATCGATCCGCTTGCTGGGCGACGGGTGCAGCAACTTCAACGAGCACTGCATCGCAGGCATGGAGCCCGATGCAGCCAAGATGGCGGAACACTTGGAGCGCGGCCTGATGCTGGTCACCGCGCTGAACCCGCACATCGGTTACGACAAATCCGCTCAGATCGCCAAGAAGGCTTACACCGAAGGCCTCACCCTGCGTGAAGCAGCGCTGGCCTTGGGCTACCTGACGGACGAGCAGTTCGACGCCTGGGTCAGACCGGAAAACATGCTTGAGGCGGGCAGCAATGGTTGATGCCAAGCATGGCGCGACACGGCTGGAAGGTGATGGCAAACGCATCCTGATGATCTTCGGCACGCCCAAAAGCGCCAGCCTCGGCCATGCCTTGGGTGAAGCTTATGCCCAAGGGGCACGGGGCGAAGGTCATGTGGTGCGCATGCTGAAACTGAGCGCGCTGGATTTCGACCCGGTGCTGCACAACGGCTATCAGCAAAGTCAGGTGCTGGAACATGACCTGCTTGAAGCCCAACGGGAAATCCATTGGGCCGAGCACTTGGTGCTGGTGTATCCGGTCTGGTGGGGCGGCTTGCCGAGCTTGCTCAGTGGTTTTCTGGACCGGGTACTGATGCCCGGTTTTGCCTTCAAGAGCCACGGCCGTAAAAGCCCGGCCAATGAATTGCTCAAGGGGCGTACGGCAGAGCTGCTGGTGACCATGGACACCCCGCCGCGCTACTTCCGCTGGGTTTATGGCGCTCCGGCGCATCGGCAAATGATGCGCAACGTGTTGAGCTTTTGCGGTATCAAAACCAAGCGTCTCACCGAGTTTGCCCCGGTGCAGACTTCAACCGAGGAACAGCGTCAGCAGTGGCTCAGGCAAGCCGAGCAACTGGGCAAACGCTGATAGTCGTCAGATCTGCCCTGCCATCCTGGCCTTGCGAGCGCGCAGGCCAGCCAGCAACGACGGCCCGAGCGCCACGACGGCCGACCCCACCACCACCAGAATCGCCCCGCCATAACCCAACGCGTTGATCTCTTCGGCCTGGACGAAATCAGGCCACAGCCAGGCGGCGATGGCCACGGTGGCGAACGTCACCAGTGGCGTCAGCGCCAGGGTTGCACTGACCCGCGACGCCTCCCAGTGGGCCAGCGCTTCGGCAAAGGCGCCGTAGGCCACCAGCGTGTTGAGGCAACAGGCCAGCAGCAACCAACCCTGTAGCGAACTGACCTGCAACACCTCCATTGGGTGCGCCCAGGGTGTGATCACCAAGGCACAGAACAGGTAGATCACCATCATCACCTGGAAGGAATTCCACACGGTCAACAACTGCTTCTGGCTCAGGCCATAAAACGTCCAGACCGTCGCTGCCATGAAAACAATCAGCACGCCGGTGGTGTATTCGCTCATGGAAGTCAGCAGTTCTTCCAGGCGCTGGTTGAAGAACAGCCCGAAACCCACCAGCAGCACCAGCAGACCAAAACCCTGGGCGAGGGTGAAGCGCTCCTTGAACAGAAAGACGCTGCCCGCCAGCAACAGGATCGGCCCCACCTGAATGATCAGTTGCGCGGTGCCGGGGCTGAGAATCTTCAGGCCGATCAGGTACAGGATGTAATTGCCCACCAGGCCCAGCACGGCCAGCACCACCAGGCCTTTGCCCTTGTTGCCCAGCTGTTTGAAGCTGGGCAGTTGCCGCTTGTAGGCCAGCCACATGAACAGCAGCGAGCCTGACACCATCAGCCTGCACCAGGTGACCGTGACCGGGTCCATGACCTGCAATACCTGCTTGAGCTTGACGGGCAGGATGCCCCAGAGAAACGCAGTAACCAGTGCGAGACACAGGCCATACAGCCAGCGGCCAGAAGAAACGTGCATGGGAAATCCCCGGGGCAGGTGAAGCAAAAAAAGAGATCAAGTCTAGGCCTATGGGAGAGCCCGACATAGCTACAGCTGACGACGCAAAGTACTAGGAATTGTTTTAGTCAGCCTGCCTGGTGAGCGGTTCAACGTGATTGCGCTGGTAAGTATCGCTGCCCATAGCCTCGATCTGCTGGTCTATGAGCGCTTCGAACGGCGTCAATAACGGCACGAACGACTTAGGCGCCTCCAGAATCTGCAAGGCATGGGTAATGGCCTCCAGCGTCGACAAGGCATCCGGCCCCGGCGCCTTGCGCAAGCGATAGCGCGAAGGCGGTACGTCGCCCAGTGTCACCCGTGGCAACGCCGCCAGCAGCGGATTGAGATGCAACATCTTGCGCGCCTTGCGCCAAGTGCCGTCGGGCACCACCAACAGCGTCGGCAGCGTGTCCGCCTGATCGACCACCAACTGCTGCGCGCCCTCCCCTGGAAACAACAACCGCGGTTGATAGCCGGGGGGATGCAGCACCGCTTGCAGGTCTTCAAACACTTCGCCCACCAGCAACTGCGCATTGCGCAGCCCCAGCGCCGCCAGCCGCCCGGTGTTCAATGCATGGCTGACCTCGCCAGGATGCTGCAAGACCAGCACCCGGGTGCGGCTGTCGAGCTGCGGGATCAGCGCACACAGGCAGTGGCTCTGCGGTCGCAGGCAACGTTCACAACGGGCTCTTTTGCTCATCTGGCCTCCTCATGCGGGGTTCAACTGCGCTTTGAGCAAATCGCGGAAGGTCTGGATCAGCGGCTCGCGGCTTCGGCCTCGCCGGACGATCATGGAGAACGGTGCCTGATAGCCAAAGGTGGCGGGCAGCAACACGCGCAAGTGCCCGGAGTCGGCCCAGGACTGGGCGTAGTGTTCGGGCAAATAACCAATGTACGCGCCGGACAGCACCAGGATCAGCTGGGCCTCCATGCTTTCCACGGTCGCCGCGCTGTGCTTGAAACCGTGGCGAGCCAATTCCGCCTGGCTCCAGTAACCCCGGCCGACCATCCGTTGCTGGGCGATCACTGGCTCGGGAATGCGCCGCTCGGCGAACAGCGCATGGCGATTGCTGCAATACAGCCAGTGTTGCTCGCGATACAGAGGCTGATAGAGCAAGCCGTTCATGCGGGTGGAAAACGAGCCGATGGCCAGATCGAGGCGGTTATCCAGCACGCCCAACTGCAATTCATAAGGGCTCATCACCGACAGGTGAATGTGCACCGCTGGATGCTCTGCGCTGTAGGCGCCAATGACTTCGGCCAACGGCAGTGCCCGGTCACTGACCGTCGAATCCAGGACACCCAGGTTCAGGGTGCCGCGCAGTTCGCCTTTGAGCGCTGCGGCGTACAGCTCGAAACCTTCCAGCTCGCCCAGCAGGCGCAGGGTTTCCTGATGAAACAGCTCACCCTTGCTGGTCAGGCTGAACCCGCCGCGCCCGCGATGGCACAGCACAATGCCCAACGCGGCTTCAAGCTGGCTCATATAGGTGCTGATGGCCGAGGTGGACAGGTTCAGTTCCTGTTGCGCGCTGGCAAAGCCCTGATGGCGCACCACACTGGCAAAAATCCGCAGCAGTTTCAGATCGGGTAAGGCGTTGGGCATGGGGAGGTCCAGTGGAATAAAAGATATTCATTGTGGGAGCGAGCTTGCTCGCGAAGAGGCCGGCACAATCACCGCCTTTCTGAAACCTCAACGCCGCCTTCGCAATCAAGCTTGCTCCCACAGAGAAGCAGTTTCCCCAACATCAAGCGGGCGGAATAATAGCCCAAAACCCCTTTAGTTCTGAAATTCCTGAACTAAGTATTTCGCCTCAGCGATTGTTCCAACCGATCCGGTTTCGCAGAATCCCCTCATTGAAACCACTGCTGAGGCAATCCCGTGGAAAAGATTTTTCACCAACCACTGGGCGGCAACGAAATGCCGCGCTTCGCCGGTATCGCCACCATGATGCGTCTGCCGCACCTGCAGAGCGCTGCGGGTCTGGATGCTGCTTTCGTCGGCGTGCCGCTGGACATCGGTACGTCACTGCGTGCCGGAACCCGTTTCGGGCCACGGGAAATCCGCGCCGAATCAGTGATGATCCGCCCTTACAACATGGCCACTGGCGCCGCGCCCTTTGACTCGCTGTCGGTCGCCGACATCGGTGATGTGGCGATCAACACCTTCAACTTGCTGGACGCGGTGCGCATTATCGAAGAAGCCTACGACGAGATCGTCAGCCACAACGTGATTCCACTCACTCTGGGTGGCGATCACACCATCACCCTGCCGATCCTGCGCGCCCTGCATAAAAAACACGGCAAGATCGGCCTGGTTCACATCGATGCCCACGCCGACGTCAACGACCACATGTTTGGCGAGAAAATCGCCCACGGCACCACCTTCCGCCGCGCCGTGGAAGAAGGCCTGCTCGATTGTGATCGCGTGGTCCAGATCGGGTTGCGCGCCCAAGGCTATACCGCCGAAGACTTCAACTGGAGCCGCAAACAGGGTTTTCGCGTGGTGCAGGCCGAAGAGTGCTGGCACAAATCCCTGGCGCCACTGATGGCTGAGGTTCGCGAGAAAGTCGCCGGTGGCCCGGTTTACCTGAGTTTCGACATCGACGGTATCGACCCGGCCTGGGCGCCCGGTACTGGCACCCCGGAAATCGGCGGACTGACCACCATCCAGGGCATCGAAATCATTCGTGGCTGTCAGGGACTGGATCTGATCGGCTGTGACCTGGTGGAGGTGTCGCCTCCTTATGACACCACGGGCAACACGTCTCTGCTGGGGGCCAACCTGCTTTACGAAATGCTGTGCGTGCTGCCGGGCGTAACGCACCGCTGATGATTCAACGGCGCGAGCCAGTAAAAAGGGTGCCTTCGGGCACCCTTTTTTATTTCGCACACCACAGGTTAGCCCTCAGGGTTTGAGCTAGCCTTAATCGGTGCAGGAGCATTGAACAGTCGAATCAGCAGAGTGCAGGCCGCGTTTCATCTATCGATCTCACGCGTGTTCACTCGTATGGAAACACCCTCTGTTGTATGGAAGTTAGGGCTGATCCTCTAAACATCTGCATCACAGGGAGCTTTCATGACTCGCGAGGACATCAAGCAACTCATCTTTGACCGGCTTGGCGTAATTCTGGTGGATAAGGCTGAGATCCACGAGAACTCGTCCTTCGAGGAGCTGGCGCTGGACGAGGAAGACGTCGAGGAGCTGTTCAGCTATCTCGAAACCGAGCTGGGTTTCAGGTTCCCAGACACCATCAGGCACAGGGCAACCGGCGCGCCCGATCATTTGACCGTGAGCTTCCTGGCGGACTTCATTTTCGCTATTAGAGATGACTGACGCACGAAAGACCTTCATGCGTTGCAGGCTGCAACATCGGAGGTCTTGGAGCTGACCGGGCCGACACGTTGCTACGGGACGCGGTTGCGTCCCGAGGATGCCAGAGAGGATTTACCGTCGTTGCTGCTGGCGACGACGCTTGTCGTCGGTACGTACCGGAATAGGTTGCAGCTTGGGACGTTCGATCAGGCCCAGTGCAACGCCGAGGTCATGTAGCCAATCTTGCAATTTAGTGTTCATAAAGCCCCCCTTCAGGGAAATACTCGACGACTGATCTTCAAGCCGCGTCTTACAGATAATAGTGCGATGTCACACTTTACGCCTGCTCACGAGTGTCGCGGAAAAACATTTTTCCGACAGTGCTCAATGTGACAGCTCTTTGACCCTAACGACCGAGCTTTACGACCAACGGCAATTAGCCACTAATCATGCCTGCATCCAGCCACGCAGTTTTTTACGCACCCACTGCTCGCCACTGACCAGGGTGATACCGAGCAACACCAGGATCGCGCCGATGACGAAGTTGAGGCTCAGCGGTTCGTCGAGCAGCAGCACGCCGAAGGTCACGCCGAACAGCGGCGTCATGAACGAGAACACTGCCAGATTCGAGGCCAGATAGCGCCGCAACAGCCAGAACCAGGCCAGATAGCTGGCGCAGGACACCACCAGCCCCTGGAACAGAACGCTGCCGACACCGATGGGCGTCAGCTCGACAAGGCCCACCTGGCCACTGACCACCGCAATCAACAGCAGGCCCACCACGCAGACCATCAGCTGGTAAAACAGGGTCAGAGTGACGGGTGCTTCGGACAGTCGCGAGCTGCGCACGACCACTGTCGTCGCCCCCCAGGCCATCCCTGCCAGCACGCCCATGGCATCGCCCAGCAACATGTTACTGTCCATGTCAGACAGTGACAGACCGCCGACAAATGCTGCCGCGATCCCGATAAAGGCCAGGAAAATGCCCAGCCACTGCAAAGGCCGCAGTCGCTCACTGGGCAATTTCCAGTGCAGGCCCAGTGCGGTGAAGATCGGCGCGGTATAGAGGAACACCGACATATGGGCCGCCGTGGTCAGTTTCAGCCCCTCGGCAATAAACAGAAACTCCAGCGCAAACAGGCTGCCTGCGAATAACCCGGCACGCCAAGTGCTGCTGATGCTGCGCAACCCACCCTGCCAGCACATGGCAATACCGACAATCAGCGCCGCAATCCCGGAACGACCGGCCGCCTGCATGACCGGCGCAATATCCGGCGCGGCCCATTTGATCAAGACCTGCTGCATGCCCCAGACCACACACAACACCAGCATGACTTGCAGGGCGAAAGCATCAGCGGTTTTGCGGGTAGTGCTCATGGTCTAAAAATCCCTATTGATGATGAACCGACGCACAGCCAACAGACACTTCCTGTAGGAGCTGCCGAAGGCTGCGAACAGCGGTGTGTCAGACAAGCCGCTGTTCGCAGCCTTCGGCAGCGCCTGCAGATCGGATGACAGCCTATTCCGGCAACTGCGCCAGCCCCTGTTCATCGGTCATCGCTCGCTCAAGCAAATCAGCCGGCAGGTTTTTGCTGGCTCGGGCACCCAGCAGTTTGAGCTGTTCGCTGCGGCTGACCAGATTGCCACGGCCATCGGTCAATTTGTTTCGGGCGGCGCTATACGCCTTGTCGAGCTGCTGCAGCCGACTGCCCACTTCGTCCAGATCCTGAATGAACAACACGAACTTGTCGTACAGCCACCCCGCCCGCTCGGCGATTTCTCGCGCGTTCTGACTCTGGCGTTCCTGCTTCCACAGGCTGTCGATCACCCGCAAGGTCGCCAGCAACGTGGTAGGGCTGACGATCACGATATTGCGGTCGAAGGCTTCCTGAAACAGATTCGGCTCGGCTTGCAATGCGGCTGAAAACGCCGCCTCAATGGGCACGAACAACAACACAAAATCCAGGCTGTGCAAGCCTTCGAGGCGCTTGTAATCCTTGCCGGACAAGCCTTTGACGTGATTGCGCAATGACAGGACGTGTTGTTTCAAGGCCGCCTGTCCGATCACGTCGTCATCGGCACTGATGTACTGCTGATAAGCGGTCAGGCTGACCTTGGCGTCGACCACCACCTGCTTGTCGCCCGGCAACATGATCAGCACATCGGGCTGGAAGCGCTCGCCATCCGGCCCCTTGAGGTTGACTTGCGTCTGGTATTCACGGCCCTTTTCCAGCCCGGCATGTTCCAGCACGCGCTCCAGAATCAGCTCGCCCCAGTTGCCTTGCGTCTTCTGGCCCTTGAGGGCACGGGTCAGGTTGGTCGCTTCGTCGCTCAGGCGCAGGTTGAGCTGCTGCAGACGCTCCAGCTCTTTGCCCAGCGAAAAGCGTTCCCGCGCCTCGGCCTGATAGCTTTCTTCCACGCGCTTTTCAAAGGACTGAATGCGTTCCTTGAGGGGGTCCAGCAATTGTCCGAGTTGTTGCTGGCTGGTTTCAGCAAAGCGTTGTTCGCGCTCGTCAAAGATCTTGCTGGCCATCTCGGCAAACTGGGCGCGCAACTCGTCGCGAGAAGATTGCAGGTCGTTCAAACGTTGCTGGTGGCTTTCCTGCTGCTCGCGCAATTCGGCGGTCAATGAAGCGCATTGCGAATCCAGGCGGCGCAACTCGGCTTCTTTAGTGCTGCGCTCAAGGTTCCAGCCGTGGGCGACGTCCTGCGCATTGTCACGCTCCTGGCGCAACAGCTCGACCTCGCGGCGGGTGGCGGCAAGATCGGCTTGCTTGGCGGCATTGGCCTGACTCAGATCGCTGATCTCGTCGCGGCTGGCATCCAGCTGAGCGTTGAGCCCGTCCTGAGCCATTTGTGCCGTGCTCAGTCGTTCGTCGAGCAAGGCAGCGTCGGCTTGTTGAAGGGTCAGCTTGCGTTGCAGCTGCCAGGCCAGTGCCAGTAACGGCAACGCGGCAAGGCCAAGGCCGATCAGCAGGCTGTTCAAGTCCAGTGCCATAGAAACTCCAGAGATAGCCGATTCATGCTGGCGGCATTATGCGCGAACAACGGCCCCGGGGGCGGCAGCGGATCGCAGGTCAGTGGCGATCCAGCTGCACCAGCAGCCGCTGGGCATCGAGCGACCCTTTGGCGGACGCCAGTTCAAGCCAGTGACGCGCACGCTGCGGCTCGTTGATCGGCGACTGGGCACAAAGGCGACCGTATTCGAACTGGGCACTACGATCACCGGCACGTGCTGCCTGACGCAACAACTCATGGCCAATGCGTCGATCCCGGGTGTTTCCGCAATCGCGGCACAGCATCTGCCCCAGACGACTCTGCGCCACCACCACCCCGCGCCGCGCAGGTTGCTTGAGCAAACGACCGGCGAAGTGCTTGACGCTGGTTTTTTGATTCAGGCGCGGGTTATCCAGCAGCCATAACGCGACGCGCAATGACAGTTGGGAACGTTCGCTGTTTGAATCTTGAACGTCGACAGATGGATCAGGCTGCGGCTTCATAAACACTGCGGGGGCAAATCAGGAGGCGCGCAACTCTACACTTTTTCTCAGCGAGGTAAAGAGGCGACTGATGAGCAGCGCCCCAAGACCCGCGTACTAGAGCAAGCGCTCGGGACAATCCACAGAAGCTGTGGATAACTCAGTGGACAACCTCCCGTGAACGCTCGCAAACCTAGATAGAATGGGGCCTGCGCTCAAACTGACGATTTTTTCACCAGTGAAAAAAAACGATGTTTTTCATTGACTTAATAAATCACCACGGTAAATCAAGCTCTTAGACGCGCATGTGACAGTGATGTGGCAGCAAGTTGCGCCAATGTGCACAAGTCCATTTCCAACGGCGATAAAGGCCTGCTACAGCTGTCATTTTGCAGACGCCGCCGAGGGCTGCGAACACCGGTCTGCCTGACACAGCGCTATTTTCAGCCTTCGGCAGCGACTGCAAGGGAAAGGGCTGGGGTGAAGACTTTTTTCACACCGCCCCTTCCAATCCCCAATCAACTCGGTTAGCATTGCCGCCGTTAGTACCAAGCTGAAAGTCAATTCTGGTCGAAAAAGTCCCCCGGTACGCCACCTTCACACGAATGAAGAGGCTGCTGACAACAAGGGATCGACCACCTCGATGGTTTCCAGACATGAACCTGCATACCGACTACCCGCAGACGGGAGTGGCAATGCAAACCTTTTCATGGCCTGAAAGAACCAGCCTGCAATTGATCAGGATCTCCACCTAGAGCGTCGAACCTTTGCTCTTGTTGTGTTGCCTGCCCTCCTAAGTACCTACCGGTCAGCAAAAGCGCCATACGATTACGCGCGCTTGAACTGCCTGCTTTGTTCCAGACAGGTTCTTCGCCCAGCCATCTCAATAACCCGATGGCCCGCGTTTAGCTGGAACGTTTTAATTTTGCGCGGTTTTGTTCTGCGCCGATCCAGGAAACACCCATTACCATGACTACTCATATCCAGACTGAACACGCTATCCACACACTGACCAACGCTTTCGCCCCAATGAACTGCCTGATCATGGCCGCTCGCAAAGGTTGCTTCAGTTTCACCATCGTCAATGAACACGGCATCGCACGTCACAGCGAACGCCTGTACCCCGATCAGTACTCCAGCGCCGAGCCGCTGCAGGCCGTGATCGATCGTACCCGCCAGGCATTGATTGCCTGAGGCTGAACAGCCGGTTTCGACGAATACACAAAGCCTCGCCCGATAACGGCGGGGCTTTTTTTCGTCTTCAAATAAGTACGGCCTTCACCTGCCACTAGTGCAAAGGGATATATGCACGCGGATCCATGTCGGGAAACGATTTAAAAACAGGCCATTACGCCGCAAAGATGACACTACACTTCAACTCAAGCGGCCCCCTGCCGCTTTCGACGGGCCTGACACTGAACAGTCGCTGCCATGCGTCAGGGTCCGTCGGTCATTGAGTTTCCCGAGGGCGTTATGGGAATTTCTGCCAGAGACCTGACCCGACACGTGATCCGCCCCACCCTTCTTTATTTGAATCGCCACAGTGGGGGTGCGGAATCTTTCCTGCTGGCCGTGGCGGCCAGCCAATCCTCGCTCGGCGCGGCTCTGGACAGCCGTCGCGGCCATGGCCTCTACAGCATTACCGATGTGCGTCACCGCCAACTGTGGGATAGCTACCTGGCGCGCGATCCGGAACTTGCGAGCCTGGTTCGCGGCCTGGCCAGCCAGCATGCATTCCTCACCGGCCCGCACCTTGAGCTGACCGTCAACCTGCGCTACTCCACAGCCATCGCCTGGTTGATGGTCGAAGCCAGAGGCGCATGCCTGCCATCCGACGAAGATCCCCGTGAACTGGCCAAAATATGGCGCGAGATATTTCAACCCCAGGGCCGGTTGCGCGACTTCATGAGCGCATGGCAGACCTGTGTAACTCCGCTTTATCACCCCGCCTAAGCGGGATTCGGGCACAGCA
Source organism: Paucimonas lemoignei (assembly GCA_900475325.1). Taxonomy (GTDB): domain Bacteria; phylum Pseudomonadota; class Gammaproteobacteria; order Pseudomonadales; family Pseudomonadaceae; genus Aquipseudomonas. Next base: position 4,478,486 of record LS483371.1, read on the forward strand.
CGTTGTATCAGGATCCCAACACATTTGCCGGATTGTCCTACAAAAACCGCTCTAGATCGGGCCATTGGGCCTATAGCGCATTCCGAAAAATGTTGGTAATTTCCGCGCGGTGATCAACACGGAGTTCTAATAATGAAAAAAGTAATGCTCAAGACCACACTCGGCCTCGCTGTCAGCCTGGCAACCTCTCAATTGTTTGCTGCCGGTTTTGCTATCAACGAGCAAAGTATCAGCGGTATGGGCACCGGTTTCGCGGGTCGCTCTTCCTCGGCAGACGACGCAAGCACCGTGTTCGGCAACCCTGCCGGCATGTCCCGTCTCAAGCGCGAACAAGTCAGCGTTGGCGCAGCTGCAATCATCGCCAAGACCGATATTGATAACGGCAGAGGCACTTTCGGCGGCAGCAATGATGGCGATATGGTACCGTTCGTCGGCGTTCCGATGGGCTATTACGTCAAGCCTATCGATGATCACTGGGCATTTGGTGTTGGTTTCTATGTTCCGTTTGGCCTGGTCACCGATTACGAAAGCGGCTTCGCCGGGCGCTATTGGGGCGACAAGAGCCACGTTCAGGTTGTGACCTTCCAGCCCACCGTCAGCTACGCCTTCAACGACAAAGTTTCCATCGGTTTCGGCCCGACCTTCAACCGCATCGAAGGCGAGCTGACTTCCGCAACCCTCAACGCCGCCACTCCAGGCCGCAATGATGGTGAAGTGAAGATCAAAGGCGACGACCTGGGCATTGGCTTCAACGCCGGTATCCTGGTGCAAGCCACGGACAGCACCCGCGTTGGCCTGACCTACCACTCCAAGGTCGAATACAAGCTCGACGGCAAAACCAAGATCGAAGGCAGCGGTTTCGGCCCGTTCAACGGCGGCAAGTATCACGCTGGCCTGAACATTGACACCCCGGAATCTGTCGATTTCTCGGTGACCCACGAGCTGGACGCCAACTGGACTCTCTACGCAGGTAGCACCTGGACTCGCTGGAGCCGACTGGAAAGCATCGTCGTGAACAACAGCGGTGTTCCAGCGCAACTGGGTGGCTCAGCAGGCCCGATCGGCAGAATCGCCGAAGAACAGAACTGGCACGATACCTGGGCACACGCCATTGGCGCGTCCTACAAGGTCAACAAAGAGTGGACCCTGCGTACCGGTTTCTCGGTTGATCAATCGCCAACCAATAACTTGAACCGTTCGCCACGCATCCCGACCGGCGATCGCAAGGCCATCAGTTTCGGTGCTGCCTGGAGCCCGACAGACGACATGACCATTGATGTGGCCTACTCGTACCTGCGTGAAGACGAAGCGAAGATTCGCGACGCCAGCGCGACCAAAGGCGTCTACAGCGCTGACTACCGCAACACCGCTCACGGCATCGGCAGCTCGATTACCTATCGCTTCTGATAGGTTGCCCGGCTGAAAAAAAGCCCCGCACACCCGTCATGGTCTGCGGGGCTTTTCATTGCCTGCTCAGCGTCTTATTGCCCGCTCAGCGTCAAGGCTTGGACGCGATAGCCTTCTCAACCGCTGCGATCAACTCCGGATCATCCGGCTCGGTCATGCTGGAAAAGCTGGCGACCACCTTGCCCTGGCGATCCACTACGTACTTGTAGAAATTCCAGCGCGGCGGGTTGCTCTGCTCGGCCAGCACCTTGAACAAGTGAGTCGCGTCATCGCCCCTGACCGCTTGCGGCTCGGTCATGGTGAAGGTCACGCCATAGTTGACGTAACAGACCTTGGCCGTTTCCTCGCCATCCTTGGACTCCTGCTTGAAGTCATTGGAGGGCACGCCGAGCACTTCAAGCCCCTGCCCTTTGTAACGCTGGCTCAAAGCTTCGAGGCTTTTAAACTGAGGCGCGAAGCCACAAAAGCTGGCGGTATTGACCACCAGCATTGGCTTGCCCGCGAAGCGCTGGCACAGGTCGATATTTTCCTTGGCGCGCAGCTTCGGCAATTCGCCTTGCAACAACGGTGGGCAGTCTGCGGCCAGGGCAGTGCCGCCCATGGCCAGCAACAGAATAGGAACAGCAAGCCAGCGAGGGGTCATAAGAATTCCAGGCACCTGAGGCGCAGTCGTTGTTGTCTTGTGTGTAGGACAAACTAACCTGCGGCCGTCTAAATGCCTAGCTCGGGGGGGGATAATCGCGATTTCGTGGGACCGGCTTTAGCCGGGAACACAGTATTTCTTTCACTAATAAGGCAGCGGCTGGACTGACCTCTTCCCAGCTAATGCCGGGCCCACGAGATTGCAGCAGTCCTTGTCAGCAAGCACCCATCCCGAGTTGCAACGCCGCCAGCCCGACGTGCTGCCACGCCCACCAGACCAACGCCAGCAACAGGCCACCCGCCAGCCCGGCACTCCAGAACCAGACCCTGTTCACGCCGCGCTCGCCTGCAAGCGGGCTACCGGCCGCTCGCGCACCGGCCAGTTCAGTGCCGCAGCCAACAGGCTGAGCAGAATCGACAATTGCCAGACCAAGTCGTAACTCCCCGTGCGGTCATACACAACGCCTCCGAGCCAACCACCCAGAAAGGCGCCCAACTGGTGGAACAGAAAGACGATCCCACCGAGCATGGACAGGTTACGCACGCCGAACAAGGTCGCCACGGTGCCGTTGGTCAGTGGCACCGTCGACAACCACAGCAGCCCCATGGCCACTCCAAACAGATAGGCCGAGGTCTGACTCAACGGCACTGAAATGAACAGCACAATGACCACAGCCCGCAGCAGGTACAGCATGGTCAGCAGCCGCGGCTTGGACATCCGCCCACCCAGCCAGCCAGCGGTGTAAGTGCCGAAAATATTGAACAGGCCGATCAGCGCCAATACGGTGGTCCCGACCTTGGCGGGCAGGTGTTGATCCACCAGGTAGGCGGGCAGATGTACGCCGATGAACACCACCTGAAAACCGCAGACAAAAAAGCCCAGTGCCAGTAACCAGAAGCCCGAATGAGAACAGGCTTCCTTGAGGGCTTCACGCAGGGTCTGCTCGCCACCGAGCAACGGCGCAGGGCTGTCCTTGAGCATCATCACCAGCGGCAGAATCAGCGCCACCATCGCACCCAACACCAGCAAGGCCGTGGACCAACCCAGCCAGCTGAGCAGGCCCAGGGTGCCAGGCAGCATGGCGAACTGACCAAAGGACCCGGCCGCGCTGGCGATACCCATGCCCATGCTGCGTTTCTCTGGCGGCAAGGCCCGGCCCACCACGCCAAGGATCACCGAGAAAGATGTTCCTGAAAGGCCGATGCCGATCAACACGCCTGCGCTCAACGACAGGCTCAGAGGCGAGTCGGCCATGCTCATCATCATCAGACCGGCGGCATAGAGGATACCCCCGACGAACACCACCTTCGCGGCACCAAAACGGTCAGCCAGCGCGCCAGCAAAGGGCTGCGCCAGACCCCACATCAGGTTTTGAAAAGCGATGGCAAAGGCAAAGACTTCCCGACCCCAGCCAAAGTCGGCACTCATGGGCGCCAGGAACAGCCCGAAGCCATGGCGAGTGCCCAGCGACAGCGCCAGAATCAACGCACTGCCCAACAGGATCCAGCCACTGGTACGCCAGACAGATGTCATTGTTGTTCTCCGGAATGCAGGCAAAACCGAGTTACGCGCATATACCCGTAACTGAATGTGTGGAAGTTACGCGCTGGTGGGTGGGGGTGTCAATGAAGGTAATGTCGTCGAAAACCCGTGGGAGCGAATTCATTCGCGAAGGCGATGTTCCTGCCGACACATAGGCATCGAATGTAATGGCCCTTTCGCGAATGAATTCGCTCCCACGAGGGTGTCCGGTTGCAATCAGATTAATACCACCGCCAACAAAACCACCGCCTCCAGCAACTCCAGTAAGGCGCCCGCCGTATCACCGGTCGTCCCGCCCAGACGCCTGACCATCAAATGCCTGAGCCAATAGAAACCGAGCGCTGCCGCGACGAGGGCATATAAGCCGGCCCACCCGCCGATCAGCAGGCAACCCAGCGCGGCGACCAGCAATACCTTTTGCCCCGCCGGACGTGGCAAGTGATCGGCCAGCGCCTGCCCTAGCCCGCCCTGGCGCACATATGGCGTGCAGAGAAACAGACCCAGCATCGCGCCGCGGCCAATCACCGGGGCCAGGAGCAAGGCGAGCCAGTGCTGCTGCTCGATCAGAGCCAGCAGCGCGGCGAATTTGAGCAGCAGCACCAGGATGAGCGTAACGACGGCAATGGGCCCGCTGCGCGGATCTTTCATGATGCTCAGGGTGCGCTCGCGGTCGCCAAAGCCGCCGAGCCAGGCGTCGGCGCTGTCGGCCAGACCATCCAGATGCAGGCCACCACTGAGCAGCACCCAGGCGGTCAGCAGCAAGGCAGCGTGCAACATCATCGGCGCGCCGCTGAGCAGAGCGTTCAGGCCTACCAGCACCACACCGAACAGCACACCCACCAAAGGATAGAACAGCAACGAACGCCCCTGCTCCTGCGGCTTGGGCATGCCAGGCAAGCTGATCGGCAGGCTGCTGAGGAATTGCAGGGCGATCCAGAATGGCAACATGTCAACTCTCTAAATGAAACGCTTTTTCTGTAGGAGCTGCCGAAGGCTGCGAAGGCGTTCTCACTGACAACCCTTCGCAGCCTGCGGCAGCTCCTACAGATCTCAGTATCTCGCTACCAGTAACCCACCCTCAGCCACACTGATCCCCAGCAACGCGCCATATCCCACCGCAACTTGCAGCAGTTGCTCGCGAGGCAGGCCGCGGGCCTGGGCCAATAGCAGTCGCATCACGCCACCATGGCTTATCAGCAGCACCCGCTCACCGGCATAAGCCTGATGCAGCCGTTGCACCGCTGCCAGCACACGCGCCGAGAAATCAATCACCGGCTCGCCATTGGGCGGCGTAAAGCCATAGGGGTCGTTCCAGAACAAGCCCAGGCCTTCGGCGTCGGTGTCCATCAGTTGTGCAGCGCTATGCCCTTCCCAATCGCCGAAATGCAACTCCCGTAGACCCGGCTCCAGGCTCAACGGCAGGGCCAGGCGCTGCGCCAGTTCTTCGGCGAATCGCGCACAACGCTGCAGAGGCGAACTGACGATACGGTCCCACGGCCCGGCCTCGGCCACTGCGGCGCGCATCTGCTCCCAACCGGTTTGCGTCAACGCATCATCGATGCTGCCGCGCATGCCGCCACCCAACTCGGTTTCGCCATGGCGCAGCATGTCCAGAAGCAGGGTCATGCCGGGCGATCCGCGACGGCGGCTTCGGCGAAGGTCGCCATGCCGTTGTGCAACTGGCAGGCGAGGCGCACCAGCGGCACCGCCAAGGCTGCGCCGCTGCCCTCACCCAGCCGCAGGCCCAGATCCAGCAGCGGCTCGGCTTGCAGGGTTTCCAGCAGATGGCGATGGCCCGGCTCGGCACCCCGATGACCAAACAGCAGCCAGTCCCGGCAAGACGGGTTCAGGCGTACGGCAACCAGCGCGGCAACGCTGCAGATAAAACCGTCGACCAGCACCGGGATGCCTTCCTGCGCGCACGCCAGATAGGCACCGACCAGCGCGGCAATCTCGAAACCACCGAGGCAGAACAGGCTTTGCAGCGGATCGCCAGCCTGCTCGGCGTGCAAAGCCAGCGCACGCTCGATCACCTGTGTCTTGTGTGCGATACCAGCGGCGTTCAGCCCGGTACCCGGCCCCACCAGCAACTGCGCCGCGCATTCGAGCAGCGAACAGGCCACGGCGCTGGCAGCGGCCGTATTGCCAATGCCCATCTCGCCGCCCACGAACAGCTCACTGCCCACGGCTTTGGCGCGCAACACGCTATCGCGTCCGGCCTGCATTGCCGCAAGCCCCTGCTCCTGAGTCATCGCCGGACCCTGGGCGAAGTTCGCGGTGCCTGCACCGATACGCAGATGGCGCACACCCGGCAGATCCAGTGGCGAAACGGTGCCCAGGTCAACCACGTCCAACTGCGCTGAAAGCTGCTGAGCCAACACGCTAATAGCTGCGCCGCCAGTCACAAAGTTGTGCAGCATTTGCCCGGTCACTTCCTGGGGATAAGCCGACACGCCCTCGGCAACCACACCGTGATCACCCGCGAAGATAGCGATCCACAGCGCGTCAGCCTTGGGTTTCACCCGGCCCTGCAATCCGGCCAGCTGCACCGCGACTCGCTCAAGCTGGCCCAGGGAGCCCGTGGGTTTGGTCAGTTGCTGCTGACGGGCCAGGGCTTCTTCGCGAACCGCGACGTTGATCACCTGTGCAGGCTCAAGCCACCAGGAGTTATTCATAATGCGGGTCCTTTCAAGGTCAATGGCAATCCGGCGACGGTGAGCACCACGCGCTCACAGCGTTCAGCCAGGGCTTGATGGAGCAAGCCTGCCTCATCGACATAACGGCGGGTCAGCTCACCGAGTGGCACGACGCCCAGCCCGGTTTCGTTGCTGACAAAAATGATTTCGCCTGGCAGGTGCGCCAGGCAATCGAGCAGCGCCCCGCGCTCTTGCGCGAGACGTTCGGGGTCTTCCAGCATCAGCAGGTTGGTCAGCCACAAGGTCAGGCAGTCCACCAGCAGGCAGCGATCAGGCCTGGCGTTATCGCGCAGCACACGCGCCAGCTCCACTGGCTCCTCGATCAGCCCCCAAGTGGCCGGGCGACGCTCGCGATGCACTGCAACCCGCTGGTTCAGCTCGCCGTCCACCGGTTGGCTGGTGGCGATATACACCACCGCCAGCCCCGAGCCGCTGGCCAGCCCTTCCGCCAGCCGACTCTTGCCGGAGCGTGCGCCGCCGAGGATTAGTTGCTGCATGTCAGTGCGCCTTTCTATCAAATTGAAATACGTTCCCCTGTAGGAGCTGCCGCAGGCTGCGAAGGCGGCGTACCTGCCAGCCCCATTCGCAGCCTTCGGCAGCTCCTACAGGGTAAGCGCGGTGTTATTGCAGCCCACACAACTCCCGCAACAACCCGCCATCCAGATGGTTTTCCACCAAATCCGCCAGGCGTTCGATGTCGCGTTCGCGCAGGGCGTGGTAATCCACTTGCTGCACATTCTGCAGACCGGCCCAGCGCAACAGCGCGCTGCACGCCTCGGGGGTTTCGAACAGGCCGTGCAGGTAGGTGCCGAAAATCTGTCCGTCAGGACTTTGCGCGCCGTCGACTCGACCGTCGTCCAGTTGCACCGCCGGATTTTCCAGCGCCGCGCCCGTGGTCACTCCAGCGTGAATTTCATAGCCGCTGACCTGCACGCCTTCAAGCAGCAAGGCGCCGGCCACGTTGCGCAGTTGTTTGTGTTCTTCAAGGACGGTGCTCATCTCCAGCAACCCCAGGCCAGCGCTGGATCCCGGCGCGCCTTCGAGCCCCAGCGGGTCGTGCAATTGCTGGCCAAGCATCTGCAAACCGCCGCATATACCCAGCAGCTTGCCGCCGTAGCGCAGATGGCGGTCAATGGCGCTGTCCCAACCGTTGGCACGCAAATAGGCCATGTCGCTGCGCACACTCTTGGAGCCCGGCAGGATGATCAGGTCCGCTGCCGGGATCGCCTGCCCAGGCCCGATGAACTGCAGATTGACCTGCGGATGCAGGCGCAACGGGTCGAAATCGGTGTGATTGCTGATGCGTGGCAGGATCGGCACCACCACATTCAGCACTTGCTCGACCTTATCGGTCTGGCGCTGATCGAGGCCGTCTTCGGCCTCCAGATGCAGATCCATCACGTAAGGCAACACGCCCACCACCGGCTTGCCGGTGCGCGCTTCGAGCCAGTCCAGCCCCGGCTGGAGCAACGCGATGTCGCCGCGAAAACGATTGATGATGAACCCTTTGACCCGCGCCTGCTCGCTGGGCGACAGCAATTCCAGGGTGCCCACCAGATGGGCGAAAACCCCGCCGCGATTGATGTCGGCAATCAGCAGCACCGGACAATCCACCGCTTCGGCAAAGCCCATGTTGGCGATGTCATTGGCGCGCAGATTGATCTCGGCGGGGGATCCGGCGCCTTCGACCATGATCACCGGGTACGTCTGGCTCAGCCGGGTGTGGGATTCGAGCACCGCCTGCATGGCGATCTCTTTGTAGCCGTGATACGCCACCGCGTTCATGGTGGTGACCGCGCGGCCGTGGATAATCACCTGGGCGCCGGTATCGCTGTTGGGCTTGAGCAGCACCGGGTTCATGTCGGTGTGGGGCTCAAGAAAGCATGCCTGAGCCTGCACCGCCTGAGCGCGGCCAATCTCCCCGCCATCGGCGGTGACGGCACTGTTGAGCGCCATGTTCTGCGGCTTGAACGGCACGACCGCCACGCCCTGGCGGGTCAGCCAACGGCACAGGGCGGTCACCAGCGTGCTTTTGCCGGCATCCGACGTAGTGCCCTGCACCATCAATGTGGTCATGGTTGCTCCTGGCCGTGCAGTTGCTGATTGAATTCAAGCAGTGCCGTGTCCAGGCGCTGCCAGTGCGCTTCGTCACGCGGCAGGCCGAACCGCAGGCTGCACTTGAGCGGGTCATCCACGACAAACAGACGCAGCAGGATCCCGCGCACGGCGCAAAATTCATACAGCTGCGCGGCCCGAGGTGTAATGACGCGTTGAAACAGCGCACAGCCACCCTGCGGGGCCAAGCCATGGCGCGCCAACAACCCTGCAAGGCGTTGACTGGCCTGCTCGGTGCGCTGGCGCTGGGCCTGATGAGCGTCGGTGTCTTGCAGACACGCCTGGCCGATGATTCGCGTCGGGCCACTCACCGCCCAAGGCCCGATTTCACTGCGCAACAGCTTGAGCAGGCGGGTTTCAGCCAGCACGAAACCGAGGCGTACGCCTGCCAGCCCGAAAAATTTGCCGAACGAACGCAATACGATCAAGCCGGGCAAATCGCTGTGAGCTGCCAGGCTCAGGTCCGGCGTGTTGTCCATGAAAGCTTCGTCGACCACCAGCCAGCCACCACGCAGGGCCAGGCGAGCGTGCCATTTCAGCAGCTGTTCGGCGCTGAGCATCAGCCCCGTCGGGTTGTTGGGGTTGACCACCACGAGCACGTCGAGGCTGTCGAGAAAGTAGTCCACTTCGTGCTCGACCAGCTCACGCACCAGAAACCCCGAGCGCCGCCAGGCGTGGGCATGCTCGGCGTAACAGGGCGACAGCACGCCGACCTTGCCGGAGTTGCGCAACCTGGGCAGCGCCTGGATGGCGGCCTGAGATCCAGGCACCGCCAAGGCCTGCGATGCGCCGTAATAGGTGCACGCGGCCTGCTCCAGACCATCGTCGGCCTCGGGCAGTCGCTCCCAGGCCTCTGCCGCAATGGGCGGGATGGGAAAGGCCCAGGGTGCAATACCGGTGGAAAGGTCGAGCCAGTCCGATTCGGCGATTGCGTATTGACGCGCGGCCTTGCGCAAGCGTCCTCCATGTTCAAGCATAAAACTCAGCCCCCACGCATAACACCAGCAGCCACAACCACACGCCGCGCTGCACCAATTGCCAGCCGCGGTCGATGGAGTTCGCATCGGCAGGCACACCCTCGCCCAACTGCGGACGCTGATGCAGCTCACCGTGATAAATCGCCGCGCCACCCAGCTCGACGCCCAGCGCGCCAGCACCGGCAGCCATCACCGGGCCAGCATTGGGGCTGTCCCAGGTCGGGCCTTGAGTGCGCCAGCAACGCAGCGCCAGCCGGGTCTTGCCCAGCAGCGCGTAGGTCAAGGCGACCAGTCGCGCGGGAATATAGTTGAGCAGGTCGTCAATCTTTGCCGCCGCCCAGCCAAAACGTTCGAACCGTTCGTTGCGATAACCCCACATGGCGTCCAGCGTATTGCTCAGGCGATAGAGCACCACGCCGGGGACACCGGCGACCGCAAACCAGAACAGGGCAGCAAACACCGCATCGCTGCCATTCTCCAGCACCGACTCGGTGGCGGCACGGGCGACCTCGGTCGCATCGAGTTCGCTGGTCTGACGGCTGACCAGATAACCCACCCGGCGCCTGGCTTCCTCCAGATCATCCGAGCGCAACGCCTGAGCCACCGGCTCGACGTGCTCGCCAAGGCTGCGCAAACCCAGCGCGCAATACAGCGCGAGGATGTCCACAAGCCAGCCGATGTAAGGCGCCCAACTGAGTAAGGTCGCCAGCAAGGTCAATGGCACCACCGCGATCACCCAGGCAGTGACCCCATGGCTGCGCCAGCCTCGTCCGGCAGAATTGAATCGCTGTTCGATACGGTCGGCAAAGCGTCCGAACGCAACCAGCGGATGGGACCGTTTCGGCTCGCCCAGGAGCGCATCCAGCGCGACCCCGGCAACGCTCAACAGCGCCACACTCATTGACTGACTCCCCATTGATTTTCAAACAGCATGTCGCTCAAGGGACGCTCTTGCGTCCAGCCTTCCATGACCAGCATCGGCGCAGGATAGAACTCGGTCACCGGGCCCAGGCAAAGAATCGCCAGCGGCTTGGCACCCGCCGGCATGCCCAGCAGATCCGCCAGGGCTTGTGGCTCGAACAGTGACACCCAGCCCATGCCCAGGCCTTCGGCGCGGGCCGCCAACCACAGGTTCTGGATCGCGCAGGACAACGACGCCAGGTCCATTTCGGGCAGCGTGCGACGGCCAAAGATATGCTTCTCCCGATCATCCATCAGCGCCGCCACCAACACTTCGGCGCAGTCATTGATGCCTTCGACCTTGAGTTTCATGAAGTCATCGGCACGCTCGCCCATCGCCTCGGCCGTGCGCATACGCTCCTGCTCCACCTGCGCCTGAATGCTCGCGCGCAACGCCCGGTCGGTGATGCGGATGAAACGCCAAGGCTGCATCAAGCCGACACTGGGCGCCTGATGGGCCGCATCAAGCAGCCGAACAAGCAGCTCAGGGGCCACGCTGCCGCCGCTGAAATGGCGCATATCACGCCGCTCAGCGATGGCGCGATAGACCGCCGCGCGCTCCTGCTCGCTGTACGCTTGATCACTCATGGTTTGAAAAGCGCCGCAACCGCCTGAGGATTGGAAGGGAAATAGAAGTGCACGTATGACGCTGTCAGACGCCCGTCGCGATAGACCGCCTCCGCGCCACGCCCGCCGTTGGGGCTCAGGCCGCGCGCGATAGGCTGCAGCTCAGTGCTGGTCAGCGAATGGTGATAGGTGTGGCCGCGCAACTCGCCTTCGGGCAAGGCGACGGTTTGTAACGCCAGGGCGGCCAGGCGCTTCTGCATCACCGCTTCGCCGTTCAGCAGGCCGACCAGTTCGGCACGCTCGCCCTCGACATCGGTCAAGGCATCTAGCAGATACAACATGCCGCCGCATTCGGCGAGCAACGGTTTGCCAGCCTGGTGGTGGCCGCGAATCGCTGCCAGCATCGGCGCGTTCTGGCTCAAGGCGACGTGGTGCAATTCCGGGTAGCCGCCCGGCAGATAGAGGCTGTCTGCATCCGGCAAAGCGCTGTCGCGGATCGGTGAGAAGAACGACAACTCTGCGCCCATGGCCCGCAGCAGGTCCAGGCTCGCGCCGTAGGTAAACGCGAAGGCTTCGTCATGGGCGATGGCGATGCGCACACCTTCAAGCAAAGGCTCGGCAGGGATAATCTGCGGCGCGGCAAAGGTCACTGCAGGCGGCAACGCCACTTCGCACGTGCTGGCCAACGCCTCGGCGGCAGCGTCCAGACGCAGGTCCAGGTCATTGAGCTCACTGGCCTGAACCAGACCGAGGTGACGGCTGGGCAGCTCGATCCCGGTTTCCCGGGACAGCGCGCCATACCAGCGCAGACCTTCGGTGAGGCTGCCTTCGAGCAGTTGCGCATGACGCACAGTGCCGACCCGGTTTGCCAATACACCGGCAAACGGCAAATCCGGCTGATAGCGCGCCAGCCCCAGCGCCAAAGCGCCAAAAGTCTGGGCCATGGCGGTGCCGTCGATCACACCCAGCACCGGAACGCCAAAATGGCGGGCAAGATCGGCGCTGGACGGCGTGCCGTCGAACAGGCCCATCACCCCTTCAATCAGAATCAGGTCGGCCTCGCCTGCGGCTTCCCACAACAGGCGGCGGCTTTCATCGGCGCCGACCATCCATAAATCCAGCTGATAGACCGGCGCACCGCTGGCCCGCTCAAGAATCATCGGGTCAAGAAAATCGGGGCCGCATTTGAACACCCGAACCTTGCGGCCCTGGTTGCGATGCAGGCGAGCCAGCGCTGCCGTGACAGTGGTTTTACCCTGGCCCGAGGCGGGCGCGGCGATCAATACCGCCGGGCAGTGACGCGGCTCGCTCATGAACGATCACTCACAGCTCGATGCCTTTTTGCGCACGGATGCCCGCCTGGAAGGCGTGCTTGACCACAGTGATTTCAGAAACGGTGTCGGCCATGTCGATCATTTCCGGCTTGGCGCCGCGCCCGGTGACGATCACGTGCTGCATCGGCGGACGGGCCTGCAAATCGGCGAGCACCCGCTCGATGTCCAGATAACCGTGCTTGAGGGCGATATTCAGCTCATCGAGCACGACCATGCCGATGGCCGGATCACGAAGCATTTCCAGGGATACTTCCCAGGCGGCTTCGGCGGCGGCGATATCACGCTGGCGGTCCTGGGTTTCCCAGGTATAGCCCTCGCCCATCACGTGGTAACGCACCTGCTCGGGGAAACGCCGGAAAAAGAATTCTTCGCCGGTGCTGTTGCTGCCCTTGATGAACTGCACCACACCGCACTGCATGCCGTGGCCCATGGCCCGAGCGAGCATGCCAAAGGCGGAGCTGCTCTTGCCTTTGCCATTGCCGGTCAGCACCAGCAACAAGCCGCACTCATTGGGAGCGCTGGCGATACGTTCGTCCATTACGGCTTTTTTGCGCAGCATACGCGCCAGGTGGCGCTCGTCGCGTTCGGGGGATTCGTTCATCTCAGCTCTCCGCTTGAGGGCACGCGAAAGCAGACGGCAGGCGGCAGCACTGGCTGGCAACGCCGCCAGGTCATGCGCAGAGCATCGCCCGCCGTGATGCTATTGGATGGATCAGGCCGGTCTCCGGGCTCATGAGCGGGCGTACCCGACTGCGCGCCTTCCCATGCTCAAGCACAGTGGCCAGATTGCGCAGTTTTCACTCATTTACCGTTGCGGGGGCAGCGCCGGAATACGTCGCGAACGGCGACGGCACCGGCTTCCCTGTTTCACTTGAGCAGTCCGCAGACTTCAAGCACCTGAAACAAGGGGCGAAGGGTAGAGGGTTGGGGGTGGAGCGTCAATCAACACAGGGGTTGAACCTCCCCCGCATGGGCGTCTCTATCTCTTATTGCACCCTGCCCGTTACGGAGATCGACCATGTTCACGCTCAAACCGCAATACGCTGTGTTGCTCGTGCTTGCTGCTGGCCTGGCGGGCTGTGGCGAGTCCTCCAGATTGCAAGTCATGGACGGCACCGGACCGTCGCCCCAACTGCCTGAGCCGAATAAAACCTTGATCCCGACCGTGAACATCGCTCCGGCGGTCGGCTGGCCTAAAGACGCCAAGCCGATTGCCGCCCCTGGTACTCAGGTTGCTGCCTTCGCCGAGAATCTGGATCACCCGCGCTGGCTGTACGTACTGCCCAATGGCGACGTGCTGGTAGCGGAAACCAACTCGCCGCCCAAGCCCGATGATGACCAGGGCGTGCGTGGCTGGGTCATGAAGAAAATCATGGGCCGTGCCGGTGCCGGTGTGCCCAGCCCTAACCGCATCACCCTGCTGCGCGACAAAGACCACGACGGCGTGGCCGAAACCCACACCGTATTCCTGGCAAACCTCAACTCCCCCTTCGGCATGACATTGGTGGGCAATAAGCTCTATGTGGCCGATACCGACCGCCTGATCAGCTTCCCTTATCAGGACGGCCAGACCTCCATCAGCGCCGCGCCCACCAAGGTCGTCGACCTGCCAGGCGGCACGCTGAACCACCACTGGACCAAAAACGTCATCGCCAGCAAAGACGGCAGCAAGCTGTACGTGACGGTGGGCTCCAACAGCAACGTGGCGGAAAACGGCATGGCGGCCGAAGAAGGTCGCGCGGCCATCTGGGAAGTCGATGCCGCCACCGGTGCGCACCGCATCTTCGCCTCAGGCCTGCGCAACCCTAACGGCATGGACTGGGAACCCACCACCGGCAAGCTGTGGACAGCGGTGAACGAGCGCGACGAAATCGGCAGCGATCTGGTGCCGGACTATGTCACCTCGGTGAAGGACGGCGGCTTCTATGGCTGGCCTTACAGCTATTACGGTCAGCACGTGGATGTACGGGTCAAACCACAGAACCCGGAACTGGTCGCCAAGGCGATTGCACCTGACTTCGCGGTCGGGCCACATACCGCTTCACTTGGCCTGGTCTTCGCCGATGGCAAAACCCTGCCCGCGCCATTCAACGAAGGGTTGTTCATCGGCCAGCACGGCTCATGGAACCGCAAACCCCACAGCGGTTATAAGGTGCTGTTCGTGCCCTTCAGCGGCGGCAAGCCTAGCGGTGCGCCTATCGACCTGCTCACTGGCTTCCTGAATTCCGATGAGAAAGCTCAGGGCCGGCCGGTGGGGGTGGTCAATGATCATCAGGGCGGGTTGTTGGTGGCCGATGATGTGGGGAACAAGGTTTGGCGGGTGACGGGGGTGAAGCGTTGAATTGGGGGACTGTAATTAAGCCGAGTCGCTCATATCGCGGCATGGGTATACACGTTTTTTCGCGTACATATCCGTTGTAGCGGTAACGGCTACTTAGGGTTGCGCCCTTACGGCGCCTCACTTTTGAAGCCCAAAAGTAAGCAAAAGGCTCTTGCCCCACCACTCGGTCCCTCGCCTAGGCTCGGCATGCCCGTAATCCTACATTGATTCGGCGGGCCGCCGCGAAGGGCCATCCCTGGCCCAGCGCGGCTAAACTGGCATCCATGCCGGTTCACCCGCCGAATCAATATCGGCTTCCGGCCAGCGTGGTTTGACGGGGCGCCAGGATCAAAAGCAGATCAAAAGCACATCAAGATCAAGGGCGGCGATGGTTGGCGCTGCGTGGATTAGTGGTAGGAGCTGCCGAAGGCTGCGAAGGCGGCTACCGATTCGCAGCCTTCGGCAGCTCCTACAGAGAATTGCACACGCCGTTGATTCCGTGGGAGCGAATTCATTCGCGAAGACAATGGTGCAAACAACGAATAACGCGAGACAAACACACAAAAAAAGCAGGTCGGCTATCAGGCCGCCTCGTGAGCTTTTGATCTTAGGCGCCCCGTTAAACCACGCTGGCCGGAATCCGATGTTGATTCGCAGGGGAAACCGGCAGGACGCCGGTTTAGCCGCACTGGGCCAGGGATGGCCCTTTGCGGCGACCCTGCGAATCAATGTCGGATTACGGGCATGCCGAGCCTTAGCGAGGGACCGAGTGGTGGGGCAAGAGCGCTTTGGTTACTTTCGCGCTTTTCGAAAGTGACCCGCCGTAAGGGCGGAACCCTAAGTAGCCGTTACCCCAGGAATGGATATGTACCCAATCAAAAGAATCGCTACTGATTCCGCGCCAGATTCGAAGGCTGAATCACCCGCTTCGCATTCAAATAAGCCCTCTGCCAATAAGGCTTGTCGAGGCTGTCCAGCTTGACCGTGCCGCCGGTGGCGGGCGCATGCACGAAGCGGCCTTCGCCGACATAGATCCCGGCATGGCTGACCTGTGAACCACCGCCCGTGGCGAAGAACACCAGATCACCCGACTGCAACTGCTCGCGCCCGATATTGGGCGCGCGCATCACAATCATGTCCCGGGTCGAACGTGGCAAGGCAATGCCCGCCGCGTCGCGATAGACAAAGCCAATCAAACCACTGCAATCAAAACCCGAATCAGGCGTGTTACCGCCCCACCGATAAGGCGTGCCCACAAGACCCAAGGCGCGGAACAACACGTCTTCCGCGGCAGGGTTGGGGTTTTCGGTAGGAGCGACGAGCACCGGGCGTTGAACAACCCGAGGCTGGGGCGGTGGCGGCGCGCTGGCGCAAGCACCCAGCAACGCTGCAAGAGAAATAACCGCTAGGCGAACCATAATCGACATAAACGACAACCTGACGTGGATGCGGCTTACTTTGCCGGGGGCCCGGAAAGCACAAGACAGGCTTATAGCCTGTCTTTATGCAACACGGTAGTTATTTGTGCTTACGCTTCTTGACCGCTGGGGTCTTGATCGTCGTTGCCGTCATCGCAGTGGTCTGCGGGGCCGCTACTGTAGGCGACTCCATGGCCAGCGCGCGCTTGGCTTCGATGAAGGTCTTGCTCCAGTAAGTGTCGTCAAGGCTGTCGACGCGAACGCCACCGCTACGACGGCTGCTGGAGTGGATGAATTGATTGTCACCCAGGTAGATAGCAGCGTGGCTGACGCGACCGCGACCGGCAGTGCTGAAGAACAGCAGATCGCCTGGCTCAAGATCAGTGCGTTTCACCAGAGGCGCATCGATGTTGATCATTTCACGGGAAGAACGCGGCAGGTTCATGCCGGCCTCTTCCTTGAACAGATAACCGATGAAGCCGCTGCAATCAAAACCGGACTTGGTAGAGGTGCCGCCAAAACGGTAACGCGTACCGATCAGGGCTTTGCCACGCTCAAGAATGCTGTCTGCCAAAACGGGTAGCTGATAAGGCTTGCTGTCGGCAAACTGAGCCAGCTCGGCTTCAGTGGCCAGCTCTTCCTGCAATACCGACCGGTCTGAGCGGATGGCAGAGGTAGGAGCGGAAATGGAAGCCTTGTGCGCCTGTTGTTGGGTGTTTTGGGAAACCGGCATATTGGCCGAGCAACCGAACAACAGGGTGACGAGTGCGAGGGGCACGAGGGGTGCGAAGCGAACTAGCATGGGCACGACCGTGGCTGGAATATTAAGAAGCCGCGACTATGCCTTCTATCTTTCTCATTTGCAAATTCAATCGAACTAAATGTGACTTACCAACTCCCCCATGACATGTACCGCTCGGCAGGGAAAAAAGGCGTCAATTTGATCGCTGAGATTTTTTGACGCCAAATTTATTTCAGCGATAAAACCACCGCAAACCCTTGTTCTGAATACAGGTTCCTGGATGTAAGGGAAGCTTGCCGTGGTGCCGATACTCAGTACCGCATCAAAGCCTTTTGCCATCTCTTCATAGAGGGTTTCGAGGGCACGCCCGGGCAACATTTCCTGAAACAACACGACAGATGGTCGCATAACGCCACTACAGAGCGAGCAAATCGGTGGAAGCGGACCATTCAGGCGGGCACTGACGTTGGAATCTTCGGCCGCACACGACTGACAATAAAGCGGCCCGAGCTGACCATGAATCTCGATCAACCGGTCTGGCGGGCTGCCCGCCGCGCGGTGGTAGCCATCAACGTTTTGCGTGAGCACCCAGCACTCCGGCTTCTTGCGCTGCAGCTCGGCGATTGCGTAATGAGCAGCGTTGGGCTGCGCGCCAAGACAGGCTTTGGCGAGCTGCGCGATGTACTTCCAGCACAACTCGGGATCACGACGCAGCATCGGGCCGGACATGGCCATTTCAATCGACACGCCGTCTTCGGTTTCTGCGTTATAGAGGCCACCCACCCCGCGATACGTCGGCAGGCCGGAATCGGCCGACAGCCCTGCCCCGGTGATGACCAGAATCCGTTGCGCGTGCCGCAATGCCGCTGCGGTTTGCAACAACAGGGCTTGGTCTACCACCCAAGCGTCTCTTTAAGGAAAGGGATAGTCAGTTTGCGTTGCGCTTGAAGCGATGCCTGATCCAGGGTTTCCAGCAGATCAAACAGCGCACTCATGCTGCGCGTGCCCCGGGTGAGGATGAAATGGCCGACTTCGTCGGTCAGGTGCAGGCCGCGACGCGATGCACGCAGCTGCAAGGCACGCAGCTTGTCTTCATCGGACAGGCCCCGCATCTGGAACACCAGCGCCATGGTCAGACGAGATTTGAGATCGGGGAGTTTGACCGGCAGCTCTCGCGGAGACTGAGAGGCTGCGATCAGCAAACGACGACCACTGTCACGCAGCCGGTTGAACAGATGGAACAGCGCTTCTTCCCACTCGGGTTTGCCGACGATGGCCTGTAAATCGTCAAGACAGACCAGCTCGTACTGCTCCAGGTTGTCGAACAGCTCGACCCCTTCATCAATGACTTCGGCGAGCGGCAGATAAACAGCCGGTTCGCCGATCTGCTCGAAACGCAGGCACGCGGCCTGCAGCAGGTGAGTGCGCCCTACTCCGTCCTTGCCCCACAAATAGATGAGGCTTTCGGTCCAGCCAGCCTCGGCTTCGCACAGCCGCTCCACGTAGCCGAGTGCAGCGGCGTTGGCGCCGGGATAGTAGTTGATGAAGGTGGCGTCATCACGCAGACGCACACCCAGGGGCAGCTGAATAGGTTTCATGCTGGCTGAACGGCTCAAGCGAACCGTTAGGGGCCTCTGTGTAAAGTGCGCAAAGTTTATACCCGTGACGCTGGGGGAGCAATGAGCCAGACCATAAGCAAAATCAAAGGTTTGCGTGAATTGGGAGCAATGGCGGAACACGCTGGCTGTGGGAGCGTGGCTTGCCCGCGATAAGCATAGGTATCCATACATCTTTCAAGAATTGGTTTTTGTACATATCCATTCCTGCGGTCACGGCCACTTAGGGTTCCGCTCTTACAGCGGGTCACCTTTTACAAACGCCTAAAAGGTAACCCAAAACGCTTGCCCCACCACTCGGTCCCTCGCCTAGGCTCGGCATGCCCGTAATCCGACATTGAGGTGTGGGGCCGCCGCCAACGGCCATCCATGGCCTAGGGCGGCTAAACCGGCATCCCTGCCGGTTTACCCCACACCTCAACATCGGACTCCGGCCAGCGTGGTTTAACGGGGCGCTTTAGATCAAAAGCCAGATCAAAAGCCAGATCAAAAGCCAGATCAAGATCAACTGCGGCGATGGATGGCGCTACTTGAATTGAGGTAGGAGCTGCCGAAGGCTGCGAAGGCGGCTACCGATTCGCAGCCTTCGGCAGCTCCTACAGAGAATTGCGCACCCCGTTGATTCCGTGGGAGCGAATTCATTCGCGAAGGGAATGGCACAAACAACGAATAACGTGAGCCAAGCACACAAAAAAAACAGGTCGGCTATCAGGCCGCCTCGCGCGCTTTTGATTTTGATCTTAGGCGCCCCGTTAAACCACGCTGGCCGACCGCAGGGCTTGAACCGTGGGCAACCCGGCAGGACGCCGGGTTAGCCGCGCTGGGCCAGGGATGGCCCTTCGCGGCGGCCCACGGTTCAAGGCCTGCGGGCGGGCACACCGAGCCTAGGCGAGGTGCCGAGTGGTGGGGCAAGAGCGTTTTGCTTACTTTTGCGCTTTCAAAAGTGAGGCGCTGTAAGAGCGCAACCCTAAGTCGCCATAACCGCAGCAACGGATATGTACTCAAAAAATGTGTAGAGATCATTGCCGCGCTAACGCTTGATGCGATTGACCTGATATTTGCGGCTCCTGCATCGCGTGCAAGCACCGTTCCCACATCAGATTGCATTCAAGTCCGGCTATATTCTGCGCCCCTACAACTCCGGATCCTGCGCCCCACCATAGATATCCGACTCTTTATAGACATCGTGCATATGCCGCACCAGCACCATGATCACCGCTGCCACCGGCAACGCCAACAGGATCCCGGTAAAGCCGAATAACTCGCCGCCCGCCAGGATCGCGAAGATCACCGCCACCGGGTGCAGACCAATGCGATCACCCACCAGCAACGGCGTAAGCACCATGCCTTCCAAGGCCTGACCAACCATGAATACCGCCGCAATCCCCAGCATCGGATACAGGTCGCCGCCAAACTGGAACAACCCGGCCACCAACGCCGCGCCGATGCCGATCACAAAGCCCATATAAGGAACAATGGCAGCCAGACCCGCGATAACCCCGATCAACAGACCCAGCTCCAGGCCAACCAGCATCAGACCCGCCGCGTAGATCACGCCCAACCCCACCATCACCAGCAACTGCCCGCGAATGAACGCGCCCAGTACTTCGTGACATTCGCCCGCCAGCTTCACCACTTGTTCCTCGCGATGACGCGGCAGCAGGCTGCGGATCTTGGCCATCATCACGTCCCAGTCGCGCAGCAGGTAGAAACACACCACCGGGATCAGCACCAGATTGGTCACAAAGCCAATCAACGCAAGGCTCGACGCTGTGGCCTTGGACAGCACCACGCCGACGATATCGCCAGTCTGGCCCATGTGCTCGGAGATGGCCGCCTTGACCTTGTCGAATTTCCAGAAGCCGTCCGCCAGACCAAACTTGGTCTGCACCCAGGGCAGAGCCGTGTGCTGCAACCAGTCGAGCATCTGTGGCGCCAGCTCATAAAGGCGGAACAGTTGCTTGGCCAGCATGGGCACCAGGATCAGCAGCAGCCCCATGAAAATCAGGGTGAACAGACCGAACACCGCGACCACGCTCAAGGTTCGTGACAGGCCGAGCTTTTCCAGCTTGTCCGTCAGCGGGTCGCCCATATAGGCCAGCAGCAGCGCGACCAGAAACGGCGTCAGAATCGAGTGCAGCAAGAACACAAACAGGACCAGCAGGACAATCCCGCCGAGCCAGAACCAGCGCCGTGTGTCAGTCATCAAAGCCCCTTACTACGTCTAGTGTTTACCAACGGAAATACAATTGCGCCGCCGCAGTTGGCATCGGTGCCGGGGCCTGAGCCGCAGCGCTGGCGTCGACCGGTGCCTGAGGTGCCGGAGCGGCTTCGGGTGCCGGGGTCTCCTGCAGCTGTGCCAGCGCCAGTTGCGAGCGGATCTGCTCGGCGCTGCCGCTGACCTCATACTGGATGCGATCGCCCTCAACGGATTTGAGACGCGCGCCGAACGGTTCGAGTAACTGCATCAGTTGCGCATAATGCTCCAGATTCATGCCCTGCACTTGCACGAGCATTCCGGTAGCCGCCCCAGGTTTGACCACAAAGCGTGGCGCCAGGCGTTCGCTGACCGCCAGCAACACCGCATCGGCCAGGGCATCAGCGTTGGCGGCAGTTGCGGTGCCCTGCTCGCGTTTATCGCCCATCCACAAGCGCCATTTGGCTTGCCACTGTCCGGCCTCTTCCTTGGCATGCACCGCCAGCAACGCGTCGGCACCGTATCGTTCGGACGCTTCTTTGAGCGGCGCGGCATCGGTGCCTTCGAGGTTTTTCGCGGTGCCTACGCTTTGCTCGCCCAGATCGGCCAGCGGCAGGCGCAAGGGCAGGCCACGGTGCTGGGCGGCACGACGCAGTGGTTCGGCTGAACTCTGCCCATCGCCCACCAGATTGGAGCCTTCGGTGGCGTCGTTGAGCCACCAGCCGAGAATGGTCGGCCGATTGCTGCCCCACAGCGACAAGCCCGCCTGACGCAACGAACGGTCCGTGCTGACCGGATCGAAATCCACCAGCAGGGTCTCCGGTGGCCCGGCTTCGTAGCCATATTGGCTGATGACTTGTTGCGGGTCCTTGCGCAACCCGGCCAGCGCCGAACTCTGCGGCGCCTTGGCATCGCCGGTCAGGCGCAGGACGAGGGTTTCCAGCGCCACCTGGGTGGCGCGGGTACGCTCATCCGGGGACTGGCCACTGACCGGCTCACGCACTTGATACAGGTTATTCACGGTTTCAGCGAAGCTCGGCAGGCTCAGCACTGACAGGCAGCCGACAAAAAAGAGTCTGGAAAAAAGCATGGACAGTTCCCGAACGGAAATAAGCGGCTAAAAAATTGCCGCATCAAAGGGCCTTCGCATGATTGAGACCGCAGCAGACGGTCGATCATTCACATTAAAGATGAAGGCTACACCTTATACAGCCGCCGCCGAACCGGCCAGCGTCGCCGCACAAGGGTTTATTTTGTGTCCAGAGCGCCAGCCCGTCGGCCTAAGGATGGCCGCTGCCGCCCAAGCCTGATAAAATCGCGCGCCTTCGCAGACGGCGATGGTGGCGGCCCGAAACACTGCATGCAGTTTTTCAGCGGCCCCGCTGTTTCGGTCGATCCCCCGAATCCCCCCTAAAGGCCTGGATTATGAGCAAGCAACCCTCCCTGAGCTACAAAGACGCCGGTGTAGACATCGACGCCGGTGAAGCATTGGTCGAACGCATCAAGAGCGTCGCCAAGCGCACCAAGCGGCCAGAAGTCATGGGCGGCCTGGGTGGCTTCGGCGCCCTCTGCGAAATCCCGGCCGGCTACAAGCAGCCGGTTCTGGTTTCCGGCACTGACGGCGTTGGCACCAAGCTGCGTCTGGCACTGAACCTGAACAAGCACGACACCATCGGCATCGATCTGGTCGCCATGTGCGTCAACGACCTGGTGGTGTGCGGCGCAGAGCCGCTGTTCTTCCTGGATTACTACGCCACCGGCAAACTCAACGTCGACACCGCGGTCGATGTGGTAACCGGTATCGGCGCTGGCTGTGAGCTGGCCGGTTGCGCGCTGGTGGGCGGCGAAACTGCTGAAATGCCAGGCATGTACGAAGGCGAAGACTACGACCTGGCCGGTTTCTGCGTCGGTGTCGTGGAAAAGGCCGACATCATCGACGGCTCCAAAGTCGCTGCCGGTGATGCCCTGCTCGCCCTGCCGTCGTCCGGCCCGCACTCCAACGGTTACTCGCTGATCCGCAAGATCATCGAAGTGGCCGGTGCCCATATCGAAAACATCCAGCTCGACGGCAAGCCGCTGACCGATCTGCTGATGGCGCCGACCCGTATCTACGTCAAGCAACTGCTCAAGCTGATCAAGGACACTGGCGCGGTCAAAGCCATGGCCCACATCACTGGCGGCGGTCTGCTGGACAACATCCCGCGCGTTCTGCCAGCCGGCGCTCAGGCGGTGGTCGATGTCGCCAGCTGGCAGCGTCCAGCGGTCTTCGACTGGTTGCAGCAGCAGGGCAACGTTGATGAACACGAAATGCACCGCGTGCTGAACTGCGGCGTGGGCATGGTGATCTGCGTGGCTCAAGAGCACGTTGAAACCGCTTTGAACGTACTGCGTGAAGCAGGCGAGCAGCCTTGGGTCATCGGCCAGATCGCCACCGCTGCCGAAGGCGCTGCGCAAGTCGAGCTGAAAAACCTCAAGGCGCACTGATGCCTGCAACCTGCGATGTTGTGGTGCTGCTGTCCGGCACCGGCGGTAACCTGCAAGCCATGATCGACAGCTTCAAGGGCGGGAATCACCCCGTCCGCATCCGCGCGGTGATTTCAAACCGCGCCGATGCGTTCGGCTTGCAGCGGGCCAGGGACGCAGGTATCGACACCTGCGTGCTGGACCACAAGGCCTATGAAGGCCGCGAGGCCTTCGACGCCGCGCTGATTGAACGGATCGACGCCTTTCAGCCAACGCTGGTGGTGCTTGCCGGATTCATGCGGATCCTGACCGCCGACTTCGTGCGGCATTATCAAGGTCGGCTGCTGAACATCCACCCCTCCCTGCTTCCGCGCTATAAAGGCTTGCACACCCACCAACGGGTGCTGGAAGCTGGCGACGCCGAGCACGGCTGCAGCGTGCACTTTGTCACCGAGGAACTCGACGGCGGACCACTGGTCGTACAATCAGTCATTTCGGTAGAGCCTGACGACTCGCCGAAGACCCTGGCCCAACGCGTTCATACCCAGGAACATCATATTTATCCGCTGGCAATCCGCTGGTTCGCTGAAGGCCGCTTGAGCCTTGGCGAAGAAGGCGCATTATTGGACGGCCAGTTACTTGCCGCCCAAGGCCACTTGATTCGAACCTAGGAGATATTATGCGTCGCGCTTTGCTTTTCGCTTTCGCTCTGCTCGCCTTGCCTGCTGTCCAGGCAACCGAATTGCAACCGTTCTCCGCCAGCTACACCGCCGACTGGAAGCAACTGCCCATGAGCGGCACGGCAGAACGCAGCCTGACGTCTGGCCCGAATGGCGTCTGGACCCTGAACTTCAAGGCCTCAATGATGATCGCCAGCCTGACTGAAGTCAGTACGCTGAAGGTCGACAAAGACACGCTGATGCCACAGACCTACAACTTCGAACGCGGGGGCCTGGGTAAATCCAAGAAGGTCGACCTGGCGTTTGACTGGTCGAACAAATTCATCACCGGCACTGACCGTGGCGATGCGGTCAAACTGCCGCTCAATCGCGGCATCCTCGACAAATCGACTTATCAGCTGGCGTTGCAGCACGACGTGGCCGCTGGCAAGAAGAGCATGAGCTATCAGGTCGTCGACGGTGACGAAGTGGACACCTACGACTTCCGCGTCCTGGGCGCCGAGAAAGTCGCCACCAAAGCCGGTCAGATCGATGCCATCAAGGTCGAGCGCGTCCGCGACCCGACGCAAAGCAAGCGCATCACCGTGCTGTGGTTTGCCAAGGATTGGGACTACCTGCTGGTTCGCCTGCAACAGGTCGAGACCGACGGTAAGGAGTACAACATCATGCTGCTGGACGGCACGGTGAATGGCAAAGCGGTTAAAGGCAGCTGATCAGCCCGCCCCGTTTAAAGAGCCCCGCCATTG
The DNA here is from genome assembly GCA_900475325.1 of Paucimonas lemoignei. Classification (GTDB taxonomy): domain Bacteria; phylum Pseudomonadota; class Gammaproteobacteria; order Pseudomonadales; family Pseudomonadaceae; genus Aquipseudomonas. The sequence goes on from LS483371.1 coordinate 4,502,909, forward strand.
AGCGGGGCTTTTTTGTGGGTGATCGAGCAGCAGATGATATTCCGTGGGAGCGAATTCATTCGCGAAGAGGCCAGTACAGTCGCAGCATCTTCATCAGCCCTAACATTGCCTTCGCGAATGAATTCGCTCCCACAGGGTTCGCCAATCCGCGAATTGAGCCACATGAAACAATCTTCATCTACCCGCCAGTCAAGCCACACCCCTTATAAAACAAGGCTTACAGCAGAGCACAAAGCCCCGCCACCCAACATGAAAAAAACCAACTATTTACTTAGGTTCCTAACAAATCCTATAACTGAGGCCTGCGACAGATCGCCGCAGTCCAAGTGAGGAGTTTGACTATGACCGTACGAGTAAGTGAACGCGACGACGCCCATATCTCCCATGAAACCATCGCTGATGGCATTCAAATCTGGGACGTCTATCAGCAAGATCAGCTGGTGGGCATGTTTCATATCGAATCGGATGCGCAGCGCTACAAGATGGAACTGGAAGAGCAGGAAAGCCGCCGCACCCAGTAAGACGCTTCTTCAGAATCGCTAAAAAACAAAACCCGCTTTTCAGCGGGTTCTGTTTGTTTGAATGCTTACCACATCAGATCGTCAGGGATCTTGTAGGCTGCATACGGATCGTCGCCATCGGCCTTCTCTTCTGTCTCTTCGCTGAGCAGCACGATGCGTCGTGGGTCGCGCTCCTGGATCTTCAGCGCCGCTTCGCGAGGAATGACTTCATAGCCACCCGCGTGCGTCACGATAGCCAGCGAGCCATTGCTGAGCTTGCTGCGCATCAGATTGTTGACCGACAGGCGCTTGACCTTCTTGTCATCGACGAAGTTGTAATAGTCCTCGGTGGTGAGCTTGGGCAGGCGTGAGCTTTCGATCAATTGCTTGATCTGCGCCGCGCGGGCCTTCTGCTCGACCTTCTCCTGCTGCTGACGATTGAGCTCCTGGTCGCGCTTGACCTTCTCGGCGACGGCTTCCTGGGCGGCACGCTTTTGCGAGTCGTCGATTTCCACCTGGCCCTTGTGCGCCAGACGCTGTTCTTTCTGCTTGTCTTTACTGACCTGTTTGGCCTGCTTCTGGTTGACCAGACCTGCCTTGAGCAACTGGTCGCGAAGGGAAATGCTCATTGTCTACTCACTTATGCAGCGGGCTCAGCCACAGCTGGGCGCGTTCTTTTCCTGACGTTTGGCTTCGCCCCAGAGAGCGTCCATTTCTTCGAGGGTGCAATCTTCCATGGGACGCTGGGTCTGGCGCAATGCCTGTTCGATAAATCTGAAGCGTCGTTCGAATTTAGTGTTGGCGGCGCGCAGGGCGTTTTCCGGGTCAACCTTGAGATGACGAGCCAGATTCACGGCAGCGAACAACAGGTCACCCACCTCTTCGGCGATGCCCTCGGCGTCGTTGTCGGCCATGGCTTCGAGCACTTCATCCAGCTCTTCACGTACGTTATCCACCACAGGCAACGCGGCGGGCCAGTCAAACCCCACTTGAGAGGCGCGCTTCTGCAATTTCGCAGCGCGGGACAAGGCAGGCAGCACCGCAGGCACATCATCAAGCAGCGATAGCTGCTCTGGCGCAGTGCTCTTGGTGGCGCGCTCCTGGTTCTTGATCTCTTCCCAGCGCTGTTTGACCTGTTCGTCATTCAGACGCGGAGTTTCCAAGGGCGCGTACAGATCGCCCGTGGGGAATACGTGTGGATGACGACGGATCAGCTTGGAGGTAATGCCGTCGATTACACCATCAAATTCGAACCGCCCTTCTTCCCTGGCCAGCTGGCTGTAATAGACCACCTGAAACAGCAGATCACCCAGCTCACCCTTGAGGTCATCAAAGTCACCGCGCTCGATGGCGTCAGCCACTTCGTAAGCCTCTTCGAGGGTATGAGGCACGATGCTGGCGTAGTTCTGCTTCACATCCCACGGGCAGCCGTATTGCGGGTCGCGCAGGCGGGCCATGAGGTGGAGCAGGTCTTGGAGTGTGTACATTGGGTTCCCTTCGGTCACAGCCGTAAGCTACAAGCCGCAAGCTGCAAGTTGTCCGCGTACGGCTTGCGGCTTGTAGCTTGAAGCTTGCAACTACGCCTCAAGGCGTTCTGTTCCGCCGCGTCTCAATGATGTTAGGCAGTTGCGATATCCGCCCCAGCAACCGCCCCAGCGCATCCAGCCCCGGAATCTCGATGGTCAGGGACATCAGCGCGGTGCTGTCTTCCTTGTTCGAGCGGGTGTTGACCGCCAGCACGTTGATCCGCTCGTTGAGCAGCACCTGGGACACGTCACGCAGCAGACCCGAGCGGTCGTAGGCGCGGATGATGATGTCCACCGGGTAGGTGAGCACCGGCACCGGGCCCCAGCTGACCTGGATGATCCGTTCCGGCTCGCGACCACCGAGTTGCAGCACCGACGCGCAGTCCTGGCGGTGAATGCTCACCCCACGGCCCTGAGTGATGTAACCGACAATGGCATCGCCCGGCAGCGGCTGGCAGCAACCGGCCATTTGCGTCATCAGGTTGCCGACGCCCTGGATCTGGATATCGCCGCGCTTGCCCGGCTTGTAACCGGTGGCCTTGCGCGGGATCAGCTCAAGCTGCTCGTTGCCGCGTTCCGGCTCGACCAACTGTTGCGCCAGGTTGACCAACTGGGTCAGACGCAGATCACCCGCCCCCAGCGCCGCGTACATGTCTTCGGCGGAGTTGAGGTTGGCTTTCTCTGCCAGGCGATCGAAATCAACCGCAGGCAAGGCCAGGCGTGCCAATTCACGCTCAAGCAAGGTTCGACCGGCCGCGACGTTCTGGTCCCGGGCCTGCAATTTGAACCAGTGGACGATCTTCGCCCGCGCCCTCGACGTGGTGATGTAGCCCAGGTTCGAGTTCAGCCAGTCGCGGCTCGGCGTACCGTGCTTGCTGGTGATGATCTCGACCTGCTCACCGGTCTGCAGGCTGTAGTTGAGCGGCACGATACGGCCGTTGATCTTCGCGCCACGGCAGTTGTGGCCGATTTCGGTGTGCACCCGATACGCGAAGTCCAGCGGTGTCGCGCCTTTTGGCAAGTCGATGGCGTGGCCGTCCGGCGTGAAGACATAGACACGATCGGGCTCGATATCAACGCGCAGCTGTTCAGCCAGACCGCCGATATCGCCCAGTTCTTCGTGCCACTCCAGTACCTGACGCAGCCAGGAAATTTTCTCTTCGTAGTGATTGGAACCGGATTTGACGTCGGTGCCTTTGTAGCGCCAGTGGGCACAGACGCCCAGTTCGGCCTCTTCGTGCATGGCGTGGGTGCGGATCTGCACCTCCAGCACCTTGCCTTCCGGGCCGATGACGGCGGTGTGCAGCGAGCGGTAGCCGTTTTCCTTGGGGTTGGCGATGTAGTCGTCGAACTCCTTGGGAATGTGCCGCCACAAGGTGTGCACGATACCCAGCGCGGTATAGCAGTCGCGCATTTCCGGAACCAGCACGCGTACGGCGCGAACGTCGTAGATCTGGCTGAATTCCAGACCCTTGCGCTGCATTTTGCGCCAGATGGAATAGATGTGTTTGGCACGGCCGCTGATGTCGGCCTTGACGCCGGTGGCCAGCAGCTCGTTGTCCAGCTGCGACATCACATCGCTGATGAAACGCTCACGGTCCAGCCGCCGTTCGTGCAGCAGCTTGGCGATCTGCTTGTATTGCTCAGGCTCAAGGTAGCGGAAGGACAGGTCCTCCAGCTCCCACTTGATGTGACCAATACCCAGGCGATGGGCCAAAGGCGCGTAGATATCGAAGACTTCCCGGGCCACGCGATTGCGCTTTTCTTCGTCGGCATTCTTGACCGCCCGGATCGCGCAGGTGCGCTCAGCCAGTTTGATCAAGGCAACACGAACGTCGTCGACCATGGCCACCAGCATCTTGCGCAGATTCTCGACCTGCACCTGGGTGCCCAGCACCAATGACTGGCGCGGGCTGAGGCTGGCACTGATGGCCGCCATGCGCAGCACGCCGTCAATCAGGCGCGCAACGGTGGCACCAAAGCGCTGTTCGATGTCCGGTAAGGGGATCTTGCCTTCGCGTACGCCACGGTACAAAACCGCCGCGATCAGCGAATCCTGGTCCAGCTTGAGGTCGGCGAGAATCTCGGCGATCTCAAGCCCGGTATGAAAACTGGACGTGCCTTCGGCCCAAAGGTTCTTCGCAGCGTTGTCCTGCTGCTCGGCCTGTCGGACAAACTCACAGGCTTCTTTCAATGCCTGTCGGTCCACTATGAGGTCGACGCTGACCACATGATCAAGCCATGCGTCGAGGTTGATACTGCCGTCTGTGTTTATCGGCTGGTGTGCTCTCACCTGTACCATGTTGCTTACCTTCCCTACGGCGCGATGAATAGCGCCTTCAGTCGCTGACCTTCTTGAGCGAACACTCCTTGCCGGGCAAGCAAGGGCTGGTGTCCGCGGGCCAGTCGGATTAAACGAGACTCCCTGTAGTCAGCAAACCCGATTCCTTGAGCTGCCGCCTACTTACTCGCTTCAAATAAAGCCATTGCCTCGACATGCGCCGTTTGTGGAAACATATCGAGGATTCCGGCACGTTTTAATCGATAGCCCTGATTGACCAATTCGACAGTGTCGCGAGCCAAAGTTGCCGGGTTGCATGACACATAAAGCAACCGTCCGGCGCCTAGTGTTTTCAGCTTGCGTACCACCTCCAAAGCGCCATCGCGTGGCGGGTCCAGGAGTACTGCACTAAAGCCCTGCGCGGCCCAATTCGCCTGCGCCAGCGGCTGTGACAAATCTGCCTGAAAAAATTCTACGTTGTGCAGATCATTGCTCATTGCGTTGTCTTTCGCACGCTCGACCATGGTCGCAACGCCCTCGACCGCCACGACGTGCTTTACGGTTTTGGCCAGCGGCAGGGCAAAATTGCCCAGCCCGCAAAACAGATCCAGCACTCGCTCATCAGCCTGGGGTGCCAGCCAGTCCATGGCCTGTTCGATCATCGCGGTATTGACCGCCGCGTTGACCTGAATGAAGTCTCCCGGCCGGTAAGCAAGCTCCAGATTCCACGGTTCCAGTCGATAGCCCAGACCCTGCGTCGGGTCTACCGGCTGCGGGTCACCTTCGCCATGCAACCATAGTTGTGCGTCATGAGTATGGCAAAATGCTTTCAAGTTATTTAAGTCGACATCCGCCAACGGCGCGGTGTGTCGGACCAGCACTGCACTGGACGTTCCCCTGAACAACTCGACATGCCCCAGCACCTGCGGCTTGCTGAAACCCTTCAGCATGGCGGGCAACTGCATCATGATCGGTTGCAAGGCCTGTACCAGCACCGGGCACTCCTCAATGGCAACGATGTCTTGGCTGGCGGCTGCACGGAACCCGACATCCAGCCGTTTGGCCTTGACGTCCCAGCGTACGGCGACCCGGGCGCGTCGACGGTAGGCGAATTCCGACCCGGTCAAGGGCGCGGCCCACTCCTCGGGTTCGACACCTGCAACGCGCATCAATTGCTCGGCGAGCATGCGCTGTTTGAGGGCAAGTTGTTCAGCGTGGGGCACGTGCTGCACGCTGCAGCCGCCGCAGCGCCCGAAATGCGCACAAGGCGCCGGGCGCCGCATGGCGCTGCCCTGCAGCACACGTTCGGTGCGGGCTTCAACGATTTTGCCGTGGGCGTTGAGCACCCGGGCTTCGACTTCTTCGCCCGCCAGGCTACCGGCCACGAACCAGGTCTTGCCTTCGAAGAACGCGATGCCGCGCCCGTCGTTGGCCAGACGTTCAATGGTCAGGCGCTGCTTTTTACCGGTCGGGATCTGATTGACCCGGGTACCGCCTGCTGGTTGGAAGCGCAGGCCTCTTACATGCTTGGCCATCAGTTGGGCGCGTCGTAGACGCCGGTCGACAAGTAACGGTCGCCACGGTCACAGATGATCGCGACCATGACCGCATTTTCGACTTCACGGGACAAACGCAACATCCCGGCCACTGCTCCACCTGAAGAAACACCGCAGAAGATGCCTTCTTCACGCGCCAGACGACGCATGGTGTCTTCGGCTTCGGTCTGGTCCATATCGACGATGCGATCCACCCGGTCAGCGTTGTAAATGCGTGGCAGGTATTCTTCAGGCCAGCGCCGAATGCCAGGGATGGACGCACCGTCCATAGGCTGTAGGCCGACGATCTGTATGTTGGCGTTCTGCTCTTTCAGGTACCGGGAAACACCCATGATGGTGCCCGTGGTGCCCATGGAGCTGACGAAGTGAGTCACGGTGCCGCCCGTCTGCTGCCAGATTTCCGGACCGGTGCTGGTGTAGTGCGCCTCGGGGTTATCGCCATTGGCGAACTGGTCGAGCACCTTGCCACGGCCTTCGTGCTGCATGCGCTCGGCCAGGTCACGGGCACCCTCCATGCCGTCTTCCTTGCTGACCAGAATCAGCTCGGCGCCGTAGGCCGTCATGGCCGCCTTGCGCTCGGCACTGGAGTTGTCCGGCATGATCAGGATCATCTTGTAACCCTTGATCGCTGCGGCCATGGCCAGGGCGATACCGGTGTTGCCAGAGGTCGCTTCGATCAGGGTATCGCCCGGGTGGATCTGCCCGCGCAACTCGGCACGGGTAATCATCGACAACGCGGGGCGGTCCTTGACGGAACCGGCAGGGTTATTGCCCTCCAGTTTCAGGAGCAGCGTATTGCTGGTATTACCCGCCATGCGCTGCAGACGCACGAGGGGGGTGTTGCCGACGCAATCGGCAATGGTTGGGTACTGCAAGGTCATGGCGTATTCGCAATCCAGACTGCGGGGGCGCCTATCATAACGGCAAACGGCCAAAGCCCATATCACGCAAAGTGCGGGTCTTATCGCCAAAAGGCATAAGCGTTCTGTGGGACCGGCGTTAGCCGGGAAGACGTCGATACATTCAATACATTTGCATTGGCAGCACTGCCGCCTTCCCGGCTGAAGCCGGCCCCACGCTTCTATATTGGCTGCACGACGACGCTGCGCCAAACAATAGGCAGAGATCAAGCCGCGTTTAGTCGCTACACTGCCCTAACCTCGGCAAACTCCCAAGCCGAGCGAAGATCCTCTGCAATCCTGGCCTGCTGGAGAAAAAAGCGTGCTGACCAAGCTGGGTATAAAAGGCCGCGTGCTGCTACTGACCATTCTCCCGGCGATGCTGATGGCGACGTTACTGGGCGGGTATTTCACCTGGAGGCAGCTGAACGACCTGCAGGCACAGCTACTGCAGCGCGGGGAGATGATTGCCGATGAGCTGGCGCCTCTGTCAGCGGCGGCGCTGGGCAACAACGACAGCAAGCTCCTCGAGCGCATCGCGGTGCAGACCCTGGAGCAAACCGACGTACGTTCGGTGTCATTCCTCAGCGCCGACCGGCAGACGCTCGCCCACGCAGGCCCGAGCATGATCAACCCGGCCCCCAACGGCAACAGCGACCAGCTGCTGCAACGCTCCGGCAACGATGCCACCCGTTACCTGTTGCCCGTCCTGGGCCGCCAGCGGCACCTGACCGGCGCAGTCGTCCCGCAAGAGGCCGACCGGCTGCTGGGTTGGGTCGAACTTGAGTTGTCCCACAGCAACACCTTGCTGCGCGGGTATCGCAGCATGTTTGCCAGCCTGTTGCTGATTTTTGCCGGCGTCGGCCTGACGGCGGTGCTTGCCATCCGCATGAGCCGCGCCATCAACGGCCCGCTGAGCCAGATCAAACAAGCCGTTTCGCAGCTCAAGGACGGCAAGCTGGAAACCCGTCTGCCACCCTTGGGCAGCCTGGAGCTGGACGAACTGGCGTCGGGCATCAACCGCATGGCTGCCACCTTGCAGAACTCCCAGGAAGAACTGCAACACAGCATCGATCAGGCGACCGAAGACGTGCGTCTGAATTTGGAAACTATCGAGATCCAGAACATCGAACTGGACCTGGCGCGCAAAGAGGCCCTGGAGGCCAGCCGCATCAAGTCGGAATTTCTCGCCAACATGAGCCACGAGATTCGCACGCCACTCAACGGGATTCTGGGCTTCACTCACCTGCTGCAGAAAAGCGAACTCACGCCGCGCCAGTACGACTACCTGGGTACCATCGAAAAATCCGCCGACAGCCTGTTGAGCATCATCAACGAGATCCTCGACTTCTCGAAGATCGAGGCCGGCAAGCTGGTACTGGATCAACAGCCGTTCAACCTGCGTGATCTGTTGCAAGACACGCTGACCATCCTCGCCCCCGCTGCCCACGCCAAGCAGTTGGAGCTGGTCAGCCTGGTGTATCGCGACACGCCGCTGTCATTGTTGGGTGACCCGTTACGGCTCAAGCAGATCATGACCAACCTGGTCAGCAACGCCATCAAGTTCACCCGCGAAGGCACCATCGTCGCCCGGGCCATGGTCGAGGATGAAACCGACGACAGCGCGCAACTGCGCATCAGCGTGCAGGACACCGGCATCGGCCTGTCCAGCCAGGACGTGCGCGCGTTGTTTCAGGCCTTTAGCCAGGCCGACAACTCTCTGTCCCGGCAACCCGGCGGCACCGGCCTGGGCCTGGTGATTTCCAAGCGCCTGATTGAGCAGATGGGCGGCGAGATTGGCGTGGACAGCACGCCGGGAGAAGGGTCGGAATTCTGGATCAGCCTGAAATTGCCCAAGGCCCGGGACGACATCGAAGATGTGCCCGCCATGGCCTTGCAAGGCCGGCGGGTGGCGGTCCTTGAGCAGCACGATCTGGCGCGCCAGGCCCTGGAACACCAACTGGAAGATTGCGGGCTGCAAACCCTGACGTTCAACAATCTGGAAAACCTGCTCAACGGCGTCACTGCGGCCCATCAAACGCCTGCGGCAATCAGCCTCGCGGTGGTGGGCGTCACGGCCCACGAGTTGCCGCCGGAACGGTTGCGCCAACATATCTGGGATCTGGAAAACCTCGACTGCAAGGTCCTGGTCCTGTGCCCGACCACGGAGCAGGCCTTGTTCCAGCTGGCCGTGCCGGACATGTATACCCAACTGCAATCCAAACCGGTCTGCACGCGCAAATTGCGCCGCACCTTGTGTGAGTTGATCAACCCGAAAGCCCCGCGCAGCGATGCCTCCGAGCCGTTATCCAGTCGGCCGCCGCGCCTGCTGTGCGTCGACGACAACCCGGCCAACCTGCTGCTGGTGCAGACCCTGCTCGAAGACATGGGCGCCGAGGTCACTGCCGTCGACAGCGGTTACGCGGCGCTGCATGCCGTGCAAACCCAGACGTTCGACCTGGTGTTGATGGACGTGCAGATGCCCGGCATGGATGGCAGGCAGACCACCGAAGCGATCCGCGCCTGGGAAACCGACCGCCAGAGCACGCCGCTGCCTATCGTCGCCCTGACCGCCCACGCCATGGCCAACGAAAAGCGCGCGCTGCTGCAAAGCGGCATGGACGATTACCTGACCAAACCCATCAGCGAACGGCAGCTGGCTCAGGTGGTGCTGAAGTGGAGTGGCCTGGCGTTGCGCAATCAACAGCCGGAACGCCAGCCGGAAATGGCGCGCAAAAGCCTGGACATGCTGGTCCTGGATCACGAGGAAGGCTTGAAGCTGGCCGCAGGCAAACCGGATCTGGCCGCCGACATGCTGGCCATGCTGCTGGCCTCGCTGGACAGCGATCGCGAAGCCATCCGCTCCGCACGGGAAATCAATGATCAGTCAGCCTTGCTGGAGCGCGTACATCGCTTGCACGGCGCCACGCGATACTGCGGCGTGCCGCAATTACGTGCCGCGTGTCAACGCAGCGAAACCCTGCTCAAACAGAATGCCCCTCAAGCCCAGGCGGCACTGGACGATCTGGAATCAGCCATCAACCGCCTCGCCGCCGAAGCGCGGGTGAGTGCCTGAATTAGCAACACCGGCGAAGTGGGACCGGCTTTAGCCGGGAAAGGGCCGGCACATTCGACACAACTCTTTTGTCAGATAGTGCGCCTTCTCGGCTAAAGCCGGTCCCACGTCGCCCACCCGACCCGCCCTCACTACAAGGAGTCGTAGATGCGCACCCTGATCTTCAGCAGCCAGGCCTACGACCGGGACAGCTTTCTCGCCGCCCGGCAGCCCGCCCACCTGCAACTGCACTTTCAACCCGCGCGCCTGACCCTGGACACCGCCGCGCTGGCCGACGGTTACGAGGTGGTCTGCGCCTTCATTAATGACGACCTCAGCGCCCCCGTGCTGGAACGCCTGGCTGCGGGCGGCACCCGGCTGATTGCCCTGCGTTCGGCCGGTTACAACCATGTCGACCTGCTCGCTGCACAGAAGCTGGGAATCAGCGTCGTGCGGGTGCCGGCCTATTCACCCCACGCGGTGGCCGAACATGCCGTGGCCCTGATTCTGGCCTTGAACCGTCAGTTGCATCGCGCCTACAACCGCACCCGCGACGGTGACTTCAGCCTGCACGGCCTGACCGGTTTTGACCTGGTGGGCAAAACCGTGGGCATTGTCGGCACCGGGCAAATCGGCGCGACCTTCGCGAAAATCATGGCCGGGTTCGGTTGCACACTACTGGCCTACGACCCGTTTCCCAATCCGCAGGTCGAGGCGCTTGGTGCCCGTTACCTGAGCCTGGACGAGCTGCTCGCCCAGGCTCAGATCATCAGCCTGCACTGCCCGCTCACCCCGGAAACGAAATACCTGATCAACGCCCAGTCACTGGCCACCCTGCAACCCGGCGCCATGCTGATCAACACCGGGCGCGGCGCACTGGTGGACACCGCCGCCCTGATCGATGCCCTGAAAAGCGGCCAGCTGGGCTACCTCGGCCTGGACGTTTACGAGGAAGAGGCGCTGCTGTTTTTCGAAGACCGCTCCGACCTGCCGCTGCAGGATGACGTGCTGGCGAGGCTGCTGACATTCCCCAACGTGATCGTGACCGCTCATCAGGCTTTTCTGACCCGTGAAGCACTGGGCGCCATCGCGCAGACCACGCTGGACAACATCCAGGCCTGGGCGGACGGCAAGGCGCAAAATCTGGTGGCACGTTAGCGGGGGGAGAAAAGCCCTACGTGCGTGATAGGATGCGCGCAATTTGGAGGACCTCATGGCCGAACACGATTTCCGTTACAGCATGCTCAACCCGCAACACACCCTGACCGAGTGCCGCACCCTGGCGCCCGGCCGCTATCAAGTGACCGGCAACGGCGGCTCGATCCACGATCGCGACGAGCTGCTGGTGACCCTCAAAGGTAGTAAGACCCTGCACATGCGCCTGCAGGTGGAGAAGGTTCGTCACCTGATCAACCCGCCCGGCCAATGGATTGCCGTCGCCAAAGGCCCGGTCTTTGACGAACTGGCCATCCATCAGTGGAAGGTCAACTGCGACGGTTGCGGCACGGTGCTGGACTTTGAATTCATGGTCGACGCCAAAGCCGGTGTCTCGGCGCAGAAACCTGCCGCCTCGGCGCGCATTGCCGAGCTGGGCTGGACATCCGAAGGCGAAAAGCATTTGTGCAGGAAGTGCCAGGAGAAGGCGGCATGAAACACGTTCTGACCGCATTGATCGGCGCAGCCCTGCTGACCGGTTGCGCGGCAAAACCGCTGCCCATCAAGCATGACCAGAGTTACGTGCTCGAATGGATCGGCGAACGCCCGTTGATCGACAACAGCCACCTGACCATGACCCTGGGCGCCGATGGCCGGGCTTATGGCAACGCGGGCTGCAATCACTGGTTTGCGTCCTACACCCTGCAAGACGAGACCATCAGCTTCGGCCCCGTGGGCAAGACCCGCAAAATGTGCGCGCCGGCCTTGATGGAGCAGGAGCAACGCTTCCTGCAGGCGGTGGGCAAAGTCCAGCGCTGGGACGTCTCCCCCATCGACCAACTGCGCCTGTGGCCGACCGAAGGCAAGCCGTTGAGGTTTTGGGAAGAGGGTTGACTGGTAGACGCCTCACTTCCCCGTGGGAGCGAATTCATTCGCGAAGAGGCCGGTACATCCAATACATCTGTGTTGTTTGAAATACCGCTTTCGCGAATGAATTCGCTCTCATCAAACATGAAATAACTATCTGAATTGGAATGCTTTACTGTGGGAGGACCGGGGTGGCGCTCCACCTTGCTCGCGAAGAGGCCGGTACACCCGATATATCTCTGTGGGCAGGAACGTTGCTTTCGCGAGCAAGGTGGAGCGCCACCCCGGTCGTCCCACAGGTCCTATGTTTGCTGCGCGACAGCGCGGCGTCCGGACGACGTGGGCACTCCCACAACGACAGCGCAAGACGCGAGGCCGGCTTTAGCCGCCCCATACGCTGCATCTGCGTTGTCAGAAAGCAAGCCGTTGAGGTTTTGGGAAGAAGGTTGACTGGTAGACGCCTCACTTCCCCGTGGGAGCGAATTCATTCGCGAAGAGGCCGGTACATCCAATCCATTTGGGTTGTTTGAAATACCGCTTTCGCGAATGAATTCGCTCCCACAGGCCCCCGGCGAATCGGCTTATTCAGCACACTGCCATTCCCTGTAGGAGCGAACTTGTTCGCGAGGCGATGGATCCGAGCACACAGAAATATCGCCTCGCCAACAAGTTGGCTCCTACAGATCAATGCGCGGTTTCACCCCTCCCCGCGCAGCGCCTTCAACTTCGCCATCACACCGGCAGCAGTCTGCTCGCCCAGCAGCTGTTCGCGCATCTTGCCCTTGTCATCGATGATGTAAGTCACCGGCAGCGCTTCGCTGGGTGGCAGGTCGTATTGCGCGGCAGGGTCCTGCGCCAGCACGGTGAACTTGATGCCCAGCGCATTGCTGGCGGTTTTCAGTTCTTCACCCTGCAAATTATCGAAGTTAACCCCGAACACGCTGACCTTCTGGTCCTTGAGCTGCTCAGCCAGATGATTCAACTCCGGGATCTCCACCCGGCACGGCCCACACCATTCGGCCCAGTAATTGATCACCAGCCAGTGCTTGTCGACCTTGTCACTGGCAACTTTCTGGCCGTTCTGGTCCGTGCCCAGATCCACGCCACAGCCAGCCAGCAGCAAACTGCCAGCCAGAGCCATTACTGCTGCGAACCGCTTTGCCATGTTGTTCCTCATTACGCTTGAACCTCACTATCCAGCCACGGGCATGCGACCGATTACCACTGCATGTTCAGCCCATGGCGTCAGGCGGGTAGAATAGCCGCCACCTTACGCAAGATGCGACCTGCAAATGACCGATCTGACGCTTTATCACAACCCGCGCTGCTCCAAATCACGCGGCGCGCTGGAACTGCTGCAAGGCCGAGGCCTGAGCCCGTCCATCGTGCTGTACCTGGAAACCCCTCCCAGCGCCGCGCAACTGCGCGAGCTGCTGAGCAAACTCGGGATCAGTGCCCGGCAGCTGCTGCGCACCGGCGAAGACGATTACAAAACCCTCAACCTGGCGGATCAGAGCCTGAGCGACGAGGCGTTGATTGACGCCATGGCGGCCCATCCAAAACTCATCGAACGGCCGATTCTGGTCGCAGGCGACAAAGCGGTCATCGGTCGTCCCCCGGAAAACGTGCTGGAGATTGTCTCGTGAGTGCGCCTTACATTCTGGTTCTGTTCTACAGCCGTAATGGCTCCACCAGCGAAATGGCCCGGCAGATTGCCCGTGGCATCGAGCTGGGCGGCATGGAAGCGCGGCTGCGTACCGTCCCGGCGATTTCCACTGACTGCGAAGCCGTGGCGCCGAGCATCCCGGAAAGCGGCGCGCTGTATGCCACCCTCGATGACCTGAAAAATTGCGCAGGCCTGGCGCTGGGCAGCCCGACGCGCTTTGGCAACATGGCCGCGCCGCTCAAGTATTTTCTCGATGGCACCAGCAACCTGTGGCTGACCGGTGCACTGGTGGGCAAGCCTGCGAGTGTCTTCACCTCCACCGCGAGCCTGCACGGTGGCCAGGAAACCACGTTGATGTCGATGCTGCTGCCGCTGCTGCACCACGGCATGCTGATCACCGGCCTCCCTTACAGCGAGTCGGCACTGGTGGAAACCAGCGGCGGCGGCACGCCTTACGGCGCCAGCCACCACGCCGGGGCCGATGGCAAACGCCCGCTTGATCAGCACGAAACCCAATTGTGTCGCGCCCTGGGCCAGCGTCTGGCGAAAACCGCTGCACTGCTGGAGCCCGGCCGTGGCTAAAAAGCCCAAGGTGCTGCCTGCGCTGGAGTGGCTTGAACCGCGAGTGAAGGTCAGCCGCGTGGTCAGCCTGGTGTGCTTTTTCGGCCTGATCACGCTGCTGATCGTCTATTGCCTGGGGCTGGCCGACCTGCACGGCGCCCGGCCCTGGGTGATCCTGCTGATCGAACTGGTGCCGCTGTTGCTGCTGGCGCCCGGGATGATCCTCGGCAGCCCACGCGCTCACTCGTGGACCTGCTTTGTGGTCAACCTGTACTTCATCAAAGGCGCGTTGGCCTCGTTCGACGCCAATCGCTCACTGTTCGGGGTGCTGGAGATGCTCGCCAGCCTAGCGGTGTTCGTCAGCGCGCTGCTGTATATCCGTTGGCGTTTTCAATACAACCGCAAACTTGCGGGCGAAGGCCAGGTCTGACTTTGCACACTTTCTGCGCCGGAGCCTGAATGCACGATTACAAATGGCTGAATGAGTATTGCCTGAACCGTTTCGGCTCGGCAAAAGCCCTTGAAGCACACCTCCCGACACCCAAGACCGCCAAACAACTGCAAGCCATCAGCGCCGATCGTTACCTGTCGACCATGGCGCTGCGGGTGTTTCGGGCCGGTTTGAAGCACAGCCTGGTCGATTCAAAGTGGCCCGCGTTCGAAGAGGTGTTCTACCGTTTCGATCCGGAAAAAGTCGTGCTGATGGGCGCCGACCACCTTGAACGCCTGATGCAGGATGCGCGGATCATCCGCCACCTGGGCAAACTCAAGAGCGTGCCGCGTAACGCGCAGCTGATTCTCGACATCGAGCAGGAACACGGCAGCTTCGGCGCGTTCATCGCCCAGTGGCCCGTGAATGACATCACGGGTTTGTGGCAGTACCTGGCCAAGCATGGCAATCAGATGGGCGGACTGTCGTCGCCGCGTTTTCTGCGGATGGTGGGTAAAGACACGTTCATCCCGACCTGGGACGTGGTGGCGGCGCTCAATGCACAGAAAATCGTCGACAGAGTACCGACCAGCAAACGCGACCAGGCCATTGTCCAGCAGGTGTTCAACCAGTGGCAGAGCGAAAGCGGCAGGCCGTTGTGTCAGTTGTCAGCGATGTTGGCGTTTACGGTGAATCATTAAGAACGCTGGGCATACAACCCGTGGGAGCGAATTCATTCGCGAAAGGGCCGGTACAGTCGATAAATAGTCTTCGCCTGCACCACCGCATTCGCGAATGAATTCGCTCCCACAGAGGTTGTGGTGATCCCGAGACGGGGTCAGACATTCACCACATTCACTAACCGCGAAGCGGCGCTTTCGTCGATGCGCAGGTTGGTGAAGTCGAACAGGTTGCGGTCGGCCAGCTGCGACGGCTGAACATTCTGCAGGCTGCGGAAAATGCTGTCGGTGCGGCCCGGTGTCTTGCGTTCCCATTCCTGGAGCATGTCCTTGACCACCTGGCGCTGCAGGTTTTCCTGTGAACCACAGAGGTTGCACGGGATGATCGGGAAGTTCTTGAAGTCAGAGTAAGCCTGAATGTCCTTCTCATGGCAGTAAGCCAAGGGCCGGATCACCACGTTGCGGCCGTCGTCAGCGCGCAGCTTGGGCGGCATCGCTTTCAATGAACCGTTGAAGAACATGTTGAGGAAGAAGGTCTCGACGATGTCATCGCGATGGTGACCCAGCGCCATCTTGGTCGCGCCGATCTCGTCCGCAAAGGTGTACAGCGTGCCGCGTCGCAGCCGTGAACACAGCGAACAGGTGGTCTTGCCTTCCGGGATCAGCTCCTTGACCACCGAATAGGTGTCTTTCTCAACGATGTGATACTCCACGCCCAGGGTTTCCAGGTAGGCCGGCAGTACATGCTCGGGGAAGCCCGGCTGTTTCTGATCCATGTTCACGGCAACGATCTGGAAATTGATCGGCGCGACTTTCTGAAAGTGCATCAGTACGTCGAGCAGCGTGTAACTGTCCTTGCCCCCGGACAGGCAGACCATGACCTTGTCGCCCTCCTCAATCATGTTGTAGTCGGCCACCGCTTCGCCCGCCTGGCGACGCAGGCGTTTCTGCAGTTTGTTCTGATTGACTGAAAGGGTGCCCATGGCGCTGGTATCCGGATGCTGTGACGGGGAGATCGGGTGAAACGGCCGGTATTTTACGCATAAATACCGGGCAGTGCTAAAGCCTGTCTGGCTGGTGCATTGGGGTATTAGCGTGGGGCTGGACATGACCAAACACTCTAACCGCCCGCCTTTTGCGGCGCTGTGCCTTTCTATACTCGTACTGAACGACAATGCTGCCCTTGTAGAAGCGAATTGATTCGCGAGGCGCCCTGCCTGGCAAAGCGTCTCGCCAATAAGTTGGCTCCTACAGGACTGAGCTGTACCTGCCAGGAAGGAGTAATCCGCATGATCCACCATGTCTGGGGACTGTTCACACATCCCGACCGGGAATGGCAAGAGATACGAGGCGAGAAGGAAGAAAGCATCGGCCACATGTATCTGACCCATACGCTGATTCTGGCGGCGATCCCGGCTGTTTCGGCGTACATCGGCACCACCCAGATGGGCTGGGTGATCGGCGAGCGAGCGCCGGTCATGCTGACCCACGAAAGCGCCATCTGGATGACGATCATGTCGTACATCGCCATGCTTGCTGGCGTTGCGATCATGGGCGGCTTCATCCACTGGATGGCCCGCACCTACGACGCCACTCCCAGCCTGGCGCGCTGCGTGGCCTTCGCCACCTACACCGCCACGCCGCTGTTCATCGGTGGGCTGGCGGCGCTTTACCCGCATTTGTGGCTGGGCATGATGGTCGGTACCGCAGCAGTCTGTTACACGGTTTACCTGCTGTACGTCGGCCTGCCCACCTTCATGAACATTCCGGCCGACGAGGGCTTCATGTTCTCAAGCTCGGTGCTGGCCGTGGGGCTGGTCGTACTGGTGGCGATCATGGCCTTTACCGTGGTGCTGTGGGGGATTGGCGTGGGGCCGGAGTACACCAACTAAGTATCAGACTGTGGCGTGAACCCTGTGGGAGCGAATTCATTCGCGAAGAGGCCAGTACGGGCGATAGAAATTTATCGGCCGTACCACCGCCTTCGCGAATGAATTCGCTCCCACAGGTTGGATACCACATGCAGCCAACGACCATTCGGCACCTCAGGTTTTCGATCGCCCTGCCTTTTGCGGCATACTCGCGTTCTCTGGAGACCGATGAAGCATGCCCGAGCAACTCAACACCCGTGTCGAAGTCTGTTACCAACAAGCCGAAGCCTTTTTCAAACGCCCCTTCAAACGCCCGGTAGTCAGCCTCAAGCTGCGCGGCCAGAAGGCGGGTGTCGCGCATCTGCATGAAAACATGCTGCGCTTCAATCCTCAGCTGTACCGCGAGAACAGTGACGATTTTCTGCGCCAGACCGTGGCCCATGAAGTCGCGCACCTGATTGCCCACCAGTTATTCGGTGATCGCATTCAACCTCACGGCGAGGAATGGCAACTGATCATGCGCGGGGTCTACGAACTGCCGCCCAACCGTTGCCACACCTACGCGATCAAACGCCGCAGCGTGACCCGCTACATCTACCGCTGCCCCTGCGCGGGTAGCGACTTCCCCTTCTCTGCCCAGCGCCATCAAATGGTCCGCAAGGGTCGACGTTACCTGTGCAGGAAATGCCGCGAGACGTTGGTGTTCAGTGGGGAGACAAGAGTCGAATGACGGCTCAGCTCTACCGCTATCCCCCGAACCAGTGGAGTTGCATATCTACCTGCAACATCCTGTGCGCTTGAAACGACGCCATCGCGAGCAGGCTCACTTCTACAGGCAATCACATGGCCTGTGGGAGCGAATTCATTCGCGAAGGGGCCAGTACAGTCGATCAATATGCTTCGCCTGGACCACCGCTTTCGCGAATGAATTCGCTCCCACAGGTGAAGCTGCATCGTTTCAAAGAACGGCGCCAGACTCACGCATTTCAGCGATCTGCTGTTCGGTGTAACCCAAGTCCTCCAACACCTGCTGACTGTCCGCCCCCAGCCTCACCCCCATGTGGCGGGGAGCCGCCAGCCCCTCGGAGAATTTCAGCGGGCAGGCGATCTGCGCCTGTGAGGTCCCATCGCCCCGTGGCACCTGGGTGACCACCTGGCGGGCCTGTAACTGGGGATGCTGGACCGCGTCTGAAAAACTCAGCACTGGTTCAACACACGCATCAATGGCGGCAAAACAGGTTTTCAGCTCCTCGAAACTGCGCCTCTCGAACTCCATCCGCAGCTCATTCTTCAGACTCGCCTGGATTTCAGGCCGCGCCGACAACCCCTGGCTCGCCAGCTCCGGGCGTTGCAACGCCTTGCACAAGGCCTGCATGAACGGCGGCTCGAGGCTGCCCACCGAAAACCACTGCCCGTCGCGGCTGCGGTAATAGTCATAAAAACTGCCGCCGTTGAGCATCTGGCCTTCCCGATCCGGCTCCACACCGCAGGCCAGATAACCGGCTCCGGCCATGGCATTGAGGCTGAACGCGCAGTCAGTCATGCTCACGTCGACGTATTGCCCCAGCCCGCTCTGCTGCCGGGCCACGACCGCCGCCAGCAGGCCGATCACCCCATGCAACGAGCCGCCTGCAACATCCGCGGCCTGAAAACCCAGAGGCAGCGGGCCGCTTTCCTTGCGGCCGGTGTGGCTGGCAATGCCCGACAACGCCAGGTAATTGATGTCATGCCCGGCCCGTTCGCGGTAGGGGCCGGTTTGGCCGTAGCCCGTGATCGCCACATAAATCAGCCGCGGGTTGAGCGCCTTGAGCACGTCATAGCCAATCCCCAGGCGCTCCATCACCCCCGGCCGAAACTGCTCCAGCACGATGTCGTACTCCATCACCAGTTGCTTGACGACCGCCAGCGCCGCGGGCTGTTTGAGGTTCAGCGCCAGGCTGCGCTTGTTGCGGTTCAGATACGCATGGCTGGCTGAGACGCCATGTTCGAAGGGCGGCAAGTCACGCAGCAAGTCCATGCGCGACGGCGATTCGATGCGCAACACGTCGGCGCCCATGTCTGCCAACAGCAGCGAAGCAAACGGCCCCGGTAATAACGTCGAGAAATCCAGCACTTTGAGGGACGACAACGGACCTTGCATGGCACCTCCTTGAAGACACAGGTTCTGCCCACAGCGTAGCCAATCCACTCAGCTAAATCCCGGGCATAAAAAAACCCATCCGAAGATGGGTTTTTGTGTCGCTATCGAGCAGACGCGAGCGGTGGTTAGACCGGCTTGCGCGTCGGGATCGGACGAGTCACCGGCTCTTCAGCCATCTCGGCAACGCCCAGATCGTCAACCGGCATGGTGTTGTCGATTGCACGACCACCGGAAGCCAGCTCGGTTTGCAGCGTTTCGGTGTCCAGCTCGCCTACCCACTTGGCAACCACCAGGGTGGCAACAGCGTTACCCACCAGGTTGGTCAAGGCGCGGGCTTCGGACATGAAGCGGTCGATACCCAGGATCAGCGCCAGACCGGCAACCGGCAGGTGGCCAACAGCCGACAGGGTGGCAGCCAGTACGATGAAGCCGCTACCGGTCACGCCAGCAGCACCTTTGGACGACAGCAGCAGCACCAGCAGCAGAGTGATCTGATGGGTGATGTCCATGTGGGTGTTGGTCGCCTGAGCGATGAACACGGCCGCCATGGTCAGGTAGATCGAAGTACCGTCCAGGTTGAACGAGTAGCCAGTCGGGATAACCAGGCCTACTACCGATTTCTGTGCACCCAGACGCTCCATCTTGATCAGCATGCGTGGCAGAGCGGATTCCGAAGAGGAAGTACCCAGTACGATCAGCAGTTCTTCACGGATGTACTTGATCAGCTTCAACACGCTGAAACCGTGGGCGCGGCAGATGCCACCCAGTACGATCAGCACGAACAGCACGCAGGTGATGTAGAAGCAGATCATCAACTGACCCAACTGCACCAGCGAGCTCACACCGTAGGCACCGATGGTGAACGCCATGGCACCGAAGGCACCGATAGGCGCGAGCTTCATGATCATGTTGATGATGTTGAACATCACGTGGGCGAAGCGATCGATGAAGTCCAGGACCGGCTTGCCGTAAGCACCCAGGCGATGCAGGGCGAAACCGAAGATCACCGAGAACATCAGCACTTGCAGGATGTCGCCGTTGGCGAATGCGCCGACGATGGTGTTCGGGATGACGTTAAGGATGAAGCCAACGATGCTCTGATCTTTGCCCGCTGTGACATAGGCAGCGATTTTCGAGGCATCCAGCGTGCTCACGTCGATGTTCATGCCGGCACCCGGCTGAACCACGTTGACCACGACCAGACCAATCAGCAGGGCGATGGTGGAAACGATTTCGAAGTACAGCAGCGCGTAGCCGCCGGTCTTGCCGACCGATTTCATGTTCTGCATGCCGGCGATACCGCTGACGACTGTACAGAAGATGATGGGGGCAATGACCATTTTGATCAGTTTGATGAACCCGTCACCCAGCGGCTTGAGAGCCTTGCCGGTGTCCGGATAGAAGTGACCGATGAGAATACCGATCACGATGGCTACGATCACCTGGAAGTACAGGGATTTATACAGGGGCTGACGAGTCGTCATGGCATCATCCTCAAGGGTACCGTCGGCATCAATCATGTGATGCGCGAGATACCTAACGAGCTAACCCTCCTGCAATTGGAGGGATTTGTTTTGTCGGCTGCATTGAGCAGACCTGCGAGTTCTATCGCAAGGCGCGTGCCAATTTTTAAAAAAACGCTGAACGCCACTCAGAACAGGGTGTCCGGGTGTTCAGGATAGTCGGCCCTGTAACAAAGTGTGGCGGATTTCCGCCGGATATGAGGAATATCAGGTAGGGAGTGGCGGGTATCCGCCTATTGAAGGGCCACCGCGATCTCTGTGAGATAAGCGGATGTAGCAACGTGGGACCGGCTTTAGCCGGGAAGGCGGCATTTCAGACGATAGATACGGTATGGATGTACTGGCCTCTACCCGGCTGAAGCCGGTCCCACGTCGCCACATTCGCTTGCCTTAGACTGACCGTGACCTAGTGGACCAGAAAATGAATCCGGAACGCCGCCCCGCCCAGTGGCGAGTCGTCCAGCGTCAGGCGCGCGTTGTAGCTTTCGATGATGTCCTTGACCACCGCCAGCCCGATGCCCTGCCCCGGGTTCTGCCGGTCCAGCCGCTCGCCGCGCTGCAGGATGCGTTCACGCTGATCCTCCGGCACGCCGGGGCCGTCGTCTTCGACGCACAACTCATCGCCTTCAGGGGTCGCGCGCAAACTGACCCGCACCTCCCCCAGGCACAGGCGATAGGCGTTTTCCAGCAGGTTGCCGAGCATCTCCAGCAACGCTCCCTCCTCCATCGGCACCACACACTCTTCGGGCAGATCCAGGGTGACGTTGACCTGCTTGTCGCGGTAGACCTTTTCCAGCGTCTTGCACAGGCTTTCCACCACCGGCCGCAGCCTCACGTGATGGCGCACCAGCCCGCTCTTGCGCAGGCTGGCACGTTGCAACTGGTAGCCGATCTGCTGGCTCATGCGCTCGATCTGCGACTGCAGAATGCGCGCCTGCTCAAGGTCTTCAGGGCGCTTGGCGATGGTTTCGCTGACGCCCTGCAACACCGCCAGCGGGGTTTTCAGACTGTGCGCCAGATCGCCCAAGGAATCGCGATAGCGAATCCGCTGCTCACGCTCGCTGGACAACAATCGGTTGAGGGAACCGGTCAGGCGCAACAATTCACTCGGGTGGCTCTCACTGAGGCTGTCTCGTGTGCCGGACTCAACCTCATCCAGCTCCTGACTCAGCCCCCGCAACGCACGCAGGCCCCAGGTCAACCCCAGCCACAGCAGCGCCAGCAGTACAACCAACGCCGCACCAAAGCCCAGATAGAGTTTTTGCCGCAGGGCGCTGACGGTTTCCTGATAACCCCGCACCGGCTGCAGCGCGACGATACTGAAGGCCGCATTGCGTCCGCCCAGCAAACGGATCTCCACGTCATACACGAAGAACTCTTCGCCGTTGGCCTCTTTGATCAAGGAGAATTCGCTGCCCTTGCCGTCGTAGCGCGGTTGGTAATCGATGTTTTCATCTTCGGTCGCCAGCGAGCGCCAGACCAGATCGCCCTGGCGGTTATAGATGTAGCCCAATAGGCGCGAACCCGGCAGGTTGAACTGCTCGCTGGGCAAGACCGAGGGCATCAGCAGGCGACCCTGTTCGACCCGGGCAGCGGAAATCAGCGTCGTCACGTCAGACGCCAGCCGCTGCTCGATGGCCCCGCGCAACGCAAGGCTGAACGCGCCTTGCAAGGCAGGCAGCATCAACAGCATGAACACCACGGCCAGGGCCGCAGCGCCAATCAGCAAACGCAGGTGCAGCGAACGAATCATTTACAGCGCTCGGTAAACAGATAGCCCAGGCCGCGCACCGTTTCGATGGGTTTGAACGCCACGGTGCCTTCAATCTTGCGTCGCAAGCGCCCGACCAGCACTTCGATGACGTTCGGGTCGCGCTCTTCGTCGTCGGGGTAGAGCTGCTCCATCAGGCGTTCCTTGGGCACCACCTGCTGATGATGGCGCATCAGGTATTCAAGGATGCGGTACTCGTAGGCCGTCAGCGGCAGCGGTTGCTCGTCCAGCGAGGCCTGCTTGCGGTTCAGGTCCAGCAGCAACGGCCCGGCAATGATCGTGGAGTGGGTAAAACCGCTGGCCCGACGCAGCAAGGCATTGAGGCGCGCTTCCAGTTCTTCGAACTGAAACGGCTTGACCACGTAATCATCCGCCCCGGCGGCCAGGCCCTCGACCTTGTCCTGCCAGTTGCCACGGGCGGTCAGAATCAGGATCGGGAACACCTTGCCCGCCACACGCAGCTGGCGAATCAGCTCCAGGCCGCTGATCCCCGGCAACCCCAGGTCGATCACCGCCAGATCATGATTGAACTGGCCGGCCTGATACAGCGCCTCTTCGCCATTGGCCACCGCCTCGACGATATGGCCCGACTCGGTCAGACGGGTCTGCAAGTGATGACGCAACAGCGCCTCATCTTCAACCACCAGCAACTTCATGACGCTCTCCTGGGTGGGGCATTTATCATTGGTGATTGGCCAACCTGTGGGAGCGAATTCATTCGCGAAAGGGCCAGTCCATTCGATAGAGATTTATCGTTTGTACAACCGCCTTCCCGGATGGATCCGGTCCCACAGGTTCTGTGTTTATTCCATGATCTCAGTGACAACTTTTAAAGCACCTGCTGCGTCGGCTTCCACTCCTGAGAGCTACCCGCCTTGGCGCTCAACACCACTGGCACCGGCTGACGCAGATCATAATGGCCCGCCAGATTTTTCTGCGCCACCGGCAGACCGTTATAGGTGCCCTGCTGACTCAAACCCTGACCCCAGTGGCGCCGTTCGATGGCCTCGAAACGCTCGCTGGTCTTGTTGGTCGGCGCGCGCGCGAGCTCGTTGGTGTCCGCCGCCTGCGCCGCTGCGCTGCCGCCAAGAAAAGCCAAAGCCAGGAAAAACTTGTTGAAGGTCTGCATGCTGTAGTCCTCTCGCGCCGAGCGCTGTTCAGGTACCGGGCCAGACTACTGCGCGTGCCCTGAACCGCCCCTGAACACCGACTGAACCTGCCCTGAACAACTGCACTCAATACATTCAGGCCAAAAGCACGCAATAACTATGTACCGCACTCACTACATTGCAGACGGCACAATGGGCTAGTCTTCTCCAGCACGACCCCTCTGCCCTGCCTATTTGCCCTACCCCTATAAAGAAAGAAAGGAGCTGACCATGCGATTCTGGATTGCATTCGTGATGATGACCCTGGCTGGCGTCGCCCAGGCGGCCATCAAGACCGAACAGATCAACTATCAAAGCGCCGACGGCACCAAGCTGGTGGGTTATTACGCCTACGACGACGCCATCAAGGGCCAGCGCCCTGGCATCATCGTCGTCCACGAATGGTGGGGGCTGAACGAGTACGCCAAACGCCGCGCACGTGATCTGGCCGCCCTGGGCTACAGCGCCATGGCGATCGACATGTATGGCGAAGGCAAAAACACCGAACACCCGAAAGACGCCATGGCCTTCATGCAAGCCGCGTTGAAGGACAGCGACGCCGCCAACAAGCGCTTCGATGCGGGCCTTGAACAGCTCAAGAAACAGCCACAGACCAACCCCGCGAAGATCGCCGCCATCGGTTACTGCTTCGGCGGCAAGATCGTGCTCGACGCAGCCCGTCGCGGCGAAGCACTGGCGGGCGTGGTCAGCTTCCACGGTGCACTGGTCACCAACACCCCGGCCACACCGGGCGGTGTGAAAGTGCCGATGCTGGTGGAGCATGGCGCGAAAGACAGCATGGTCACGCCAGAAAACGTCACTGCCTTCAAGAATGAAATGGACAAGGCTGGGGCCGACTACAAATTCGTCAGCCTCGCCGACGCCAAACACGGCTTCACCAACCCCGACGCCGACCGCCTCAGCCACGGCGAACACGGCGGCCCGGATATCGGCTACAACAAAGCCGCTGATGAAAGCTCGTGGAAAGATATGCAGGCGTTTCTGAAAAAGGTGTTTGGCGCTTAGCAGCACCGGTTCCCTGTAGGAGCTGCCGGAGGCTGCGAAGGCAATGGGCCTGACACAACGCCTTCGCAGCCTTCGGCAGCTCCTACAGGTCGGTGCCTGGCAGCAAGCACTGCAACTTCACAATCCCCCCTTCCCCCGGCAAAATGCCGCCCATGACTCAAACCATCGCGCTACCAGCCTGCTGCCCCGCTCTCACCCATCACTGGCCCCTGCCTCACGCGCTGGCGAATGTGGCGTTGGTCAGCGGGAACTTCGACCCGGCCAAACTGCTGGAAGGCGACTTCCCGCGTTGCGCCATTGAGCCACCGGCCAGCATTCAGCGCTCCGTCGCCAAACGCCAGACCGAGTTTCTCGCAGGTCGACTGTGCGCACGTGCCGCCCTGATACAACTGGAGGGTCGCGACTGGGTGCCCGACATGGGCGAAGACCGCGCACCGGTCTGGCCGCAAGACATCAGCGGTTCGATCACCCACAGCACCGGCTGGGCCGCGGCCATTGTCGGCAATAAACAGCACTGGCGCGGCCTGGGGCTGGACACCGAGAACCTGCTCAGCCAGGAGCGCGCCACTCGCCTGGCCGGGGAGATCCTTACCCCCACAGAAATGCAGCAAATGGCCGCGGGGCCTGCCGAGCAGATCGCCCTTCGCGTGACCCTGACCTTCTCTATAAAAGAAGCGCTGTTCAAAGCGCTGTACCCCATCGTGCACAAACGCTTCTACTTCGAAGACGCGCAACTGCTGGAGTGGACAGACGATGGCCACGCCCGCCTGCGCCTGCTGACGAACCTGTCCAGCGAATGGCACAGCGGCAAAGAGCTGGACGGGCAATTCAGCGTGCAGGGTCAACATGTGTTGAGTCTGGTGGCCATTCCTGCCTAAGTCAGCCACCGATGTCCCGGCGCAAATGCACACCCCTGTGGGAGCGAATTCATTCGCGAATGCGGGTTTACACGCGACGAATCTCTATCTTATGTACCGGCCCTTTCGCGAATAAATTCGCTCCCACAGGGTCAGTCAGCCCACCGCCTCCAACGGGCAATGCTCACACCGCCCCACCCACTCCACCTGATAACTCAAGCAACAGGTACGGCGTTTTCGGCAGGCAGGTTCGCCCACATAGGTGATGGCATTTAACAGCGGGTTGCGCCGCCCATCGGCCAGCGTCCTGTTGCGCAGCAACCCAAAGCCCGCGTCCAGCGAAACATCCGTCAAGGCGCTCAGCCGGGCAAGGCAGCTTTCCAGATAATCCCCGGCATTGCCCCACAACACAGCCCCCGGCAGGTTGCCGTAGGCGCTGAGATTTTCAATAACCGGCCGCAGGTTGTGGTCCAGCAGCCCTTCAAGCCCGCCCTCTTCGCAAGCCCCGAATTTCACCCCGGCAGGCAAACCCCGCACGTCCAGGGCCAGGCTCACGTCATCGAGTTTCAAAGACCAATGCCGATCAAACATCAGACTCGCCACCACCACCGGCGGGATCACCTGCATGAAGTAATACTTGGACCACTGCGAGACCAGCACCGCCTGCTTAGCTGGCATCAATTGCGGGCCATAGAGGTTCAGCAGCAAGGCGTCCAGCGACTCAGGCTGCAACACCTCCAATAGAGGCCGCACGGGTTGCGGATCTTCGGCGACCAGCAGGGTTTGACCGAATTGCGCGAATGGGCCGCTGAATAAAGGCTGAGTCATCGGATTCCTGACATGATTCCCGTGGGAGCGAGCTTGCTCGCGAAGAGGCCAGTACAACCGCCCCATGTTTATCGGCCTCAAAATCCCATTCGCGAGCAAGCTCGCTCCCACAAATATCAGCAAATGGCGCGAGATCGTACCAATAGGTTCCCCCAAGCACAGCACATGCCAAACCACCCTTGCCAAAGGCATTTTTTGTGATAGGGTTCGCGCCCGCAAAAAACAGTCCGCGTCGGAAAAAAACCTCGAAAGCCGGAAATTCCAGTCAGGTCCAGCAGTTATGCGGCCTACACGCGATCGGGCGTTTTCATACACGATTTACACACAGCTTTATCCACAACCCATGCGTTGCAATTGGTGTCCAAAACGCTTTATCTTGTAGCCCGGCGTCATCAGCAACCCTACATATAGGGTTTTGAGATAAAACCCCACCACAAGTAGAACGGGAATTTCAAGCATTTTTCTTCAGCGTTCAGGGTTGAACCAACGGTTGAATTAACAGCCAAACGCCTCCCGCCATGACGCTGAGCACGCAGTCCCGGAAACCAGCGCCACTCAGTACATTTGTTGCAATGTTTAACACGCACCATCGAACAGATTCCTCAGGGCAGCGAGCAACGATTCGCTGCCTTTTTGACTTCAAGGCCAGGGACGGCGACATCCGTCGTCCCCATTCTGTTTTGAGGTCGTTACAGCCGACGTTTGTCGACTGAATGCCTTAGACGGAACGGTGGGTAACTAGACCCTACCCAAACAAACATAGAGAACGTGGAGACACCCATGCAAACAGACACAACTCGCGAGAACTCGCCGACTCCGGCGCCGCAGACAGGCCAATCCCAACAGGACCTGTCCGCGACCGCTCCCGGCCAGCTGCGCGTGATCAAGCGTAACGGCACTGTCGTCCCGTACACCGATGACAAAATCACCGTCGCCATCACCAAAGCGTTTCTCGCAGTTGAAGGCGGCACCGCCGCTGCGTCTTCGCGCATCCACGACACCGTGGCCCGCCTGACCGAACAAGTCACCGCGACCTTCAAGCGTCGCATGCCTTCGGGCGGCACCATCCACATCGAAGAAATCCAGGATCAGGTCGAACTGGCCCTGATGCGCGCTGGCGAGCAGAAAGTGGCTCGCGACTACGTGATCTATCGCAACGAGCGCTCCAAGGAGCGTGCCGTGCGTGGCACCGATGCGCCGGTCCAGGCTCACCCTTCTATCCGCATCACTCGCGCCGACGGCAGCGTTGCGCCGCTGGACATGGGTCGCCTGAACACCATCGTGACTGAAGCCTGTGAAGGGCTGGAAGAAGTCGATGCCGACCTGATCCAGAGCGAAACCCTGAAGAACCTGTACGACGGCGTGGCGATGAAAGACGTCAACACCGCCCTGGTGATGACCGCCCGTACCCTGGTTGAGCGTGAGCCGAACTACTCGTTCGTCACCGCCCGCCTGCTGATGGACACCCTGCGCGCCGAAGGCCTGAATTTCCTGGAAGTCGCTGAAAGCGCCACTCACCACGAAATGGCCGACCTGTACGCCAAGGCCCTGCCTTCGTACATCGCCAAAGGCATTCAGTTCGAATTGCTGAACCCGATCCTGGCCACCTTTGACCTGGAAAAACTCGGCAAGGCGATCAACCACGAACGCGATCAGCAGTTCACCTACCTGGGCCTGCAAACCCTGTACGACCGTTACTTCATCCACAAGGATGGCGTACGTTTCGAACTGCCGCAGATCTTCTTCATGCGTGTGGCCATGGGCCTGGCGATCGAAGAGAAAGCCAAAGAAGATCGCGCCATCGAGTTCTACAACCTGTTGTCGTCCTTCGACTACATGTCGTCGACCCCAACCCTGTTCAACGCCGGTACCTTGCGTCCGCAGCTGTCCAGCTGCTACCTGACCACCGTGCCGGATGACCTGTCGGGCATTTACCACGCCATCCACGACAACGCCATGCTGTCCAAATTCGCAGGCGGCCTGGGCAACGACTGGACTCCGGTTCGTGCGCTGGGTTCTTACATCAAGGGCACCAACGGCAAATCCCAGGGCGTTGTACCGTTCCTGAAAGTCGTGAACGACACCGCAGTCGCAGTCAACCAGGGCGGCAAGCGCAAAGGCGCGGTCTGTGCGTACCTGGAAACCTGGCACATGGACATCGAAGAGTTCATCGAGCTGCGCAAGAACACCGGTGATGATCGTCGTCGTACCCACGACATGAACACCGCCAACTGGATCCCTGACCTGTTCATGAAGCGCGTCTTCGATGACGGCAAATGGACCCTGTTCTCGCCGTCCGAAGTACCGGATCTGCACGACCTGACCGGTAAAGCCTTCGAAGAGCGTTACGAGTACTACGAAGCACTGAGCGAATACCCAGGCAAGATCAAACTGTTCAAGACCATCCAGGCCAAGGATCTGTGGCGCAAGATGCTCTCGATGCTGTTCGAAACCGGCCACCCATGGCTGACCTTCAAAGACCCGTGCAACCTGCGTAGCCCGCAGCAGCACGTGGGCGTGGTTCACAGCTCGAACCTGTGCACCGAGATCACCCTGAACACCAACAAGGACGAAATCGCGGTCTGCAACCTGGGCTCGATCAACCTGCCGAACCACATCGTGGGCGGCAAGCTGGACACCGACAAGCTCAAGCGCACCATCGACGTAGCCGTTCGCATGCTCGATAACGTGATCGACATCAACTACTACTCGGTGCCGCAAGCCAAGAACTCGAACTTCAAGCACCGTCCAGTCGGCCTGGGCATCATGGGCTTCCAGGATGCGCTGTATCTGCAGCACATTCCTTACGGTTCCGATGCTGCCGTCGAGTTCGCCGACAAGTCCATGGAAGCGGTCAGCTACTACGCGATCCAGGCGTCCTGCGACCTGGCCGACGAGCGCGGTGCCTACGAGACGTTCCAGGGTTCGCTGTGGTCCAAAGGCATCCTGCCGCTGGATTCGCAACAGATCCTGATCGAACAGCGTGGCCAGAAGTACATCGACGTTGACCTGAACGAATCCCTGGACTGGGCGCCAGTGCGTGCCCGTGTACAGAAAGGCATTCGTAACTCCAACATCATGGCCATCGCACCGACCGCGACCATCGCCAACATCACTGGCGTATCGCAGTCGATCGAACCGACGTATCAAAACCTGTACGTGAAGTCGAACCTCTCCGGCGAATTCACCGTGATCAACCCGTACCTGGTTCGCGACCTCAAAGCCCGCGACCTGTGGGACTCGGTCATGATCAACGACCTGAAGTACTACGACGGTTCCGTACAGCAGATCGAACGCATCCCGCAGGAACTCAAAGACCTGTACGCCACCGCGTTCGAAGTGGATACCAAGTGGATCGTTGACGCCGCCAGCCGTCGCCAGAAGTGGATCGACCAGGCTCAGTCCCTGAACCTGTACATCGCCGGCGCATCGGGCAAGAAGCTGGACGTGACCTACCGCATGGCCTGGTACCGTGGTCTGAAAACCACTTACTACCTCCGTGCCCTGGCCGCGACCAGCACCGAGAAATCCACCGTCAACACCGGCAAGCTCAACGCAGTATCGAGCGGCGGCCACGGCCCGGACGACTCGGCGATCACCGCCCCGCGTCCAACCGAAGCTGCACCCGCCGGTCCAGCGCCAGTGCCTAAAGCCTGCGCCATCGACGAGCCGGATTGCGAGGCTTGCCAATAAGGCATAGCTGAAAGCCCGCTCCCACTTTCCTGTGGGAGCGAGCTTGCTCGCGAAAAAGCCAACACCGCTGTCATGACCGAATACAAACCGGGAGCTTTCAAACCTCCCGGCCTCCCCCGCTCCAACCTCCCCTTCCACAGATCCCAAAACCTGCAGCAGCGCACTCGGTGTACCTGAACAAACCAGCTCCCTGTGGGAGCGAATTCATTCGCGAAGGCAATCTCACAGCCGATAGAAATCCATCGGATATACCGGCCTCCTCGCGAATAAATTCGCTCCTACAGGGATTAGGTGAAACCTGTGGGACCGACTTTCACCCGGAAAAAGGCCCAGCGATCTTTCAGCCAAAATCAGCGACCAAAACATTTCCATAGCATCCCCCTATGAATGCCGTAGTCTCCATTGATTGGGCAGCGATGTGACATCACGGTACCTTCGACTCACCCAAAGATGGCGTATTGATATCGGTACGTTTTAGCGCTTCGCTTTCCCACGAGTCCACCCCATGAAAACCCCGATTTCCCTCGCGTCGCGCATCGGCCTGGGCTTTGCGGCCATCGTATCGCTGCTTGTATTGATCACCGCCGTGGGCATTCAACGGGTGGGTTTCATTGACTCCACCCTGGAAGACGTCAACGATAACGCCGCAAAAGTGCAGCGCTATGCCATCAACTTCCGGGGCAGCGTGCATAACCGGGCCATCGCGATCCGCGACGCGGTATTGGTGAGTAACTCCCAGGACCTTGAAAACCACTTGCGCGAAGTCGCCCAGCTGGAAAAGGACTACGTCGATTCAGCCACACCACTGGACCAGCTCTATGCCAGCTCCCAGGTGAGCCCGCAAGAACAGACCCTGCTGCGCGCCATTAAAGAGATCGAGCAGCAGACCCTTGCGTCGACCAAAACCCTGATCGACCTGCGACGCACCGGCGACATCCCGGGTTCACAGGCGTTATTGCTCAATCAGGTATCGGCTAACTACAGTGAGTGGCTCAAGCGCATCAACGCCTTGATCGACTTTGAAGAAGCGTCGATCAAAGCCCAGCTCAACGACGTGCAAGCCACCGCCAGCCAGTTCCGGGGCCTGATGTTGCTGGCGACCGCCGTGGCCATGCTGCTGAGCATCATCCTGGCCGCGGTCATCATCCGCTTCGTCAAATCCACCCTGGGCGCCGAGCCGACCGAAGTGGCGCAGGCGATTCAGCGACTGGCCGCCGGTGATCTGCAGCAACGCATCGACACCCCCTACCCGGACAGCGTGATGGGCGTGCTGAAAACTGCACTTGCTCGCCTGGCAGACACCATTACCCAGGTACGCATGGCGGCTCAAGAGGTCAACCACTCCTCCTCGTTGCTCTCCGCCACGTCCATCACCAATAACGACCAGATCAACCTGCAAACCCGCGAAGCCGAGCAAGTGGCGACCGCCATCACCCAGATGGCCGCCACCGTCAATGAGGTCACCGGCTACGCTTCACAGGCGGCAGACGCGACCCGTCTGGCCGACAGCGAAGTGGAAAGCGGCAACCAACTGGTCGCGGACACCACCCTGGCCATCGAACAACTGGCCACCTCCCTGGCTGAAACCACCCTCACCGTGGAGCACGTGTCCAAACAGAGCGAAGAGATCGAGACCGTCATCGACGTGATCAACTCCATCGCCGCGCAAACCAACCTGCTGGCCCTCAACGCCGCCATCGAGGCTGCACGTGCGGGCGAACATGGGCGTGGTTTTGCGGTGGTGGCCGACGAAGTTCGCTCATTGGCCAACCGCACCCAGCGCTCGACCCAAGACATTCGCGACATGATCAGCACCCTGCAAAACGGCACGCAAACCGCCGCGCAAACCATGCGCAACAACTGCGAGCTGGCCGGCCGCACAGTGGAGCAAACCCGCAATGCCCAGGGCGCGCTGAGCAAAATCAGCCAGGAAGTGGGCGCCATCAATCGCATGAACGCGCAGATCGCCAGCGCCTCCCTTCAACAAAGCGCCGTGGCCGAAGAAGTGGCGGTCAACATCAACCGCATTCACGGCTCAACGGTGCAGTCCGCCACGGGGTCCAGACAAGTCTCTACCGCCAGCCAGGAACTGGCCCAACTGGCCGACCGCCTGACGCAGAAAGTGGCGTTCTTTAAAGTCAGCTAACGTCAGCGCTTATGCAGGCCACAAGATTCTATGTTGGCCTGCAATGCCTATCTGTTGTGGGACCGGCTTTAGCCGGGAAGGCGGCATTTCTGGCGGCGCATATGCAGCGCATGTCCTGGCCTCTTCCCGGCTAAAGCCGGTCCCACGTTGTCGCGCCAGATAGTGAGATCGGCTTATATGGCCCATGCCCGTCACACCAACCGTTGGTCACCTAAAACCCCGCACCAAAAAGCCTCTCCCCGCCACAACCCCCGATATCCAAGGCATGTGAAACATTGACCCCCATCAAGCGAAAAACCCTTGACCGAAATGCGACGTCACGACACGTTGCCCGAGGGCCTCATCACCTATATGCTGTGTTTCGAAATGTGAAAAACACTAGATAAAGGGTTTTCACTGTATTTGCGTTGTTTTCTCCCCGACTGAGAATGCACCCGCAAAGGCAAAAGAAAAAAGTGAAAATCACACCCCAAACACCATCAGGGATGAACAAGTGCCGGGCAAAATCTGTATAATCCCGCGCTCGCTCCAGGGTACCCAAATGACCATTTGCACCAGCAATGCCGTCTTGCCTGAAAGCAATCTCCGCTACCCGTTTTGTGCGCCTGTGAGGCCAACCGCCGCGGCGGCAAATCCGCTGATCGACTTGCAGCAACACCGGCCAGTCGATCCCGAGTAAATCCAGAAATCCGTTGCCAACGTCAGCGACATGACGCGGGCACTACATCCTTTGAAATTCAGGAGCTTGAACCATGCTGAGCTGGGACGAATTCGATAAAGAAGACGGCGAAGTAGCCGCCAAAGCGACCAACGCCGGTCACGCCAACGAAGCCAACATGGACCGCCTCGACAGCGCCGGTGGCGCCGCCGCAACCGAAGCTCGCAACATCACCGACAAAGACTCCCCTGCCCTGGTCCGCGCCAAAAAAGCGCTGGACGCACTGGACGTCGCTGAAGGCCTGGCTGAACTCGAAGGCGCCAGCGCCCGCGTGGCCGTTGACGAAAAAATGATGATCAACTGCCGCGCCGACCTCAACCAGCTCGTGCCTTTCAAGTACGACTGGGCCTGGCAGAAGTACCTGGACGGTTGCGCAAACCACTGGATGCCGCAAGAGGTCAACATGACCGCCGACATCGCCCTGTGGAAAGACCCACAAGGCCTGACCGACGACGAGCGCCGCATCGTCATGCGCAACCTGGGCTTCTTCTCCACCGCCGACTCCCTGGTTGCCAACAACCTGGTCCTGGCCGTGTACCGCCTGATCACCAACCCGGAGTGCCGCCAGTACATCCTGCGCCAGGCCTTCGAAGAAGCGATCCACACCCACGCTTACCAGTACTGCATCGAATCGCTGGCCATGGATGAAGGCGAGATCTTCAACATGTACCACGAGATCCCATCGGTCGCGAAAAAAGCCGCCTGGGGCCTGAAATACACCCGTTCGATCTCCGATCCGAAGTTCGAAACCGGCACCGAAGAAACCGACAAAGAACTGCTTCGCAACCTGATCGCCTACTACTGCGTACTGGAAGGCATCTTCTTCTATTGCGGCTTCACCCAGATCCTGTCCATGGGCCGCCGCAACAAAATGACCGGCGTCGCCGAGCAGTTCCAGTACATCCTGCGCGACGAATCCATGCACCTGAACTTCGGCATCGACGTGATCAACCAGATCAAAATCGAAAACCCACACCTGTGGGACGCCGAAATGAAGGAAGAAGCCAGCCAGATGATCCTGCAAGGCACTCAACTGGAAATCGAATACGCCCGCGACACCATGCCCCGCGGCGTCCTCGGCATGAACGCCGCGATGATGGAGGACTACCTCAAATTCATCGCCAACCGTCGCCTGTCGCAGATCGGCTTGAAAGAAGAGTACCCAGGTACCACCAACCCATTCCCATGGATGAGCGAAATCATGGACTTGAAGAAAGAGAAAAACTTCTTCGAGACGCGGGTTATTGAATACCAAACCGGCGGCGCGCTTAGCTGGGATTGATATCAGGGCTGCATAGCCTTGAAGCGGTCACCAAAAAGCCAGAAGCGTGATGCTTCTGGCTTTTTTGTTGGCCGGCAAATGATACGCGGACCTGCAGGAGCTGCCGAAGGCTGCGAAAACGGTGCTAAATCACATGATTACTACGCCTAAATATCCATACATAAACTGCTTATACATAGGTTAAAGACTAGATTTATAGACATTATTGCCACCACAGCTATGATACACATCAGATAAGGCAGACAACGCCTGGATATAAAGACACAAAATAGATAAATACCACATTCTGCTAAGGAATCTAGACACTATGCGCCTCCAAACCATGACCGACGATGCTATCGCCAGCGCCATTGGTACACGGCTTCAGGAACTGCGCCTAAAAAGAAACCTGAGCCAGGACCAAGTGGCCAAGGAAGCTGGTATCAGCCGACAAACCTTGATCAATCTCCTGCACGGCAAAGGCACCCTGGTCAATTTGATCGCCGTCCTACGTGCGATCGGTGAGTTGGAAAGAGTGAGCTCTCTGGTCCAGGTCGTTTTGCCGAGCCCACTGCAAGTGATCAAGATGGCTGGCAGCCCGCGCCTACGCGCCTCCGGAACACGAGTGGTGAATAAGGACGCAAGCGGTTTAGCTTCAACGCCCAAGGGCAAAATCAATAAGGATGTTCAGTGGTGATTACGGCAAAGGTCTATCTGTTTGATCTATTTGTTGGGGGGCTGCTGTGGGACGAAATGATTCAGCTGGGCCTGTTCGAATATGACCCCGAGTTTGTCAAGACAGGCATCGAGATCTCGCCAATCCATATGCCACTGGCAGCGAATCAGACCTATGCCTTTCCCAGCCTGAATCGAGAGACCTATAGAGGCCTGCCCGCAATCCTCGCCGACTCCCTGCCTGACGACTTCGGCAACGCGCTGATAGATGCCTGGCTTGCTAAAGAAGGCCGCGACAAGTCCACCTTCACGCCTGTTGAACGAGTGCTCTACCAAGGTATGCGCGGTATGGGCGCGCTGGAATATAGGCCCGCCCTCGGTGGCTCTGCAAAATCCAGTGAAAACGTCCATATAGAAGCCCTCGTCCAGCTTGCCAGTGAAGTGCTCTCCCAAAGGGAAACCCTGGCAGAGCGCCTCGAAAAACATGATCCCAGTGTCGATGATGCAGCGCTTCAACGCTTGATTCAGGTCGGAACCAGCGCGGGTGGTGCCCGGGCAAAAGCCGTCATTGCAATGAATGCCGCAGGGGAGATTCGTTCAGGGCAAGTCAAGGCACCCAAGGGCTTTACCTATTGGCTGCTGAAATTCGATGTCGCCAAACACACCGACGTCCTGGCTGACTCACAAGGCTTCGGCCGGGTGGAGTACGCCTATTCACTCATGGCAAAAGCTGCGGGCATCACCATGAGCCCATGCCAATTGCTGCAAGAAGGTGGGCGGGCGCACTTCCTGACAAAACGCTTTGACCGGACCGATGACGGCGAAAAAATCCATATGGCCACCCTCTGCGCATTGGACCATGCCGACTACAAGCAACCGGGCGGGTATGCGTACGAAGAAGCCTTTGGAGTGATGCGCGCCCTCGGGCTCTCACGGGACGATGCCATCGAATACTACCGCCGCATGGTGTTCAACCTGGTTGGGCGCAATCAGGACGATCACACCAAGAACACCAGCTTCCTGATGGATCACCAAGGCAACTGGTCACTCTCCCCCGCCTATGACGTATCCTGGTCATACCAACCCGGCAGCTTCTGGGTCGAAACTCACCAAATGACCGTCAACGGCAAGCGCGACAACTTCGAACTCGCCGACTTGGAAGCCATCGCCAAACAAGTGCGAGGCATCGATGCCAGAGTCATCATCAGAGAGGTTTGCGCAGCGGTTAAACGCTGGCGCGAGATTGCGGAATCGGTGGGTGTGGCGCCGCGTTTGATTGATGAAATTGAGAAGACGCACCGGCTTTATCTTGGGGAAATGCTTGCTTAGCTGGGATTGATATCAGGGCTGCATAAGCCTTGAAGCAGTAACCAAAAAGCCAGAAGCGTGATGCTTCTGGCTTTTTTATTGGCCTGAAATCCCCCCCTGTGGGAGCGAACGTGTTCGCGAGGCGATCGACGCCACAAAACCGATCTTCTAGCAGTTCCTGCCCGCCGTTTGACAAACCCCACCCACCGATAGCCTCATGACAAGCCACGAGGTCTGGATTTTCCAACATCAACGTGCCGGGAAGTGATGATGTCTGCCGATCCAAAGCAGTACGCGTTGTTGAAGACGACCGAAGGTCTGCGCCTTGCCAGCGAGGATGTGGAGCGGTGGCGTGAGTGGGGGCCGTATCTGAGTGATCGGCAGTGGGGCACCGTTCGGGAGGACTACAGCGCCGATGGAAATTCATGGGACTACTTCCCCCATGATCATGCCCGCAGTCGTGTTTACCGTTGGGGAGAAGATGGGCTGGCCGGGTTTTCCGACAAGTCTCAGCACTGGTGCATTGGCCTGGGTCTGTGGAATGAACACGACCCCATCCTCAAAGAGCGTTTGTTTGGCCTGAACAATGCTGAAGGCAATCATGGCGAAGACGTGAAGGAGTTGTACTTTCACCTCGACGGCGTCCCCAGCCATGCGTACATGCGCATGCTCTACAAGTACCCGCATGGGATGTTTCCCTACGATGATCTGGTGGCAGAGAACGCCAGGCGTGGGTTGAATGATCCGGAGTATGAAATCCTCGACACCGGCGTATTCAACGACAACCATTATTTCGACGTCATTGTGGAGTACGCCAAGCACACGCCGGATGATGTCTTGATGCGGGTGACCGTCACCAATCGCTCCGATCAGGCCGCACGGGTGCATGTACTGCCGCAGTTATGGGCCCGTGATATCTGGAGCTGGGCACCGGGTACCGAGCGCCCTGCCCTGTCACTGCTCGATGACACCATCAGTGCCCGGCATCCGTCAGAAGCCGATAGACACGCCACGGCCTGGGGACCGCACGCCTGCGACTGGCTGTTCTGCGAGAACCGCACTAATACCCCAAAACTGTTTGGCGAGCCCGCGCCCGGACCCTTCAAGGACGGGATCGGTGAATACCTCGTGAACGCTAACCCCTCCGCAATTGGCCGAGACAACGGAACCAAAGTCGCCGCGCATTTCGTCCTGCAACTGGAGGGTGGCGGTTCTGAGGTGGTGTACTTGCGTTTCGCCCCCGCCGGAGCGGCGCCGATAAATGCGCGCAAGTTGTTTGAGACGCGCCGTGCCGAGGCCGATGAGTTTTATGACGCGCTGCAGCATGCATTGCCCGATGCCGATGCTCGCAATGTCCAGCGCCAGGCACTGGCTGGCTTGCTGTGGTCAAAACAGTTTTATTACTTCGACGTCAAAACCTGGCTCGCTGGCGATCCCGGCCAGACACCGCCGCCTGAACGCGCGCATATACGAAACAACCAGTGGCGTCACCTGTACAACTTCGACATCGTCTCGATGCCGGACAAGTGGGAGTATCCCTGGTACGCGTCATGGGACACGGCCTTCCAGGCGGTCGCGTTTGCGTTGATTGACCTGGACTTCGCCAAAGACCAGTTGCTGCTATTGGTCAAAGACCGCTTCATGCACCCCAGCGGCCAGATACCGGCGTATGAATGGTGCTTCGACGACGCCAACCCGCCGGTGCATGCCTGGGCCTCCTGGCGGGTGTACCAGATGGAAAAGGCCCAGACAGGCCAAGGCGATGCCGCGTTTCTTGAGCGGGTTTTCCACAAGCTGCTGCTGAATTTTTCCTGGTGGGTGAATCGCAAAGACAGCGAAGGCCACAACATTTTCCAGGGTGGGTTTCTCGGTCTTGATAACATCGGCCTGTTTGACCGTTCTGCCGCCTTTGCGCCCGGCTATCAACTGGATCAGGCCGACGGAACGGCCTGGGTGGCCGGCTATGCCCTGGACCTGATGCGCATGGCGCTGGAACTGGCACAGCGCAATGACGTTTACATCGACATCTCGGTGAAATTCTTCGAACACTTTCTGTACATCGCTGGTGCGATCAACCAAGTGGACAGCGTGGACGTCGAAGGGCTCTGGAATGAGCAGGACGGCTTCTTCTACGACGTATTGCACCGCCCCGACGGCAGCCGTGAGTCGGTGCGGCTGCGATCATTCGTGGGCTTGATTTCGCTGTTTGCCGTGCGTGTGCTGGAGCAGCGCGAACATGAAGGGCTCAAAGGGCTGCGCGAACGTCTGCTGGGTTTCCTCCATCATCGTCCAGACCTGGCAGCGCTCATCTCGCGCTGGACCGAACCCGGAAAAGGCAATCGTCTGTTGCTGGCGCTATTGCGGGGGCAACGGACCAAGGACCTCATCAAACAAATGCTGGATGAAAACGAGTTTCTCTCGCCATTTGGTGTGCGCTCGTTGTCACGCTTCTACGCAGAGAATCCGTTCAGCATGCACATCAACGGCAACACGCTGTCGGCGGATTACCAGCCTGCCGAGTCCAACTCCCGGCTGTTTGGCGGCAACTCAAACTGGCGCGGCCCGATATGGATGCCGTTGAACTACATGTTGATCGAATCACTGCGCGAGTTTCATCGCTATTACGGCGAGAACTTTTCCGTGGAATACCCCAGCGGCTCGGGCTATCTGGCTTCGCTGGACGAAGTGGCTGACGGCTTAAGTCAGCGCATCTGCGGATTATTCCTGCGTAACAGTGAAGGCAACCGACCTTCCATGGCCAGCTATCCACTGCTGGAAATCGATCCACAGAGCCGGGACTTGGTGTTGTTCCACGAGTATTTTCATGGCGAGAATGGACGTGGTCTGGGGGCGTCACATCAGACAGGCTGGAGTGCGCTGGTTGCGCTGTTGTTGCAGCCGAGGGCCAGGCCTGAATGAAATACGCCCCCCTGTAGGAGCGAACTTGTTCGCGAGGCGATCTACCTCACACAACCGACCTTCCAGGCCAGCCCAAACACGCCTTATGATCATCAATCGTTAACCCCACGGTTGCTCCCGCAATGATCAAACGCTGCACCTTACTCGACCACAACGGCTGGCTCCCCCTGCGCACAGCACTCTGGCCCGATTCCGCCGCTGACGCCTCCCATGAAACACAGACCATCCTCATTACACCCGAGCGCTACTTGGTGCTCGTCTTCACCGATGAGAGTGGCCAGGCCCTAGGTTTCGCCGAAGCATCAATCCGAACCGACTACGTCAACGGCACCCACTCCTCGCCGGTGGCATTTCTTGAAGGTCTATACGTTCAGCCTGACAGTCGCGGCCAAGGCATTGCGCGGCAGCTTGTGGCTGGCGTTGAAGACTGGGCTGGGGAAATGGGGTGTACGGAGTTGGCTTCGGATGCGTTGGTGGAAAATCAGGTGAGTCATGCGATGCATGATGCGCTGGGGTTTGAGGAGACTGAGCGGGTGGTTTATTTTTTGAAGAGGTTGGGAAGCGATGACCGATAATTTTGTAGCGGCAATCGAACATGCGTCTCGCTAAATAAAGGTCGCCGAAAGGCGGCCTTTTTTATTGATTCCAGCGAAAGCGCTGGTTGTAGTAGCCACAAGCCTCATCCATTTCGTACAGTTGCAGGAGATTTTTCCTACAAGGACGACGCAGTGGCGATCCCAGCAGTTGAGAAAAAAGCGGTTGAACAGGCGCTGCGCCGGTTCGATGAATTCAGGGACCAACCTGAATGGGCTGGATGGGAGTCGAACAACGCGCACCAATTCGCGATACGCGTGGGTGGCGA
Source organism: Paucimonas lemoignei (assembly GCA_900475325.1). GTDB lineage: Bacteria > Pseudomonadota > Gammaproteobacteria > Pseudomonadales > Pseudomonadaceae > Aquipseudomonas. The sequence continues at coordinate 4,542,831 of LS483371.1, forward strand.
GCTGTACCCTGCGAAAAAAATAATTTCACTTGCAACAGACATTGCTGCACGTGACTTCACCAATAAAAAATCAACAAATGGCTATTTTCGAGCCTGTAAATACGAAGTCGTTGATCTCCGAGAGACGCCAAAACTCGACTTTGTAAGAGGCGAAATATATGACCGTAAGACTGAAATCCATGGTCCTTTTGGTGGAAGCTCGCAAAACGGGATAGCGCCGTCCAGAAAAGCACCGGCTATATTTCTATTTTCGGGAGCGTCAGGTGAGCAGTATGGATACACAGATAAGGTAGATGAAGTGAACGGCGTCTACTCGTACGCAGGCGAGGGACAGGTCGGTCACATGACGCTGACCAGCGGAAACTTAGCAGTTCAGCAGCATGCGGCTAAAGGTCGGGCATTACACCTCTTTAAAACACTAGGCAAGGGTAAGGGGCAGCTATATGTAGGAGAGTACGTGTGTGCGGATATCTCTTGGCAAGATGGATCTGATCGAAACGGAGACATTCGAAAGGTCGTCATCTTCCACCTAGTGCCTGTAGCTGACCTAGCAACATATGAACTGGGACCAGATGACAACGTAGCGGCTGATATCGCTGAGCTAAAGATCGATGCCCTAAGAAAACGAGCCTACCAAGCAGCATTCGCTCCCGTCAGCAAAGGGACATTGACATCAACGCGCACGATTTACGCTCGAAGCCAAGCCGTCAAGGATTATGTGCTAAGCAGAGCTGGAGGAGTCTGTGAAAGCTGCGATCAACCGGCGCCCTTCACTACCAAGGCAGGCTCACCTTATCTAGAACCCCACCATATCAATCGTTTATCTGATGGCGGGCTGGATCACCCCAAGTACATCGGGGCAATCTGCCCTACGTGTCACAAAGAGATCCACTATGGTTCTCAAGGCGACGCGAAAAATAATCTGCTGCGTGAATCCGTAAATCTAAAAGAGCTAGCAGATTTAGCTAAAAGCTTTTAGATCGTGCACGGCGTAATTGCTCCCGATTTGACCATTTTCATTGCCCCTTACCAGTAAATCGCATCCTGGTCGACCAATTGCGGGCTAAACGACTTATCGAAAACAGGCGATGTGAAAATATGTCCAGTTCTACTGCCTAGTACGATCGCTATGTTTTGTCGCCGGCAGCAACCGGCCAAAAGCGGTCCTTCCACAGGGCTTCTCCAATGCCGGCAACGTACTTCATTCAGTCGCTGACTATGGGCATTACCTCAATGGGCTAGCTAGATATCCCGCCGCTTATGTTCAGGGGTTAACGCACGTATCGCCTCTAGCTCCTTCTCTTCTGTAATGCAGTGACGAACTGCTATGTTCAGCAGGGTAAAAAGCGCTAGCGCGACCTCTGGGCTGTCATTGAGATTGACAGTTCCTGGATGTACCGACTCGTTTCCGAAGATACGGATGGTATCGAACGCCTTCAACAGTCGGCTGGGCAATCCCAACTCTACAAGCTCACCAATTTGATTGTGTATTTTGCCCGGTTTGCCTAAAAGCTCCTCACAAAGCTTTTGCACACACAGTCGGAGCAGAGCAGCCGCAGCTCGAGGAGAGTGGCTGAAAACTAATCTAGCTTCTTCATAATCCGCTCTGATCCCCTCAGGCATATCCTCTTCAGCCTTGGGTGCGATGCACTCCGAAGGGAAAATCATCTTTATCCTGCTCCCTAGGTGTCCTTCCATCGGCATTCCAGGCGTGAGGCCATGCCTGCCGCCACCCTCATCAGTGATCCAAATACTGGGATCTTTGCAAGCCGAACAGAACGAAAAGGATACAGAGGCGTACTCATTGCTATTCAAGAGCAAGTCATTCCATTTCATACCGGCGAATGCACCACAGCGCGGGCAATTGAAGCTTTCCTTTCTGTAGCTTGGCGTACCATCGACATTGCTCATTGATACCAATCCATCATCCAGTTGTTTGCGCTAATCTAATCCGAACCTGGTGCGCGAAGCCATCGACGCCATTCTTCACTGGGGAACCCGTGCTTCAGTCGGCCGGGCGAAAGCCAGCATCGGTGTCTAAATGCTGCTGAATCGCCACAAATTTCCTTGAAATATGCGCAAGTCCGCTTATGGCCGTCGCACGCCGCCGTTTTTTGGCCTTCCTTTGAATGATTTGTAGTGGACTCGGCGTTCCTCTACAGTGAGGGCGCGTAAAGGCGATCAGGTTGATCAACGTGATAGCACCGCACCCGAATTGACCTGCTTGCCGAAATTTCATTGATCCAGTCTGATTCTGCCTAATTGCATGGACTTGACCAGTACGCTGGGTCTCCTTGACTGGCAGGAGTCGACCCAATGCAACGGGTCAGTTCGGGCTGCAACCAACCAAGAACAGATGTTGGCACGTTGCCAAATCCCGTGGATACCATATTTATGCTTCCCAAAATATTTTTGCTTCTGGCGCGCGACTCGATCTAGTTATAAACTCATCTGGCATCCAGATTGCTCTGCCCATGAGCCGAACGTCGTGTGATAGGCCCTGGAAGTCAAACCAGTAAAGCTTACGATTTATCTATATCGGTCGAGGTGATTAAATTTGGACTACTATGATGAAGATGAAGAGGTAGGTATCGGCAGGGGCAACTGGATATATATTGGTTGCGATGTCGATAAGTTTAACTGGTCAAAAGTTGGCAAGACCACCGAAGGTTTACACACTCGCCACAGATCTCCTCAGAATCCAGACTACTGCATCTACACTGCCTTTAAAATCATTCGAGGCGATGTTCATGATATTGAGAAAAAACTACTAAAACATCTTGAATTTCAGTGCGATCTTCAAAGACTCCCTCACATTAGCACTAGTAACGACAGTGAGTGCTTCAGACTAAATCCAGAAGAGATGACTTGGCTTGTCGAGCAGTTTATTGAGAGCAAATTCGGCTCGTGTGTCACGTATGAAAATGGTCTTCATGGAGACATGAGTCGGTATCGTTGTGATGATAGAATTTATCGCCACTTTCAAAATTTTAACGCTCCTCAATCAAAGCCACTTGCATTGGAGCCTCTATCCTTAGGAAGGAACAGTTACTTTACAGGAAACCAAGAAACCTATGAGGTGGATCTTGGAGATGGCTATTATATCGATGTAACCAGCGGTATGACTAGACACCGAAACGATGATCTTTAAAGCCTACCGTGAGGTGGTGGCAGAGCTATTGATAGCACAGTCACCACTGCACTGGTATTGATCTTTAACTTAGAGGCCCCGCGAACACGGAGCCGACCAAATCTGTTCAATTACTTAAAGTTGCGGTCTTACGCGAAAGGCTGGTAGTGGCCGATTTCTGCCTGAAAGACGGACATCTAGTCTGTCGCGCCCTAGGACCAGACCCGTTCGATCATACTATTTGAAGCCTTTGAATTTGTGACAAGCGGACCTCCAAGAAAAGGATGCTTTTCTGGCGTGGGTAGGCCAGCTGGTTCCAGATGCTCTGAACTGCCAGAAAGTGACGGCGGGAGGGTAGTGGTCAGGGTTTTAGGTCCTAAAAAAGCTTCGGAGGCTCTCACAGCCCCTCACTAGCTATTCAAAAAAATGCATTTCTGCTTTAATTTGAATTTACCAATAACACGTACTCCCTTTTAAGGCTTTGCTGGAGATAATAATTGAGAGTATCAATAGATACAAATATCTTGCACCAAGAAGGATATATGTCGCAGTCTATGCGGCTTCTCCAAAGGGTTATTAATGCGAGTTCTTTGGAATTGATCTTGAGTGAAATTGTTCTCCGAGAATACGAGACTAAAACAACTTCTGATCTTTCTGCAAAGGCCCAAAGTGTAAAAGATAACCTTCGAGAAATTTCTAAAATTTTTGCTAGGTCTGGTGATGATATTGAAAGCGTAACTGATTTCAATAATGGGTTTACAAATTATCTTCCGGAGCTTCACAGCCGACTAAATGAAATGACGAAAACGTGGCTAAAAGACTTCAAGGTCACTATTTTAAATCCGCACCCAGGAATTTATGAGCAGGTGTGGAACGATTATTTTTCGGGTAAGGGTGCATTTAAAAAGCTTAAGAATCGTGACGATATACCTGACGCAGTAATAGCGAGGTCCCTTGAAGAGCTGATTAGTGACGGCATGCCACTGATATTTATATGCAAAGATGGCCAGCTCAAAGAATATATGAGCAATTTTCCACAAGTCCGCGTATTTGCCGAGCTGGCTGAACTGATTCGGAGTAAGGAGTTTGTGGATATTCTCGGTGATTTGGATGCCCGCGACATGGTTATCGAGGAGTTTAAACAAGTTATAGGATCTGAAACGTTTCTTAACAACGTAATGAAGTATTTTTCGGCGAAAGAATCTGATTTCCATTATTCTTACTGGGAAGATGGAATGATCGAAAATCAAAGCGAGTTACCTTTGCCCGCTTGGCGTGGAGTTAGTGCAGGCGGACCTATAGTTTCTAGTATCCAAGGTGTTGAGTTTGGACAGGTTTCTTGTATCAATCCGCGTCACTACGTTGTTACCGTGACCTTTAATGCTTCTTTGCCAATAAGCTTCGTGGGCGATTATGCAGATTGGATTCATGCTCCAGATGACGTAAAGAGATCGATTGAAATTACGTCCGCTAATGGTGATGGCGCGTGCGAGTTCATGACTGTAAAGCGAGCTAAGATACTGGGTGAGATTGTAGTGCATTTACTCGAAAGTGAAGATCCGAAAAGCTTGTTAATCCATTCGCAATATATTGGTACTGATGATTCCCCTTTAGATGTGGAGTTTGTTCCTAATAAAGTAATTCTTTGAGAAATTAGAATATGTAAGCGATACCAAAGATAGTAATGTTCACTACCAGTAAACCAAAGCAGGTCTCGAACTATTCAGGATCTTGTTTCCGCACTCGGTGTAGCTGGCAGAGTCTATTCACCCAGCATGCTATAGGTGTATCTATTTGATTAAACTGGTCAAGCATCCGTCTTTGGGCCGATTTCTGCCCTTCGCAACAGACAGAAATCGGCCAAGAGCAGTCATACAATATCTACGATCCTAGCGATTCGCTGAGTCAATTCGAGAACTTCTACCGATAGAAGGCGATACTCATCCGTAACTTGTTCCTGACTCTTATTGGCTAGGAAAAAAAGTTTATCGGCAGACTCGCAGATTGCACGGGGCAAATCGGCGGCGGGATCAATTCCATTGACACGAACCCAACGGTCGATTGCGCCACTAGAGAGACCATAAAGCTCCTCCTTCCAGATCCCGCGATTAACAAGATTAAGAATTACGCGCTGAGCGTCAATTCGATTGTTGAATTCAATCATGGCGAATGCTGGCTCCGTAACGCTTCCATCCAGCGTGGAACGATGGCGACTGCTTTGATAGCGGCGACGACTTCTTCATGCGTGATGTTTTCTCCATAACCTCGTGTCGATAGTAATCGCGCGCGTGTCAGAATGGAGAATGCTTGGGGATCGATATCGAGGCTTGGCAGCACCATCAGAGGAGACTTCCTCGAGAAGATGGGTTGTCCGAGCGAAAGCGAATGACAGGTTGCGAAATTTCGGATGGCCAAGAATATGCAGGATAGGTGAAAGGTCGCACTGTTCGTAGACTGCCTCAATTCTTGGTAAGAGCGGTCGAAAAGTCTTTGGAATTTGGTGCAGTCTCGGGCATCCGCGATGTAAGGCGCTGGCTTCCCTAGGTCGTCCAGAAAGTCCGTGCCATCTGGGGAGAAAAGTAACCTCGACTCTAGATGCAGGTGCCAGGCGAACGGATTGCCCTCTTTCCACAAAGCCTGAATTCGCTCATATCGATACACGGAGTATTTTTCGTGATCAATCTGCTGTGCTGGGCCGCCGACGCAGGCCAGTAGATCGACATCTGATCCTAGGTCAATCTCCCCCCGGCAGATGGAGCCGAAGGCGTAAATGTGCATATTCATCGCCGACCAAACCGTTTTACAAGAATAGCCGTGAGAAAGGCGAATCCAACCAGACGCGTAGCAGCAATAATCGATGAGAACCAAATTGGGTAGGGGTGCGGGGTGGCTATGCCGAAGAACACTCCAGGAGAGGCCGCGAGGCTAGTAAGATAGGCAGTCAGATCCCAGGGATTGCCGAAGTGATAAGTATCATAGAAAGCTATTAGGATATGAACTACTACGATCGCCCGCAGCAGCTTAAGCGTATTCTCGCCATTGCCCCAGATCGCATCTAGCACTCTGAACTCAAGCCATTTGATGAACTGTGGCACCTTCTTCCAACCCGGATACTTATCCCGGTAATATGTCTCTCTTGATGACCAAGATTTTTTGAGATAGCTTGATGTAGCCTCCAACTCGTGTGAAATCGCTCTATTTACAGCTTTCGCATCGCCAATTTGCTGGAAATTCATTCGAAGCGATCTGGCAAACCGCATTTTCAGATTTTCCTCACGCGGTGCCTCCCGCTCAAGGATGTCGTCGTCGATTTGGCAACGCTCGAAGACCGCATACTCAAACTTGCATCCGGAAAATGCGGACTGATGGAAATTACAGCCAACGAACCGACAGCCGGTGAAGTCGCAGGAATCGAAATTACAGTTATTGAAGTAGCAAGCGTCGAAAACGCTATGCTGGAAGGAGACCTTCCGAAGCGTCTGTTTCTTGGCGTTTAGCCTGACATACACCTTGAAGGCATAGTCTTTAGGCTCATTCTCGACATTCCTGCTAACGTAAAGGTCAGTGATGACCTCCCGGTTACCTGGCAGCAGCGCCTCACGAGGCTTTCTCTGCACGACACTGGCGACCCCGTCTGTCGTTAGAGCCTCGACGCCTGCGTTCACTGAGGGCGGGTTCTCGTCCATCATGTTCAGCTTATGCTGCCTTATCGCTCCATTGTTGGAATGCATAGTGACCTAAATAGCCGGTGCTTCAAAGCTCCGTGGCAGTCCTGCAATTATCAACATTCGCGGGCAGCAAAATTCCGGATGACGCGACTTTCAGGAGCAACAGCCCTGTTGCATGCTCGTGACCTTCGATAGGTTGCTTTGGGTCGAATGTGGTCCGCCGTGTAATCCAAGCTGTTGCGAATCAAGTGCACGACGCAGGTTTGCGGTGTCGTAGCAGGAAACACCGCCCCCAAGGCCTCCGGTACTCCTTTGGCAAATGTATTTATCCCCGAGTAGCTTTCTCCACAACCGCCATAGTCCGTACTTTTCGACCAAACCCCGCAACTACCTTAGCGAGAGCATCCATGACCTTAGTCATTGCCGGATACAACCACTCAAAATCCTTGGACTATTCTAGTTTCGCCTCTGACACGACTGAGGTTTACGAACCTGTCATGGAGGTAAATGGTCTATTCGTGATGGCAGACAGCGCGATTACTAGCCATGCTGGTGGACGCACGTTGCTTAACGGCTTCAGAAAAATTCATACGCTGGAAGCTAAGCTGTGGAAGCCATATTTCCAACCTGATGGGTCATTCAAGGACTACCAGGAGGTCTATGAAACGAACGAGCTATTCGTCGCTTTTGCAGGCAGCACCCTCACGGCTCAACACATCATCAATAGCATCCACGGACACCTAGGGCAGCTCAGAATCAGCTACGAGAGAGCAAGCCTGTCGTCGCCAGTAGAATACAAGGTAATCAGGCATTGCCAGAAAAATCTTCTGGTCTCGGATTATGGGTCTTACTGGGATGACGACACCTTCACTAACCGTGATTTCGAAGGACTGCTAACGGCGGACGTGATTGCAAACGTTATTGAGTATTCCGTGAACGATGCGTTGCGTTCCGCGAGCAGCTACAAGCTAAGCATGGAAGAGTTTCGGGATATGCACACTGAAATCGTGGCGGGAATTTGGTGTCCAGTAAGCAAGAAATATTATCTATACGTCTACCGAATGCAAAGCCGACCGGGTGATGACGGCGTACTCACCGCGTTTACTAGTATGGAACTCATCCCGTCTGGCTCGGTAGCTGTCCTCGGAATGCGGCGAACTTTTGAATCTAGGGCACAGGAAGCGTTTGAAACGGCGATAGGAAAATTCATAACCCCTGATCGGACTCTTTGGGCTTTCTTAAACGACGCCATCGACGAAGTGCAGGCCAGCGACTCCAAAGAGATTGATCGCCCGGCCACGCTGCGGACACTGGAACGCGGACGCGTGCGAAGAATTTACTGAGCATCCATTGATCACTTTTATCCAAATCTTGCCCATAACTGGATTCCGGACGTCGATAAAAAGCGCCTTCGAAAGCCATCAGAAATCGCCTGAAAGCGGTGCGGTTTGCGAAGCAGACCCTAGTTGTAGAGCAAATCAGCGAACTCATGAGTACCTGTAGGGAATACCCTTTCGCCGCTGGATTCTAAGAAACGTCTGATGACCGCTTCTGGCCGATTCCAGCCCGTCACTACCGCCAGCAACTGGCCATGAAACGGCCGGCCGTAGCTGATTTCCCCGCCTGACACCGCTCAGGTGATCATCGAGTTGTTACCCGTGCAATCATCACAATCCTAAGGGTTAGTTTTCTGCTCCGAGAGCATTGTCTATTGCTGTATTTGCGTCCCATAGTTCTTTGGCTGCGACTTGGACAGTTTGCGTATCTACTGCTGCTTTAGTTGCTGCGATGGCTTGGATTATCTCTTTAATTGCTTCTTTTACTAGGCTGGAGGGTATTGGAGTAAAATCCCTGCTCCAAGCTTTTCCAAGATCAGAGTTTAAATAAATTATTGCAGTCATAAAGACGCTTCGATCATCGTCAGTTAATCGGCCATCTTTTGCTTTTGCGTTGCAGGCTTGGTGGAGCTGGAAGAGGGCGTTCACGAAGTCATCTCTTTCTTTAGTAGTGGCCATTTTTTTCTCCGTGGCTAGATTGCGACTGAAAGTGCGAATTGAACCAGACTGGCTAGATTTTGAAGGCCTTCTTTTAGCTCTTTGGTATTTTCATCGACGAGAAATGCCTTCTGTTCCTCTGAATAGTTGCCGGAAATTGCGTTGCGTAATTTGGCATGCGCAGTTGCAAATTTCCTAATGGCAGCTCCGCCAGGTGACGGCGAAGTGCTAATTTGGTTGTCCAGTTGTTCTTGTTTAAATAGAGTTGATAGGTAGATTTGTCGTTTTTCGGCTGTGTCAAATTCTTTGCTGGCCATGTTTTTATTATAGTATTCACCTAGGGTTGTTGTTAGCGTTGAACTCATCGTGGCTACATAGGTTTTATATATGCCATCTGCCTCGGCAGCGACTGCCAGTAAATTCTCCTCTTGTCTTGCCCCATTGGTGGCAACAATTTTTTCGATTTCTTTAGCGTTATTGCTGTTCTCGATTAATTTTTCTAAATACGCTATAAAGTCAGTGATTGCAGCGCTTTGAGCTAGTTTTGCCTTTGTGTTTGCCTCTAGGAATTCCACTTTTGTATTGATAGACTCTAGTTCAGTTTTAACTCCAACGAGAGTGCTGGCGATAGGTGTTCCAGGGGTTTCTGTATGCTTAGATAACGCTTCAAGATATACGGAGAAAGCCTCTAATATATCCATGGAGGTTTTGAGTGAGTTTTTTTCTAGCGGAGTAAGCTTTACTTCTTCACCTAAGCTTTTGTCTTTATACCAGGCAGATATTTCGGAGCTGGATAGGCATAAGCCTTTATTTTTGTCTCCTTGATTTTTGGGGATTCTCACCACTATGAATTCGCCGTATTGGCATGATGTATTTCTAGCGATTATTGTCGCGGCAAGCTCTGCTTGCTTGTTAAATAGGAAGTCGTAGAATTTATTTATCTCAGTGATGGCGTTTTTGCCGGCAGTCACTGTGCTTGTAGCTTCTTGCTTTATGAGTACTGAAGAACCGCATCCGTTTAAAGCAACTGCTAATGCGATTAGTGAGGCTGCTATCTGCTTTTTCATTATCTGCTCCCTGTGAGTCACATTGCGGCAATAGCCGAACGCTCGGACGACAGACATGGAATTTGGGCAGGATGATGCTCCTTGCTCCAGATGACCAGCTACTCATACACAGCCGCAGGTTCAACTCCATACAACTCTGTGAGCGTGGCAGATTGCCACGCTGTGAGCGTAGCAGCGTGGCTAAAATTGTCGAATTTGCCTCGAAATCACTGCGCCGGATAGCTACGCAATAAGCGCAGAGGGCGTTCCGAGGTCACAGATTGAGCGGGTTTTCGCATGCTACATCGGACACCGCTTTGAAGGCTGTTCATTGGTCCCCGAGAGCGTGTATTTTGTGGCGCCTGCTGAAATTGTAAGTGCTTATAGGTCGCGGACCGAAAGGTAAGTACATTCCAACACTGGGCTTCTAACCCTGAGCGGCTGCAACTGGCCGATTTCTGCCGGTCACGCAAGCTGGCAATACGCAGATTACCGCCATTTCCGGTCACGAATTCTGGCCAAATCCGACGCAATTGTTGATCAGAACCAATGTCCCCCGCTCAATCGCAATGCAAATAAGTGGTCGGTATTCATGCTGTCATCTGGTGAAGTGGAGTGCTTTCACACAGCACAACGCATTTTCAGAAATGCCCTACAACCTTGCTTCTTGCTCACCTTCGCGACGTCCCTTACCCTTCACGCCGCGCCTAAGAAACGCACCGAAACCTCAAAAGCAGCGGCCAGACCGCACCCGATAAAATGCGGCTTTTTTGTACCTGCGGCCTCCGGCTGCGCGTCCTAAAATTTCTGTATGTCGGGAGTGGACTAATACAAGACCCGCAAGGGAAATACGTCCGGCCTTGTTTCTCTGCTTTTGAGGTTTCTTAACTCCCGACGCCTATAGCCTCGCAAAGGCTGCAAATGCAGAGATCTCACACATGCTTGACCTCGACTTACCAAGGCAGCACGCCGACAAAGCCCTCCACCCCACCACCTTCCACCGCCACAACCGCCAACTCCGCACCCTCCTCCTCGAGTCCCAAGTCTGGTTCTGTGCTCGAGACTTCAGCCGTCTGATGGGCTGGCCACTGAACGAGCGGACGACGCGCAAGCTGGATGTGGATCAGCGGCGGATGGTTTTGCTTGCGACGCATTACGGGGTTGAGGAAGAGTTGATGGTCAGCGAGTCGGGGGTTTATGAGTTGTTGGTGCATCACTTTCATGCGGAGAATCGAGGGTTGCGGCGTTGGATTACCAATGAGGTGGTGCCTTGCTTGCGGGATGATCGGTTGCCGTTGAACGACTGCGCGCCTAGCCTCAGTCAGTTGTGTTGGCCGGGGCTGTCGGTGTGTCTGTTGCATTGGCAGAGCGAGCCGTGGATTCGGTTGCGGGATATGCCGAGGATGTTGCCGCTGGGGCAGTTGCCGGGGGATTCGGGGCGGGTTGGAGGTCGGTTGCCGTGGTGGCGGGCTATTTGGCGGGGGGTTGGGTTTGGTTAAAATCTGGCGGCTGTATTGAAAAAGCAGCAACAGAATCAGCTGGCGGGCGATCTAGCGCGCCAGCAGTGACGCCAATGGGCTAGACGACCCGGAGTTTCAAAAATTCGATAGAGTGGTTTGCCGATTTTTCGATGATGAGATCTGCGTTGTCGCGGGAAGGAAAAATATTCTCTTGCAGATTCACGAGGTTGATCCGCTCCCATCTCTCCAACGCCACCTCTCGGGCCTCATGGAGCGAGAGATCGTGGAATCGACTGAAATAGGTTCCAGACTCCAGCGCTGCTTCTGCCTTCAAACGCAGAAACCTTTGCACGTACCAGCTTCTGAGGTGTTCTTCCGCCGCGTGTAGATAGATAGAGAAATCCACATAATCCAGAACGTTTTCACGGGAGTTGCTATCTACCTGACATATGTTCACCCCTTCGAGAATTACGATATCGGAAGCCTGAACATGGTGATGCTCTCCTGGGAGGATGTCGTATGTGGCGTGAGAATAAATTGGGATGGTTTGGCTTCGACCGCGACTAATTGAACTGAGAAAGTCGAACATCAACGGGCGATTGTATGATTCTGGAAATCCTTTTCGGCCTGCTAGACCCTCTCTCTGCAAGGTTGCAAGGGAGCACAGAAATGAATCCGTTGTAACCAGTTGAACGCTCGGTCGGCTGGACCATTTTCCAAGGGCCATCGATAAAGCTCTAGAAAAATGACTTTTACCAGCAGCAACGCTGCCAGAAACCCCGATGATGTAAGGCCGATTGGTGAATGGCCGCTTTAAAAATGTTGACTGCACCTGCTGCATCGAACGTTTGGCGGCGCGATGAATACTTAATAGGTGGGAAAGCGGCACAAACGCATCGCCGACGCTTAAACAGTCTGGGTAAACGCTTAACCATTGATTAAGACTAAATTCTAAACGCGGCTTTATTAAATGGACCGATGGCGTATTCAGCATTTCAAGATATCCCTATGACTAGCGGGCCATCCTTGGCGCTGGAGGAGGATTATCGTAGCCGAAACGGTATTTGGCAAAGTCTGCAGGGAGTGAGCGAAAACGTGAGGGTTGGCGCAACTCATGAACGGCTGACGCGCATTTGCTACCCGAACGAGTCCGCGCGCTGCACCGCCCGTTATCAGTAATCCAACCGCCCAAACAGATCGTCAAAAGGAATCATGACGTGTTGCCGAAAGGCGGCACTCGTTTGGAGCCTTTGATACCAGGCCTCCACGTGAGGAACATTCGGGCGGGCGATATCCAGGTTGAAGTAGCGGTAGAGATGAGTGCCCGCCGGTATGTCTGCCAGCGTCAGGTGCTGGCCAGCTAGAAAGTCTTGCTTGCTCAATATCTGGTCCAGCAATTGAAAGTATTGCGTGCACAGCGCCAGGTTTTTTTCGATCGCTTTGACGTCCCGCTGAGCTTCTGGAGTCCTGTAGAAACCCCAGAACACGCCGGTTAGAAACTCGGGTTGCAGCGTTGTCTGCGCCCAGTCCATCCAGCAGTCGATCTGGGCGCGACGCACAGGGTCGCTGCTCCAGAGTTCGGGCCCGCCGTAACGTGCTGCCAGGTACCTGAGGATGCTGTGTGATTCCCAGACAACGGTGCCGTCGCTGTCCCGGATGACGGGGATCCGACCGTGGGGGTTCATGGCCAGGAATTCGGGAGTGTCTTTGAGGCCGTATGCGCCGCCTGCCGGGATGTGCTCGTGGGGCAGATTCAGCTCCCCGATGAGCCACATGACTTTCTGAACATTGAACGATGAGCGTCTTCCCCACACTTCAAGCATGCAGCCTCCTTTGTTTTTGGTCGGTCTGAGGTCGCGCCCACCAGGTTGAGGGCCGGCAACATCGCGCAACTGCATCGTTTGTAAGGTCAGCCCCAACGCTTGACCCGTTGAGCGCCCCCAATGGCCATGAACACACAGCCGGGTATCCAGAAGGCTGGGTTGCTGGTGGCCAAGCCTATGGCGATGAACGCCGCGCCTGTTGCGAACATGATGTGTCCTCCCTGACTGACCTATCCGTTTATGACTGAGCGGAATCTAGCATAGAGCTCTGCCCGGTGGCGGCAGGAGCGTCGTCATGTTTGTAGGGGGATGGATTGAAATGGGGGCCTCAGGTTTAGCCTTTCATGCGCTGCCGATAATCCTGAACCATCGCTTTGGTCACGTCTTCTTCATAGCAAATCGGCGACTGCCCACCCGGGCGGCTGTAGGCGCTGCGTTTGCCGCAGCTTCGGCCATTGCGCATTGTGTTGTAGGGGCAAGGGCAGTTGCCGGAATAGGCGGCTACTGAATTGTCGATGATGAGTTGGACGATGGCTGAATCAGGAAGCTTGGTGTCCTTTGCGGACACCGTAAATGCACTCAGCAATGCCAGGGCGGCAATAAAGCTGATTCCTACCTTTCTCATGGCTAATCCTTAGCTGATAGAACGATGTGTCCTACCAGCTTTGTACCATGCCACTATTACGCCACTAAACTCTTTTTTGGCCTTCGATCAAGCCCAACCGAACAAGCCGTCATCGTTAACGATGGTGCGCATGCCGGTCATGATGATGTTTTGGCCATGGCTGGCGTCGGCCGGGTTAGTGAAGTCCATGTAGAAGGTTTCGTTGGCTTCCCATTTTTTATCGCCGAGTACCTCAACGGCGACGACGGCCTGGGTTTCGCCTGCGTAGAAGTTCAGGGTGCCTTTGGTGGCCAGGTAGTCTTCGCCTGCTTTGGCGGTGCCGTCGCGGGTGGTGAAGTTGAGGCTGACGACTTTGTTGGGGTCGCTGCGGGTGCCGTTGAACTGGACCAGGAAGTAGGCGTTGCTGGCGCCGGTGTTGCCTTCGACAACACTGTTTTTAACCTCGGACGGTTTGGTCGGCGCGTCGGTGTAGCTGGCGCGGATCGCCTTGTCGATGGTTTCCTGGTAGGCGCTGATGCGCGACCAGGCGCCGATTTCGCCGTAGCTGCTGTTGAGGCTGTTGTCGACGTCCGGGTGGGCGCCGTTGAGGTACATGCTGTTGATCGAGCTGGCGATACCAGCGATTTTGCCATTGATGAACGCCGGGCCACCGCTGTCGCCAGCGCTGAGGATGCCTTCTTTCTGGCCCAGGCCGGTATGTTTGATACCGAGCAGGCCGCCGAGAGCGTCGTGGCTGGTGGTGCCATCATCGAAGTCGGCGATCAACTGAGTGCCGGCCTTGGGGTTCCAGGCGATGTAGTTACCCATCTTGGCCTTGAGCGCGGCTGCGTCGGCATCGAATGTGTTGTAGGCGATCTGCCGGATCGGCGCGGCCGAGTAGTTGCTGGAAACGCCCGATGCCCCGGTGCCTGGCACGCCGTAGCCGACCATGGTCATGGTCTGGCCGATTTCGTTGGCGTCGCGGTACAGGTCGTAGCGTTCGGCGCCGACAGGTGCGTGGCCCTTGAGCCAGACAATCGCCAGGTCGTTGTTCAGGTTGACCGAGTCGTAGTTCGACATCACGTCGACCTTGCTCGCGCCCAGCGTCTGCTTACCGGCTGAAGTTTCGAAAGTAACCGAGGTGTTGTTGGTGCCATTCTTGAACAAATGAGCCGCCGTCAGGATCGCCTGACCGCCAAACAACAACACGCCTGTACCGTAATAACCACCTCCTGTGGATACCATAACCACGCCATCGTTACCTTGACCGGTTACAGCTTTGTTGCGCGCATCCGTGTAGGAGGTGACCGTCGAAACCATAGTGTTATACCCAAAGTGAGTGTCTGTTCGAGGATTGTGTCGGCAACGACACGAAGCCCGTGAGTGACGCTCGTCGGATTGCCATCATTATGGCATTACTGCTTTGGTTATCAGCTGAACGGTATAGCGGTAGGCCACTATCGTGCCGTGGGGTGGCGGAATTGGCGTGGTAAGGGTGGGGTTTTGCATAAGCCCGATGCACCGCTTTCGCGGCCGTCGTAACCTCCGGCGGCTCCTACAGGGGTGTGTCGTTTGTCTCAGCTTTTGTTAAAGTCCGCCCCTGCCCGCCTCTGATCGACTTCGGCCATGACTGCAAAAAACAATCGCTTCAAGATTTGGCTCACTCGGGTAGCTGCCTGGGTTCGACAGCTGCGTGGGCACACGGCGGGGTCCCCTATAAAGGATCAGGTCGCAGACGCTCGGCCTGCCGCTCCCCAACCTGCTGCGCCGTCTGTCACTCGCAAAACCAGAAAGCCCAAACCAAAGGCAGCGCCCAAGACAGCACCACCGCCCAAAGCTCCGGTCTGCCCGCATTGTAAGAAACCCATGGTGGTCAAAGTGGCGCGTACCGGGGGGAATGCCGGTGGCAACTTCTGGGGGTGTGGGGATTACCCGAAGTGTCGGGGGATTCGGGCGATGTTGGCGCCGATAGGGGAATAGTCTCGCCACTGGTGAGACTATTCCCGACTGCATACAGAAGTGTCACCACTGGTGACACGAATTCAGTCGGGTTTCCCACCGTCGTTCGACATCAATCCCTCGTTAAGGCAGGATGCCACCATTCGCTGCTGACCCAGCCCTTATGAGGAAACCCCATGCGGTTTTTCAGTTGTAAAACCGTCGTGCTCACCGCTGCGCTGCTGATGAGCCTGCAGAGTGCAGACGTCATCGCCGCAACCAAACAACAAGCGTCGAACCTGCAGAAGGTCTCGCTGTTGGGCGGGCGCCTGGTGTTTCGTTTGCCAAAGGATTACGTGAAAAGCCCGATGCCCGAGATCGACGACAAGGCCAGGGCGGCGGGCGTGACGGGTTCGCTGTATATGAATAAGGCGGCCAAGCGCGTGGTGATTGTCACCGAGACGCCGCTGGATTCAGCAGTGAAAGTGTCGAGCAACGACAAGGCCACGCTGGATGGCATCATCGCCGCGACGGTTGAGCAGCAGAAGGCCAGTTACCAGAACTTCAAGCAACTCGGCGAGAAGAAGATGGTGCGCCGCGGCCTCGGTGTGCGTCAGCTGGATATTTCCGGCAGCGTCGACGGCGGCAAGGTGTTGAGCAGCACCGTGACGGCTGCGGCGGGCAAGCGCACGGCGATGATCAACGTGATTTCTTTGGAGAAGGACGCCAAGGCTCACGGGGAATTGCTGAAGGCGATTACGGATAACAAGAAGTGATAGGTGCTGCTTTTCAGGCTGCGAATGCTGCCTAAGAAGCAGCAAAGATTTACCGCCGCCCTTCCACCAGCATCTTCACCGCCAGGCCACACAACACGGTGCCCATCAGCCATTTCTGCACCATGGCCCAAGTCGGGCGTTGGGTGAGGAAGACGGCGATGGAGCCTGCGGCCAGGGCGATCATGGCATTGACGCTTAGGCTGATCAGCGTCTGGGTGGTGCCCAGGATCAGGGATTGGCTAAGGACGCTGGCGCCGCTGTCGAGGCTGATGAATTGCGGCAGCAGGGACAGGTACAGCACCGCGACTTTCGGGTTCAGCAGGTTGGTCATCAGGCCCATCAGGAATAGCTGTTTGTTGCTGTCGCGAGGGAGTTCCTTGATCTGGAACGGTGAGCGGCCGCCGGGTTTGAGTGCTTGCCAGGCCAGGTACAGCAGGTACATGGCGCCTGCGACGCGCAATACGTCGTAAGCGTAGGGAACGGCCATCACCAGGCCGGTGATGCCGAATGCGGCGCAGAGCATGTAGAACAGGAAGCCGACACCCACGCCGCCCAGTGAAATCAGCCCGGCTTTAGGGCCTTGGGAAATGGAACGGGAAATGAGGTAGACCATGTTCGGGCCGGGCGTGAGCACCATGCCGAGGCAGATCAGGGAGAAGGTGATGAAGCTTGCGAGTTCGGGCATGACGACGTCCTGGCTGTCGAAGGGGTGTTGCTGTGGATAGATACCGTCTTGGCCCTTATCTGGCAACCGGAATTCGGCGGCTGTAGGCGTCTCTGAGTAAACGCAGAATCTGTGGAAGCAATCGGAGGTTACGACGGTCGCGAATGCAGTGGGTCAGACACACCGCATTCGTCGCCGTCGTAACCTCCGACAACACCTACAAGTCCGCGGCTGCCCTGCAGAATTTCAGCCTCAATCCATCCGCAACACCGCACACAGCCGCTCCACCATCTGATGCACTTTAGGCAGGGATTCGCGCTTGCGGGGCCAGGCCAGGTGCAGGTCCAGGCCTTCGGTGGCCAGGTGCGGGAGGATTTCCACCAGCTCGCCGCGCTGCAGCTGGTCTTTGATCAGCCACGTCGCCAGTTGCGCTACGCCACTGCCCGCCACCACCGCGGCCACTTGCGCTTCGCCGTTGCCGACTACGATGCGCCCTTGCACCTGTCGCAACTCGGTCTGCCCGGTCGCGTCGACGATGACCCACGGGCTGGCGCTGCCAAAGGCGTTGCCGTACAGAATGCAGGCGTGATCAGCCAGTTCGTCAAAGGTCTGCGGGGTGCCGTGGCGGTGCAGGTAAAGCGGTGCCGCGCAGAATATCAGCCGTTCGGTGCCCAGGTAGCGATGGCCGAGTGTCGCGGGCCAGACCGCCGGGCCACCGATGCGCACGGCAATGTCGATGCCCTCCTCGATCAGGTCTACAAAGCGATCCGTGAACGACACATGCGGGCGCAGCTTGGGGTGCTGTTCGGCGAATTCCAGGATCAGCGGCAGGACGTGGATCCGCCCAAACGATGCAGGTAGATCCACGCGCAGATGCCCGGCCGGTTCGGAGCGCTGGGCGGCCAATGCGGTTTCGGCGTCTTCCAGTTCGTTGAGGATGCGCGTGCAGACGCTGTAATAGGCCGTCCCTTCCTCGCTCAGCGCGAGGCTGCGGGTGGTGCGTTCGAACAGGCGCATGCCCAGGCGGGTTTCCAGGCGCGCGATGCTTTTGCTGACGGCCGAGTTAGTCAGGCTCAAGCGTTCGGCGGCAGCGGTAAAGCTGCCGGCGTTGGCCACGGCGACGAAGGTGGAAATGCCCTTGAGGCGATCAGCAGAGATCATGTGCGCACGTCGATTTATGAAATGAATTCCATAATGCACGGAAAAAACACCAAAGATAAGAAACATGTTCTCGAATAGGCTAACGCCATCTTTTCGCTTGAGTTATTCCCATGCCTTCCCTGAACACTACCGCTGCTGGTTCTGCCAGCGGCGAAAGCGCCACTGGCGCCAATCTGGCGATCGCGATTCTGGCTCTGGCCGGTTTTGTGATCGTGACCACCGAGTTTCTGATCATCGGGCTATTGCCTGCCATGGCCCGGGATCTGGGGATTTCCATCTCTGATGCCGGCCTGCTGGTCACCCTGTTTGCCTTCACGGTGATGCTGTTCGGTCCACCGCTGACGGCCATGCTGTCGCACCTGGATCGCAAGAAAACTTTCATTGCCATCCTGATGATCTTCGCCGCGTCCAATGCGCTGGCGGCGGTGTCGAGCAACATCTGGGTACTGGCGTTTGCGCGGTTCATCCCGGCGCTGGCATTGCCAGTGTTCTGGGGCACCGCCAGCGAAACCGCCGGTTTGATGGCCGGGCCGAAACAGGCAGGCAAGGCGGTCGCCAGGGTGTATCTGGGGATTTCCGCCGCCATGCTGTTTGGCATTCCGCTGGGCACGCTGTTCGCCGATGCGGTGGGCTGGCGTGGGGCGTTCTGGGCGTTGACCGTGCTCTCGCTGCTCATGGCGTTGCTGTTGTGGATGGTCATGCCGTCGATTGCCCCTACCGAGAAAGTCGGCTTGGCCAAGCAGGCAAAAATCCTCGCTGACCCGCGCTTCATCATCAATCTGCTGCTGTCGATTCTGCTGTTCACCGCGATGTTCACGGCCTACACCTATCTGGCCGACACCCTGGAACGCATCGCCATGGTGCCGCCTGCGCAAGTGGGCTGGTGGCTGATGGGCTTTGGTGCCGTTGGCCTGATCGGCAATGGTCTGGGCGGGCGCTACGTGGACGCCAGCCCGCTGGGCTCGACCATCGTTTTTGCCTTGCTGTTAGCCGTAGGCATGAGCGCCAGCGTGCCGGCCGCCGGTTCCGTGCCGTTGCTCTGCGCCGTGTTGCTGGTGTGGGGCGTCGCGCACACGGCGCTGTTTCCGATCTGCCAGATCCGCGTCATGCAGACGGCGCCTCAGGCTCAGGCGCTGGCAGGCACCTTGAACGTCTCGGCGGCCAATGCCGGGATCGGTTTGGGTTCAGTTATTGGCGGGCTGACGATTGATCAGCTGGGCTTGCCGGATGTGGGCCATGTAGCCGCTGCGATTGCACTACTGGCGATCGTTACAGCGCTGATTGCTATCCAAATGAAGAGAAAGTGACCCACTAAACTGCTCGAAGTGTGACAAACCGCGACAATTTGTCACGCTATCGTCCAATAATGGCAAATGGCTCTTCCCAGTATGAAGCGGGAGGGCCAAACTCCGCTATTTGCGCCTGAGCCACGGTATACAGGCGGTCAGCAGCAGATATCGGTAGAGCGCCATGGTCAGTCACGACGGCAAGGGAAGGTCCTTTGCCAAACGAATTTATTGGGTACGCAGCCTTGGCGTTGGCATTGGTTTTTTCAGTGTCGCGGCAACGATGTACCTTCTGCGCCCGCCTGCGTGGGTCTGGGCGGCCATGCTCTGCAACGCGATTATCTGGCCACCAATTGCCCTGTGGCTGGCAACGCGCTCGCGCCAACCGTTCCACGCAGAAAAGCGCAACATTCTGGTCGACTCCCTCGCAGGAGGCTTCTGGGCCGGGGCCATGGGCTTCAACCCACTGCCGACCGTGACCGTGCTGGCCATGATGGGCATGCATAACCTCGCAGCGGGCGGCAAGACGCTGTTCCTGCGCGGGACGCTGGCGCAAGTGATCGGCGCCGGGATCGCGGTGGTGTTGTTCCATCAGACCTTCACGTCCTACAGCACACCGTTGCAGATCTACGCATGCTTGCCGGTATTGATCCTGTACCCGATGTTTGTGGGTTACACCAGCTACCAGGTGGCGCACAAACTCAGTGAACACAAGCACATTCTGGGCAAACTCAGCCGCACCGACAGCCTCACAGGCCTGATCAATCACGGTTCCTGGAAGGACCTGCTGCAACTGGAGTTCAGCCGCTGCCAGGTGTTGTCGCGTGAGACCTCCATTGCGCTGATCGACATTGATCACTTCAAGGCCATCAATGACACGCAAGGCCACATCATTGGTGACAGCGTGCTCAAACGCCTGAGCACCGCATTGGGTGCCAGCCTGCGAAGCAGTGACCTCGCCGGGCGCTACGGCGGCGATGAGTTTTGCGTGATCCTGCCCAACACCAGTGCGGTGCTGGCGTGGGAGACACTTGACCAATTGAGGGTCGATGTCAGCAACCTGCGCGACCCTCGCCTGCCGCATCTGAGACTGAGCCTGAGCATCGGCATCGCCACCTACCGGCCGGACATGCCAGACGCAGCCACTTGGCTGAATGAGGCCGACAAGGCGCTGTACATCGCCAAAACCACGGGGCGCAACCGGGTGTGCTCGGCAGAATCGAACGTGGTCTCATTCCAAAGGCTGGGCGTTGAACACTCGGGGCAATGATCTGAACCCGCCGGGCGTCGAACTCAAGTCACTTTCCCTGTATCAGCGCCCGTGCAGAGATTATCCAGCAGCCACTGCGGCGAATGTTCTTCGAATAATTGAATCAGCGGTTTATCGAGTTTGAGTGCACCGTACAGTGCCTCTTCTCTATTGAGATGGCCTTGCTGAACCGTGCGGTAATCGCGGGGGTAAATACTTTGCTCAATGGGCATCAGTGCGTCGAAGTGCTCAAGCAGGCCTACAAACACCAACCTGCGCTCCACGGTGTGGCGCGTTGTGGCGATGAGTTTGACAAAGTACGCGCTGTCTTGCTGACGAAGGGCCTGCATGGCGGCAAACCGCTCGGCCAGGGTATAAGGCGCCGCCTGATCGAAGATCATGCAACATAACAACGTACGCGGCATTTCGTTGAGTGGGTTGACGGTAACTTTATAGCGCCGATGCAGAGACAGGACAAAGTAGGCGCATTTTTCGGCGAGCAGCCTGTGCCGTGAGCCGCCTGGCACCGCCAGATGATCCAGCCCCGGCGTTTTGCGCCCTTCGCGGCTGACCTGCCGGGAGAACTTCTCCAGCGCTCCTTGCGGCCCGAGCAGCCTGGCCTGCAAATCACACAGCTGGGGTTGCGACAGCTTGCGCTGCCTGGCCACCAATCGATTGAAACAATCAACAATATCGGTACGGGGCAACGACGACACATGCCTGAATGTCGCCTGCAACTGAGTGCCTTCCCTTTTCATCATGACGCCCATCGTTCAACTCCCTTTTATTATTAATAAGTAGCGGCCCCGCCATTAAAGTCAGGTTGTTCATCAGAAAAGGATCATCAAGGACACAACCCGATAGAACGCAGCACTGCCGGGCCTCACACGCGCTGCAGGACATTTACGATTAACGAAACATAAATAAGATTAATTAGCCGGAAGAGAAGTTTCCTACACAACTGACAGAAATATTACCTCCTGTGCAACACCGCTAGCGCCGCTCCGCAATACTTGTTTCGGAAGAAAAGATAAACGCCTGAAATCATAAATACAATCAGCCAACCCAAAAAAATTGGATCCACCCATAACTTACTTATATAAGTCTTATTTACCTCACAACAATAGGAAACAGCCCACAACAACAATCGGTGTGGGCTGACAGACTTAGGCCTGTTTGAACATTTCCTGCGCGCGGCGGTGGATTTCTTCGGGGGACAACTCCTCTTTATGAGTGGCGATAAACCAGACATGCCCATAAGGGTCGCGCAACGTGCCGCTGCGATCGCCGTAGAATTGATCGGTCATCGGCATGACCTGCTCTGCGCCCGCTTCAAGCGCCCGCTGAAACACCTGATCGGCGTCCTCAACGTACAAGTACAGGCCGGACGGCACTTTGCCGAGGGTTTCCGGGCTGCCCAATACGCCTTCGTCACAGGGCTCGCCGAGCATCAGCATGGAATTGCCGACACGCAAGGCCGCGTGGGCGACTCGCCCGTCCGGGCTGTCGAGACGGAAGTCCTGCACGGCACCAAAGGCTTTTTTGTAAAACTCGATGGCCTCGGAAGCGCCTTTGACGCCCAAGTAAATCGTCAGGCTGTGATAGTCATCGGGTATGGATTGAACACTCATTTGCTGGTTCTCCTTAGGTGGTCGTCACGATCAAGGCTGCAGATCGAACAACGCCTTGCCGCTCTCCATGTCGAACGGCGCCGAAAAATGCTCATGGACGGCTTTCCAGCCCTCGGCCGTGCGCCTGAAGCCTGCGCTGGCACGCATCCAGGACGATTGAGTGACGCCGTTCTCGTCGGCCGCGCCGCAACTGTTCAGCCAGTGAGCCAGGGCGAACTGCTCATCGCCATGCACCACCAGTTCGCGTTGCGCGAACACCATCGGGCCTGGGCACATGCCCAGGCAGAACTTCCAATGCGTGCGATAGGCGTCGATGCCCTTGAACTGCAGCGCGATGATCGCGTCGTAGGCGACGATTTCAGGGGCGTAATAGCTCATGATCAGGTCCAGATCCTTGTCTCGAATGGCTGCGCTCCATTGTTCAATCAGGCTCTGGATCTGCTGCTGGGTGCTGTGCTGTTCAGCTTTGATTGCGTTCATACGTCATCTCCTGACAGGCGGGATCTGCGCTGTGCTGCAGATTGAGGGTGCGTACTGGCCGGACTTCTACGCTGCCGACCCGGGCGGCGGGCACATTGGCGGCGATCTGGATCGCTTCATTGAGGTCACGGGCGTCGATCAAGTAAAAACCGGCCAGTTGTTCTTTGGTTTCAGCAAAGGGACCGTCGGTGATCATCACTTTGCCGTTGCGCTTGCGCACGGTGGTGGCGGTCTGCACCGATTCCAAGGGTTCGGCCGCCAGCATATGGCCGCTGGCTTGCACCGATTGGGCATAGGCCAGGCATTCATCGTCCCGAGGGCTGTCAGGGTGCGAATGCAGGGTCTGTTCGTTGCTGTAAATCAGGCAAAGGTATTTCATGACGTCCTCCATTACAGGTCTCTGCAGGAGGTAGTCGCCTGGGCTTGCCGGAAATCGACAGGTGTTACGCCAGAATTTTTCTGTTCAAGGCTCGGCGGGTTCAGGCTCGGGATTGCAGGTCATCCAGGCAGCGCTGGAGAAACTGCCGGTCGACGGTCTGCCTGGCCAGCGGTATGGCTTTTTGGTACGCGGCGCAGGCCTCGGCGATCTGCCCTGCGCGGCAGCACAGGTCGGCTTTGGCGGCCCAGGCCAGGTGGTAATCCTGTAATTGGCCGCCAAGCAATAAATCGTCAATCAGCGCGAGCCCCGCCTCGGGCCCACGCAGCATGGCCACCGCCACCGCCCGGTTGAGCGCCACGACCGGGGATTCACTAAGGCGCACCAGCACGTCGTACAGACCGACGATTTGCGCCCAATCAGTCTCTTCGGCCCAGGCCGTCTCAGCGTGAACGGCGGCAATCGCAGCCTGCACGCTGTAGGCGTTATGCCGTCCTGAACGCAGGGCTTTTTCCACCAGCGTCTGGCCTTCGGCAATCATGGCTCGATCCCACAGGCGGCGATCCTGTTGGTCGAGCAGGATCGGCTCGCCGCTGGCTGAAACTCGCGCCTGACGACGGGCCTCGGTGAGCAGCATCAGCGCCAGCAGCCCGCACACGTGCGGCTCAGGCAACAGGTCGAGCAACAAGCGCCCCAGGCGAATGGCCTCGGCGGACAATTCACTGCGCAGCAACTCATCGCCGGACGAGGCGAAATAACCTTCGTTGAAGACCAGATAAATGACCTGCAACACGGCGTCCAGGCGTTCGGGCAGTTCACCAAGGCTTGGCACTTCATAGGGGATGCGGGCGTCACGGATCTTGTTCTTGGCGCGCACGATGCGTTGCGCCACGGTGGAGGGCGTCATCAGGAACGCGCGGGCAATTTCTTCGGTGGTCAGGTCGCACACTTCCCGCAGGGTCAGTGCGATCTGCGCCTCTTGCGTCAACGCCGGGTGGCAGCAGATGAAGATCAAGCGCAGACGATCATCCTCGACGCTGTCCAAATCGGGCGCTTGCCCCTGCATCTGGCTTTCAAGCTCGCGGGCCATCTGCACCAGCGAGGCATCAAAACGCGAGCGGCGGCGCAGGCTGTCGATCGCCTTGAAACGGCCAGTCGAAATCAACCAGGCGCGGGGGTTGTACGGCAAGCCGGTGTGCGGCCATTGCTCGACGGCGGCGATGAAGGCGTCCTGCAAGGCTTCTTCGGCCAGTTCGAAATGACCCAGCAGACGGATCAGCGTCGCCAGTACACGACGCGATTCCTGCCGGTATAAGGCCTCTACCTGGGAGTGGATCGCCTGCGCATCGGTGCGCGAGAAATGGTGGTTCATGCCCTGCCCTCGTGGGGTCTGCATGAATATTAGCTTCATCCAGACCGAACGAGAGGCAGGCGGTCAGCGAACCAGCAATGCGTCGACTTTCATGCCTTTATGCAGGCCGAACACGGCGGCGGTCAGCAGGCCAACACCGCCCATCACGGCGACGTAGGCGACACACACCCAGGGGCTCCAAGGCATCAGTGCGATCAACATCAACGGCGTGGTGCTGGCCCATAGTGCATAGGCGATGTTGTAGGTGAACGAAATGCCCGACACCCGGATGTCTGCCGGAAACAGGCCGACCATCACCGAGGGCACCACCCCGACAATGCCGCACGCCAACCCGGCAATCGCGTAGGCAATGCTCGGCGCCAGCCATTGGCCAATCAGGCTGGCATACAACAGCGCGATACCCAGCGGCAGGATGGCGCTGTAAACCAGCACGGCGCGCCATGCACCGATGCGGTCGACCAGCATGCCAGCCAGCACGCAGCCGATATTCAGGAACACGATGCCCACGCTGCTCAGGGCGAAGGTATGGCTGGCGCTCATGCCGAAGCTTTTTTGCATGACGGTCGGGGTAATAACCACCAGCACCACCACCGCAGAGGTCAGCACGCACGTCAGCAAGGCAGCGGGCAACAGCGACTGGCGATGTTCGCGCAGCACGGCTTTCAACGGCAACTCGGTGACGGCTTGACGCTGTTCCTGCATCGCCATGAACACCGGGGTTTCGCTGAGCCAACGACGCAGCCACACGCCAACCACACCAAATACACCGCCCAGCAGGAACGGGATGCGCCAGGCCCAGTCGAGGATTTCCGCGGGGGTAAAGACTTTCGCCAGCCAGGTGGCGACCAGCGCCCCCAGCAGATAACCAAAGGTCAGCCCGGCCTGCAGCACGCCCAGGGCATAACCGCGATGGGCCTTGGGCGCGTGCTCGGCGACGAACACCCAGGCGCTCGGCACCTCGCCCCCCACCGCCGCGCCTTGCAGGATGCGCAACGCCAGCAGGATCAAAGGTGCCCAGTAACCAATCTGCGCGTAGGTCGGCATGATGCCGATCAGCAGGCAAGGCAAGGCCATCATCAGGATGCTCAGGCTGAACACCCGCTTGCGTCCCAGTTTGTCGGCGAAGTGCGCCATCAGGATGCCGCCCAGCGGCCGCGCCAGATAACCGGTGACGAAAATCCCGAAGCTTTGCAGCAGACGCAGCCATTCCGGCATTTCCGGCGGGAAAAACAGCTGGCTCAGCGTCAGCGCAAAGAACACGAAAATGATGAAGTCATAGATCTCAAGCGCCCCGCCCAGCGCCGCCAGGCCCAGGGTTTTGTAGTCAGCGCGAGAGAACGGCTGGGGACGTGCTCGAACAATGGCCGTCATAGGAACCCCGGTCACCATGGATGAATTGGACGCGACAACCCGTCGCAGGGCGCGAAGAATAGCAAACTCGCAGGGGATGAGTGCGGCGGGTTGCTGACTGGTGGGTCTAGTATGTTAGGCAAACCGAGTTGTTCTTATCGCGAGCAAGCGGGTTCAGACACTGATCCTGTGGGAGCGAGCTTGCTCGCGAAGGGTCCGGAACTGCCAGTACATCTCTGAGGCTGAACCAATGCTTTCGCGAGCAAGCTCGCTCCCACAGGATCTGGTTTGTTCAAATACGGCGAGTTATCGTTCTTCGGGGCCAAGCCTGCCTCCAACAGATGACCAACCACTCGATCACCCCATCTGCCCCACCAGCCAGACCAGAAACTCTTTCACCGGGGTTTGCCGCTCCCGGCCCGGCGTGCAGGCGGCGATGTAATGGGGGCCGGGCAGCAAGACGTCGGGGCGATACGGCACCAGCAATCCCTTGGCGACGCTGTCAGCCACCAGCACATTGCTGGCCAGCACCAGGCCCTGACCTGCGATGGCTGCACTCAAGGCGAAATGTTCGTCGTCATACTCACGCATCAGGGCCTGGCCAAGCCACTCCTGATGCCCAGCCGCCGTACACCAGGTTGCCCAGTCCACCTTGTAACCGCCGGGCATTTGCCAGCGCAGGTTGATCAACTCCACGCGGTCATGGGCCTGGGGACGGGCCATGGCCGGAGCGGCATAGACTGAAAAATATTCAGCCATCAGAGGTTCGCTGAACAACGCAGGGTCAGGGCGGCTGGCCGTGCGGATTGCCAGGTCGACGCTGGAGTCACGCAACAAATCCACCAGCTCGTTGCTGGTTTCCACCCGCACATTAATGTGCGGCTGAGCCTGATAGAAATCCCCCAGTCGCGGGATCAACCAGGCTGCGGCCAAGGCTGGCGTGGTGGCCAGCACCAGGGTCTGCGCATCGGCCTCAGGCTTCAGTTGGGCAAGACTGGCGCTGATGTCCAGCAGCGCCCGGTGCGCATGCCGATAGAGTCGTTCACCCTCGACGGTCAGGCGCACCCCACTGCCGGAACGACTGAACAGCATCACGCCAACCCACGCTTCCAGCGCCTTGACCTGATAGGACACCGCTCCCGGGGTGACGAAAAGCTCGTCAGCCGCCGCCTTGAAACTGCCCGTGCGAGCCGCCACCTCGAACGTGCGATAGGCGGTGAGCGGTATTTTCGTGAACAAGGCGGACCTCGGGTCATGCATCAATTGAATTGAGGGGGGCTCAATTTATCTCATTTTTGCTCGTGCGGACCCTTCATTAGCCTGATCGCATTCCAACAGAAGGACACCACCATGCAAGGCCCGACCCGCAGAATCACCCAGGCGGTGCTCTATGAGCTGATCGCCATCAGCGTGCTGTCCCCTTCGCTTGCCTGGGTATATGAAGAAAGCCTGGTCTATTCCGGCGCCCTCGCGATCATGCTGTCAGCCAGCGCACTGTTGTGGAATGTGCTCTACAACTGGGGCTTCGAGCGCTGGGAAGCACGCCAGGCGCAACGCAGCAGAACTTGGCAGCGTCGGTTGCTGCATTCCCTGGGTTTCGAAGGCGGTTTGACGCTGATGCTGGTGCCACTGGTGGCGGCCTGGTTGGGTATTTCCTGGTGGACAGCATTGATGACCAACCTGGGGCTGTTCGTGTTTTTCTTCGTGTATTCGCTGATCTTTCAGCGGTTATTCGATCACCTGTTCGATGTTCCCGATTCGGCGAAACAACCGGTGTCGATTATTAAGGGTGAATTAAGTAAGCATGGTTAATCTGGCTTCAACCAGACAACGGAACGAATCGGTTCCCGCTGGATCAATAACTCCAGATCAATCAAAAGGAATGAATAATGAAAACTCTTCACGCCCTGTTCGCTGCTGTTGCCCTGACGACCGTTGCCAGTGTTGCTCAAGCTGATATCGGCCCTGATGAAGTGGTACGTCTGCATAAAGCCGGCACCGTGATGGACTTCGAAAAACTCAACAAGCTGGCGCTGGACAAGCACCCAGGCTTCACCATCCACGATACCGAGCTGGAAAAGCACGCCGAGCGTTATGTGTATCAGGTTGAACTGCGCGACGCCAAGGGCGCCGAGTGGGATGTGGACCTGGACGCCAAGACCGGTGAAGTCATCAAAGACAAACAAGACAAGTAAGTTATCCCTGTAAGCGCTGCCGCAGGCTGCGAATTCGATGTGTCATTCACATTGATTCGCCGCCTGCGGCAGTTTTTGCCGTTAGTTAACCGGTAATAAAAACTATTGCTTCAAACCAACTTTCAAGAGTTGCCCGTCACCCTCGTCGGTCAATACATAGATATAACCATCCGGCCCTTGGCGCACATCACGGATGCGTTTTTTGAGATCCCCCAGCAAACGTTCTTCGTGAACAATCTTGTCGCCCTCGAATTCGAGCCGGATCAGCTCTTCGGTAGCCAATGCGCCAATGAACAGGTTGTGGTCCCAGGCTTTGAAGCGATCTGCGTCATAGAACGTCATGCCACTGATCCCCGGCGATTTCTGCCAGACGTGGTAGGGCTTGATGGTGCCTTCGACAAACTCGCCCTTGGCTTCGGAAATCGGCACACCGGAGTAGTCGATGCCATGGGTTGCCAGCGGCCAGCCGTAATTCTGCGCGCGCTCGATGATGTTCACTTCATCGCCGCCTTTGGGGCCGTGCTCGTTGGTCCACAAGGTGCCGGTCCACGGGTTCAGCGCCGCGCCCTGTTGATTGCGATGGCCATACGACCAGATTTCCGGACGGACATTTTTCTGGCCCACGAACGGGTTATCCGGCGGCACCTTGCCGTCGGCGAACAGGCGCACGACTTTGCCCTGCAGCTTGTCCAGGTCTTGTGACGTCGGGCGGGCGTTGTTTTCACCCAGAGCGATGAACAGATAGCCGTCGCGATCGAAGACCATTCGCGAGCCAAAGTGGTTACCGACTGACAACTTGGGCATCTGACGGAAAATCACGTTGAAATCTTCTAGCCTGGTCAGGTCCTTAGACAGTCGCCCGCGCCCTGCTGCGGTGCCGGCTTTACCGTCTTCACCCACTTCCGAGAACGTCAGGTAAACCATACGATCTGTGGCGAAGTCAGGGGAAAGCACGACATCCAGCAAGCCGCCCTGCCCTTGCGCCCAGACCTTGGGCACGCCCGACAGCGGTTTGGACAAGGTGCCGTCCGGCGCAACAATGCGCAGGTTGCCGGGCTTTTCGGTGATCAGCATGCCTTTGTTGTCAGGCAGAAACGCCAGGGCCCAGGGGTGATCCAGCCCCTTGGCGACTTCTTCGACACTGATGGTGCCTTGCTCGCTTTTGAAATCTTGAACGGGACCGGCTGAGGCGTGCAGCGACAGCGTCAGAACGGCGCTGGCGCAGAGTGTGGCGATCAAGGTTTTACGATGCATGAACGATTCCTTATGTGCATGAAAGAGCCCTCGGCGGACGGGGAATGAAAAAACTCAATCGGTGGTTTTGCGCTCGCGGCCGCTACCACTGCCCGAGGGCGGGACAGGCTGCTGCTTTCGCGTGTCATAACCATTGCGGATGCCGCCGTTTTCCAGCGTCGGTGGGCGCGGGTTGGGCGCAGTACTGGGGCCACGAACCGGGGGAATGCTGGATTCGGTACCCTGGCGGCTATTGGGGTTGGCGCGGTGGATCGGGCTGTTGTTCGGATTGCCGCTGTTGATCGTGCTGTTAGGCAGAGTCTGGGCCTGGGACACACCGGCCAGCCCCGCCATAAGCAGGCCGCCCAGTGTCGAAAGTGCAAGAAGTCGCGCAGAACTGTTCATCACTTACCTTCTGTGGGAAACGGTAACGATTCAGGCGTTTGATGGCGATTGCCCATGTAGGTTCGCTTCGGGCCGGTGCGATGAGCAAGTGAAGCGCTCTCAAGTTTGTAACAAGGATGTGCAGGCGCTCTTCAGGCAATATCCTGTAGACGCTCACAAGCACCTACCGACCTTTGCTCACCGGGATACCCATGACCGACACCCCGCAAGCCGCTCCCGCGCTGAAAGAAATCTTCAACCTCGCCCGCTTGCAGCACATCGCCGAGCAGACCCAGGCGATTTATCCGGGGTTCGATACCGCTGCATTTCTGGCCCACGTCGCCCACGACCTGCAAAGCCAATCGCTGATGCAACGCCTCAATCGCGTCAGCCGCGGCCTGCATGCGGGGCTACCGGAGGATTACCCCGAGGCGCTGGCGATCCTTTATGAACTGGCGCCGCGCCTGAACAGCAGCTTTGTCAGCCTGATCCTGCCCGAATATGTCGCGCTTTACGGGCAGCACGATTTCGAGCGCTCGATGCAGGCCTTGAAGTTCTTCACCGCCTTTGGCTCGTCAGAATTTGCCGTGCGGCATTTTCTGCGCCTGGACATGCCCCGCGCGCTGAACATCATGCAGGGCTGGTCGCAGGACGAAAACGAACACGTGCGGCGCCTGGCCAGTGAAGGCAGCCGCCCGCGCCTGCCGTGGTCGTTTCGCATCGAGCCGCTGATGAAAGACCCGGCGCCTGTGCTGCCCATCCTCGACGCTCTCAAAGCCGACAGCAGTCTGTATGTGCGCAAGTCCGTGGCCAACCACCTGAACGACATCACCAAGGACAACCCCGAGTGGGTGCTTGATTACATCGAGGGCTGGTCGCTGGAGAATCCGCACACTGCCTGGATCGCCCGCCATGCGCTGCGTTCATTGATCAAGAAAGGGGATCGCCGGGCGCTGGGCATCATGGGTGCAGGCCACAAGGCCGAAGTGCGGGTGGACCAGGTCAGCGTCACCCCGCAAACCCTTCGCCTGGGTGAAACCCTGAGCCTGGCGTTTCGGGTCACGTCCACGTCCCGGCAAAGCCAGCGGCTGATCATCGATTACGCAATTCACTACGTGAAGAAATCCGGCGGCACGTCAGCCAAGGTATTCAAGCTCAAAACCCTGGAGCTGGCCGCCGGGGAATCGGTGCTGGTGACGCGCAAGCCGCAACTGCGCAACTTCACCACCCGCGTGCATTACGCGGGCAGTCATGCGCTGGACGTGTTGATCAACGGCGAGTGCCTGGCCACCAGCCGTTTCGATCTGTTGCTCTGAGTCAGATCAGCGGCATGCTGAAGGTGAATGTCGTGCCGTCTTCGCGGGTGGAGCGCACGTCCAGTCGACCGCCGTGGGCTTCGGCAATCTGGCTGGCGATGTACAGGCCCAGTCCCAGCCCGGCCTGGGGCTCTTCGGTACCGGGCCGCGAATAAGGCTGGAACAGTTGCGGCACCACGTCTTGCGGGATCGGTTCGCCCTGATTGCTGACGCTGATGCACAGCTCGCCCACGACGATGCCCGCCAGCACTTCAACCTCACCCTGGCTGTCGCCGTGGGCGATGGCATTGGCGACCAGGTTGGACAGCAACTGGGCAATCCGTTCACGATCACAGCGCACCCGCTCCAGCCCGCCAATACTTGAACGAATCCTGCGGGTCGGATGAACGTGCTGCACTTCGGCAATCACATGCTGGAGCGCCGCCTCAAGGTCATCGCATTCACGCAGGCTCAACGGGATGCCATGGCCCAGTCGCCCCCTGGCGAAGTCCAGCACATCATCGACCAGGTGCGAGGCACGCCTGCCGGAGGTGAGAATGTGCTGCGCAATCCTGTGGGCCTTTTCGTCCAGCGGCTTGCGCAGCAACAATTCCGCGCTGGCGGTGATGGCGAACAACGGGTTGCGCAGGTCATGGCCCAGCACGGCAATGAACTGCTCTCGCCATTCAGAGACTTCCCGCTCGGCGCGCAGATCAGCACGGGCTTTTTCGAGGTTTTCCTCAGCCTCGATCTGGATACCCAACAGCCGTGCAAACGAGGTCATCATCGTCTCGACCGCTGTGTTTTTAAGCTTCGCGGGCTCGGGATCGAGGGCGCAGATGGTGCCGAAGAACGAGCCGTCGGACAGAAACACCGGCACCGAAATATAGCTCTGGAATTTGTAGATCTGCGGTGTGTGGTGCAAACGGTATTTATCGTCCTCGTCCACACAGTCGATGATCACGGCCTCGTGCAGATGCGAGGCATGAATTTCATGGCAAATAGTGGTGGTCAGCTCCAGCTCGCCGCCGGGCAGCAAGCCGAAATTCAGCTTGTCGAGCACCGCGCAGGCAGTCCAGGATGAGTCTGTCACCCGCGCGACGGCCGCAAAGCCCATGCCGGTGGTTTCGCTGATGACCTGAAGAATGGCAGGTACTGCACTTATCCGACCGATTACGGCGACATCTTCGGCGATGGATTGCCTCATTTCAGTCCTGTTGTATCGAGATGATGGGGAGTGGCGATTTGAAGCCCTGCGACTTTAGCGCCACTTTGCACAAATCTTCCAGACTTTCAGTCGCGCAGAAGTGCATTCTCACCCATATGAATACCTCAAGAAAAAAATACCACTCATTTGTTCCGTCGCGTTCTCAAGGCCGTTTGCAGGAGTGACCCATGACCAGCCACAACTGGATCGACTTGAAGCAGGATGCAGAGTCCGGAATTGAGACGATTCGGGCGCATTTCGAAGGCCACGCCTACGATCCGCACTGGCACGACAGCTACCTGGTGGGTTTCACCGAGCAGGGCGTGCAGCAGTTTCGGTGTCAGCGCCAGAAGTACATCAGCACCCCTGGGCGGGTGTTTCTGCTGGAGCCGGGTGACATTCATGATGGCGACGCCCCTGCGCCTGAAGGGTTTACCTACCAGACCCTGTACCTGGACCCCAAATGGCTGGACCGCGAGTTGCACTCGCTGTTCGAGCAAACCCCCAGCCATTGCCAGCTCAGCTTCGCCGCCACCCAGGCCGACGACCTGCGGCTGGCCAACGCCACCGCCGTCGCCTTCCGCAGCCTGCATGAGCAGGAAATGCGCATCGTGCGCCAGACCGCCCTGGACCACTTGCTGACGCAACTGACCAGCCACCTGCGCTGGCGAACCCTGATCAGCCCGGACCCACGCCTGCCCCTGGTGGCACAGACCGCCAGAGACTTTCTGCACAGCCACATGACGCAGGACATCGGCCTGGATGATCTGGCGCGGGTAACGGGTGTGGACCGGTTTCGGTTGAGCCGGGCGTTCAAGGCCGCCTTCGGACTGGCACCCCATGCTTATCTGATTCAACTGCGCCTGGCCCGAGCGCGACGCTTGCTGGCCGGAGGCCAATCCCCCGTGGAGGTGGCCGCCACGCTGGGCTTCGCCGATCAGAGCCACTTGGGGCGCTGGTTTCAGCGGGCCTATCGCATGACACCGGCGGTTTACCGCAAGCGCTGCTCAAACCTTCCAGACTGACGCCCGCACAGCGGCGATGATCGAGATTCGATCAATCACCCAGAGTGGCGTCATGGAACAGTTTTTACCCTTCATGCTGTTTGCCTTTGTTTCCTCGATCACGCCGGGGCCGACCAATATTCTGGTGCTCACCAACACGTCACGCCACGGCCTGCTGGCCGCTGTGCCTATCGTGATGGGTGCCTGCGCCGGGGCTGCGGGGTTGGTGCTGCTGGTGGGCACGGGTGTAGGAGATTTTCTCGCCCGGCATCAGACCCTGCAGACGACAATGTCCTGGATCGGCATCGCCTGGCTGAGCTGGATGGCCTGGCAGATCTTCCGTGCGCCTGCCGCCGCCATTGAGGTCGACGGCGCCAGCAAAGGGCCGCGACTGGGGCTCTGGGGCGCGGCGAGCCTGCAACTGGTCAACCCCAAGACCTGGATGATGGCGTTGGCGGTGGTCAGTGTGTTTGCCGGAACAGAGGCCGATCGCACGCTGCGGGTGATGTACCTGGCATTGTTGTTCTTTGTCATCGCCATCCCCTGCATGTGTGCCTGGGCCGTGCTGGGCGTGAGCGCCGCCAGATTCTTCCGTTCGCCGCTGAGCATGCAACGCTTCAACCGCTGCATGGCAGGGCTATTGCTGGTGTCGACGTGGTTGACGGTGGTGGTGTGAAGTTGCCCGACTTTTGTAGGAGCTGCCGAAGGCTGCGAAGGCGTTGCGTCAGATAAATCGCTTTCGCAGCCTTCGGCAGCTCCTACAAGGTCGGTCCAGGCGAAGCACTCACCCCACCGGCCGCGCCAGGCTGGCCACGAAGGTGGTGCCTTCTTCTTCGCTGGACGTCAGGCTCACATCGCCCCAGTGCGCGCGGGCGATTTCGCGGACGATGAACAGGCCAAGCCCCACCGTGTGTGCGTCGTTATCGTCGGCGACGCCGAACAGCATGGGTTCGAACAGACCGCTGAGCAGGTCCGGCGCAATGGGTGCGCCGTGGTTGTGGACCGATACCTTGATCCATTGGGCTTCAAAGGCCGAGGTCACGACAATGTCGCTGTCGGCAGCGCCGTAGGCCACGGCGTTACTGACCAGGTTTTCCACCAGTTCGAACAGGCGGTCGGCATCGGCACTGCACGCCCCCTCGCCTACCGTTCGATGGATCAAGGTGCGCTCGGGAAACATCAGCCGCAGTTCTCCGACGCACGCGCCGATCACCTTGTGCAGATCAACGGCTTGGGCGAGCACCGTAATGCCGCGGCCAACCCGGGCCTGAGTGAAGTCCAGCAGATTGACGATCAAACGCTGCGCCCGCTCCACCGAAACCATCACATGCCCGAGGCTGCGTTGCTGGCGTTCGCTCAGGGTGTCCAGGCCAATCAGGCCGGCCGCCATCTTGATTGCCGCCAACGGGTTGCGCAGGTCATGGCTGACAAAGCCCACCATTTGTTCGGCGAACGTTGCGCGGATGTCGGCTTCGGTCTGCGCCAGACGCAAGCGGTTCTGCGCGGACGACAGTTCTTTCTGCGAAGCCAATTGTTGCAACAGTAACTCTTCGGCCATTTTCCGCGACGCGGTCAGTTCGCGCTCGTAGGAGGTGCGCTCCTGGGCGCTAAACAAGGCCAGCTCCTGAAGGTAGCCCTGCGGCGTCTGTCGGCGCACGGCGTTGAACATCATGCTGACCGTGCTGCCGTCCTGGCGCAGCAGGTCAAGCTTGACCTCGGACACCGAACCACGCATCTGCAGCAACGGCAGGCAATGAGTCTGGTGAAAGAGCTTGCCGCCCATGCTCAGCAGGTCCTGAAAGCGGCGCCCCAACAGCGCTTCACGCGGCATCCCCAGCCACTGGCAGAAGGTCTGGTTGACGCGTTTGATCGTGCCGTTGTCCAGGGTCAGCAGCAAACCGCAGGGCGCGTTCTCGATCAGCTCATCGCTACCCGGCAGGGCGTCGACATCATTTAACAAGAGCGACTACTCCAGAATCGGCGAGGAATTGATCAATGGCGTCGATGCAGGTGCCAGGGGCGCTCATATGCGGGCAGTGACCGACGTTTTCGATCTGCCGCAACGTGCTGCCCGCGATGACGCGGTGCAGAAAATCCCCGACCTGCACCGGTGCGATCAGGTCATCGCTGCATTGCAGAATCAGGGTTTTAGTGGTCAGCCGCTGGATTTCCTGACGGTGATCGGACATGAACGTGACACGGGCAAACTGCTTGGCGATCTCCGGGGCGGCGCGGCAGAAACTGTCGGTCAGCTCCTGGCCCAACTCCGGCTGCTCGGGAGCGCCCATGATGACCGGGGCCATATTGCCGGACCAGCCCAGGTAATTGCTGTCCAGCGCTTCAAGGAGGGATTCGATGTCTGGCCGGGTGAAGCCGCCGATGTAGTCGCCGTCATTGATGTAGCAAGGGGACGGGCCAATCATCACGTGGGCCGCGAAATGCCCCGGTTCCTTGAGGTCGGCCAAGGCACCGATCATGGCGCTGACCGAATGGCCGACGTGAATGACAGGTCCGGGTCCGGCAAACTCCTTGACGACCTCCAGCAGGTCATTGGCATAGCCATCCAGGGAGTCGTATTTGCGCTTGAACCAGGCGGAAGTCTCGGACTGGCCGTTGCCGACCATATCGAACAACACCACTCGATAACGCTCGGCAAACAACGGCGCCATGAACCGCCACATGTTTTGATCACAGCCAAAACCATGGGCAAAGATCAGCGTTGCGGGGCCTTCGCCCATGACATTCACATTGTTGCGTAACTGCACTGACATCCGTATCACCACGCAAGCCGTCCAAAACACCCATCAAATCAATGGAAACGAATGCGCCGAGAGTAGCAGTGGAACCCACATGAATGCATCCGGGCCATGAAAAAACTTGTTGGCGCGCAGATATCCGGGCCTCAATAGACGCCGATCAGACTTTTTCCGGACCGACCATGAGCCAGCTTTACGATGCCCGCGGCAATCTATACGCCGTCACTACACCCCAGGCCCTGCGCGAGAGGGGCATCGCGATTGCCGATAACTCCGCCGACGCGGCCGCGAGCAGGCTGCAATGGGCAAGCGCTGCGGTGCAGGCGATGTGCAGTTGGCCGCACGACCTGCCACCGGCGGGGGCCAAGGCCCATCGTTCGGATGGACTGCTGGTGGGGCCTTTCCAGGAGGCTGCGCCGTTTGATCTGCTGATCGTCAACACCGACGGGACCTTGGCCGAACGCAGCGGCAACGGGCTGACGATCTTTGCTCAACACCTGATCGACATGGGCCTGGCACGCGCCGAGGCAGGGTTTGAGCTGCGGGTCCACCACGACAAGCCAGGGTCTATCACACCCGTCACGACGCGGGCCGAGCCGATGACCGTTGAAGGCGAAGCCGGGTTTTGGCTGACCCTGGGCAAGGCAGATTTTGGACTGGACGCTGTGGGTGCGTTGGCGTCTGCGGTCAATCCTGCGCAACTCAATGGCCGCGCGGTGCATCACGTGCCCGCGCTGGCAGCACTCGACCATGCATGGGCGCAGAGCGTCTTTGTGCGCATTGGCAATCCACATTGCGTCACGCTGGTCGATGACGAGGCGCAATTGCCTTCTTTTAAGCAGTTGCATGCCGCCGACCTCAACGCTGGATTGACGCGCATCGCCTTTGCCGAGGGCGAACAAGGCAGCGGACAACCTTGCCCGGCCGGGGTGAACCTGCAATGGGCCTGGGTGATGTCGGCGGATCAGATCATTGCCCGAGTGTTCGAACGCGGCGAAGGGCCGACGGCTTCATCCGGCACCAGCGCCAGCGCCGTGGCCTGCGCCGCCTGGCACGCCGGGCTGGTAGAGCCGGGGCTGATCAAGGTCCAGATGCCCGGCGGCACGGCACCCGTGCGTTTGGTTGAGGCGGATGGGATGTTGCAGGTGTCGTTGTTTGGGGTGGCTCAGCCTGTGTGAGCTCTGTCTATGCGCCCGGAGTGGCGCTCCACCTTGGTCGCGAAAGCGGCAGTAGAGAACATAGATAAGCGTTGAATGTACCGACCCCTTCGCGAGCAAGGTGGAGCGCCACCCCGGTCGCTCCCACGGACGGCGCCGGACCTGTGGGAGCGACCGGGGTGGCGCTCCACCTTGCTCGCGAAGAACGATAACGCGGTTCTGACTAAGCTCCGCTACTCACCAATATCCTCATTCCACAACTCGGGCTTGCTGGCGATGAAGCCTTTCATCATGTCCACGCAGGT
The DNA here is from genome assembly GCA_900475325.1 of Paucimonas lemoignei. GTDB lineage: Bacteria > Pseudomonadota > Gammaproteobacteria > Pseudomonadales > Pseudomonadaceae > Aquipseudomonas. The sequence continues at coordinate 4,580,375 of LS483371.1, forward strand.
CGCATTGTGGATAACTTCGACGTCCACCCCGCGTGAGCGCAGCAGTTCTTCTTCGCCCATGAAGGTCTGGTTCTCACCCACGATGATTTTGCGAATGCCGTACAACAGGATCGCGCCGCTGCACATCGAGCAGGGCGAAAGTGTGGTGTAGAGCACCGCGTCGCGGTAGACGCTGGCAGGCTGGCGACCGGCGTTTTCCAGGGCATCCATTTCGCCATGCTTGATGGCGCTGCCTTCCTGAACCCGACGGTTATGCCCTCGGCCAATGATCTTGCCGTCGTGCACGATCACCGAGCCGATGGGAATACCGCCCTCCTCCAGCCCCAGTTGTGCTTCGTCGATTGCAGCCTGCATGAACGGATCCATGGTAGTTACCTCAAGTGAGTCAGTTATTGATCAGTGCGGCAGCGAGGCCTGCGCGTTATCCAGTGCTTGCGTGACAAAGTCCCGCAGCAGATCGGCAGAGCGCGCTTTCATGTCCATGCCGACGTCATTCTGCTTGGCCCGCAGTTTATTGGCGAGCATGGGCGGGTCGTCACCCTTGTTGAGCGCCCGCAACTCATCGGCGGTAAAAGCCTGTGCGTAGGCTGCTGCGAGGTTGCGGTCCCATTGCGCCTGGAATTGAGGCTGCAGCCGTTGCAGCTCGTCTTTGACCAGCGTCTGGGCCTGGGTTTTGCCAATGGCGTTGACGATCGTGCCAAAGGTGACGGTACGGGACGCGACCTGGTAACCGAGCCAGCCTAGGCTGTCGCCCAGGTGCCGCTCCTCGACGAATGCCAGAGCGCTGTCGTCTACTTCGGACGCTTGAGCCATTGGCGCCAGGCTGGCGGACGCGCCCAGGAGCAGCGCCGCCATTGGCGTCCTCATCATCCGTTTCAAAGCCGCAACAGCGACTTGCTTGCGCAACGTCATGCTGCCTCCCGTTCAATTCATGACTGCCTAGTGAACCTAGCAGCTGCGCCCGGCTTAATCACTCCTCGGGTCGTAACCTGATATCCACTGACGCTAACGGGACGCTCCCGCCTTCCATTGCTCCCGTGTCATTCGATAGATGCGTACACCCAAACGATGGTATTGACTGTGCACAAAGCCGCTGAAACCGACCTTCTGAATGACGCGCACCGACGCCACATTGGCAGGCTGGACGATGGCGATGACCGAGGCCAGGCCCAGCTCGCCGAAGCCTTGGTCCAGCGTGGCGCGCACCGCCTCGGTGGCCAGCCCGCGGCCCCAGAATGCGGGGGCCAGTCGATAGCCCAGTTCGATTTCATCGGCGCCATCCACCTGCTCGCGGTTCAACCCACAGAAACCGATCAGGCTACCGCTGGCGTTATCGACCACCGCCCGAGGACCCCATCCGGAGTCAGCGCAGGACTCGATGCACCACTGGATGAACTCCAGGGTTGCGTGGGCGCTCATCACCCCGCGAACCGAATAACGCATGACATCGGGGTGGGCCAGAATCGCGGCCAACGCCGGGCCGTCCGCGAGGGTCAGCTCGCGCAGGGTCAGGCGGTGGGTAGTTAACAGGGGCTTGGCCGTGTCTATGACTCACGCATTGTGGGGGGGGACTGTCGGGGTTATCGCAGGCTGCGAAGCCCGATGTGTCAGGTGTATCGCTTTCGCAGCCTTCGGCAGCTCCTACATTTGAAACTGGCTCATTACAGACTGCCGCTGACCTTGCTGGCCACATCCGCAGGCAACCAGGCCTTCCAGACTTCCGGGTGATCCTTGAGGAATGCCTGAGCGACCACTTTCGGGTCCTGACGCTTTTCGCTCATCTGGCCCAGGGTCTGGTTGAGCAGGTCAATCGGCAGGTCGACTTTTTCAAAGAACGCCACCAGGTCCGGGTACTGCTTGTGGAACGGATCAGACACACCAATGCTCAGGTGTGGTTCCAGCGAGCGGGTGCCTTTGGGGTTCGGGTTGTTGGCGTCGGCCAGGGTTTTCCAGGCTTCGGCATCGAACGGCGGCTCTTCGAGCTTGATCAATTTAAAGCGACCCAGCAGCGGCGTTGGCGACCAGTAGTAAAACAACACCGGCTTGCCGCGATGAATCGAAGAGCTGATCTCGGCATCCAGCGCAGCGCCGGAGCCAGTGCGGAAGTTCACATAGCTGTCGGTCAGGCCGTAAGCCTTGAGCTTCTGGGTGTTGACGATTTCCGACGTCCAGCCGGTCGGGCTGTTGAGGAAGCGGCCCTGCTGTGGCGATTCAGGGTCTTTGAACACGTCTTTATAGCGTGGCAGATCGGCGACTGACTTGAGGTCCGGCGCCAATGGCTTGATGCCTTTGGCCGGGTCACCCTTGATCACGAATTCCGGCACCCACCAACCTTCGGTGGCGCCTTTGACGATGTTGCCCAGCCCGTGAACTTTGCCCTCGCTCTGGGCCTTGACCCAGGCAGGGCTGCGTCCGGCCCATTCTTCACCGATCACCTGAATGTCGTTCTTGGCCAGGGCGGCTTCCAGGCTGACGGTACTGCCCGGCAAAGTATCGGTGGGGTAGCCGTAGCCCTTCTCAACGATGGTGCGCAGGATTTCAGTGATCAGGCTACCGCTTTCCCAGGTGATGTCACCGAAATGGATCGGCGCGGTTTTGTCCGCCGCGGCCACCGGCTGGCCGAGCAAGCCCAATGCCAGAAGCGAACAGCCGAGCAGGGTTCTGATTGATGTCATGGTCACCTCTGGTTTTTTGTAAACGGATGGCGCCCTGCAGGAGCTGCCGCAGGCTGCGAATTGCGCTTTGTCAGTCAAACCGTTTTCGCAGCCTGCGGCAGCTCCTACAGAAAAAACCGCGCATTGGTTTTCACAGTCGAAGTTATCGACATCGCGAAAGGCAGATTAGTTGTGCTGGCGAAGAATGTCAGGCAAACAGCGTCGGCAACCCCAGATCGATGGCCTGCTGGCGGTAGTCGAGCAACACCTGGTAGTCCCTCTCGCTGGCGGGCATTACCTGGGAGATGGCCAACACCTCGGCGACTTCGGGCAGCTCCAGCAGCGCCTGATTCATTGCCTGCCGAATGTCTTCGGCCTGTGCTGTGTCGCGACTGGCCGACGTGATAAACGGCAGACACGGGCTGGCAGCGCTGCGCGCCAGAATGCGCAGACCTGCCACTTCTTCGCTGGCATCTCGGGCCAGGTAGTCGTACGTCACGCTGTCGATGGCCGCCAGATCACCGCGCAGTTCCTTTAGCGCGCGCAGGCTCAGGCGATGGCCGCCGGTCAAGGACACGTCGGCAAAAAAACGCCCGTCACGCTGCATCGGCGCGAGGGCATGGCGCAACAGGTTCATGCCGGAGTTGGAGTCTTCGCTGTTGATCAGGCCGTGACTGCCGAAGAAATCTTTCAGCTCGGTCCGTGGGTCGTCAGCGCGAACCATCAACAGGCTGCAATGGTTACCGGCGGCGCTGTGGGGCAATTCATACACAGGGCGGCCCACCAGTCGCACTTTGCCCTGCAACAGGGTCATCAGCGGATAACCGCAGGTTTGCGCCAACAGCAACTCTTTCGATAACCACAGCTCGGGCAGTTCCAGGCCCTGCGCAGTGTCGCGGTGTGTACCCAGCAACTGGCAGATGCGCGTCAACCAGGCCTCGCTGGCCTGATGCACGCGATCGGGGGCGGTGTACATGGGGAGTTGGGTGAGGGTCATTCGCTAAACCTGATCGTTACTTCAACGCATTTCCTGCGGCCGCTACCAATACCTGTAGGAGCTGCCGAAGGCTGCGAAAGCCTTCTCAATGACACGCCGCCATTCGCAGCCTTCGGCAGCACCTACAGGAACAGCATCAGACGACTCGTCTCAATGCCCAAAAAGCCCGGTGTCGGACTTCTTGGCTTTTTTGTCTGCGCGTTTTTCGTCGAGGGTCTTGGCCGGTTTTTTCTTGGCGGCTTTCTTTGAATCCATACCTTTGCTCATGCTGCGTGCTCCACGTTGAGGGATCCGACCTTTGTTATACACCCATTGAGCGATCCACCCGCGTTATCATGCGCGGCTCTCCTCCCCCTGCTGCCTTGCCCATGCCTGACATCGAATTCTGCCTGTTGCCCGAAGTGTGCCAGCCATTGCTGGACAAGTTCTATCGGGCCCATCGCTCGCCCATGCGATCATCCAGCGGCTCACAGATGTGGGTGGCCCGGCAGCCGGACATCATCGGCGCACTGTGCCTGAGGCCTGTCGCTGGCGGGTATTGGCTGACCGGGTTGTTCGTCGATCCAGACTGGCGCAGCCAAGGGATCGCCGGGCGGCTGATCGCTCAGGCGTTGAAGGATTCGGCAGGCGCTGTGTGGTTGTTCTGCGATCCGGATCTGGCCGGATTCTACGAGCGCTATGGTTTTGTACTGGCCGATGACTTGCCTCAATCCCTGGCAGAAAAACTGATGCGCTACAGCCGCGCCAAGGCGTTGGTGGCGATGGTCACGGGCTGATTTCACTGTGGGACCGGCTTTGGCCGGGAAGGCTGCATACCTGTCAAAACAGATGCAGCGAATATACGGACCTCTTCCCGGCTAAAGCCGGTCCCACGGATTGAGACTACGCAGCCGACAGCTCACTCATCCGCATTCGGGTCCATGTCGGGGAACATCACGTCCATGAAGCCGAACTTGCTGAAGTCGGTGATGCGCGAAGGGTACAGGCGGCCGATCAGGTGGTCGCATTCGTGCTGCACCACCCGGGCGTGGAAACCATGGGCGATGCGCTGGATCGGCTGGCCGTCAGGATCGAAGCCTTCGTAACGGATGCTCTGGAACCGGTCCACCGCGCCGCGCAGGCCGGGTACGGAAAGGCAGCCTTCCCAACCCTCTTCCATCTGCGGGCCCAAAGGCGTGATCAGCGGGTTGAGCAAAATGGTCTGCGGCACGGCTTCAGCATCAGGGTAACGCTCGCTGCGCTCGAAGCCGAAAATCACCAGTTGCAGATCAACACCAATCTGCGGCGCGGCCAAGCCTACGCCGCCGACGCTTTCCATGGTCTGGAACATGTCGGCGATCAGGGTCTTGAGTTCTGGGGTGCCAAACATCGATTCGGGTACAGCGGGGGCGATGCGCAGCAAGCGTGGATCGCCCATTTTGAGAATGTCGCGGATCATGACAGCGCGTATCCATCGAAGAAAAACGTCATCCTGCCATAACTCCCACAGGTTTCACCAAGGTCCTGGCGATCAGGATTCGCCGGTCTTCTCCGGCAACGGTACGGAGTGATCCCGACCCAGACCGGACACGTGCTGCTTTTCAGTCGACTCCAGCGCACCGTCGCCCTCTTCTTTTTCGCCCTTGTCCTTGCCTTCGGCAGACATGTGCTCGACCACGGCATTCATTTCCGCGCCGAGTAGCAACACCGCAGCAGAAATATAGAAGTACAGCAACAGCACGATGATCGCGCCGATGCTGCCGTACATGGCGTTGTAGTCGGCGAAGGTCTTGACGTAATAGCCAAACCCCAGGGACGCCATGATCCATACCACCACTGCCAGCACCGAACCTGGGGTAATGAAGCGGAATTCCTGTTTTACATCCGGCATCACGTAGTAGATCAAGGCCACGGCGACCATCAGCAGAATCACGATCAATGGCCAGCGCAAGACGGTCCACAAGGTGACGATGAATTCTTCCATGCCGATCTGCGATGCCAGCCAGTTCATGACCTGCGGCCCAGTCACCATCAAGGCCGCCACAGCCAGCATCATCATCGCGATGCCGATGGTGTACAGCACCGAGAGCGGGAAACGCTTCCAGATCGGCCGACCTTCCACCACGTCATAGGCGGCGTTCATGGCGCTCATCATCAGGCGTACACCGGCAGAAGCGGTCCACAACGCGATGAAGATACCAATGGACAGCAATCCGCCCTTGGACTGTTGCAGCTGATCAATCACCGGATTGACCTGCTCCAGAGCTTGCGGCGGCAACACCAGTTCCGACTGCAGGCGCAGCCAGGAGAAAAAGTCCGGCAGGTGCAGGAAGCCGATGAGCGCGATCAGGAACAGCAGAAACGGAAAGAGGGAAAACAGCATCTGGTAAGCCAGAGCCGAAGCGTAAGTCGACATTTCGTCATCGAGGAACTCGTTGACCGTACGTACCATCACCTTGCCCAGAGGCAGTTGGCGCAATTCCGGGAAAATCATGGCGTCTCCTTCGCATCATAGACGGGCGCAGCTTACACATTCAGATGAGCGGTTACTGTGCCTGTCACCTGATCTACGCGTAAAACGCCGCTTTTTAACGTAATCAGTGGACTGGGTCAGCCATAAAAAGGTTTCAAAATCAGTACACCACACATGATAACGGCCATCCGAAGATGGCCGTTATGTTGAATCATGCCCGGTGGATGAGTCCGGGCGGTGATTCGATTACGCCTTGTCGACGCCTTTCTTAATCGCATCTTTGGCATTGCCTTTAGCTTGCTGAGCTTCACCCTTCAATTCCTGGGCTTTGCCTTCGCCTTGCAGCTTGGTGTTATCGGTTGCCTTGCCAACACCTTGCTTGACGTTACCAACAGCTTCGTTAGCCATGCCTTTAACTTTATCGCCAGTGCTGCTCATGGGATTACTCCGCAATCAATGAGAGGTCATTGCCTCGACGTAATGATTGACCGGTCCTTTTTGCCAAGAGTTTCAAATATTTTTGACCGGTTTCTCGCCGTTCGTCTGCTGGCATCGGGAGACAAAAGCATGACGTTTATGAAAGTTTGCCTTCCAGTTTGCCTGCCAACCCCCGAGAATGCGCAACGCAATCAGGCGAGGCCGGGCAAGACTCGGCGCGCTGAATACATTGATCCGCAGGAACATTATGAAACTCGATAAAAAGCAGGCCATCGCTCGCAGAAACCAGCAACTGGGCGGTGCCGTGCTGGGCAGTAACAACACGCATTTCGCCGTGCTGAACACCAACCGCAATATCTGGTGGTTCGATTTGCCGGTGCCGCGCCTGGCGGTCGGCCAATACGAGTGGGTGCATCTGCTGCTGCACACACCGGCCACCGATGAACTGTTGCACCTGAAAGTGACCACCGTGTTCCTGCGCGATCACATGGAAGGCCTGACCATCCGCAACAAAGGCCAGCGCAAATCCACGGTCAGCCTGGAGTTGAGTGCGGACAAGGATTCGTTTTTGAAGGACGTGCGGCCGACGGGTGCGGGGTTGGCGTTTACGCAGTTCCTGCAGGCCTGACGCGTCGAATGGTAGGAGCTGCCGAAGGCTGCGAACGTGGCCTGTCAGTCAATTCGCTTTCGCAGCCTTCGGCAGCTCCTACAGGATCTTCTTCGTTTCAGGCAGCCACCCGCCGCGCTGCCAGATAACCCATCGTCCCGGCAGCCGCCGTGAGGAAGGTCCCCCATGCCAGGTCGATCACAGCCAATTGCGCAGGCCAGCCCTGCAGCGTGGCCCAGTTGGTCAGGTCGTACGTGCCATAGGCCACCAGCCCGAGTAATGCGCTGCGCTGAAGGGCATGCCGCAGGCTGTCGCGACGCAGGGCTGACTTGACCGCCAGCATCACCACCCCGAATGCATACAGCAGATAGAACGCCACGGCCGGGAAAACCACTGGTTTTTCCAGCATCAGCGGCCCCAGCCATTCTCGATAGGTAGGCCCCATGAGCCAGCCGAGCCAGAGGCCGTCCAGCACCAGAAAGGTAAACAGGACAGTGAAGTAGGCGCAGAGGGTTCTTTTCATCGGGGCATCCTTGTCTGGGTCACAGCGGCTCTGATGAACACGCTGACGCTTTGGACTGCGGCGGGCCCGGAAACGATCCCTGCACCGGGCGTTTAACGATGAAGCGTCAGACCAGCTCGATGCGATCGGCGTGGATGACGATCTGGCCCTGCTTGTAGAGCGCACCAATGGCCTTCTTGAAATTGCCTTTGCTGACGCCGAACAGGTTGCTGATCACCTGCGGGTCGCTCTTGTCGCTGACCGGCAGCACGCCGTTGTTTTCCCGCAGCTTGCTCAGGATCTTGGAGTTCAGGCTGCTGGCGGCCTCTTCGCCCACTGGCTGCAGGCTCAGGCTGATGTTCCCGTCGGTGCGAATTTCCTTGATGAAGCCTTTTTCCTGCTTGCCCGCACGCATGAACTTGAAGACTTCATTCTTGTGGATCAGGCCCCAGTGCTTGTTGTTGATGATCGCCTTGAAGCCCATATCCGTGGCTTCAGCGACCAGCAGGTCAACTTCCTGGCCGACGCTGTAACTGGCAGGCGTCTTGTCCAGGTAGCGGTCCAGACGGGCCGTCGCGGTGATGCGGCGGGTGTGCTTGTCCAGGTAGACATGCACGACGCAGTAGTCGCCAGCCTGCAAGGTGCGCTTCTCTTCCGAGTAAGGCAGCAGCAGGTCCTTGGGCAAGCCCCAGTCCAGGAACACGCCGATGCTGTTGACCTCAAGCACTTTCAGGCTGGCGAACTCACCGACCTGAACCTTGGGTTTTTCTGTGGTGGCCAGCAGCTTGTCTTCGCTGTCCAGATAAACGAAGACGTTGAGCCAGTCTTCATCTTCGCTGGGAATATCCTTGGGGATATAACGGTTGGGCAGCAATATTTCGCCGTCCGCGCCGCCATCCAGATACAGACCAAAGTTAGTGTGTTTAACCACTTGCAAGCTGTTGTAACGCCCGATTAAAGCCATGTGCACATACCCTCATTACGTGGGCGGCATTCTACCCGAGTTTGCGGGGGATGTTGCCGCTGCGCGCCAGGTTCGCGGCGCCCAGGCAAAAGCCGCGGAAAATCAGATGGTTGCCCGTCTGAGCTCAGGACGTCATCGGTCATCCACTCGTCAGATGCCGGACGCCAGATTTGCCCGGGTATTATTAACGGCTGAACCGGACGCTGAATTATCTTTCAATTAAAACAACCGCTTAGCGGGCGAAAATAATTATTTCGCGAGGCCTGACGTTGATATGCACGTGTTTTTAGAAGGATATTGGACAAGCAATTGTCAAGTGATTCGTGTACCATTGCTGGCCGTATCAAGTTTATATAGGTTAATGGCAGCCATGCGCGTAAAAGCATCCAACTCGAAAGCAAAGCCAGCTCCAGCCGTTGAAACGAGCGACTCTATCAACGCCCAGATTGCTGCTTTCCTCAAGTCCGGTGGCGAAATTCAGCAGATTGCCAAAGGCGTCAGCGGCCAGACCTTCGGCCCGTCCAAGCAAATCACCCTCGGCAAGAAGTAATTCTTCCCCGCTCCAAAGAATCGTCATGCGCTTTGACGGCTTGTAAATTCGAGCGCCAAAGCGCCAGATTCTGATCGGTGCACCCTCCTCGCACTTCACTCTGACTCTACTTCTGCTGGCCCGCCTCTGCCCTTGCGGTACTACAGCCGTTGATAAGTCTCGCGCCGACGGGCAGGATGATGTCTTGAAGCCAGCCCCCTGCGGAATGCACGAATGAAGAACTGGATGCTGTTCGGCGCACTGATTTGTCTGACCGGTTGTGCCTCGCACACTTGCAACAACGTTCCTGATGATGGCTTTGAGCAAGGCAGTCAATGCCGTGCCGAGCAGTTGCTGTATCAGAACGACATGCTGCAGGCCAAGCTGTTGATCAGCGAAGCCGACCGGGAAAACTACGAATTGGCCGAAGCGATGCTGCGCCGCGCAGGGGTGAATGACGCGTCCGGTGAAGCCGAGTTTTACACGGCGGTGCTGTTGATCCGCCAGCAATCGGATCAGCCGCGGGTCATTGAGCTTCTGGAAAAAGCCGCCAAACAGAAGCATCCACTGGCTATCGCCTTGCTGTCCCAGCAATTGAGCATGACCGATCAAGAGCAGTCCCAGCGCTATCGTGCGCAATACGCTGAACTGGATGTCGCGAAAAGTGGCTACCCATCATTCGAGCAGGCGCTGGTGGTGATTCGCGGTCTGGTTATCCCGCAGAAGCAGGCGACTGCGGCAAATTGATCCAGGCTGGATCGACGAACGGTCCACTCCCCCGGTTTTTCAAAGGTATGCTTGCGAGGCTCTATCTCGCGGCTTTCTTATTGCCTGCGCTTTTCTTTGGTGTCTTCGTTGGGCCTCTGGCCATTTCAACCTGCCCCCTCCGTAACTTAAAGGAGTGAGCGCCATGCTCAATATTCGCCGTTGCGCCCTGTCTATGGGTGCCTTGCTCATTTGCCAGTCAGCTGCTGCCCAGGTCATGGAGCGGGAGTTGGGCGACTTCAGCCTGAAGTTGGGAACCTCCCCCACGCGCAGCATGGCCCAGGGCCTGGTCACGCAGAATGGCGCGGGGTCGTTTCATGGCGGTCTGGACCTGACCCACGACAGCGGTTTCTATATCGGCCAGTGGTCACCTAACGTGGGTGTTACGTCCGACAGCAGCCTGGAAGTCGATTCCTACATGGGTTTCAAAAAACCCTTCGACCAGACCCTCGGCTACGAGCTGGGCATGATCCGTTACAGCTACCCGGATACAAGCCAACTGGACACCCACGAGTTCTACGCCGGCTTGCGGGTCCTCAACAGCCGCATTGGCGCAGCGTTCAGCAACGACATCGGGCGCCGCGACAGTACGCTGATTGTCGATCTGGGCGGCATCGAGCAGTTGGGGTTGGGCGTTCGGGTGCAATACGCCAACCATCAATACGATACGCCGCAGCAAATCTCCGACGGCAGCATGGTCACCGGCTTCAATGACTGGTCGCTGAACCTGTCCAAGCCGTGGATGGGGGTCGACATGAACCTCATCTACAGCAGTTCCAGCCTGAGCGGCAGTGATTGCACGGCCTACAGCGGGCACAATCCGCAATGCGAGGGCATGTTCACCCTCAAGGCTGTACGCTCGTTTTTCTGATTCACTGAACTGCTACTCTTGGGCCTGCTCTACACATCAGGCAGGTCAATCCAGGAGTGGTCATGCGTACCCCGTTAAAAGCCTTCATTTCGCTGTTGATGGCCCTGCTGGTTGTGTCCGGTTGCAGCCGAATCGGGTTGGCCTATCGCAATCTGGACATCATCATCCCTTGGTCGCTGAGCGACTATCTGGACATGAACACCTCCCAGAAAGACTGGTTCAACACCCGCCTCAAAGATCATCTGACCTGGCATTGCAGCACGCAGCTCCCGGGTTACCTGACCTGGCTGGATCGTATGCAGCAGATGGTGCAAACCAATCAGGTCAAGGCGGACGGGTTGCAGGCACGGACCGAAGAAGCCAAACAGGCCATCGCACAGATCTCCCGGCAGATCACGCCCTCGGCGGTGGAGTTGCTGGTGCAGCTCGATGACAAACAAGTGCAGGAAATGCAGGCTGCCTTCGCCAAGGATCAGCGCAAGCGCGAAAACGAGTTTCTGAAGGAACCGCTGAACACGCAGATCAGCGAGCGTGCCGAACGCATGGAGAAACGCCTGACGCCCTGGATGGGCAAGCTGAGTCCGGCGCAGCAGCAGCGGATTCAGGAATGGTCAACCTCGCTGGGCGAGCAGAACCGGGCGTGGCTGGATAATCGGGCGCGCTGGCAGACGCTGTTTGTCGCCACAGTGCAGGAACGCCAGTCGCCTGAGTTCCCAGGCAAGATTGCCAAGCTGCTGCAAGACCGCGAAACCTTCTGGACCCCGCAATACCGCGCCGCGTATGAACGCACCGAGCAGGCCGCCATCTCGCTGGTGGTAGACCTGATGGCGCAGAGCACGCCGGATCAGCGTCAGCGCCTGTTGACGAAAATCGCTGATACACGCAAGGACTTCACCGACTTGAGTTGCTTGAAGGCTGCGACGGCGGGCTAAGGGTTGGAGCCCATTCGTTGGGTGCTACCGTCGCGGGTGTACAGCAAAATTCGTGGCGAGGCCCGTTTAACTGTGGGAGCGAATTCATTCGCGAATGCGTTAGTTCAGACGATAGAGATGTATCGAATGTACCGGCCTCTTCGCGAATAAATTCGCTCCCACAGGTCCAGGGTTTCCCGCAGGTCCAAGTTCAACCTGCAGAGAGCCGCACCACCTTAATCAGGCGATCTGGACCTTGCTAGCGACTTCTTCGAATGTTGCAGGATCCAGGGCATCTTGCTGGTCATCGAGCACCTCACGCGGGTGGTCGTTGCCTGGGATGCTGCTGTCAATCAAGGCCAGCAACTGCGCGCCTCGGGGAGACAGAATAAAGTTCTCGCCATTGCCGCCCTCGTCTTCAGGGCGCGGCTGAATGAAGCCACGATTGAGCAGTAGCGCTTCGTACTCCGCGGCAATCGCTTTCAAATGGTCCAGATTCCCCACCGCCTCGCCATCAGCGGCCATGGCGGCAGCGTGCTCTTCGGCGTACTTGCGGGGTTTGAATGTGTCGTCAGCGCTGTTCTGCACTTCATGCAGCAGTCGCTCGACAAGGTCCCAGTCATAAGGCTTATCCATTTTTATTACCTCCAACCAGCATGGGTGAATGACCTGTGACGTCCCGCCATCAGGCTTGCTACTGAACCTCTGACACGCCCGGGCAGCAGCCGTTCAGCAACAGCCTCCGGGCGGTAGCGCTGAACTTTTGGCAGGATTTTCGCCTCAATCCCACAAGCCCATCATGGATATAGAGGCATGTATGAAAACCCTGTTGAGTCTGACCACCGCATTGACGCTGCTCACCGCCCTGCCCGCCTGGGCGGCGTGCACGCCAGAAGAAGCCACGGCCAAACGCGAGCAACTGGCACAGGAAGTCCAGAAGCTGACCGAGCAAAATCCGGCCAAGGCCAAAGAGATCAACGACGAATTGCAGAAGATGGACCTGAAAACCGAAGCGGCAGAAGTCCCTGACAAGTGTCAGCTGATTGATGAGCGGATCAAAGAATTGGGGACGGCGGAGAAAAAAACGGAGTGAAGCCTAGCAGACGTGGGACCGGCCGGGCGGCGTTCCGCTTTAGCCGGGAAGGCTGCATTCCTGACGCAACATATCCAGAGAATGCTCTGGCCTCTTCCCGGCTAAAGCGGAACGCCGCCCGGCCGGTCCCACGTCTCGGTGTCCTGGCTTACTCAGCCGCTGGCGTTTCGGTCTTGCGCTTTTTCAGCGGGGCCATGCCGTCTTTGCTGACCAGCGACAGGGCGTCGGTCTTCGGGCGGTTGGTGATTTTGCGTTTGGTCGGGGCCTTGGCGCCGGTCTTCTTCTTGTCACCTTTGGCGTCGGTCTTTTTCTTCTTCACACCGACCGCTTTGCCTGAAGCCTTGACCTTCTTCGGCCCGCCGTAGCTGCCTTTGACTTCCTTGATGGTGCGACGCTCAAAGCTTTGCTTCAGGTAACGCTCGACGCTGGACATCAGGTTCCAGTCGCCATGGCAGATCAGCGAGATCGCCAGGCCTTCGCCGCCCGCACGACCGGTACGGCCAATGCGGTGCACGTAGTCATCGCCACTGCGCGGCATGTCAAAGTTGATCACCAGATCCAGGCCTTCAACGTCCAGGCCACGGGCAGCCACGTCAGTGGCCACGAGGATCTTGGTACCGCCCTGCTTCAAGCGATCAATAGCGGCCTTGCGGTCCTTTTGATCTTTGTCGCCGTGCAGCACGAACGCTTTGTAATCCAGGGCCACCAGGCGACCGTACAAGCGGTCAGCCAGCGCCTTGGTGTTGGTGAAGATGATTGCCTTCTGATACGTCTCATTGGCCAGCAACCAGTGCACGATCTGCTCTTTGTGGCTGTTGTGATCAGCGGTGATGATCTGCTGACGCGTGCCGGAAGCCAGCTCACTGACGCTGTTCACCTGCAAGTGCTGCGGATCGTTCAGCACCTTGCTGATCATTTCACGCAGGCCCGCACCACCGGTCGTTGCCGAGAACAAAAGAGTTTGCTGGCGATTGGAGCATTCGTTGGCGAGGCGCTCGACGTCTTCAGAGAAACCCATGTCCAGCATGCGGTCGGCTTCGTCGAGGACCAGCACTTCCACGTTCTTGAGGTCAAGGTTGCCAGCGTTCAATTGCTCCAGCAGACGCCCAGGCGTACCGATCAGAATATCCGGCACCTTGCGCAACATGGCGGCCTGAACCTTGAAGTCTTCACCGCCGGTGATCAGGCCGGACTTGATGAAGGTGAACTGCGAGAAGCGCTCCACTTCCTTGAGCGTCTGTTGCGCCAGCTCACGGGTTGGCAGCAGGATCACGGCACGAATGTCGACGCGAACCTTGGCCGGGCCCATGAGGCGATTGAGGATCGGTAATACAAATGCAGCAGTCTTGCCGCTACCGGTTTGCGCCGTCACCCGCAGGTCACGCCCTTCAATGGCCAGAGGAATGGCCGCTGCTTGCACAGGCGTAGGCTCGACAAATTTAAGCTCGGCCACAGCTTTAAGCAGGCGTTCGTGCAGGGCGAATTCGGAAAACACGGGTGTTACCTCGACGAAAAACAAAAATACGGCGCATAGCGTAACGGTTTCGGGCGCCAGAACCGAGTTTCTTTACCACCAACGGCCGATTTTGTTACGCAATTTTCCAATGGCTCCCTCTGAGGAGGTCATGAATGCTCTAATTAGCGCGCTTTTTCTTGAGGATTTACCCACACCCTATGGATATTCAATCGTTATGGCTTCGCGTCCAGGACCTCTGGGCAGTTCTTGATCAACACCCCGTTTTACACGCCAGCCTAGGGCTGATGTTGCTGCTGGTGGTCGCACTGGCTGCAGGGCGGCTGGCGCGCTTCCTGATCCTCTACGCGATGAAGATGCTGGGTCGACAGCCGACGCTGCACTGGCTCAATGACCTGCTTCATAACAAGGTCTTCAATCGCCTGGCGCAAATCGTGCCCTCGCTGGTGATCCAGTTCGGCTTGAATCTGGTCCCGGATTTGAGTGACACAGCCAAGAACATCATCGGCAACATCGCCTTGGCGTTCACCATCACGTTCCTGACCCTGGCGCTGGGCGCGCTGCTCAACGCGTTACTGGACATCTACGCCCGCACGACTCACGCCCGCACCCGCTCGATCAAGGGTTATGTGCAGCTGGCAAAGATGATTCTGTATATCTTTGCCGCGATCATCATCGTCGCGACCCTGATCGACCGCTCCCCATTGCTGCTGCTCTCCGGTCTGGGTGCAATGTCGGCGGTCATTCTGTTGGTCTACAAAGACACCCTGCTGTCGTTTGTCGCCAGTGTGCAACTGACCAGCAATGACATGCTGCGCGTCGGCGACTGGATCGAAATGCCTCAGGTCGGCGCGGATGGCGACGTGGTGGACATCACCCTGCACACGGTCAAGGTGCAGAATTTCGACAAAACCATCGTGTCCATCCCGACCTGGCGCTTGATGTCCGAGTCCTTCAAGAACTGGCGGGGCATGCAGCAATCCGGCGGTCGACGTATCAAGCGCAGCCTGTGCATCGATGCCAGCGGCGTGCGTTTTGTGCGCGACGACGAAGAGCTGCAACTGAGTCAGGTTCACCTGCTTACGGACTACATCGGCCGCAAACAGGCTGAGTTGCTGGCGTGGAACGAGGCTCAGGGCAATGTTGCCGCCCTGTCAGCCAACCGCCGCCGCATGACTAACATCGGCACCTTTCGCGCCTATGCCCTGGCCTACCTGAAAAGCCATCCCGACATTCACCCCGACATGACCTGCATGGTCCGCCAACTGGAAACCACCTCCCAGGGCGTACCCCTGGAAATCTACTGCTTCACCCGAACCATCGCTTGGGCCGACTACGAGCGCATTCAGGGCGATATTTTCGATTACCTGCTGGCGGTGCTGCCGGAGTTTGGCTTGAGCCTGTATCAACAACCAAGTGGGGCGGATATGCGGGTGGGGTTGGCGAAAACGTAATTGATCACCCTGTAGGAGCTGCCGCAGGCTGCGAAAACGGTGTGTCAGGAAGAATGCTTTCGCAGCCTTCGGCAGCTCCTACAAATTGCGTTCACATCTTGAAGCTGGTGCCGGATGTATCACCCATCAAGGCCTGTTCGACGGGGGCATACAGGCTACGGACATGCGTGACGAGGAAGGTCCAGAAAGCCGGATCATTCACCGTTTGGGAAACCAGGTCAGCAGGTAGAAACCGGTTCATTTCCTTGCGGAAATCAGCCGCCACTCCAGCATCGTTAACCAGAATATCCAAGCGGTGTTTAAAGAGGTTCAGAAAAGCTGCTACCTCACAGTGATGATCACGAAGCTTATTGCCGACCAGATCAAGCGCAGGCGTGACGCCCTGCTGGCGCAACCAGACCATGTCCCAGAGATCACGGTTCTTGATGCGATTGGGACGCAGAGCAAACGCCACGATCTTGTCGGCGTATATCTCTTCGCGAGTCTCGGCCTGCAGGATCAATCCGCTGGTGCCCATGTCCACGCCGTAGGGGTTAAGCAACAGCATCGGCTGCGGCTGATAGCTGGGGATTGAACAGACATCAATGTTGATGCGTTGCGCGGGCAAGTCCTTGCGTCCAGGCCGGGTCTGGATCTTGAGCTTCCAGGTATCGACGTTGCCCTCCTCTCGAACCGGTTCGCTGATTTGCACTTCGAGCCCATATTTGGACTCCAGCCGCTCAATCAATACCTGAGCCAGCTCGGCAAATATCTGCCGATTGAAGTCGGCCCCGCCAGTGAAATCCAGATCTTCACTCAAACGATTGGAGCCGTAGCAGGCCCGCAGACAGGTGCCACCAATGAAGGTCAATCGAGCGAGCATCCCGGCGGAGCTGAGAGCCAGCATGATGTCGTGGTGCAAAAGCTCCTTCTCCACAACCACACGCAGTGGCGCCAAGTCCTGTCTATTGCTAAGCGCTTCGCTGACCAATTCGTCAAACAAGCTCATTGGCAGTACTCCAATCGATCAAATCCATATTTCTTTTCGCCGCTTTCATGTCGCGTAATGCCTGCCCCGCGGATGCTCGCCATAGCCGGCAGGCGGCGTCGTATCGAATATTGCCAATGAGAGCCTGAGGTGATTGTCGTGTATGCACAAATTCGATAGTGCCCCACTTGCCGCAGGAAATAATGCTGCTGCGGCCCGAGGACATAAGCGTGATCCAATTGATCGGAATCTGCGAGATAACCCCGAGATCGCTCAAGGCAGTTTCCAGACTGATGTAATTGAGTTGACTGGCACGCAGGCGAGCTGCGGCGTGGAACAAAACCCGTCCGGAATCCGGTTTTGCTGGCTCAAACAGGTAGAGCCCACGACAGAGCCGAATGAGATGCCCTTCGGCAGCCGCGCGGCTCAACAAGGTTTTGTAAGCGCCGTCGGATAAATCGGGGACCAGTGCTCGCAGATCCTCGGGGGTGAACAAATACCGTTCTGGACTCGCCAGCTTTGTCAGCTGCTGGATCAATCGGCGCATCGGCTGAGGGGAATCAGAGGGCCTAACCATGCTCGAGACTCAACAGTAGGTTTCACTTAATGTAACTTACCGTTGAGTCATTCGCAACGCACAGCTCAGCTCAGGCCAAGGCCCCCTTGCGCACCACCCCCAACCGACTGACCCACAGCGACACCAGAATCAACACTCCACCAAACGCCAGACGCCCCAGTGGCTCGTCCTGATTCCAGATCAGCAGATTGATCAGTAAACCGACAGGCACATGCAGCACGTTGAACACAGCCAATGTGCCGCCGCTGACCAGGCATGCACCTTTATTCCACCAGTACATGCCCAGTGCAGTCGAGCACAGGCCGAGGAATAGCAGAACCGCCCATTGATCGGCGGCATCCGGCAGGCGCTGGGCGTTGCCGAACATCAGGAACGCGGGCAAGGCGATGATCAGGGCGCCGAGGTAGAAGTAGCCGAAGCGCCGGTAATGGGGCAAATCGCTGGGGTAGCGGGCGACCAGATGCTTGTACAGGACTTGCCCGGCAGCGTAGGTGAAGTTGGCAACCTGCAGCAGCAGGAAGCCGCCCAGGAAGTTGCCGTCGATACCGTCCCAGCGGATCACCCCCGCGCCCAGCACCGCAACCAGTGCAGCCAGCAATGCCCATGGGTTGAAGCGGCGGTTGAGTGCATCTTCGATCAGCGTCACGTGCAGTGGCGTGAGGATGGTGAAGAGCAGCACTTCGGGCACGGTCAGCACCCGGAAGCTCAGGTAGAGGCACACATAGGTGATGCCGAATTGCAGCGCGCCAATCACCAGCATTCCGCGCATGAAGCTCGGCTCGACGCGGCGCCATTGCGTCAGCGGGATGAACACCAGCCCGGCCAGTACCACTCGGATCAACACGGCGAAGTAGCTATCGACGTGCCCGGCCAGGAATACGCCGATCAGGCTGAAGGAAAACGCCTGGATCAGCGTGACGAAAAGTAGATAACCCATGAATGCCCCCTATTGAAGGCGGCGACCTTAGCGGGTTGATGTTGGCTGTGTCCACAAGGTGCGGCAAACACCTTTTTCTGTAGGAGCGCACGAGCAACGCGAGGCCGCGATAGCGGTGTGTCAGACAGATCGTTATCGCGGCTTCGCATTGCTCGTACATGTATGCAGCGCCGACGATCAAAGCGCCACGCCTTGAATCGAGTAACGACAACAGCATTTTGGCGCTGCTTAGTGCGGTTTCGCCCTGACGGTCGACCCCCTTTTGTTTCGGCAAAAGGGGGGAAAACCATTTTCGCTGACGTACGGCCCCTGGTTCCCAGGGGTTCCTTCGCTCCGGCACCGTGGTGTGGGCACGCGCCGAAGGGCCATCCCTGGCCCAGCGGCGCTCGCTCGGCATCCATGCCGAGCGACCCACACCACGGCACCTCCACTCAGCCTCCCGACGCTCGATTCGGCGGTGTCTGTGAAATCGTGGCAGGAAAAGCCAAAAGCAAGTCTGCTTTGCAGATTTCTACAGGCCTTCTCTCTCATACAAGTAAACATCCGCTACGTCAGGCAGAACTTACTCCTTACTCAAATCAACCAACGGCTCTTTACGCACTTCAGTCTCACGCCCTGCCTGGATGTCTTTGACCTTGCCCAACGCACCATCAACCGCCGCTTTGTCGGCCAGCAGGCTGTAGCTGATCTGGAACTGGCGCTGCTGTTTCGGCTCGATGGTCGGGACCAGGTTCAGCGGGCGCTGATAGCGACGGTTGTACGAGAAGCTGGTGCCAGGCTCTAGGCCGGTGACGTAACCCTGGCCTTTGGTGTCAGTGTTTTTCCACAGGGAGAACACGGGCAGTTGCTGGGTGTTGAAGCCCAATGACACACCCAGATTGCCGGCCTTGTTATGCAGCACCGTGAGGGTATCGCCCTTGGCATCGCCGTAAGGCACGACGTTGTAGACGGTTTCGTCGTAGTCCGGGGTCGGCCCGCGATAGGTTTGCCAATCAGCCAGATCAGCCTTGGCTTTTTCGTTGAACGGAGAGACCTGCTTCACCGGCGCGGCGAAGCGTGCGCCCTGCTCCAGGAATGGCGTGCTGAAGTTGCTGTGGTACAGCGCCTGATATTCCTTCGGGTAATCGCCGTTGTTGGTCAACGTGTCGTTGAGGGTGAAGCGTGTGCTGCCTGGATCCGTGACCAGTTCGGTCTGCACCGAGAAGTCCACCTTCTTGAACGCCTGTTCCTTGAGTTCGCCTTTGAGACGAATCGCGTAAGGCGGGGTTTCGTCGATATGCAGCGTGACTTTGCTGGCCGGAATATTAGCCGCGCGGCCATGCAGGGTCAGCAGTTCGCCGTTGTCCATGCCCGGATGCCCGACCCACTCGTAACCGCAGCGGGTCACCAGTTCGTTGAAGCCTTCAAGCCAGCCCAGGCCGCCGCGGCCGTTGAGTTCGATAAAGGCCGGGTTGA
Source organism: Paucimonas lemoignei (assembly GCA_900475325.1). Taxonomy (GTDB): domain Bacteria; phylum Pseudomonadota; class Gammaproteobacteria; order Pseudomonadales; family Pseudomonadaceae; genus Aquipseudomonas. The sequence continues at coordinate 4,600,022 of LS483371.1, forward strand.
CGATGTCTTTGACCGGCGAATCCCAGCCCATGCGCACATCGCCAACCGAGGCCTGCAGCACGTTCATGCCGCGGGTGGGCACCACCGAGAGCTTCATCGTGCCGTTGTCGATATCAATCACGCTCACGCCTTCCTGCCGCCCGCCATGCAAGGTTCGCATCGTGACGCTGAACGGTTTGTTGGTCTTGACGCCAAGTTGCGCACTGGTGATTTGCTGATTCTGGGCGGGCTTGTCGGTGTCGAGCAGCACGTAGTCCCAAGCGGCAGCCTGTGAAGCGACGGCAATGGCGCTGAGGCCGAAAAGCCAGGCAAGAGGTTTCATGGGGGCAGTCCTTATTGGAATTATTGGATTCGCGACAGTCGCTAAATCGGATTAATCGATTCAGCTTGCACCCGAGTCTAGTCAAACTGACGAGAACAGGAAACGCCATTGCGTTAAATACCCAGAAAAAAGGCGCCCAGAAAAAAGCCCGATGGCCACCCATAACGGGGCCTATCGGGCCATGCACCCAGGAGCGGGAGGTGCCAAGGGAAGTTCGCTTACAGCAAGTGAATCAATAGCGTGCGCGGTCAGGCGACCTGAGCCAGTTTGGCAACGGCCTGGTTGATGCCTTTCTCAACGAAGTCGCCACCCATGTTCAGGCCTTCGGCATGGATGAACGTGACATCGTGGATGCCGACAAAACCCAGCACCTGACGCAGATAGGGTTCCTGATGGTCCAGGGCGCTACCGGCATAGATGCCGCCGCGAGCGGTCAGGACAAAGGCGCGCTTGCCGACCAGCAGGCCTTGAGGGCCGGTTTCGCCATATTTGAAAGTCACGCCAGCACGCAGCACATGGTCCAGCCAGGCTTTGAGGGTGCTGGGGATCGCAAAGTTGTACATCGGCGCCGCCAGCACCAGTACGTCGGCGGCCACCAATTCGTCGGTCAACAGGTTGGAACGATCCAGCGCGGCCTGCTCGGTAGCGCTGCGCTGTGCGTCAGGTTTCATCCAGCCGCCCAGCAGGGTCGAGTCCAGATGCGGGACCGGGTCTTTGCCCAGGTCACGAACGGTGATCTGGTCCGCAGGGTGGGCAGCTTGCCACTGGCCAACGAATTGTTGAGTCAACTGGCGGGAAACCGAATCTTGCTGACGAGCGCTGCTTTCAATGATCAGTACGCGGGACATGGGCTGTGGCCTCCAACGAATAATGTGTTTCGATGGAGTGAAGCTTAAGCAGGGTCGAATCGATTAAAAAGCGTAAAAACCTGCTTCAATATATCTAATAAATTGTTTTATCGGTGCCGTCGCCCTACTCTGGTTACACCATCACCCTGTAGGAGCGAACGTGTTCGCGAGGTAGCTTATTAGCCACGTTTATCTATCGGCTGCACATACGCCTCGCGAACAAGGTGGAGCGCCACCCCGGTCGCTCCTACAGGGGGATGTGTTGCGGATATAAATCGCAGCACACCCATGCCAGCATCATTCAGGCTTGCAGGTCAGACTGATGCGCAGTTTGATGATGCTGCGGTTGAATTTGGCTGAGACGTCCGCGCTTTTCTTCGCGGCGACGGTGATACGGCGGTTACGCGGCGCTTCGGGGCCATTGCGGAACACCACGCTGCACTTGGCATCGACGCTGCCGTAGTTGTTCACGGTGATCGAGCCGGTGTCGTAAAACGTATCGTGGGCGGTGTAATCGACTTCGACGCCTTCGTAGTGCTTTTCCACTTCGATGGGGTAAGCCCAGGCCGTCATCGGCAGCAGCGCCAGCACCACATAACAGAATCTGTTCATTGGCAGTCTCCAGAGAGGGATTGGCAGATTAGGACAAAGTGCAGCAAAAGAGGAGCGACACATGAAAGCCCCCCGCGTCACCCTTGATCAATGGCGAACCTTGCAGGCCGTGGTCGACCATGGCGGCTTCGCCCAGGCAGCGGAAGTGCTGCACCGCTCGCAATCATCGGTGAGCTACACCGTGGCGCGCATGCAGGATCAACTCGGTGTGCCCCTGCTGCGCATCGACGGACGCAAGGCGGTGCTGACCGAAGCGGGCGGCGTTTTGTTGCGTCGCTCCCGGCAACTGGTCAAACAGGCCAGCCAGCTGGAAGACCTGGCCCATCACATGGAGCAGGGCTGGGAAGCCGAAGTGCGACTGGTAGTGGACGCTGCCTACCCCAACGCGCGTCTGGTGCGCGCCCTGACCGCATTCATGCCGCAGAGCCGAGGCTGTCGCGTGCGTTTGCGTGAAGAGGTGCTGTCCGGCGTCGAGGAAGTGTTGCTCGAAGGCGTCGCCGACCTGGCCATCAGCGGTTTCAGCATCCCAGGGTATCTGGGCACGGAAATGAGCAGCGTGGAATTTGTTGCCGTCGCGCACCCGGAGCACGCCCTACATCAACTGCATCGCGAGCTGAATTTCCAGGACCTGGAAAGCCAGCTGCAAGTGGTGATCCGCGATTCCGGCCGTCAGCAGCCCCGTGACGTGGGCTGGCTCGGTGCTGAGCAACGCTGGACCGTGGGCAGCCTGGCGACCGCCGCCACCTTCGTCAGCAGCGGCCTGGGCTTTGCCTGGCTGCCGCGTCACATGATCGAGCGCGAGCTGCGCGAAGGCGTGCTCAAGGCGTTGCCGCTGGATAAAGGTGGCAGTCGCAACCCGACCTTCTATCTTTACTCCAGCAAAGATAAACCCCTGGGCCCGGCGACACAGATCCTCATCGAGCTGATCCGCACCTTTGATACCGCACCGCTGACGGCCGCATTTGCCGCGCCGCAACAGGCCTGAGCGTGATCGCCCGAACCTGCTAGCCTCAATCCACTCGCCAGACAAGGAGTCGTCCGTGGCCCATTTCGAACATGACGGTTGCTCACTGCACTACGAAGAGTATGGCCAGGGCCCGCCTCTGTTGCTGCTGCACGGCCTGGGTTCCAGCTGCCGCGACTGGGAATACCAGATTCCGGCCTTTGCCGCGCATTACCGGGTGATCGTCATGGACATCCGGGGCCATGGGCGTTCCGACAAACCCCGCGAGCGCTACAGCATTCGCGGGTTTACCGGCGACGTCGAAGCCTTGATCGAGCATCTGCACCTGGGCCCGGTGCATCTGGTCGGTCTGTCCATGGGCGGCATGATCGGCTTCCAGCTGGCGGTGGATCAGCCGCAGTTGCTAAAAAGCCTGTGCATCGTCAACAGCGCACCGCAAGTGAAAGTCCAGAGTGCCAACGATGTCTGGCAGTACGCCAAGCGCTGGGCGCTGGCCCGGCTGCTGAGCATGCAAACCCTGGGCAAGGCGCTGGGCCAGAATCTGTTCCCCAAAGCCGAACAGGCCGAGCTGCGGCGCAAGATGGCCAGCCGCTGGGCCGAGAACGACAAGCGTGCTTATCTGGCCAGTTTCGATGCCATCGTGGGCTGGGGCGTGCAGCACAAACTGGGGCGCATCGCCTGCCCGACGCTGATCGTCAGCGCCGACCGGGATTACCGCCCGGTGGCCGACAAAGAGGCCTACGTGAAGCTGATTCCCAATGCCAGGCTGGTGGTCATCGAGGATTCCCGCCACGCGACACCGCTGGATCAACCCGACGAATTCAACCGGGTTGTGCTGCAATTCATCCAGGCCACAGAGGTCTCAACCCCCGCCAGCGCCGGCGCGATCGGCTGAAGGCTGGGCAAGAAAAGCCAAACGTGATTACCTTGCCGCCTGCACTCGCACAATGATCGCAGTCGAACCCCCTCACTTCAGGATCAACTGAACCATGCTGAAAAAAATCGCCATCGCCACCTGCTCCGTGCTGTTTGCCGCCAACCTCATGGCTGCAACCCCCGCCAAGCAGACTCATGTCGTGCTGGACACCAGCTTCGGCGCGATCGAGATCCAGCTCGAAGACACCAAGGCGCCGATCAGCACCCAGAACTTCCTGGGTTACGTCGACAGCAACTTTTACAACAACACGATTTTCCACCGGGTAATCCCTGGTTTCATGGCCCAGGGCGGCGGTTTCACGGCGCAGATGCAGCAGAAGCCCACCAAAGACCCGATCAAGAACGAAGCTGAAAACGGCCTGCACAACGTGCGCGGTACCGTTGCCATGGCCCGCACCTCCCAGGTGAATTCAGCCACCAGCCAGTTCTTCATCAACACCAACGACAACGCCATGCTCGACCACGGCACCCGTGACTTCGGCTACGCCGTGTTCGGCAAAGTGGTCAAAGGCATGGACGTGGTCGATCAGATCGTCAACGCCCAGGCGGGCAATAAGCAGGGCATGCAGAACGTCCCGCTGGATCCGATTTACATCAAGTCCGCCAAACGCGTCGACTAGACTTCTGTGCGATAAGTGACGAGACCCCATGAAATCTTTTGCAGCAATGCAGGTTTCATGCGGGTCGGATCAGAAGTCTACCCGCTCAGTAAGGAGAGCCCGCCTAACCCGCGGCATCATCGCCAATGCTCTATCGCCGTTTTGAAAAGCTGATCGACATTTTCCGTGACGCTCCCACCGATGCTCCTCCCAATACTGTCCTGGCCTTCTACATCTACTACCTGCGTCAGGTGTGGCCGACCTTTGCCGCACTGCTGGTGGTGGGCCTGATCGGGGCGTTGATCGAAGTAGCGCTGTTCAGCTACCTGAGCCGCATCATCGACCTGGCCCAAGGCACGCCCGATAAAGATTTCTTCAGCATCCACGCCACCGAGTTTATCTGGATGGCGGTGGTTGCGCTGGTGCTGCGGCCTGTTTTCGTCGGCCTGCATGACCTGCTGGTGCACCAGACCATCAGCCCCGGCATGACCAGCATGATCCGCTGGCAGAACCACAGTTACGTGCTCAAGCAGAGCGTGCGTTTCTTCCAGAACGACTTCGCCGGTCGCATCGCCCAGCGCATCATGCAGACCGGCAACTCGTTGCGCGATTCCGCCGTTCAGGCCGTGGACGCCCTGTGGCATGTGCTGATCTACGCCATCAGCGCCCTGGTGCTATTCGCCGAGGCCGACTGGCGCCTGATGATCCCGCTGCTGACGTGGATCGCCGCCTACATCGCGGCGCTGTGCTACTTCGTGCCACGGGTCAAGGAACGCTCGGTGGTGTCTTCCGATGCGCGCTCCAAACTCATGGGCCGTATCGTCGATGGCTACACCAACATCACGACGCTGAAGCTGTTTGCTCACACCAATTTCGAGCAGCAGTATGCCCGCGAAGCAATCACCGAACAGACCGAGAAAAGCCAATTGGCCGGTCGCGTCGTCACGGCGATGGACACGGTGATCACCAGCATGAACGGCATTCTGATCGTGACCACCACGGGCCTGGCGCTGTGGCTGTGGACGGAGTCGCTGATTTCCGTAGGCGCCATCGCCCTGGCGACGGGCCTGGCGATTCGCATCGTCAACATGTCCGGCTGGATCATGTGGGTGGTCAACGGCATCTTCGAAAACATCGGCATGGTGCAGGACGGCCTGGCGAGTATTTCCCAACCGGTCAGCGTCACCGACCGTGATCCGGCACCGCGCCTTGAGGTGCAGCATGGTGGCGTGAAATTCGACGGTGTGGATTTCCACTACGGCAATGGCAACGGGATCATTCACGGCCTGAACCTGGACATCAAACCGGGAGAAAAGATTGGTTTGATCGGCCCGTCGGGTGCGGGCAAATCGACTTTGGTCAATTTGCTGTTGCGCATGTATGACGTGCAGGACGGGCGCATTCTGATCGACGGTCAGGACATTTCCCACGTGTCACAGGAAAGCCTGCGAGAACAGATAGGCATGATCACTCAGGACACGTCGCTGCTGCACCGCTCGATCCGGGACAACCTGCTTTACGGCAAACCGGACGCCACCGACGACCAGCTCTGGGAAGCGGTGCGCAAGGCGCGGGCCGATGAATTCATCCCGCTGCTGTCCGACGCCGAAGGCCGCACGGGCTTTGAAGCGCAGGTGGGTGAGCGCGGGGTGAAACTGTCCGGTGGTCAGCGCCAGCGCATCGCGATTGCGCGGGTATTGCTCAAGGACGCGCCGATTCTGATCATGGACGAGGCCACCTCGGCGCTGGATTCGGAAGTTGAAGCGGCCATCCAGGAAAGCCTGGAAACCCTCATGCAAGGCAAAACCGTGATCGCCATCGCCCACCGCCTGTCCACCATCGCCCGGATGGATCGGCTGGTGGTGCTGGAACACGGCAAGATCGCCGAAACCGGCACCCACGCCGAACTGCTGGCCCATGGAGGGTTGTATGCCAGGTTGTGGCAGCACCAGACGGGTGGGTTTGTGGGGATTGATTGACACCGATCCCACTGCTGTAACAAGGCCTGTGGGAGCGACCGGAGGGGGAACGATAGGAGGTCCCCTGTCTGCCACGACGCGCTGTCGCATAGCAAACACAGGACCTGTGGGAGCGAGCTTGCTCGCGAAGGCAATGTTCCGGCCTCCAGAAATATATCCGATGTACCGGCCTTTTCGCGAGCAAGCTCGCTCCCACAGAAAAGCATTTCAATTCAAGCAGTTGTTTCGTATTTGATGAGAGCTGACTGAGGTTACGAGAGCTGCGAAGGCGGTCTATCTGACACACTGCTTTTCGCAGCCTTCGGCAGCGCCTACAGGGCCTGCGACATAGTCTCAAACCTGCCGATACGGCAACGCCCCGCGGGCATCTTCGGCGTAGGCCAGGATGCCAACGCGTTCCTGATCCAGAAAATCACTCACCGCATCCTTGAGGCCCGGGTGTGTCAAGTAATGCCATGAATGGGTGATCACCGGTTCGAAGCCACGAATGAGCTTGTGTTCACCCTGCGCTCCCGCATCGAAGCGTTTGTAGCCATGGGCGATGGCGTAATCCATGCCCTGATAGAAACAGGTCTCGAAGTGCAGCCGATCGAACTCGGCCAGGCAGCCCCAGTAGCGACCATAGAAACTGTCGCCGCCCAACAGGCTGAACGCCATCGCCACGGGGCGTGAACCCTGCCGCGCAATCACCACGCGAATCGCTTCGGGCATGCGCTCGGCCAGCAGGCTGAAAAACTCCCGGGTCAGGTACGGCGACTGCCCGCGTACCTCGTAGGTATTGGAATAACAGGCGTAGACGAAGTCCCACAGCAACTCGCTCAGCTGATGACCTTCCAGCCAGTCAAATTCAATGCCCTGCCCCGCCACCTGTTCACGCTCTTTGCGCATCTGTTTGCGTTTGCGCGAACTCAATGCGTCGAGGAAATCCTGGAAATCCCGATAGCCACGGTTCTGCCAATGAAACTGGCAGCCATAGCGCTGCAACCAGCCCGGTTGCTCATCGAGAAACGCATCAGCCAGCGGATCAGTGAAGTTCACGTGCGCGCTGGACAGCCCTTCAGCCTCCAGATAACCCGGCAAGCTGTTGAGCAACTCAATTCCGGCCTCTGGCGACGCCGACAGAATGCGCGGCCCGCTCACCGGGCTGAACGGCACTGCCCCCAACAGCTTGGGGTAATACGCGATGCCGGCCCGACGACAGGCGTCCGCCCAGCTGTGATCGAACACGTACTCGCCGTAGGAATGCCACTTGCGATAGGCAGGCATCGCCGCGACCAGTTGACCCTCTCGATAATTGAGCACATGTTCGGCCTTCCAGCCAGAACGCGGCCCCAGGCTACCGCTGTCCTCCAGGGCACTGAGAAAGGCGTGACGCACGAAAGGCTGATTGCCGGGCAAGAGCGCGTCCCACTGCGAGGACGCGATCGTGCTCAGGCTGTCGAGGGTCTGTACAGGCATGCGCAATTCTCAAAGGCGGCTCAGGTGCGCCGAGTATCCCCCATTGGCGAGAATTGTTCACGATCAGTGCGTGCGCTACGACGTCAGGCCGGTTCCGAGGCCATCAGGGCAATATCAGTGGTCAGTTGCAGCGCCTTACTGTCGACAGCCCGTTTAAGCGCCTGGAAAACCGCATTGACGCTGCTCAGGTAGTCATCGTCGGCCATGGTCTCGTGCTGCGCGTCGAGCAAGTCCTGACGCTCATGAAAAGGCAGCCGGACCTTGTCGAAGTCCTCTTGAAAGTGATCCTCCAGGAAGATCATCCAGTCCTTTCGGGCAATCAACGACTGAAGAAATTCAGGCGTGCTTTCCCTCGCCAGCACCCGGGCCTTGGCGTTATCGAGCATGCTCTGATCCACACCGGAAATGCCTTCGAACAACATCCCTTCAGACTGGCCCGGCAACGCCAGCTCTTCGCGCAGGCGAGTGGGATAGACAAGCCTGACCTCAACCTGATCCAGGCGAGGTTGAGTGACGACCCGGGCATTGAAGTCTTGCAGTGCAATTCGCTCCAGCTCATCCAGACGCTCCAGGCCGCGCATCAGCTTGAACATGCCCACCGGGGTTTTGCCTCCCGGCAGCGATTCCAGCTGGAAAACCTGCACCCGGATGTCCAGCATATTGAAAGTGATCATGGTGCCGTCGCCGCAGGTTTCCGGATGCGCCGCCAGGGCGAACAGTTCTTGCTGCAACGCCTCGGATCCGGCCATTGCATCGATCATTCGCCACAGGCGCTCGGTCAACAGGAGGCGGTTGTCCCGGTAGTCAGCGGTCAGCAGCAGGTCATTGATCAGCAGCACAAACGCCTGCGCACCCGGCTCACGTTGCAAGGCGTCCCAGCGCTGGTGCTGCTGCTCGTCACCGGTTTCAGACAACCACTGGGCGGTGCTCCGTGCCCAGTTATCGGCCAGGATAGTGCCTATCCCCATGCGCATCAGTGCCGCTTCGTCAAAGAGGGTTGCTGCCCTGGCAATCGTCTCGGCATTGAGCGGGTTCTGATGCAGACGCAGATAGAGCGTGGTACGCCCGGCAATGGAATGTAACGTCTGTTCATCAATATCCATGATCTGGTTATGACGCAGGTCGACGTGTCTTAACGACTCACGCATACCCAGTCCTGACGGTATGACGGTGAGTCCGCAGTCCCTGAGGCGGATCTCCATCAGCGCGGGCCATCGGCTGACATCCAGGAGCGCAGCAATATTGACGCCCGAGCCCTCCAGCAGCAGGATTTTCAGAGAACTCATACGCTGCAAGCACTGCATCCCTTGCGTATCTACAAGGATCGGGTTGCGACTCAGCGTCAGGGTTCGCAGGCGGGTCAAGCTATCCAGAATCTCCGGCACAGATTCGATCCGGTTGTTACTCAAGGACAACCTGCGCAACTCGGGGAATTGTCTGACAAACGCATGCGCCCCTTCAGCGGTCAGGGCAATGTTTTCCAGCCTCAGGGCCTGGACATGATCGAAATTCGCCAGGATCGGGGGCAATGCGCCGATGTCCAGATTGACCAGATTCAACTGGTACGCTGAGTCCGGATCGTTCGGATCAATCAACGCCTCGGACTGTCGACGCCAGCAAGCCAGGATGCGTATCCGGGCTGCTTCCCGAGCATCGCCTCTGACACCAGCCAGCGGCTCGGTTTGCGTATACCGGGCCTGCGCCACCCAGCTATCGAGGGTGTGTTCCAACGTTGAGTACTCTGCGGTCAACTCGTTCAAGCGAGCTCTGACCTCGGCTTTTTTTTCCTGAGCGCTTCCAGTACAGGCCTCAGCCAAGGCTTGCAGGAAGCTTGTTATCTGGCGAACGGTGAACTGGGGATATAACACCTTGACCGCCAGTTCCGGGGAGAAGACCGGTGCGTTGGTTCTGAACCTGTCGAACAACCCGCGCAAGCGGCCGCTCAATGGATAGCCCACCCGTCCGTCAGCCAAACGGTCGGGCCAGATCATCCGCGGTTTGATCTGCTGAATGCCCAGGGCCTTCTTTACCCGCGAGCGTTGCGAAGTTGCCAGATCACCCAGCATGTTCTCCAGCTGATGCACATCGTGGGTCAGTTGCGTCTGACTCGATAAGGTGTTGGATAAAGTCGTGCGCAGCCGCGAGTTTCCAAACCTGGTGGCTTCCCCGTTTCTGTTGTAGGTCTGGTAGCTGTTACCCGTCTGCACCACCACCACGTCCACATTCCCATCCGCCAGCGAAGCCCTGGTACTGCCGATGCGGCAGATTGGCTCGCCATTGAATGTGTTTTTACGCACTTCAATCACCAAGTGTCGCGGCCATTGAGCCAATGAGCTGATCAAATCCAGACTGACTATGTCGCTGTCAGGGCTCTCCATGTGCAGATAGAAACATTCCAGCGCGCGGTTTATGCGCAACTGCTGCAGGTAATCGCGGGCATGCTCGGCCAGGCGCAACGGAATACGCGCCGCGCTACTCATGCGCTGTAACTCCACGCTGTCGGCGAAACTGATGACTTCCCTGGCGACACTGAACGGCAGGCTCGGAAAGTCGCGCTGTAGCAGCTTGATCAACGGGTCGTCGGAACGATAGTAATCGGCATAGAACAGATCAAAAAGGCGTCTGCGCCGACCGCGGGCTTGAGCTGCAATACGCAATGCCAACTGCTGCCCGATGCTTGGTGTTGACTGAACATTGACCAGAAGCGATTCGACTTCAACCGGCTGCAAGCCACCTAGTAAGGCATCCAGAAGTGTCTGCATATTTCCCGGGGTGTACATCACATCGACGTTGCGCGTGGCGTTTTGTCCGTTCGCGTGCCTGCTCAGTACACGCCCTTGAGCGTCCACCCTGCGCAGCGCGCGTTGTTCCGGCCAGCCTGGCATCGTCACGATGAAGTCCAGAAAGGGCTCAATGGACGGACCAACACCGGCATCCGAAAGGCCGCTGTGGTCAGCAGCGCCTATCTTTTGCATGAGGTCAATGAAATCAGTGACTGACTTATCGATGAAAAAACGCTGGGCGCAATCAATCAACAACGCTGGGGGCACCAGCTTGTCCATGTGGATCTGGCGTAGCAGCGCCTCGTCTACCTGGGTTATCCGCAGGATCTGTTGGATCGTTGAGTCCGTAAACGACACGCAATCGCCATGCAAACGGCGGAATGCCTTATAGGCATCCCAGCCCATGGGGTCCTCACCTTCCACCCGCCAGGCGCCAGCACCGTTAGTCTCCAGAATCGGCGAGTATTTCTCTCGGCTATCTGGAGTGACCATCCGCCACTTATTGAACAGCGAATCAAAAGCAATCTGATAGTAATGGCCGCCCATCGACAGCCAGGTTTTGCCTTTTACCTTGAACAGGCTGCGGTCATCGACAGAAGCCCCGCCGGGCAAAGCGTCCGGCTGCTGGAAAAACTCGAGATCCGGCTTCCATAAGCGAGTGCTGCCGTCTTCAGACTTGACCCGAACAAGGCCCTCGACGAACGCTGACGGCCTGGCGTGGTTGCCAAGCGGTTGAAGGTCGTCGATCCCATCATCCGATACCAGGGGTTGCGCACCGTTGTGACTACCCTCCATAGCCTTCAGTGCATCCACGAGAGTTTCCACCACCTGCTTGCCGTCCTCGTAGATTTTTTCCAGTCTTTCATATTCCCTGGCTAATTTCGGAGCCAGCGCCAGCAGAATGTCTTTGCCGATCTCGTAGAGTTGACTCAAGGCTTTTTCGTTATCGCCATCAACCCAGTCCTCAGCGGCAATAAAGACATCTTTTACAAGGTCACGCACTTCAGAAGCAGGCAGGAAAACGTCGGCAAGATCAAAGGCGTAATGGGCAAGCGTCCTGAGCGGCGGAATGAATTCAGCCGCCGACAAATAGCCTGCGGACTCCACCGGCACCGCAATAGTTTTGGCGTCGACAATCAGCTTGGCGAACGCCTGGGCATAAAAATGTTTAAACGGGTGATCATTCCAGAGCGACCGGCACAGCGATAGATCCGCCCCAGGATCAAAGTTGCCATTGGGGTTGAACGCCCTGTGTAACTTTTCCAGGAATTCAGGATAGTCTTTTGCATCGACAAAACGCGTAAAGTAGCCGCGATAGTTGGCGTCGTTCAGGTTCACTCGCAGATCGTCAAGAAATGCACCGACTGAAGCATATTCTTTGATCGGATGCCGTGGTTCCCCGGGCATATAGACCACCAACGGACCATCGTCATTATCGGCTCCAACGTCGGCCTGAGGCTTGGCCAAGTGGGATTCGATCAATATCACGCCATGCAACGCAATGCCCCAATCGTCGCTTGTCTCAAACAGTGCGGCAGAACAGTACCGCACCGGGCCACCTCGCCAGACAGCACGCCCATCGGGCTTCGCGACTTCCAGCAGGACTCTATAAGCCTCTTCGCTGATATCGTCTTTCATCCGCGCGATATGGCTTAGCACTTCAAAGCGACAGCGCTCCTTGAGAATGAAAGCCTGTTCAACCACCGATTTGTTTTTGAGCACACTTTTCACATGCGCCAGGTACTTGCCACCCAGATCCAGCGATCGGCACATGTGCGCAAACGCAGTTGGGGTGATATCAACAAAGCCGGTCGAACAGGCTATTTTTGTCCCGCAGACCTCTTCAAGTTTCCCGATGATCAAGCCATTACGCTCGGGTGGAAAAGCCGCTGTTCGGTAATACAAAGCCGACGCGGGATGAAACTTCCTGTCGGCTGTAAAGTTGCGCAAGGCGGCCAGAAGAATGGGTTGCACATCAGCCTGGATAGACGGCTGGGTAGCAGTAATGTCCTCCAGAAAGAGATGCCGACAGTCGACATCCAGGGCGAACTGGGTGCGCAGCTGGTCATTCAACAATGGCCGGGCAAAGTCATAAATGGACTTGAGCGGTTTAATCGCCGAGGCAAAGGCCCGCTGGGCGGCCAGACTTTTAATCTGGCTTTGGTATAACGCCATCTGCAGCGAAGCAGTCTGCGAGGTATATCGGGTGAACCAGCTTTCCAGGTGTTGCAGCAGCAGATCCTGGTTCGGGTAGTTATCGTAGAAACTGATCGTCAGATCCATCGTTGATTCCGTGGTCATCTCAGTGAAATCCCAACGGTAATGAGTTGGACTTCACCAGGTGACATACACAGTTATCGCGCCCATTCAGTGAGACCGCCTTCAGCGCGGAATCGGTCGGACATCCGCGAGAGGTGTGTCGACTGCAATGGCCCTTTCCCGGCTGAAGCCGATCCCACAAGCATTCTCCCGAAACGAGCGCGAGGCTCTGGACCGCACTTCTTGGCGAAAGTTGCATTGTCATCGACGTGCCATTGCACTGCCACTTTTCTGAAATAACCCCCAGCGATACTGGCGCCAGTTTTTAGAACCGAGGGTACTAACCCTCAAAGCGCCCTGCCTGTGGGGCGGATTTTAAGGATGGCCTGCCGTCATCCTAAAACCCTGATATGGAGTTCACTATGCGTCCTGTTTCTACACGTACTGCTGCCGCCCTGTGTGGTGGTCTGGTTCTGGCCATGAGCGTTCCGGCCAACGCCGCAGTCGACGCAAAACTGCTGGACATGCTCAAAGCCAACGGCTCGATCAATGCCGCTCAGTACGCTGAACTGCAAACCGAACTGGCCAAAGACCAGGCAGCCCAGAAACAAGCACTGGCAGACGTGCAGAACACCAAATCGACCACCCAGAGCGAGTTCGAGAAGAAGATCGCCTGGGCAGCCAAGACTCAGTTCAAAGGTGACGTGCGCGTTCGTCAGGAAACCATCAACATCGATGGCCAGACCAACAGCCAGGACAAAGACCGCCAGCGTATCCGCGCACGTCTGGGTGCCTACACCGAAATCAACCCGCAGGTGAGCACCGGCATCCGCATCGCCACCGGCGGCAGCAGCGACGCACGCTCCACCAACCAGGATCTGGACGGCTACTTCGTCAAGAAAGACCTGTGGCTGGACCTGGGCTACATCGACTACGCCCCGACTGCAGTGAAAAACCTGCACGTGATCGGCGGCAAGATGAACCAGCCTTGGGTCAGCATGGGCGACGTGATCTGGGACGGCGACATTAACCCAGAAGGTCTGGCCACCACTTACAGCATCCCGCTGGGCGGCAAATCCGAACTGTTCGGTAGCGCCGGTTACTACACCCTCAAAGACAACATCGACGGCGAAGGCACCCAGTTCCGTCACGACCTGAGCATGACCGCCGGCCAGTTGGGCGCGAAATTCGCACCCACCGATAACCTGAAATTGACCGTCGGCGGTAGCGTCTACGCCTTCGACAATGACAAGGACAGTGCTGCCCTGCGCGTCAACGGCAACACCACCAACCAGTTCCGTCTGTACGAAGGTTTCGGTCAGCTTGATATCAGCGGCCTGGGCCTGCCACTGGCGCTGTACGGTCAGTACGTCGTCAACAACGACAGCACCGACGACCAGGACACTGCCTGGTTGGCCGGTGTGAAGACCAAGGTGTTTGGTTTCGGTCTGGACTACAACTACCGCGATACTCAGCGTAACGCAGTGGTTGGCGCCTTCACCGACTCTGACTTCGCCAACGGCACCACCGGTTCGCGCGGCCACAAGATCAAGGTCGGTTACGAAATCGACAAGAACTTCTCGGTCGGCGCCACTTACTTCCTGACCAAGGCTGACTACGCCGTTGCCAGCCAGCGCGATGCTGATGCCAACACCTTGCAACTGGACGTTGAAGCTAAATTCTAAGGAAGCCGCGGCAAGCTCCAAGCCACAAGCGTCAAGTTAGAGGCACGCTGGCTTGAAGCTTGAAGCTTGAAGCTTGTGGCTGCGAAGCCCGACATCGACCTGGCGGATCCCCATCATCCGTTTCGCCAGGTCAATGTCGGGCTTTTTTGTTTTTGCCGTCACGACCTGTAGGAGCGCTGCAATTCAAATAGTTATTTTTTGATAAGAGGGCACGAGTCGCCCGAGACCAGCGATGGCGGTGTGTCAGGCAGACCGCCATCGCAGCATTGCGATGCTCGTGAGCTCAGGTGTTTTTCAGGCGCACATCAATCCGAAATATCGCCAGCCGGTGATTCCACGCGGGCGGTTTGCAAAGCGATTTCTTGCGTCAGCCTCATGGCGTGGGCCTGGGCGGCGGCTTCCCGGGCTTTCTGGATCACTGCAATCTGCTCCAGATACTCGCCATCGGTGAGCCTGGCTTTATCGGCCGTCAGCAATGCATCGAGGCGCTCATGAAACGGCGAGTTGATCACTGAGAAGTCTTCGAAAAACCGGGTTTCGAGAAAATGCGTCCAGAATTCCCGGGCCACCAGGCTCTGCCAGAAACCGGTTTTGGCCTCCAGCGCGAGCACACGTCTTTCGGCGTCCGCCAGCATGGTTTTCGATACCCGTGCCAGGGCGCTGAACACCATGCTCTGAATCTGTTCCGGCAATTTCAGCCGCTTCGCCAAGCCTATTCGATAGGCCATGCGCACCTCAACATGGTCCACGGTCTCCCCTAGCAGTTCGCGGACATGGATATTTTCCAGGGCAATTTTTTCCACCTCGTCCAGGCGCACCATACCTCTGACCAGTTTGAACATTTCTATGGAATGCCCGGCGCTTTCCGGCATGGCCAGAATATTGAAGACACGCACATGCAGCTCCAGATCGCTGAACACCAGCGCCACCCCATCGCCACAGGTCTGCGGATGCGCCGCCAGGGCATACAACTCTTCACGCAACGCCTGGTTATCAGCGATGGCATCCAGCACCGCCCAGACCCGCGCCCTCAGCGTCTGCCGATGATTGGCAAAATCCGAGCTTTGGGTCAGGTCGTTCAACACCTGAAAAAAATCGGCGGCATTAGGCTCAGCCGCCAAGTCATCCCAGCGCGCGCGCCTGGCGTGGTGGTTTTGCTCATTCATTTGCATCATCCACACCTCCCCCACATCCGCGGCCGGAGCGGCATGCGGCCGAACATCGTTGATGCCGATTCGCGCTCTGGCGATGTCATCGAGAAAATGCTCGGCGCGCAGCAGGGTAGCGTCATCCAGCGGGTTGTCATGCAGTTGGACCCGCACAATGGCGCGGCTGAGATTTTCCAGAGCCATATCAGAGAGGCCGGCAATCTGGTTGTTGCGCAGATCGGCAATCCGCAGATGTGGACGGCTCCACAAGCCACCGGGAATGCCCTCGATACCCGTGTTGCGTGCGTCCAATACCCTGAGTTGATTGAAGGTGCTGATGTCCAGTAACGGGCCGATGGGGCAATGATCCAGGCTCAGCACCCTGAGAGCTACAAGGTTGTTCAGGTGTTGCGCAGACAACGGGTCCAGCGCCAGCGGATTATCGCAGAGCGACAAGCGCTCCAGCTTCGTGCAATACCCCAGCGCAGCGGGGATAGAAGACAACCGGTTGTCATCCAGTTCAAGGCGCCGCAGATTGTTGAACTGCACAAGGAGCTGATCCGCACTTGCAGCCGTCAACTCCAATCGCTGAGCGCGCAGCACGCCGACGTGATCAAAGCTGACAGCCAGCGCAGGCAGCCGCTCGATACACAGGTCACTCAAATCCAGCTCATACCCCAGAAACGCCCCCGCATCGTCATAACGGCGCATGCCCAGTCGTTTCCAGCAGAGTTTGATCCGCAGGGCCGCCTCTGCCTTGGCCTCGAAATTACTTTCCCACAGGTCCGCCTCCTGGCTATCCGACTCATCCTCCAGCCAGTCGTCCAGGCTGTTCTCCAGGGTTTTATATTCCCTGGCCAGTGCCTTGAGCCGCTCTTTGGCAAAAGTATTAAAGGCCCACGCAGGGCCGGTGTGCTCAGCCCTCAACTGGCTGAGCATGGCCTGCACCTCGCCATCGATGAAACCCGGATACAGGCCTTTGATGGCGAATTCCGGGGAGTAGTCGGACGCACCGGCACGCAGCCGGTTGAACAGCCGATTCAGGCGACCGCTCAGGGGATAACCCACGCGGCCGTCGGCCAGACGCTGCGGCCACTTGAAGCCCGGCTTGATCGGCTGCATGCCCAGGATCTGCGCCACCTTGTTACGGCGAGTGACGGCAAGATCACCCAGCAACATGCGCAGCCCGGATTCCGTGGACTGAGATGACATCCCCATGGCCCGTCGTTCGGCATCTGGCAATGTTTGCATCAGTGCACCGAAGAACGGCTGATTAACTGCGCCGAGTGGATTGCCATGACTGTCGAATGCCTGATATCCACCCTCGCTCTTCACCACAATCTGATGAAGCATCGCGCTCTGCCTATCGCCCACTGCTTCAAGTAAATCACCTTTCAAATCACCTTCGCGCACGTCGATGGCAAGGTCAGCGGGCCAGCCCGGCAAACTCGACAGCAGGCCAAAGCCCGCCTTGAAGGTGTCGGGGTTATCGGTGACCTTCAGGTAAAAGCCCTCGTTGGCGCGGTTCAGACGCAGCTGTTGCTGATATTCCCGGGCTTGCTCGGCTATCCCCAGCGGGACACGCCGGGTCGCCAGCATCCGGTTGCGCTGGGCCAAATTGGCAGTCTTGAGCAACTCTACGGCGACCGTGTCCGGCAGGCCGGGAAAATCCCGGCGGATCATCTTGATCAGCGGCAGCTGCGAGCCATTTTCCAGCGCGTAAAGTGCTTCCAGCAGCGGGCCTTTGGCGGTGTCGGCCATCTCCGACAGCACACCGGCCAACTGAGCAACCTGCCTGGGCTTGCCTACGACCGGCTTGCCCAACAGCGTTTCGATCTGCTGCTCGTCCAGACTGGTCAGCACAGACTCAAGCAAGGCGGTCATGCTGCCTCGCGCATAATTCACTTGGGTGATGGAGCTGGTTGCGGGCGAAACGTTCCAGCGCGCCACCACCGCACCCTCGGCATCCGTAAGGCTCAGAGCCCGGTTCTGCGGCCAGCGCGGGTTTGAGGCCAGTAAGCTCAGGAAGGGTTCGATGCGCGCCACATCCAGCTGATCCAGCTCGTTGCGGCCCATGAGACTGGTGAATTCCTCTATCTGCCGTTCGATGGCAAAACGTTGTGCGCTATCGCTGAGCAGCGCCGGCGCGGGCAGTTTTTCTACATGCACCTGACGCAACAGCGCATCGTCAGCGCCGGTGATGCGCAGCATCCGTTGCGCGGCCAGTTCGGTGAATTGTTGCTGTACAGGCCCAAGGCGTTTGAAGGCTTTGACCTCATCCCAGGCCATGGGATTTTCCCCTTCATAACGCCATGCTCCCACGCCGTTGTGCTCCAGAAGCGGTGAGTGCAGTTCGGGGTCAGAGGGGTGTTTGACCCGCCATTTGTTCAGGGCAGGATCAAGCTCGATGCGATACAGCTTGCCGTCCAGGGGCAGCCAGGTTTTGCCGTCCACCGTGATACGTCCCTGCACATCGGCCGGAACCCAGGACGGCAACGCGACTTTCTGTTCGAAGCACGCCAGATCAGGCTTCCATAAGCGGGTCAGGCCATTGCGCAACTTGACCGGGCTGAGACTTTCGATAAACGGTGACGGCAGCACTTTCGGAGCCGCATGCACCGCTGCGCCCAGCACCGCCATGGCCGCAAGGTTTTCACCAATGGCGAACACATGGTTGAGCGCCTCCTCGGTTTCCCCGTGAGTCCAGTCCTCCACCGCGACGAACGCTTCGTGCAACAACTGCCCGGCCGCCACCACCGCCATGACCGCCCCCAGCACCGGCATGAAGAACCCCGCCACCATCAGCACATCCATCCCCGCCGACTCGAACGCCTGCCAGCGCTTGAGCCGATTCTTGCGATCCTCGTCGCGGGTGGGCACGGCAATCAGCCGGGAATCCTGATAGGTCTTGGTCAGCATTTGGTCGTACAGGAACTCGAATACCCGCTTGTCGATAGGGCGCTTTTCCAGATACAGCTCAGCGTCGGTGTCATAGATATAAAGCGGAAAAATACGCTCGGTATGGGGCGCCGGGCGTATGTTCAGGCGCTCGTTGAGCTTGGTGAAAAACAACTGACTGCGCTCCAGGCTGACAAAGCGCTGGAAGTAATGCTGATAGCGGCGGCTGGCCAACCGGTCGCGCAACTCATCGGTGAAGGCGGTGAACGATTCATATTCCTTTATCGGCGTGATCGGGTCGCCCGGCAGGTACACCACGCATGGCAGATCATCACCCGCAAGGTTTGGCTCGATGAGCAGCGCCCCTGACAGGCTGCAGCCTGGAAACGCTTTGGTGTCGAGCATGTGCAACTGCCGAGGCCGCACCGGCGCCCCATGCCAGCGCGGGCTGACATTGGGCTGGACCAGCTCCAGCAACAGCGCGTAGACATCGGCGCTGATGTCGTTTTTCATCCGGGCGATATGCGCCAGCACCTCGATTGCGTCACGCTCACTGTTCATGAAGGCTGTGGCAACGTTCCGCGCGGCCTGGACTTTGGCTTGACCTGCTGGCGTCGCGGGTTTGAATACAGAGTCCAGGTGCTTCTGATACTGGCCACCCAGGTCCAGAGTACGGGCCATGTCGGCGAACTGCTCCGGTTTGATATCCAGCACACCGCTGTAACGAAAACGAAAGCGCGGGATCCAGTCGCGGAACTCAGGTCCCCAGATCAACTGGGTGTGCAACCCGTCTGCAGGCAGCAGAGCCGAGCCCGAATTGAACGTTTCGCCCGCTTCAAAATTCTGCAGTGCGGCTTGTAACAGGGTTTGCTTGAGCGGCGTGCGCAGGCGCAGCAACAGATAGTCATCGTGGTGCATGGTCACCAACTGGTTGGCGGTCACGTCCAGACGCAGCTTGAAGCGATCAAACAGTGCCTGGGTCAACAAGGGCGTGGCAAACGCTTCAATCGGGATCAACCGGCTGCGTATGGGCTCCACGATCTGGCGGGAGAGCTGGCTTTTGAGCTGACTCTGGTGCAACGCCAGGCGCAACGATTTTGGCGCGTCGAGGTACCAGGACGGAAGCTTGGTCTTGAGGAATTCGAGGTTGGCGTGGTCAGTGCCAAAGGGAGAGGTAGCGTCAGGGGTATCTGTAGTGGACATCGGATGTACCGTGAATGACAAAGGAGCCATTCACGGTATTTATCCGACAGCGAGATGTGACATAGCGGGGTATTACCCGGATGCAGAAACACCCTGTAAGAGCTGCCGTAGGCTGCGAAAGCGGTGTGTCAGGCAAATTGCTTTCGCAGCCTTCGGCAGCTCCTACAGTTGGATTCAACGCTTGCGCAAAATCACGCTGCCAATGGAATAACCGGCACCAAAGGAGCTCAACACGCCCAGCGCGCCCTTTGGCAGATCGTCCTGGTATTTGTGCAGGGCAATCACCGAACCCGCCGAACTGGTGTTGGCGTAGGTATCAAGAATCACCGGGGCCTCTTCCACCGTGGCATCGCGGCCCAGCAGCTTTTTGACGATCAGGTGATTCATGCTCAGGTTGGCCTGATGCAGCCAGAAGCGCTGCACATCGCTGACGTTCAGGCTGTTTTCCTCAAGGTGTGCGCCAACCAGATCGGCGACCATCGGGCACACTTCGCGGAACACCTTGCGGCCTTCCTGCACGAACAGCTTGTCCGCCGAGCCCTCGCCTTCGTCCGATGCACGATTGAGGAAACCGAAGTTATTGCGAATGTTATTTGAGAAACTGGTCAGCAATTTGCTGCTGACGATATCGAACTGATATGGCGAAGTAGCCAGATCAGCACGCTCCACCAGCACCGCAGTGGCTGCATCACCAAAGATGAAATGGCTGTCGCGGTCGCGGAAGTTCAGGTGGCCGGTGCAGATTTCCGGGCTGATCACCAGCAAGGCGCGGGCCTGGCCCAGTTGAATGCTGTTGCTGGCCGCCTGAATGCCGAAGGTCGCTGACGAGCAGGCCACGTTCATGTCGTAGCCAAAACCCTGAATGCCTAGCGCAGCCTGAATCTCGATGGAAATCGCCGGGTAAGCCCGTTGCAGGTTGGAGCAGGCCACGATCACCCCGTCGACATCGGCTGCCGTCTTGCCTGCACGCTGCAACGCCTGCTCGGCGGCAGCAACGCCCATCTGGCAAAGGATCGACCGCTCGTCGTTGGAGCGCTCCGGCAAGCGTGGCTTCATGCGTTGCGGGTCGAGGATGCCGGCCTTGTCCATGACAAAACGGCTTTTGATGCCGGAGGCTTTCTCGATAAACGCAGCATTGGACTCGGTCAGCGCCTGCACCTCACCGCGCTCGATGGCGGCGGCGTTTTCGCTGTTGAATTGAGCAACGTAAGTGTTGAAAGACTGCACCAGCTCTTCGTTGGAAATGCTGTCGGCCGGGGTGTACAGGCCTGTGCCGCTGATGACGACGTTGTGCACGGTCGTTCCTCTCTTATTGATCAATGCAGGTATCGACCTGCTCGGCGGTGCGCTGAACCCTCATTCTGGGACCGACGTACCAATATAAATGCGTAGAAAACCCACGGTGCGAATAAAACGGGGCAAACACTTCGGGTTCAAGGGGCGGAGTGTGCCATATCGGCCCGTGTTTGTGGGAGTTGCGGTTGATCGATGGCTAAACCCGCCGCCCCCGTAGGACCGGCTTAGACAATTCTCGTAGGACCTTTCCCAAACCCCCTTCCCTGCATTGAGCGGGCGGTGTTCATCGGCCAACCTTGCGCCTTCGCCACGGGCCGTCCGCCCAGTTCGGCAAGGAGCCTGCAATGACCCAATCTTTCATGACCCCGCGCGGGCACATGGCCAACCTCGTCGCCAAAGCACAACGCGATGACCCCCTCGACGCAGCGGGTATGTGCCCGCTGATGATGCAGACCCTGCAACTGCTGCCGGTGCGCTATGGCCGGGTCGAAGACCTCGATCCGTCCCGTGAGCTGAGCATGCCTTATACGCTGGAGTCCCGGCCGTTGGGGTTTCGTCTGATTCGAGATGGTTTTTTGTACGTCATCGACAGTTCGACGGGTTTGCTGCACGAGTACAAGACGCAGGACGGTTCGGTGGTGGCCCTGCTGTTCAAGGGCAGCGAAGTGACTGCCAATCGTCGCGCTGCCGTCATCGAGACTGATCCGGCGCTGCTGTTTTCCCGCTCGGCCACGCTGCACGTAGCCTTTTCCGAGGTGCAGTGGACGGCGTTCAAATGCGCTCAGGTGATGAAAGTCGCGGCCGAGCGCGAGTATTTCATGCAGCGGGTGAGCTTCGAAAACGTCCAGTACGGCAAAGGCGTGGATTTGTTCGATGATCGGCACATGGCCGTCTGGCTGGCCGAAACCAGTGCCAGTTGGGCGGACAAACCGGGCGATACAAGCCCCGAGATCCCCTACGCCTGGGAACACGCGCCGCTGTACCGGCAGACCATCCTCGAAGAATTCACCAGCCAGGTCACCGCTGAGCACAAGCATGATTTTCTGTTTCTCGCCGTACGTGATGACGTCGGCGTGATGCGTGATCTGGCCCAGCATCAGGATCAGGTCGTGGAGCAGATCGCCAACTGGGCGCAGAGCCAGAATGGCACAGTGGAGCGCGATTATTTGCTGGGCTGCTATATCGAATCCCTGACCCAGATCACCGAAGAGGACCTGGGTAAACGGGCCAAAGCCAGCCCTGCGCTCAAGGCGTTGCTGGACGACATTGAACGCCTGCAAGAGCCGGAACGCAGCCAGACTCGCCAGACGTTGCGGGAGGTGATGAGCGAAGACAGTAGCCAACACCCTGCTCCGCGCCTTGAAGACCCCGATTTACCTGCCGAGCTGCAGGCTCGCCTCAAAGCACTCCCTCCAAGCGCCGAGCCGCCGCATATGTACGCAGGCCATGAAGTTCGGGTGTACACGCTTCAACAGTATTACCTTGAGCAACGCTTCGTCGGCACCAGCCCCGCGTTCATCGCCCGGCATCGTCAGACGCTGTGGGGACTCTATCGCCAGATGGACAAACCCACCAAAGACGCACTCTACGGTGCCAAATTCGGCCAGCGCGGCATCAACGACCTGATTGATCGCCCGCGCATGGACGCCTTTCTCAAGCAGCAACGGGCGGTGTTGCAGCCGCTCAACGAAGAACTGGAAAAGATCACTCAGGACCGCATCAACCTGTTGATCAAAAACCGTCTGCACCGGGCGATCTGGTATTACGACATCGAAGACGCCGAGCAAGTCGACCACGCCTTGCTCACCGAATACGCCTGCCTGAAAGACATATGCCGCAGTGACAAGGCAGTCGATTCAGTGCTGGCCTGGCTCAAGCTCAACCCCGCCATGTCCCGCCCGATGTTCTACGCCGCGCCCTTGAGTGCGCAAACCGAACTGGCTGTGCAGTTCGCCGCCTTCACCAACGCAGGCTGGCTGTTGATCAAAGATGCCCCCACGTGGATGGAGCGCCTCAAACAATGGGGCGCAGGCCTGGTGCTCGACACCGAGCGACTGTCGCCCACGACCCAAGTTAACCTCTCGGCCGCGTGGGGCACTCTGGCTCCGGCGTTGCAGACGGGTATCCAGCAGGCCGTGCAGGCCTTTTTGCAGGAGCTGGACAAAGGGCAATTGCCAGACATGGAAACGCTGTTTCGCCGCCTGCCCAACACTGCGGGTGTGGCGATCCTTGAGGCAGCGCGGCGCGAGAACGTCACCTTCCAATTCGCCAGCGCCGAAGACCTGCAACACTTGGGCAAGACCCTCCAGGCCGTGCAGCAGAAACGTGACCACCTGCGCTACCTGACCAACTACGCCCGCGAGCAAAAAGCCCGTGACCCGTACTGGCACCAGAGCACCGATGCCGACTGGACCAGGGAACAACGCCAGAAGACTCAGCAGTCCTTGAGCGAACTGGAACAACACATGGCCAAGGCCATGAGCCCGGTGGCCGATCTGCCGACCGACTCAACCCACCTGCAAACCGCGTCCTCCGGCAAACCGGGGTTGGCGCTGGTGTTTCCGGCACAGCAGCATCGTGAGGTGCGTTCGGTGCTGGAGAGTTATCGCAAGGGGGTGATGACGGCACCCAAGGCCGGGTTGCTGGGGGATGGGGCTGGGTTGTTGGTGTTTGTGGCGCAGGTGGTGAATTTGGTGGTTGTGAGCAGGGAGGTTTTATCGCAGCCGAAGGCATCTAAAGATCTAACACCTTTGCTTACCCCGATTACCGCGACCATAGCAGCAGGATTCGGCGCGGCACAGGGTATTGCGGATACGGCACTAGGCGCACATGCAGCAGAGCTGGCGAGAAACCTGAAGAAAGCTGAGCTGCTGGGTGTCCATGTGCAAATGGGGAAAATGCATATTGGCCTTGGAATGGCCGGCTACTTGGGAGGAATGATTGCTTCCTCTATGAGCCTCGCGAGCTCACATAAAAATTGGCAAGAGTCGGTCCGCAACGGTAATCGCGATGCGCAGATCGGAGCCACCCTCAGCATGCTGGGCAATAGCGGTTTTCTAGCCAGCAACAGCTATGGTTTTGCTCACACGATTCAAGCCTTTAGGCATGTGCTTGCTGCCGAAGCTGGTAGCGCCGCGCGAACCGCTGCATGGGCGGCTGCGGGCGTACGCCTGTCCACGATTTTCTTACGGTTCAACGTAGCAGGGATTTTGCTCACAGCTCTTGAGCTGTCCGGCAGTTGGTACTACAACCGCAATAATCTCAGCCGTCATGATCGCTGGTTACTGAGTACCCCATGGGGCCAGGGGCAGGATCCTGACCAATGCCTTTCATTGTCTCTTGCGCATTACCTCAAAGAACTGCGCGCGCATTACCAAGCCCCACGCATACAAATCATACCGAGCAGCGATGACGTGCCGCGCCAGTTTTTGCTGCATTTCCCGACGCTGTACGCTGTCGAGCTGACCAAACCTGTCGGGAGTCATGCCAGCGCTAGCGTGCTCAATATTGGTGGCTACCAAGTTGCTCGCGAACAAACCGGACGGGACCGAACCCCAGAGCGCTGGAGGCCTTTGGGAGAGGCCTTGGAAGATCGTATGCACATCAAGCAACTCAATCCCTTGATCGTGGAATTCACGGACTTGCGCAGCCTGATCAAACCAGAGGTACTCAGTCATTCCGACATCGTGCTCTCAATCCAGCTGGGGCCCATCATTTCTTCAGGGCAACACGAAGCCAATGTGTATGAGGTACGCTTCCCGGTGGTAGGCGAAAGTGGCGACTTCCCGACGGTCTACCTCGACCCACCGGGAGAGTGCGAGTACTTCAAGATCAATCCAGACCTCCTGCCTATGGTGAGTAAATAACATGGCAAAGGAGATTGCAGCCCCGCCGCCGATAAACCACACCCCTTATGCTGGCATGCAAGAGGCTTTCCCAACGGGGCAGGTTACTTATCTTGCCCCGCTACCGCTTCCAACCGATTTACCTGCGCAGGATTACGGGCAGGCTGTCGGAGAAGTGAACAAAACCTACTTAGACTTTGGAGTCGGCTTGCCTGCTGTTTTCGCCTGGCAAATGGGGCTGGGCACACCTTTCTGGGCAATTTGGTGCTATGGACTTTTTGTACCTTTTTTCATGTGGTTCCTGGGAATTGCGGACGGGAACTCAATGGAAGACTCTGTAGAATTTGCGCTACAAGTTATGCCTTACACACTGGAGATGGGAGGCTGGGGCGCCGCTGTGGCCCTAACCATCTACATCACCATCACCTTCCACCACCTCCTCAAATACAAAGAAGTCGTCCCCACCCGCTTCAACCGTCAACGCCGGGAAGTCTGTTTCGTCCCGCGCGGCCACACCGAGCCTATCTTCGTGCCGTGGGAGTCGTTATCAGCTTGGGTGGTGCAAGCTCGAAGCGTGACGCAGTACGGCCCCGATATTCGCTACGCCATGGGCGTCGGTTTTTATCATCCGCCCCACGACGAGCATTACAGCCTGGAGTTTTTCTGCGCGGGGTTTGATCTGGCGGTGTGCAATTGGGAGGCGATTCGCGCGTACATGGAGTACGAGGTGCACAGCCTCAAGGACATCCAGGACCCGCTGGAGCTGCAAAACCCCGGCGACCCGCCCCACGAAGGCCTGCACACGTTTTACAACGCTCGCGAACGCATGCGTCGACGGCGCAAGAATCGTGAGGTGGGTTTTTTCTATCCCTTCTGGTGGTACCTGTACCACGTGCTGACCCTGTGGACCTTGCCCAACTACCTCACCGAATGGGAGATACGCCGCATCAAGAGCATCGGCCGCGCGGTAGTGCCCGATGCCATGCAACGCTGGTCCGAACCGCTCCCGCCTGAGCAATGGGCCAAGCCCAGCGCTGAACTGCTGCGCATGAGCCAGGCAGTAAAAACCCTGCGCGAGAAACGGCCGAGTCAGAACCTTGCGTCACGATTTGCCGAGGTGCCGCGGGCGGATCGAGGCACTGCCCAATGAACCAGGGAAACGCTCAACCTGTAGGAGCCAACGTGTTGGCGAGACGTTGGCACTGCGTCATCCGAAATGCCGCCTCGCGAACAAGTTCGCTCCTACAGACAAGCGCCAGCCTCGTGCCCGAGGTGAAGAAATAACATGGCAAAGGAGATTGCAGGCCCGCCGCCGATAAACCACACCCCTTATGCTGGCATGCAAGAGGCTTTCCCAACGGGGCAGGTTACTTATCTTGCCCCGTTACCGCTTCCAACCGATTTACCTGCGCAGGATTACGGGCATGCTGTCGGAGAAGTGAACAAAACCTACTTAGACTTTGGAGTCGGCTTGCCCGCTGTTTTTGCTTGGCAAATGGGGTTGGGTATACCTTTTTGGGGTATGTGGTTTTTTGGACTTTTCGCACCTGCTCTTGCTTGGTTGTTCGGGATAATGTTCGGCGGCTCCATGGAGGAGGCTGTAGAGTTCGGACTTCAAGTGATGCCAGAAGGCTTCGAAGTAGGAGGCTGGGGCGCCGCCGTGGCCCTCACCATTTTCCTCTCCATCACCTTCCACCACCTCCTCAAATACAAAGAAGTCGTCCCCACCCGCTTCAACCGTCAACGCCGGGAAGTCTGCTTCGTCCCTCGAGGCCACACCGAGCCTATCTTCGTGCCATGGGAATCCCTGTCAGCCTGGGTAGTGCAGGCTCGAAGCGTGACGCAGTACGGCCCCGATATCCGCTATGCCATGGGCGTCGGCTTTTATCATCAGCCCCACGATGAGCATTACAGCCTGGAGTTTTTCTGCGCGGGGTTTGATCTGGCGGTGTGCAATTGGGAGGCGATTCGCGCTTACATGGAATACGAGGTGCACAGCCTCAAGGACATCCAGGACCCGCTGGAGCTGCAAAACCCCGGCGACCCGCCTCATGAGGGTGTGCACACGTTTTACAACGCGCGAGCGCGGATGCGTCGACGGCGTAAAAATCGTGAAGTGGGTTTCTTCTATCCGTTCTGGTGGTACCTGTACCACGCGCTGACCTTGTGGACCCTGCCCAACTACCTCACCGAATGGGAGATACGCCGCATCAAGAGCATCGGGCGCGCGGTGGTGCCCGATGCCATGCAACGCTGGTCCGAACCGCTCCCGCCTGAGCAATGGGCCAAGCCCAGCGCTGAACTGCTGCGCATGAGCCAGGCAGTAAAAACCCTGCGCGAAAAACGGCCCAGCCAGAACCTTGCCTCCCGATTTGCCGAGGTGCAGCAGGCGGATCGAAGTAAAACCCAATGAGCATGGCAAGCCCCCAACCTGTAGGAGCCAACGTGTTGGCGAGACGTGCGCACTGCGTCATCCGAAATACCGCCTCGCGAACAAGTTCGCTCCTACAGACAAGCGCCAGCCGCATGCCCATGGTGAGTAAATAACATGGCAAAGGAAATTGCAGGTCCGCCGCCGATAAACCACACCCCTTATGCTGGCATGCAAGAGGCTTTCCCAACGGGACAGGTTACTTATCTTGCCCCGTTACCCCTGCCCACCGATTTACCTGCGCAGGATTATGGGCATGCTGTCGGAGAAGTGAACAAAACCTACTTAGACTTTGGAGTCGGATTGCCCGCTGTTTTCGCCTGGCAAATGGGGCTGGGCGGCCCGTTTTGGGCAGTTTGGTTTTTTGGATTATTTTTCCCCGCACTTGACTGGTTACTTTCAATCGCGGAGGGAAGGAGATTGAAGCAGGCTAATGAGTTTTCACTACAAATGATCCCTGGCGGCCTGGAAATGGGAGGCTGGGCGGCAGCAGCGGCCCTCACCATCTACCTCACCATCACCTTCCACCACCTCCTCAAATACAAAGAAGTCGTCCCCACCCGCTTCAACCGCCAACGCCGCGAAGTCTGCTTCGTCCCTCGAGGCCACACCGAGCCTATCTTCGTGCCATGGGAATCCCTGTCAGCCTGGGTAGTGCAGGCTCGAAGCGTGACGCAGTACGGCCCCGATATCCGCTATGCCATGGGCGTCGGCTTTTATCATCAGCCCCACGATGAGCATTACAGCCTGGAGTTTTTCTGCGCGGGGTTTGATCTGGCGGTGTGCAATTGGGAGGCGATTCGCGCTTACATGGAATACGAGGTGCACAGCCTCAAGGACATCCAGGACCCGCTGGAGCTGCAAAACCCCGGCGACCCGCCTCATGAGGGTGTACACACGTTTTACAACGCGCGAGCGCGGATGCGTCGACGGCGTAAAAATCGTGAAGTGGGTTTCTTCTATCCGTTCTGGTGGTACCTGTACCACGTGCTGACCTTGTGGACCCTGCCCAACTACCTCACCGAATGGGAGATACGCCGCATCAAGAGCATCGGCCGCGCGGTGGTGCCCGATGCCATGCAACGCTGGTCCGAACCGCTCCCGCCTGAGCAATGGGCCAAGCCCAGCGCTGAACTGCTGCGCATGAGCCAGGCAGTAAAAACCCTGCGCGAAAAACGGCCCAGCCAGAACCTTGCGTCACGGTTTGCCGAGGTGCAGCGGGCGGATCGAGGCACTGCCCAATGAACCTGGGAAACGCTCAACCTGTAAGAGCCAACGTGTTGGCGAGACGTCGGCATTACGTCATCCGAAATACCGCCTCGCGAAGAGGCCAGTAAATCAGCATGTATTTCTGAAGGCAGGAACATTGCCTTCGCGAGCAAGGTGGAGCGCCACCCCGGTCGTCCCACAGGTCCTATGTTTGCTCCGCGACAGCGCTGTGGCAGGGACACAGCGGAATCTCCTACCGGTCAGTGAGTTGCGCTTCGCTGCGCAGCCAGTTCAGCGGCACGCTCTACCCGCTGGAAGCTTGTCAACTCGGATTTGACGTTTAAAAGCTCGGCAATATCCGGATGCTGAACCAGCAAATCATCTCCGAGAGAACCGAAGACATTGGCGTACAGCCAGATTTCCCGCTCCCGCTCGAAGCCTCTTGCGATAGCCGAGCGGGCGATCTGATGGATGTGTTCCAGGCGCTGTTGCGGACTCAGATCGGCTCGATACTCAGGAAAGAAGCGCTGCATATGCAGATACAGCGCTGCAATGGATTTATCAAAGGCTACCGCTTGTAACGCAGCCCATTGAGCATCGCTTGCCGAATAAGGTTGCTCGTACATCGGGATGGCGGCTTCTGAGGGGCGTCTGAAGTGCGTCCATTCAGAAAGCGGCGTATTGGCAATCATGATCTGCTGGCAGGGGCCAAACAGATCCGCGCGCGGATAATCATCGCCACCAAACAAGGCACGTGCCACTGCAGGGTCGGAGATACGCAGGTACATCTCTTCGTCCTGAGGCGGCCGAAAGCTGGTCAGCCAGCGCATATGGGCCAGCAACTGTTGCCACGAGCCATCACTGACCAGCACGTACCCCCATTGGTGCGCGATATTGGCCAGGAACTGCAAGAGCACTGGGTCGTCGCGATCCCGCAAGCGTATCAGACAAGGGGAGCAGTGGCTGATTGATGCCCATTGGGTGCCCAGATAGAGCACGTCAACCTGGACTGCTGGAGACCACTCATAAATGCGCCGCAGAAGATCTTTGACCTGCAGGGCATCCAGAAGAAGGCCGACCGTTCGATCCCATGGAAAGTCTTCGGGCAAGGGATTGATAAACGTCATGCTCATAGCGCCCCCTTCCTTGCCTCGGCACACCGGCGACAATACCCCTCCCCGCGTTCAACATTCCTTGATTGTTGGTAGGGAACCAACGAAGGAGCCCCAGGTAACGGCACTTTGGGAAGCAGAGCACTAGGTAAGGCTGGAGCTGCTGGCATCCCTGGCGTGGGTACACCTCCGGGCAAAATCGGCACGCTGCTGAAAATCCCAGCCGGGCTGATATGTATCCAGTGCGGTCCGGCTTTAATCGTCGCGCTGAGGCCAGCGTTGATCACCACATTGCTCTTGGAAGACTCCAGATGCACTTGCGCAAAAGCACTCACTAAATAACTGCTCGCCTCAATATGCTGACTCCCCACCACCGTCAGCGAGTCATCCTCACCAATCTTGGTATTACGCGCGCCGTGGGTCAGGTGATGTTCGTCGGCCTTCAACTCATGGCTAGACAGCCCGGCCACCAGCACGCTGCGTTGGTTATCCACTTGGATCGACTGATCATTAAGCACCAGCTCGGACCAGTCCCGCTGCGCGCGGATGGCGATTTCTTCGCGGCCTTTGGCGTCTTCGATGCGCAGCTCGTTGTAGCCGGCGCCACTTGGGCTGCTTTGGGTTTTGAGCAGGGTCTGGGTCTTTTGGGCGGGCAGGTTAAGCGGCACGCGGGTGGTCGCGTTGGGCAAGCAGGCTTGAACGTAGGGCTGATCCGGGTCTGACTCGAAATAGCCGACCACCACTTCCATGCCGACCCGGGGGATCATCGCGGCGCCGTATTGATCATGGGCCCAGCCGGTGGCGACCCGCAGCCAGCAGCTGGAATGCTCATTAAGCCCGCCCTCGCGGTCCCAGAAGAACTTGACCTTGACCCGCCCGTATTCGTCGCAATGCACTTCTTCACCGGGCGGCCCGGTGACTAACGCGTGCTGGCTGCCGAGCAGTCGGGGTTTGGGATGTTTGAGCGGTGGACGGAAGGCCGTCAGCCCCGGAATCGCTTCAAAGCTGTTGCGATAGCCCTGACTAAACTCGCCGGGCATAACAACGTGATTCGCGAACTCTTCCAACACCTGCGGCTGTTTGCCAGTGTGGACCACAGAGGTCAGCAGCCACTGAGCGTTCCAGTCCGGGTTGGGGTGTTCGAGCTGAAACAGATGGCCGCTGATCAGGGCCGGTTGGTCACTTTCGCCACTGGCCTGACGGTAATCACTGCGGTGGCGCTCCAGAGCTTTGCGGGCCTGACGACCACCCGTGTCGCCGTCGGTATACGCCGCCGGGTAAGCGTAATCTTCGAGGTCCTTGCGCCCTTCGCCATCGGCGGATTTGAGCAGATCCACGGTTGGCTGCTCGAAGTGATAATTCTGCCGCGCGACTTTGCCGGTGCGTGTAGCAAGGCGCAGCCTGAAGCTGCTGATGACCGGCGCCTCGCCGACCAATCCACTGCCCTGCTTGTACAGAACCGGCGCCTGCACAATGGGCAGCTGGATCGGATCGTCAGCGAACACCAGCAGGTGTTTATCAGGGCTGTGCTGGAAGTGAAAATGCAGGCCTTCTTCTTCACACAGGCGCCGCAGAAAATGCAGGTCAGTTTCGTGGTATTGGGTGCAGTACTCACGAGCTTTACACGGCTCGCGCAGCTTGAAGGCGTATTCGTCGGCAAGGATGCCGTGGTCTTTGAGCAGTTGGCCGATGATGTCGGGCACACTGCGGTTCTGGAAGATTCGATGATTGCTGCGGTACTCAAGCCGTTTAAGGTTGGGCACCAGCTGAATGAAGTAATGGGTGAAGCGCTTGCCGGAATCGCCCTGGCTGATTTCGCCGACCTGGCCGTGCAGGCCGTTGCCCCCGCCGTTGAGAAAGCCATCAAAGCGTAAATAGGCCTGACGATGCAGCAGCGCTTCCAAATCAAGATTGGCCCGCTCACTGACCAGCTCAATCCGCGCACTGAACGGCCGGCTGATTGCCTCCTGGGCGTGGAATTCCAGCACACGAAGATCGTGCTCGATACCAGCAATATCCAGCGTAAACGAGGCGCGATTGGCTTGGGTCGACATGGGGCAAGTCCTTGGCCGAAAAAAGCCGCAACTTTGCACTTTATCGATTGGGTCGTCAGTCAGGCGTACGACCCGAAGTTTGTGGGAAGTTTCTGTATTTATTTACCCAACACCCTGCCACGAAAACTCCGCAATCACTGATGGGCACGGACCTGTGCGAATTCATTCGCGAAGAGGCCAGTACCGTCGATGCATCTTCATCGACATTAACATTGCCCTCGCGAATGAATTCGCTCTCACAGGAATTGCGCCAACCGGAAGTGACCTACCCCTCCACCTGCCCCCACTGCTTGCTCAAACGCTTGTCGGACACCGGCATTTTGGTGCCCAGTTGCTGGGCGAACAGTGAGACGCGGTATTCCTCCAGCCACCAGCGGTAGGCGGTGAGTTCCGGGTCGCGTTTGCCTTCCTGGGCGTGTTTGCTGGCGCGGGCCTGGTATTGCGCCCACAAGCCTGCAAGCTCGATGCTCCAGACCCGGTCTTTCTGGACCTGGCCGGGGAGTTTCTCCAGGCGCATTTCGATGGATTTCAGGTAGCGCGGCAGTTCCTTGAGCCACTGGGCCGGGGTTTCGCGGACAAAGCCCGGATAGACCAGGTTGCCCAGCTGCGACTTGATGTCGTTGAGTGCCACGGCTTCGGCCAGGTTGATCTTGCCTTTGAAGCGCTTCTGCAAACCGTGCCAGAGCTTGAGGATTTCAAGCGTCAGCTTCGCCAGACGTTCAGCGTGTTCGGTCCAGGCGCCGCGTTTGCGTTCGGCCAGGGCCAGTAGCCCGGCGCCATCGCGCGGCAACGCGGGTTCGCCTTCCAGCACGCAGCTGTCGAGGCTGGCCAGCAGGATGTCTTCGACCAGCGCATCAATGCGCCCCAGTTCCCGGTGCAACAAGGCCAGCTCGGTTTGCCCTGGCAGTTTGCTGCGCAGGAACTTTGCGGGCTCGGCCAGCTGTTGAAGCAACAAACGCTGCAAGGCGCGGCGATGCTGATACTCCGCCTCGGCAGCGGTGGAGAAGCGCCCTTCCTTGACGGTGCCCGCCTCTTCCACCAGCGCCGGGTAAACCGTCATGGACAACCCGGCGATGTTCTGCTGAGTTTTTGCCGCCACCGGGGCGAAGACTTTCGCCTCCACCGGTTGCTGGCTTTTCGCCGTTTGCGGGACCGCCAATGCAGCCTGACTGGCCTCGGCAAAGCGTGCGGTCAACTCGTCCAGCTCGCGACCTTCGCCGAGGAACTTGCCGCTGCCGTCGACGATTTCCAGGTTCATCTTCAAGTGGCTTTCAAGCTGCTGCGTCGCTTCGGCCCAGGCCTCGTCGCTGACCCGCGCACCGGTCATGCGCAGGAGTTCGCGGCCCAAGGCTTGGGGCAGCGAACCTTCGCCAAAGGTAATGCGCTGCAACGCCGCCTTGATGAAGTCCGGCACCGGCACGAAGTTCTTGCGGACCGCCTTGGGCAGGTTGCGCACCAGGGCAATGCATTTGGTTTCCAGCAGCCCCGGCACCAGCCACTCCAGACGCTCGGCGGGCAGCGAAAGCAACAGCGGCGCAGGCACGCGCAGTGTGACGCCATCGCGGGGATGGTTGGGCTCGAAGTGGTAAGTCAGCGGCAGGGTCAGGTCGCCCAGCTTGAGGGTGTCCGGGTAGTAAGCGGCAGTGACTTCGTTGGCCTCGCGAGCCAGCACGTCTTCTTCACGCATGATCAACAGCTGTGGGTTCTTCTGACTCTCGGTTTTGTACCAATGATCAAAGGTCGCGGTCTGGTGGATCTCCGCCGGGATGCGTGCTTCGTAGAAGCTGTACATCGTGTCTTCGTCAGCCAGGATGTCGCGACGGCGGGCCTTGGCTTCCAGTTCGTCGAGGGTTTCCAACAGCTTGGCGTTGGCACTCAGGCACTTGGCCCGGGTATTGATCTCGCCACGCACCAGCCCTTCGCGGATAAACAGCTCACGGGACACCACCGGATCAATCGGGCCGTAATGCACGGGCCGGCGACCGATCACGATCAGGCCAAACAAGGTGATCTGTTCGAACGCGACGACCTGACCACGCTTTTTCTCCCAATGGGGTTCGAAGTGGTTCTTCTTGATCAAGTGCCCGGCCAGAGGTTCGATCCAGTCGGAGTCGATCTTGGCGACCATGCGTGCATACAGTTTGGTGGTTTCCACCAGCTCGGCGGTCATCAGCCATTGCGGACGTTTTCTACCAAGACCCGATGACGGGTGAATCCAGAAACGCCGCTGCCGCGCACCCAGGTAATCGCCCTCTTCCGCTTTCTGGCCGATCTGGCTGAGCAACCCGGACAGGATCGCCTTGTGGAATTTCGGGTAATCGGCCGGCTCTTTGTTGACCGTCAATTGCAGGTCGCGGCAGATCAGGCTCAACTGACGATGAGCATCGCGCCATTCACGCAGGCGCAGGTAATTGAGGAAATTGCGGCGGCACCAGTTGCGCAGCGGGCTGGCAGTCAAGGCCTGACGCTGCTCTTCAAAGCCACGCCACAGATTGACCAGACCGGCGAAGTCCGAGTCGGCGTCTTTCCATTGTGCGTGGGCCTGGTCCGCCGCTTGCTGGCGTTCCGGTGGACGCTCGCGAGCGTCCTGCACGGACATGGCGCTGGCCACGATCAATACTTCCTGCAAACTGCCCTGCTTCGCCGCTTCCAGCAACATGCGACCCATGCGCGGGTCCACCGGCAAGCGCGCCAATTGGCGGCCCAGCGGGGTCAGCTGGTTTTCGCGGTTGACCGCTGACAGCTCCTGCAACAGGTTGAAACCGTCGCTGATGGCCT
Organism: Paucimonas lemoignei; assembly: GCA_900475325.1. Lineage (GTDB taxonomy): Bacteria > Pseudomonadota > Gammaproteobacteria > Pseudomonadales > Pseudomonadaceae > Aquipseudomonas. The sequence continues at coordinate 4,634,441 of LS483371.1, forward strand.
TGCCGTCCGGCGGTTCGATGAACGGGAAGTCGGTGATCTCGCCTAGGCGCAGATGCAGCATCTGCAGGATCACGGCGGCGAGGTTAGTGCGCAGGATTTCCGGGTCGGTAAATTCCGGACGCCCGTTGAAATCTTCTTCGCTGTACAACCGCACACACAGCCCCGGCTCGACCCGGCCGCAACGGCCTTTACGCTGGTTGGCGCTGGCCTGGGACACGGCTTCGATCGGCAGGCGCTGAACCTTGGCGCGATAGCTGTAGCGGCTGATGCGCGCGGTGCCGGTGTCGATAACGTAACGGATGCCTGGCACGGTCAGGGAGGTTTCCGCAACGTTAGTGGCCAGCACCACACGACGGCCGGGGTGTGACTGGAAAATCCGCTGCTGCTCGGCAGGCGACAGGCGCGCGTAGAGCGGCAGGATTTCCGTGTGTTTGAGTTGCGCCTTGCGGAGCATTTCGGCAGCGTCGCGGATTTCCCGTTCGCCGGGCAGAAACACCAGCACATCGCCGGGGCTCTTGCGTTCGCTGCGCTCAAAAGCCGCCAGCTCGTCGAGGGTGGCGAGAATCGCCTGATCGACGGTCAGGTCGTCTTCAACGCTGTTGCCCTCCTCGTCCTGCTGGGAGGTCAGCGGGCGATACCAGGTTTCCACCGGGAAGGTCCGGCCGGAAACCTCGACGATAGGCGCGTCGTTGAAGTGCTCGGAAAAGCGCTGCAAGTCGATGGTCGCCGAGGTGATGATGACTTTCAGGTCCGGGCGACGGGGCAGCAGGGTTTTCAGGTAGCCGAGCAGGAAGTCGATGTTCAGGCTGCGTTCGTGGGCTTCGTCGACGATGATCGTGTCGTAGCGCTCAAGAAAGCGGTCGTGCTGGGTTTCAGCCAGCAGGATGCCGTCGGTCATCAGCTTGATCAGGGTGCTGCTGTCGCTTTGGTCTTCGAATCGGACCTGATAGCCGACCAGCGCACCCAGCGGCGTGCCCAGCTCTTCTGCAACCCGGCTGCCGACACTGCGCGCCGCAATCCTGCGCGGTTGGGTATGGCCGATCAGGCCGTGTTGGCCGCGGCCGATTTCCAGGCAGATTTTCGGCAACTGAGTGGTTTTACCCGAGCCCGTCTCACCGGCAATGATCAGCACCTGGTTTTTGAGCAACGCCTCTTTGATTTCGTCGCGCTTGGCGGCAATGGGCAGGCTGTCGTCATAACGAATCACCGGCACGCTGTCGCGCCGCGCCGTGACCTGGGCAAACGACGCCTGCACCTTGGCCACCCACTGCGCCAGCTTTGCCTCGTCGGGCTTCTTGCGCAGCTCATGCGACTGGCGACGCAAGCGATGACGATCGCTGATCATCGCGTGGTCGAGGTTATTCAGGAGTTGGTCAATCGAGGGCGTTTGATCGGTCATCAGGTGCGCAAGGTCTTCTGAGGGGTGCAAAGGCGGGGATTGTCGCAGATTTGGCAGGGATGATGCAGAGGAGTCGGACAACATCGGACATGTAGGAGTTGTCGGAGGTTACGACGGCGACGAATGCGGTTCGTCTGACACACCGCCTTCGCGACCGTCGTAACCTCCGATTGCTCCTACAGGTCCTGCGTTTCTTCAGAAATATCTCCGACCGCCGAAAAACAACAAACCCCGCACTGGGCGGGGTTTGGGTAACTGGCAATGCCTACTTCTTCAACCCCAACTTCTTCAATTCCTCATCACGCAATTCGCGGCGCAGGATCTTGCCGACGTTGGTGGTAGGCAGCGCGTCGCGGAATTCGACGCTGCGCGGGACCTTGTAGCCGGTCAGGTTGGCGCGCATGTGTTCCATGACTTGATCCTTGGTCAGGGTCATGCCGGGCTTGACCACAACGAAGACCTTGATCGCCTCACCGGATTTGTCGTCCGGCACGCCGATGGCTGCGCATTGCAGCACGCCGGGCAGTGTGGCCAACACATCTTCGAGTTCGTTGGGGTACACGTTGAAGCCGGAAATCAGGATCATGTCTTTCTTGCGATCAACGATGCGCATATAGCCGTCTGGCTGGATCAGGGCGATATCGCCCGTCTTGAGCCAGCCCTCGGCGTCGATCATTTCATCGGTGGCTTCCTGGCGCTGCCAGTAGCCTTTCATGACTTGCGGTCCCTTGATGCACAGCTCGCCGATCTCGCCCAGCGGCAGCTCGTTGCCCGCGTCGTCGATGACTTTGCACAGCGTCGACGGCGCAGGGATGCCGATGGTGCCGATCTGGATTTTCTGATTGGGGTTGCAGCTGGCCACTGGGCTGGTTTCGGTCATGCCGTAACCTTCGCAGATCGCGCAGCCGGTCACTTCCTTCCAGCGCTCGGCGGCGGCCAGTTGCAGGGCCATGCCACCGGACAGCGTGACTTTGAGGGCCGAGAAGTCCAGGTTGCGGAACTCAGGGCTGTTGCACAACGCGACGAACAGCGTATTGAGGCCCACGAAACCGCTGAACTTCCATTTGGACAGTTCCTTGACCATGGCGGGCAGGTCGCGGGGGTTGCTGATCAGAATGTTGTGGCTGCCGATAAGCATCATCGACATGCAGTGAAAGGTGAACGCGTAGATGTGATAAAGCGGCAGCGGCGTGATGACCACTTCGCAGCCTTCGTTCATGTTCGACCCCATCAACGCCTTGCACTGCAGCATGTTGGCGATCAGGTTGCGGTGGGTCAGCATGGCGCCTTTGGCGACGCCCGTGGTGCCGCCGGTATATTGCAACACGGCCACGTCGCCACTGGCAGGTGACGCCTCGGTGAACGCCTGACCACGACCTTTGTTCAGCACGTCATTGAATTTGATGGCCGCAGGCAGGTGATACGCCGGGACCATCTTTTTGACGTACTTGATCACGCTGTTGATCAGCAGGCGTTTGAGGGGCGGCAACATGTCCGCCACTTCGGTGACGATCACGTGCTTGATGCCGGTCTTGGGCACGACCTTTTCAGCCAGATGCGCCATGTTCGCCAGGCACACCAACGCCTTGGCGCCGGAGTCGTTGAACTGGTGTTCCATTTCCCGCGCGGTGTACAGCGGGTTGGTGTTGACCACGGTCAGCCCGGCGCGCATGGCACCGAAAACAGCGACGGGGTATTGCAGAACGTTGGGCAACTGCACGGCGATACGGTCGCCAGGTTGCAGATCGGTGTGGTGCTGAATCCAGGCCGCAAATGCGCCGGATTGCTCGTACAACTCACCATAAGTGAGCGTCTGGCCCAGATTGCTGAAGGCCGGCTTGTTGGCGAAACGCTCACAAGACTGCTTCAATACGGCCTGGACGTTTGGGTATTCGTCAGGATTGATCTCGGCAGCAATGCCGGACGGATACTTGTCCTTCCAGAAGTTTTCAATCATGGAAGCCGGCTCCTCAGCGACAGCGAATTCTTCACATCGCTTATACGCGATGATTTTCTTGTGTTTTGGAATTTTGCGGTAAACGCTTCGTTGCTTTAGAACTGGGTATGACAGCGTCAAAAGCGCGCCGAGAGTAGCAGCTTTGCAATAGGTCGCCTAGAGGCAAAGAAGGGCCCCACAGTCACTAAAGTGACTCAAGAATAGATCGCAGTCACGATTAGAGCTTTAAGCCTATTTGTCGCGAATATGGCTGAAATAGGCGGTTTAGGGCAGTAGTTGCATGCCTGTAGGAGCTGCCGAAGGCTGCGAAGCGATTAATCTGATGCACCGCAGTTCGCAGCCTTCGGCAGCTCCTACAGAAATCATGCTTGCCCTTAAGCGATATCGCGCAACTCCCGCCTGAGGATCTTGCCCACTGGCGTCATGGGCAGCGAGTCGCGCAACACGATTTGCTTGGGGACTTTATAGGCGGTGAAGTTCTCTTTGCAGTACAGCTTGAGCTCTTCAACGCTGACACCCCCTTCACGCGGAACGACAAACAGCTTCACCGCTTCACCTGAACGCTCATCAGGCACGCCGATGACTGCGCAGTTGGCCACACCCGGGTGGGCCATGATGACGTCTTCGATCTCATTGGGGTAAACATTGAAGCCGGAGACGATGATCAGGTCTTTTTTGCGATCAACAATGCTCACGAACCCGTCGTGGTCGATCACGGCAATGTCGCCGCTCTTGAACCACCCGTCTGCGTCCATGGCTTCGGCGGTGGCCTCCGGGCGATTCCAGTAACCAAGCATGACCTGCGGGCCCTTGATGCACAGTTCGCCACGCTCGCCCAGGGGCAACTCGTTGCCTTCATCGTCGATGACTTTCATGGCCGTACCCGGCACCGGAATCCCCACTGTACCCAGGCGGGATTTGTCGCCATAAGGGTTGGAGCTCGCCACCGGCGAAGTTTCGGTCAGGCCGTAGCCTTCGACAATCCGGCAGCCCGTCATCTGCTCCCAGCGCTCGGCAGTGGCCTTGACCAGCGCCGTGCCGCCGGAGTTGGTGCTCTTGAGGCTGGAGAAATCCAGCGACTTGAAATCCGGGTGGTTCATCATCGCCACGAACAGCGTGTTCAAGCCGATCATCGCCGTAAAACGCCACTTGCCCAGTTCCTTGATGAAGCCGCCAATGTCCCGAGGGTTGGTGATCAGAATGTTGTGGTTGCCGCTGACCATCATGCACATGCAGTTCGCCGTGAATGCATAGATGTGATACAGCGGCAGTGGCGCGATCATGATCTCCTTGCCTTCCTGAAACACCGGTCTGCCGTCATTGCCGTGTTGCGACATGCACGCATAAACCTGCTGCATGTTGGCTACCAGATTGCCGTGGCTGAGCATCGCGCCCTTGGCCAGGCCTGTCGTGCCACCGGTGTATTGCAGCACGGCAACGTTTTCAAGGGTCAGGGGCACCGTCTGCACGGGATGACCACGGCCAAGGCGCAGGGCGTTTTTGAACAACGTCGCCTGCGGCAGGTTATAAGCCGGGACCATCTTCTTGACCTTGTCGACGATGGTATTGACCAGCCAGCCTTTGGCGGCAGACTGCATGTCCCCCATGCGCACTTCGATCAGGTACTGGATGTCGGTATCGGGCAGGACTTCCTGAACCAGCTTGCCGAACAGGTTGAGATAGACGAGCGCCCTGGCGCCGGAATCCTTGAATTGGTGGCGCATTTCCCGCGCGGTGTACAACGGATTGGTATTGACCACCACCAGCCCGGCACGCATGGCGCCGAAGACAGCGATGGGGTATTGCAGAATATTGGGCATCTGCACGGCAATGCGATCACCGGGCTTGAGCTCGGTGTTTTGCTGCAGCCAGGCAGCAAAGGCAGCCGAATGCCGGTCCAGCTCCGCATACGTCAGGGTCACGCCCATGTTGCTGAACGCGGGCCGGTCGGCAAACTTTCGACAGCTGCGCTCGAACACTTCGACGACCGATTTATAAGCATGCAAATCGATCCCGGGCGTAACCCCTGTCGGTCGTTTGTCGTTCCAGAAGTCAGGTTGCATTTGTTTTTATCCTCTTACCTGAGAGTCGCTGCGGGCTTGCCCGACGTTAGCAGCTAACGCGAGGAAGGCAAATATGGCGGGGTGCAACATCATTACCATGAATTACAGAGCTGACCGGCCCGCGATTGGTCATCCGCTATACACTCCAGAGAACGTGCCATGGCAAGGTGTACCACTGCAGCTCAAGGAGTCGTCATGAAACAGCAGGCCTTTTGGCTCGACGCCAGTGACCACAGCCGGATATTCGTCAATGCGTGGCTGCCCGACCCGCCACCCAGAGGCGTGGTGATGCTCGCTCACGGCATGGCCGAGCACAGCGGCCGTTACGCAAGGCTCGGTGCGGCGCTGTGCCAGGCAGGCTTTGCCTTGTATGCCCATGATCAACGCGGGCACGGTAAAACGGCCGCCCAAGGCATGCTCGGGCACTACGCCGACGACCAGGGCTGGAGCAAGGTGGTGGGCGATCTGGCCAGCGTGAATCAGGCCGTAGGCCAGCGGCATTCAGACGCGCCGGTGTTTCTGCTCGGTCACAGCATGGGCAGTTACGTCGCCCAGGCTTATCTGATGCACCATGGCGCCGGGTTGCAGGGGGCGATTCTCAGTGGCTCGAACTTTCAGCCAGTGGCCCTTTATCGCAGCGCCCGCTTGATCGCACGCGCCGAACGGCTGCGCCAGGGCCGGACCGGGCGCAGTCAGTTGATCGAGTGGCTGTCGTTCGGCACGTTCAACAACGCCTTCAAGCCGGTGCGTACGCCCTTCGACTGGCTGAGCCGTGACACCACCGAAGTCGACCGCTATATGCAGGACCCGCTGTGTGGCTTTCGCTGCACCAATCAGTTCTGGTTTGACCTGCTCGGTGGCCTGCAGCAAATCAGCAAGCCCGCCAACCTCGCGCAGATCGATCCGGGGTTGCCGCTGCTCATCATCGGCGGTGAATGTGATCCGGTGAGCGAGGGCAAGCGTCTCAAGGATCTTGCTGACGCATTGGGCGCAGCTGGGCATCAGCATGTGCAGCTCACGGTCTACCCGCACGCGCGACACGAAGTGTTCAATGAAACCAACCGCGATGACGTCACCCGCGATGTGATCGCCTGGCTGGAACAGGCACTGCAACAGCCAAGGCCGCGCCGGGCGGAGTAAGCGCGCTGTTACAATCGTTTGGCGCCGCGATGGCAATCCATCTTCAACCGTTCAGGATCACCCATGACACAAGTTACCAACACCCCTTACGAAGCCCTCGAAGTCGGGCAGACCGCCAGTTTCAGCAAAACCGTGGAAGAGCGCGATATCCAGCTGTTCGCGGCGATGTCCGGTGACCACAACCCGGTGCACCTGGACGCTGAATACGCAGCCTCGACCATGTTCAAGGAGCGTATCGCCCACGGCATGTTCAGCGGTGCCTTGATCAGCGCGGCCGTTGCTTGCGAATTGCCTGGGCCGGGCACTATTTATGTCGGCCAGCAGATGACCTTTCAGAAGCCGGTCAAAATCGGCGATACCCTGACGGTGCGCCTGGAAATCCTCGAGAAGCTGCCGAAGTTTCGGGTGCGCATCGCCACCCGCGTGTTCAACCAGCGCGAAGAAATTGTGGTGGATGGCGAAGCAGAAATCATCGCGCCGCGTAAGCAGCAGACCGTGACGCTGACCACCCTGCCGGCGATCAGTATCGGTTGAGGCATTGCGCCCGATGCGCTGATCACGGTGGGAGCGAATTTATTCGCGAAGGGGCCATTACAATCGCCGAATATAGGTCGTCTGCAAGGCCGCATTCGCGAATGAATTCGCTCCCACAGGATTGCAATTCAATTCAAGCGAACAAAAAAAAGGCGACCGAAGTCGCCCAAAATGCCTTGCGTGCTCTTTTTATTGGAAGGCCTCTGCCCTATTTGCGTTTTTGCGAGTCCTTCCAGATGAATAGTCCGAAGCCTGCAAAGAACACCAGCATCAGGCCAACGGTTACGACACCGGCCACCACCACATTGTCGAGAAACATAACCGTGCCTCCTGCTCTGTTGTCCCTGTTCGATGGAGCTAGATTACCCAGAGCCGGGTAGATGGGAATTGACCCACATCAATGGCAGTGCACGCTCGGTGCGCGAGCGTGCAGATAAATGATTGCAGTGAGGGGGATTGGAGAGGTGCCACAAAGGCCCGGTATCTACAGGACCTGTGGGAGCGAATTCATTCGCGAAAGCTATATTCCAGCCGCTGGATATCAGTGGGATGTAGCGGCCTCTTCGCGAATGAATTCGCTCCCACAGGGGAAATCACTCTGCAGCCCAAGCCCTAACGCTTCTTCGGCTTTTTCTTCGACTTCTTTTTGCCCGACTCAAGGGGCATCGCCTGCTCGAAGGCGTTGCGCACTTCGTTCAGACGCTTATCGTTCAGATCGTGAACCCGCTTGGCGCGCTCGGCACCCAGGTCGATCAGCTTTTCATCTGCGCTCATGGCCAGCGACTCTCGAACACGTGGAAGTTGGGCCAATAATGCGCAATCGCGAGACCTATGACTAGCAGCGATGCTGGCAGATGCATCAGGGGCTCGCCCCGGCGAAGCTTTTGGCCGCACAATCGGCGACTACGCTGCATCGCCAAAGGACCTGACACCCGTGCCCCCTACCCCGACCCCAGCCGCTTCGACACAAGCGGCGCTGCATGGTGACCTGCCACCCTTGCTCACCCTGCGCGCGTTTGAAGCGGTTGCGCGGCATCTGAGCTTCGTCAATGCGGCCCGCGAACTGTCCGTGACCCAAAGCGCCCTGAGTCATCAGGTGCACAAGCTTGAAACCTATCTCGAATGCCGACTGTTCATCCGTCGCACCCGCGCCATCGAACTGACCGAAGCTGGCCGCAGTTACCAGTTGCAGATTCGTCAGGCGCTGGAAAACATTGCCGGAGCCACACGCATTATTCGCCAGCCCGCAGCAGCGCCCCAGGTTCTGCGCATCGGTCTGCTGGCCTCTTTCGCGACGATGTGGCTGGCTCCGCGTCTGCCGGGTTTCATCTCGGCCAACCCGGATATCCGGCTCGAACTGGCGCCGTCCTACGAACTTGCCGACGTGGCAGGCGGTGAGGTCCACCTGGCTATCCGCTACGGCAAGGGTGGCTGGCCCGGCGTCAATGGTCTGCGTCTGATGAATGAACGCCTGTTCCCCGTGTGCAGCCCCCAGTACAAAGCCCAATGGCTGGAGGCGCAGCATGATGCCAACCACGAGGGCCTCGCGCCCGGCCCGCTGCTCACTGCCCAGGCGGCCGTCCCTTTCGAATGGCTTGACTGGGCCCGACAGCTGCGTAACGACATCAGCCAGGTTCCGAGCCTGATGCTGCACGACTACAACATCGTGGTGGAGGCAGCAGTCGCCGGTCAGGGCATAGCAATGGGTCGCGAGCGCCTGATCCGGCGACGTTTGCAGGAAGGCTCGTTGGTCCGGCTCCTGCCCGACGCCCTCTATGAAGGGGACATCGGCTACTGGCTGGTAACCGACAACAATCCGCTGGACAGCGCAGCGCAGCGCTTTGCCGACTGGTTGATCATGATGTGCCGCGAGGATGATTGAGCGATTTCGATACGTCGGGTGAAATCTTTCAGTTTGTCGAACCGAATGCCGCACGCCCATTGTGGCCGCCCTTGTGTGGCGTCTGTGTGGCGCCTTTGCGGAGATACACTCGATGACTGACAGCCTGCTTGAACGAATCGCGAAACTGGACCTGCAACTCCCAACCCCGGACGGCCCGGCGGGTAATTACGTCAGCACCGCGATCAGCCAGAACATGCTGTATGTGTCGGGGCAAATCCCGATGCAAGAGGGTCGGCCTGCCTATGTCGGTCGCGTCGGAGAAGCCCTGAGCGAAGAACAAGGCGCAGCCGCTGCACAACTGGCAGCACTGGGCCTGCTCGCCCAGCTACAGACGGTGATCGGCGACGATCTGTCAAAACTGGTGCGTGTGGTGCGGCTCGGTGTGTTTGTCGCCTGCCCCACTGATTTCACCCGCCAGGGTGCCGTAGCCAATGGCGCTTCGAATCTGCTGGTCAGCGTGCTGGGTGAAGCAGGTCGCCATGTGCGCACCTCGGTAGGCGTTTCGAGCCTGCCCGCCGGAGTGCCAGTTGAAGCGGATGCCATTTTCGAGTTGAGACCATGACGCCGCCTATCACCGACGAGCAGATCCTGGCACTGCGGGCCGCGACTCCGGGCTGTCAGCAGGTGATCCATTTCAACCATTCCGGCGCCTCGCTGCCCAGCGAAGCGACGGGCGCGGCAATGGTAGCGCAGATGACCCGGGAAATGATCTGCGGCCCGATGGAGGCTGCAGCCCACGGCGAGACGCTGCTCGAAAACGCGCGCCACACCGCCGCGCGATTGCTCAACACCAACGCCGCCAGCATTGCCTTCCTGAGCAGTGGCTCGGCCGCCTGGGGCATGGCGTTCAGCGCTCTGGGCCAATGGCAGCCGGGCGATCGGATTCTGGTCGGGCGTCACGAATGGGGCGGCAATCTGGCGTGCATCGCCAGCGCGGTTGCCGCCGGGGCAAGCCTGGAGGTCATCCCCTGCGACGCGAACGGCGCGGTATCGGTACCGGCGCTGGAAGCCATGCTCGATGAACGGGTGCGGCTGATTTCCCTGACCTGGCTACCGGCCAACGGCGGCCTGATCAATCCGGCCCAGGCCATTGGCGCCGTCGCCAGACGCCACGGCATCCCCTATTTCATTGATGCAGGCCAGGCGTTGGGGCAAATCACCGTGGATGTCGAGCAATTGGGCTGCGATGTACTCAAGGGTGCCTGTCGCAAGTTTTTGCGTGGCCCTCGGGGCACCGCGTTGCTGTACGTGCGGGCGGGATTCGTCGATAAATTGCAGCCGCCGTTTGTGGATGTGAGCTCTGCGCCCGGCAACAGCGAAGGCTTCACCCGGCGCAACGATGCGCGACGCTTTGAAACCAGTGAGCTTTCCCTGACCCTAATGGCCGGGCTGGACAACGCTCTGAGCGAAGTCGAAGCCTTGGGTGTAAGCGCTATCGAGCTGCGCATTCAGCATCTGGCGTCGGCAGCGCGCCACCGCCTGGCAAGCATCAACGGCATCACACTGCGCGATTGCGGCAAACCGACACAGCAGTCAGGACTGATTTCATTCACGATGGAGGGCCGGGACGCCCTGGACATCAAAAGGACGCTGGGGACACAGGGCATTAACATCGGAGCAAACGGTACGGCGTATACACCACTGGACATGCAGGCAAGAGGCCTGACAAACATCGCACGCGTGTCAGTCAGTCACCTGAATACCCTGGCGGAAATCGATAGCCTGGTCAGCGCGCTGTTCAACATGAAACAGAGCGACATAAAGTAGACTCAGGCTTAGACCTGCACATCGACCCACAACCCCTGGCGAGGCTCTTCGTCCATGAGCGGCACCACGGGCACGGTGTGATCGGCATTCAATGCAATGCCCGGCACGGCCAGGTGTTCGGGTTCATCGGCGCCTTCTTCACGGCGGCGCTGCTGTTCTTCGTGACGCTTCTGTTCTTCAAGCAGCAGCCAGGCGTTTTGCTCGTCTTCTTCGTTGCGCAGGTCAATATTGGTTTCGCTGGAAGTCGGCTGAACTGGCACCACAGGAGGAATGTCTGGCACCTGTTTAGCCGGGTCCAGCTGCGACGTGACGGGTACCGCACTCAGAGGAAGCGTCTGGATAAACATGATTTTTAGTCTCCTGTTTGAGTGGATGTCGGCCGCCTGTTCGTCGACTTGACCCCGTAAATGAGAAACTTTCGACTATGTTTTTGGCAACTAGTGCCTTGAACGGGCCTAATTGCCGAAAACACGGGATAAATCGTCGCGTTTTAGCACTGCGCCTTTGGCCTGAGCGACGTGTTCCGTTAACATAGTCGGCTTTTTCACGGCGGGAGACAGGCAGCATGGCGCAGCAGTATCAACCGGGGCAACGCTGGATTAGCGACAGTGAAGCCGAGCTGGGTTTGGGTACCGTTCTGGCACAGGACGGCCGCTTGTTGACCGTGCTCTACCCGGCCACTGGCGACACGCGTCAGTACGCACTGCGAAACGCACCGCTCACGCGGGTACGTTTTTCTCCTGGTGACGTGATCACCCACTTCGAAAACTGGAAGATGACCGTGCGTGAAGTCGACGATGTCGACGGCTTGCTGGTTTACCACGGTCTCAACGCCCAGAACGAAACGGTCACCCTGCCGGAAACCCAGCTGTCGAACTTCATTCAGTTCCGCCTGGCCACCGACCGCCTGTTCGCCGGCCAGATCGACCCGCTGGCCTGGTTCTCGCTGCGCTATCACACCCTTGAACACACCAGCCGCCAGTTGCAATCCTCGCTGTGGGGCCTGGGCGGTGTGCGCGCGCAACCCATCGCGCACCAGCTGCACATTGCCCGCGAAGTCGCTGACCGCATCGCCCCTCGCGTACTGCTCGCGGACGAAGTGGGCCTGGGCAAGACCATCGAAGCCGGTCTGGTCATCCATCGCCAGCTGCTGTCCGGGCGCGCCAACCGCATCCTGATCCTGGTGCCGGAAAACCTGCAGCACCAATGGCTGGTGGAAATGCGCCGCCGTTTCAACCTGCAGGTGGCGCTGTTCGACGCCGAGCGCTTCATCGAAAGCGATGCCAGCAACCCGTTCGAAGACACCCAGCTCGCGCTGGTCGCCCTTGAATGGCTGGTGGAAGACGAAAAGGCTCAGGATGCGCTGTTCGCGGCGGGCTGGGACTTGATGGTGGTCGACGAAGCTCACCACCTGGTCTGGCACGAAGACAAGGCCAGCCCTGAGTATTCGCTGGTCGAGCAACTGGCTGAGGTTATCCCTGGCGTATTGCTGCTGACCGCGACCCCGGAGCAGCTGGGCCAGGACAGCCACTTCGCCCGTCTGCGTCTGCTGGACCCGAACCGTTTCCACGATCTGCATGCGTTTCGCGCCGAGAGCGAGAACTATCGCCCGGTGGCCGAGGCTGTGCAGGAGCTGCTGGATAAAGGTCGTCTGTCGCCCAAGGCGCAGAAGACCATCCACGATTTCCTCGGTGCCGAAGGCGAAACGTTGCTGGCCGCTGTCAACGACGGCGACGAAGAAGCCAGCGCCCGCCTGATTCGCGAATTGCTCGACCGCCATGGCACTGGCCGGGTGCTGTTCCGTAACACCCGCGCTGCCGTGCAGGGCTTCCCGGAGCGTAATCTGCATCCGTACCCGCTGCCCTGCCCTGCCGAATACCTGGAACTGCCGGTGGGCGAACATGCCGACCTGTACCCGGAAGTCAGCTTCCAGGCTCAGCCCGATGCTAGTGAAGAAGAGCGCTGGTGGAAGTTCGACCCGCGTGTCGACTGGCTGATCGATACCCTGAAAATGCTCAAGCGCGTCAAGGTGCTGGTGATCTGCGCCCATGCCGAGACGGCCATGGACCTGGAAGACGCCCTGCGCGTGCGCTCCGGCATCCCCGCAACCGTGTTCCACGAAGGCATGAACATCCTCGAACGCGACCGCGCAGCGGCCTATTTCGCGGATGAAGAATTCGGCGCGCAGGTACTGATCTGCTCGGAAATCGGCAGTGAAGGTCGCAACTTCCAGTTCGCCCACCACCTGGTGTTGTTCGATCTGCCTGCACACCCGGATTTGCTCGAGCAACGTATCGGCCGTCTGGACCGTATCGGCCAGAAACACACCATCGAACTGCACGTGCCGTTCCTGGAAACCAGCCCGCAAGCGCGGCTCTTCCAGTGGTATCACGAAGCGTTGAACGCCTTCCTCAACACCTGCCCGACCGGCAACGCCCTGCAACATCAGTTCGGCCCGCGCTTGCTGCCGCTACTTGAAAGTGGGGACGACGATGAATGGCAAGCGCTGATCGATGAAGCCCGCGCCGAGCGCGAGCGTCTGGAAACCGAGCTGCACACCGGTCGCGATCGCCTGCTGGAGCTCAACTCCGGCGGCGCTGGTGAAGGTGAAGCGCTGGTGGAGGCGATCCTTGAGCAGGATGACCAGTTCACCTTGCCGATCTACATGGAAACCCTGTTCAACGCATTCGGCATCGACAGTGAAGACCATTCGGACAACGCCCTGATCCTGCGCCCGAGTGAGAAAATGCTCGACGCCAGCTTCCCGCTGGGTGACGACGAAGGCGTAACCATTACCTACGACCGCAACCTTGCACTGTCTCGCGAAGACATGCAGTTCATCACCTGGGAACACCCGATGGTGCAGGGCGGCATGGACCTGGTGCTGTCCGGTTCCATGGGCAACACCGCCGTGGCGCTGATCAAGAACAAGGCGCTCAAGCCCGGCACTGTATTGCTTGAATTGCTGTACGTCAGTGAGGTGGTTGCGCCGCGCTCCCTGCAATTGGGCCGTTACCTGCCGCCAGCCGCCTTGCGCTGCCTGCTCGATGGCAACGGCAATGACCTGTCGGGAAGGGTTTCATTCACCACCCTGAACGACCAGCTCGAAAGCGTGCCACGGGCCAGCGCCAACAAGTTCATCCAGGCTCAGCGTGACGTGCTCAACCCGCAGATCAATGCCGGTGAAGCGCGTATTGCACCGAAACATGCTGAGCGCGTAGCTGAAGCACAACGTCGCCTTGCGGCTGATACCGAAGAAGAACTGGCCCGCCTCACCGCCTTGCAAGCGGTCAACCCGACCGTGCGCGACAGCGAACTGGTTGCGTTGCGCGAGCAGCGTGAACAAGGCCTGGCGATGCTGGATAAAGCCGCGCTGCGCCTGGAGGCGATTCGGGTGTTGGTGGCGGGTTAAAAACTCGCTCCTACAGGTGGGAACTTGAACCTGTAGGAGCTTGAACCCTGTGGGAGCGAATTCATTCGCGAAGAGGCCGGTACAGTCGATGCATCTTCATCGGTCTTGATATTGCCTTCGCGAATGAATTCGCTCCCACGAGATCCATGCACCACTCAACATTTCAGCAATCCAAGCCCTCGTTCACCAGCTCATCGCCCCGGATGGGAACCCGAACCTGTGGGAGCGAATTCATTCGCGAAGAGGCCGGTACATCCGACGCACTTCCATGGGTCTTGAGAGTGCCTTCGCGAATGAATTCGCTCCCACGAGATCCATGCACCACTCAACATTTCAGCAACCCAAGCCCTCGTTCACCAGCTCATCGCCCCGGATGGGAACCCGAACCTGTGGGAGCGAATTCATTCGCGAAGAGGCCGGTACATCCGGCGCACTTCCATGGGTCTTGAGAGTGCCTTCGCGAATGAATTCGCTCCCACGAGATCCATGCACCACTCAACATTTCAGCAACCCAAGCCCTCGTTCACCAGCTCATCGCCCCGGATGGGAACCCGAACCTGTGGGAGCGAATTCATTCGCGAAGAGGCCGGTACATCCGGCGCATTTCCATGGGTCTTGAGAGTGCCTTCGCGAATGAATTCGCTCCCACGGGGATCTCACTACGTGCTCAAGATCTCAAGCAACCGATACAAGCGGCTCATCCGCCGTCATCCCCTCTTTCATCCGCAACGCATCCCGACTGAAGCACCGCGAAGCCAGGTACAGAAACACCAGGGTCAGGCCCAGCGCCACGGGGATCAGGTACATCGCGTCGTGCAAGCCGACCGCCTTGAACGCTTCACTCATCTGCTCGGCCCCTGCCGCCGCCATGGCTGCGTGGGCAAAGTGATCCGAGAGCAGGCCAACTACCACCGGGCCTAACCCGCCACCCAGCAGATACAAACCGGCGAAGAACAGCGCCATGGCCGTCGCCCGCAGACGAGGCTCGACCACGTCCTGAATCGCCGTGTACACGCAAGTATAAAAGTTGTACGCAAACAGCCAGCCCAGGCTGAACACCCCGACGAAAACTCCAATCTCGATACGCCCGGCGTGCAACGCGTAAGCCGTTGCCAGGGTGGCCACCAGCATGCTGCCCGCCGCAAACAACAAGCGGCCATTGGCGAAGCGCTGGTGCAATTTGTCTGCGACCCATCCGCCCAGCGTCAAGCCGACCAGCCCGGTCAACCCGACGATGACGCCGGTCGCGACTGCGGCCTCCTGCAGAGGCAGCAGGAAGTAACGCTGCAGCATGGGCACCATGAAGGAATTGCAGGCGTAGGTCGCGAAGTTGAAGGTCAGGCCCGCCAGCACCAGCCAGCCAAAGGTGGGAATAGTCAGCACTCGGCGAATGGGCTTTTCGATTCTCTCTTGCGACATCCGCACGCTTTCTGCGGCCCCACGCTTGGGCTCGCGGATGAAAAACATGAACACCGCCAGTACCAGACCCGGCACCGCGGCAATAAAGAACGGAGCACGCCAGCTGTCAAACGCCTGGACCATCGCGCCGATGGTGAAGAAAGCCAGCAACAAACCCAGGGGCAAGCCGAGCATGAAAATCCCCATGGCCCTGGCCCGCCGATGCGCCGGGAACAGATCACCGATGAGCGAATTGGCGGCCGGCGCATAACTGGCCTCGCCAATGCCAACGCCCATGCGCACCAGCAGGAACGTCCAGAAGCTCCCCGCCAACCCGTTGATCGCCGTGAGTCCGCTCCACACTGCCAGCCCCCAGCCCATGATTTTCTTGCGTGAGCCATTGTCAGCCATGCGCCCCAGTGGCAATCCGGCAATGGCGTACACCAGGGTGAACGCCGTACCGATGATGCCCAGCTGAAAATCGCTCAGATGCCATTCCATGCGAATGGGTTCGATGATGATCGCGGGAATGGTCCGGTCGAAAAAGTTGAACAGATTGGCCAGAAACAGCAGAAACAGAACCCGCCAGGCGTTCGAAGCCTGGGGGGAAGGTGTCGGTGAGCTGTGCATGTGAAGGCTTCCTGCTTTTATTGTTATGGGCAAACCACTGCCATCGCGAAGCAGGCTAGGACGGCTTCCCGGATTTGTCGCGGGACATCATCGGCAGAAATGATTCGATATGTGGCTGGGCGCGACCTTCATGGCTATTCAAATTCCCACGACGGCCTCGTAGAAGTTGTGGGGGGTTACGACGGCGACGAATGCAGTGGGTCTGACACACCGCATTTCGCAGCCTTCGGCAGCTCCTGCAACGGTCCGAATATAACTTTTAGTTATTGTGTTAATTCCAAATTGATTGGACCACCCACTCCATTATTACTGGCGCCATTTTTTCAGCTCCTATACTCACCCCGGTATTGCCACAGTTCTGGTGGCCAACCCTGGTATTGAACATATAGGGCTCGCTATGGAATGGCTGGGTTTGCATCTGTTGTCCGGGCCACCGCCCGAGGGAATGCTGCTCCTCGACTGCATGCACAACATGTTTTTGATGGCTCTGTCGTACGGGGTCATCTGTGCCGCCTGTTTTGCGACGCTGGACATCGGCGAGCGCATCATTCATGTGGAAAACCAACGCAGCCGCCAACGCTGGCAGGTGCTGGGTGCGCTGTGCCTGGCTGGCGGCGTGTGGGCCATGCACTTCATCGGGATGCTCGCGTTTGAAACGCCCATGCCGGTCCGCTATGACTTGCCGGTGACTGTGGCCTCACTGTTCATCGCGGCAGTCTCCGGCGCGTTCGCGATTCGCGCCATCAGCCAGGAGGTACTCGGCCCTGGGCAATGGCTGCTCAGTGCGGTGGGCATTGGCCTGGGCGTCGGTGTCATGCATTACGTGGGCATGTCAGCCTTGCGCTCCCCTGCCATTCAGTATTACCAAACCGGTCCGTTTGGCCTGTCGATCCTGATGGCTGTGCTTTGCGGCGCAGTGTTTCTACTGCTGCCCGGTTATCTGCGCCAAGGCAGCGGCCCGTTCCACCAGATGCTCAAGTACGGGGCCAGCATGCTGCTGGGTGCCGGGTTGCTGGGCACCCACATGATGGGCATGTGGTCGCTGAACCTGGTGCTCCCGACCCATATACAGCTCCATTCGGCCGAGCCAGGTAATGGCATGCAGCTGGGGCTGACCATCGCGATCATTTCGTTTCTGATCATTGGCGGCAGCATCAGCGCGTCCATGGCCGACAAAAAGCTGCAGAGCAAGGAGCACGACCTGCGTCGGGTCAATGCACTGCTCAGCCAGCTGGATCAGGCGCGGGTCTCGCTGCAACAGGTGGCGCATTACGATGCCTTGACCAACCTGATGAACCGCCGGGGTTTCAACCAGGTCTTTGCCGAAAAGCTCCTCGAACATGCCGCCAGCAACGGCATGATGGCGGTGATGTTTCTCGACATCGATCACTTCAAACGCATCAATGACAGCCTCGGCCACGACGCCGGCGACGACCTGCTCAAAGCCATCGCCGACCGAATCCGCAGTGCAACCCGCGCCGACGACGTGGTGGCGCGGTTTGGCGGCGATGAATTCTGCATCCTGATCAGCCTGCACAGCTACGACGAAGCCGAGCACCTGGCCAGCCGGATCATGTCGAAAATGAAGGAAGCCATTGCCCTGGCCGGAAGGCAGATGGTCATGACCACCAGCATCGGTATCAGCATCTACCCCCAGGACGGGCAGACCTGCGACGAGCTGCTCAAGCACGCAGACTTGGCGCTGTATCAATCCAAAGGTAACGGGCGCAATCGCCTGCACTTCTTCAGCCCCAACCTCAAAACCAAAGCCAGCCTGGAACTCCAACTGGAAGAAGAACTGCGTAACGCCTTGCTTGAAGATGCGCAGCTGCAGGTGTTTTACCAGCCCATTGTCGACGTACGCACCGGCCAGGTCGCCAAGCTCGAAGCACTGGTGCGCTGGGAACATCCGATGCATGGTCTGCTGACACCGGACCGTTTCATCAGCATCGCGGAAACCAACGGCCTGATTGCCGACCTGGACAACTGGGTGCTGCGCCGGGCCTGCCGGGATCTTGGCCTGCTCAGCGGCGACGGCCTGGAGAATCTGATCATTGCCGTCAACTGCTCGGCGCTGAACCTGGCCCGTGAAGACCTCATCGACGATATTCAAACCGCGCTCAGGGACGCCAATGTTCCCCCGCGACGGCTGGAGCTGGAGGTCACTGAAAACGCCTTGATGGGCAACATCAGCAACACCATCGGCCTGCTCAAGCAAATCCGCAGCCTGGGGGTGTCATTGTCTATCGACGACTTCGGCACCGGCTACTCATCGCTGGCCTACCTCAAGCGCCTGCCGCTGGATACGGTGAAAATCGACCGCTCATTCATCGTCGACATCCCAAGGTCGCCCCAGGACATGGAGATCGTGCAGGCAATTATCGTCATGGCCCACACCCTGCACCTCAAAGTGGTGACCGAAGGAGTGGAAACCACGCAACAGAAAGAATTCCTGACCCAGTACGGCTGCGATTACCTGCAGGGCTACTTGATCAGCAGGCCTCTGCCGCTGGACCAGGTGGTGTCGCTGGTCCAGAAACTCAACGCGCGCAAAACGATCAGCCCACCCATCAGTGTGCCCGATACAGCGCATAACACAGGTCGCGGGGCATGGATCCAGGGCCCGGCGCGGTAAATTAGAGGTGCATACGCATCCTTGTGGGAGCGAATTCATTCGCGAAGAGGTCAGTACATCCGATGGAC
Source organism: Paucimonas lemoignei (assembly GCA_900475325.1). Classification (GTDB taxonomy): domain Bacteria; phylum Pseudomonadota; class Gammaproteobacteria; order Pseudomonadales; family Pseudomonadaceae; genus Aquipseudomonas. The sequence continues at coordinate 4,653,347 of LS483371.1, forward strand.
ATTCATCGCCCTCTCAAAAGCTTTCGCGAATGAATTCGCTCCCACAGGTTCGCGTGCTGTCTGCAGGAGCACTGGGCTGCGATCCACAGTGTTCAACTCAGCATCGGCGCACTGGGATATTTCGCTACCCGAGCGCTCGGGCAGTTACCGGACTACCCACTCCAGCGGCATAAGCGCACCAAAAAAGACCACTTATAAAGCAGGCGCCCTGTCCTGGACCAACACCCAAGGTGCCACTACCACCGCCCACAGTACCGGATCGCGCTCCACCAGCTCCAGCGCCCGCGACTCAGCCACCTTGCCGACCTCCCCGCTAGCCAGCCAGGCGCTGACTTTGTCGGCCTTGTTTTCGGCAACGGCCTGCGCCACTTCGATCAAATCCAGAGCAGGCTCGACCCACAACAGGGCACCCCGTGCAAAGAACGGTTGCAACTCTGTCCAGGTAATAGATGCAGTTTCGCCGAGCAGTTTGGCATAGAGGGTGCTAGGTTCTTCGTTCATGGGTTTCACCAAATGGAAAATCGGCGCAAATGATAACGCCGTGCACCCTTCAGACAAACCCAGATACAAGTAAATGAATGCAAGGAAGATCAGGAAAACCAGGGGTTTAGAGGTCGATGCGACAGGTCGAACCGCATGATTCTGTATCTTTCTTTCATTTAAGCGACATCAACTGATATTGCCCCCTGCAGCCAGCTTTTCAAGCCAGCAACCGGCGCTCTAAACTGTTCCGGTACAGTTGCCAGGGGGTGATCGGGGTTCAATCCGGTCCTGCGGCGTTGGCATCAGGATTATAAAAACTAAAACACAAGAGTGGAGCATCATGACTAAGGGTACCAAGAAGCTTTCCAAGCTGTTTGCCGCATTGGTTATGGCGGGGGTTGCCAGCCATTCGTTCGCAGCAGATACCATCAAGATCGGCATCGCAGGTCCTAAAACCGGCCCGGTAGCCGAATACGGCACCATGCAGTTCAATGGCGCGAAAATGGCTATCGAGCAGATCAACGCCAAAGGCGGCGTCGACGGCAAGAAGCTCGAAGCTGTTGAATACGATGACGTCTGTGAACCGAAACAGGCCGTGGCTGTTGCCAACAAAGTGGTCAACGACGGTGTCAAGTTCGTGATTGGTCACCTGTGCTCCAGCTCCACTCAACCGGCTTCGGACATCTACGAAGACGAAGGCATCATCATGATCACTCCGGCTGCAACCAGCCCGGAAATCACGGCTCGTGGCTACAAGCTGGTGTTCCGCACCATCGGTCTGGACAGCGCCCAGGGCCCGGCAGCTGGCAACTACATCGCCAGCGTCATCAAACCTAAAAACGTAGCCGTCATCCACGACAAGCAGCAGTACGGTGAAGGCATCGCCACCGCCGTCAAGCAGACGCTGGAAGGCAAAGGCATCAAGGTTGCTCTGTTCGAAGGCATCAATGCCGGCGACAAAGACTTCTCTTCGCTGATCGCCAAGCTCAAGCAAGCCAACGTCGACTTCGTCTACTACGGCGGCTACCACCCTGAGCTGGGCCAGATCCTGCGCCAGTCCAAGGAAAAAGGCCTGAACGCCAAGTTCATGGGCCCTGAAGGCGTCGGCAACGACTCCATCTCGCAAATCGCCGGTGATGCTTCCGAAGGCCTGCTGGTTACCCTGCCGAAATCTTTCGACCAGGACCCAAGCAACCAGGCGCTGACCAAGGCATTCCAGGACAAGAAGCAGGATCCGAGCGGTCCGTTCGTGTACCCGGCCTACTCCGCCGTTCAAGTTGTGGCTGACGGCATCGCTGCTGCCAAGTCCGAAGACACCGCCAAAGTGGCAGCCGCCATCCACGCCGGTACCTTCAAGACTCCGATGGGCGATCTGAGCTACGACGAAAAAGGCGACCTGAAAAACTTCCAGTTCGTGGTTTACGAGTGGCACTTCGGCAAGCCGAAGACTGAAGCCGCCAAGTAAACAGCTGGCGTTGACAACCAAAGCCCACTGCATCCGCAGTGGGCTTTGTTTTACGAATGACGGTCCGTTCCGTTACCCCGGAAACGTGACCCCCTGAAAATCTTAAAACCGTTACCAGCGGTTCGTTGGCGGCGTCATTGGCAACGCATCGAATAGAATGCGAACCCGGCGCAAGCCAGAGAAATGCAGAGCAGGTTTTTAGGAGCGCGGTAATGCCCGAGTTTTTCCACTACATGCAGCAACTGGTCAATGGCCTCACCATTGGCAGTACGTATGCATTGATCGCCATCGGCTACACGATGGTGTACGGCATCATTGGAATGATCAACTTCGCTCACGGCGAGGTGTACATGATCGGTTCCTATGTTGCGTTCATGGCCCTGGCCGGTCTGGCCATGATGGGTATCCACAGCCTGCCGCTGTTGATGATTGTCGCCTTCGCCGCCACGATCATCGTGACCAGTGCCTACGGGTACAGCATTGAACGGCTTGCCTATCGTCCGTTGCGTAACAGCAACCGCCTGATTCCACTGATTTCTGCGATCGGCATGTCGATCTTTCTGCAGAACGCAGTCCAGCTTTCCCAGGGTTCCGGCAACTTTGCCATCCCCAATCTGCTCCCCGGCAGCTTTTCGTTCGGCCCGGGCGGTTCAGAAGAAGTGCTGATCTCCTACATGCAGGTGGTGGTGTTCGTCGTCACGCTGCTGGCCATGACTGGCCTGACCTTGTTCATCTCCCGCTCGCGAATGGGCCGCGCCTGCCGCGCCTGCGCCGAGGACATGAAAATGGCCAACCTGCTGGGCATCAACACCAACACCATCATTGCCCTGACCTTCGTCGTCGGCGCAGCACTGGCGGCCGTCGCCGCGGTGCTGTTGAGCATGCAATACGGTGTGATCAACCCGAGCGCCGGTTTCCTCGTCGGCCTCAAAGCGTTTACCGCCGCTGTGCTGGGTGGCATCGGCTCGATCCCCGGCGCCATGCTGGGCGGTCTGGTGCTGGGCGTCGCTGAAGCCTTCGGCGCCGATATCTTTGGTGATCAATACAAGGACGTGGTGGCCTTCGGCTTGCTGGTTCTCGTTCTGCTGTTCCGGCCGACCGGTATCCTGGGCCGTCCTGAGGTTGAGAAAGTATGAGCAAGTCTCTCAAACAGGCGCTGTTCAGCGCCGCGCTGGTGTGGGCAGTGGCTTACCCGGTGCTGGGCCTGAAACTGGCCTTCTCCGGCGTGACCCTGCAAGTGCAGAACGCCAGCCAGATGACCCTGATGATCATCGCCCTGTGTTCGGTGCTGATGTTCCTGCGCGTACTGTTCGCTGAAAAGATCAGCGGTATGCGTAACAAGAATCGTCAGCCATTGATCTCGCAAAAGACCAGCGACTTCCTGAGCCAGCCAAAAACCCAGCGCTGGGGCCTGATCGCCCTGATCGTGCTGGCGTTCATCTGGCCGTTCTTTGGTTCGCGAGGCGCAGTAGACATCGCCACCCTGATCCTGATCTACGTGATGCTTGGCCTGGGCCTGAACATCGTCGTGGGTCTGGCGGGTCTGCTGGACCTTGGCTATGTCGGCTTCTATGCCGTCGGCGCCTACGGTTACGCCCTGCTGTCGCATTATTTCGGCCTGAGCTTCTGGGAGGCGTTGCCACTCACCGGCCTGCTGGCGGCGCTGTTCGGGTTCCTGCTGGGCTTCCCCGTCCTGCGTTTACGGGGGGATTACCTGGCCATCGTGACCCTGGGCTTCGGCGAGATCATCCGCATCTTCCTGCGTAACCTCACCGACATCACTGGCGGCCCGAACGGCATCAGCAACATCGACAAGCCGACGCTGTTCGGCCTGAGCTTCGATCGCAGGGCTGCTGAAGGTGCGCAAACCTTCCACGAGTATTTCGGCCTGGCCTACAACCCGATCAGCAAGGTGATTTACCTGTACCTGATCGCGTTGCTGTTGGCGCTGGTGGCTCTGTTTGTGATCAACCGCCTGCTGCGCATGCCGATTGGCCGCGCCTGGGAAGCGTTGCGCGAAGATGAAATCGCTTGCCGCGCACTGGGTCTGAACCCGACCGTGATCAAGCTTTCGGCGTTCACCCTGGGTGCCGCTTTCGCAGGTTTCGCGGGCAGCTTCTTCGCTGCGCGCCAAGGGCTGGTCACGCCGGAGTCGTTCACCTTTATCGAGTCGGCAATCATTCTGGCCATCGTCGTACTGGGGGGCATGGGCTCGCAACTGGGCGTGATTCTGGCGGCCATCGTGATGATCCTGCTGCCTGAGTTGATGCGTGAATTCAGCGATTACCGCATGTTGATGTTCGGCGCCCTGATGGTGCTGATGATGATCTGGCGTCCACAAGGTTTCCTGCCGATGCAACGCCCTCACATGGAGCTGCGCAAATGAGCCGGCCGATCCTGGAAGTCAGCGGCCTGAGCATGCGCTTTGGCGGGCTGCTGGCGGTCAACGGCGTAGGCCTGACCGTCAATGAGAAACAAGTCGTGTCGATGATCGGCCCCAACGGCGCTGGCAAGACCACGGTGTTCAACTGCCTGACCGGTTTCTACAAACCGTCTGCCGGCACGATCCTGCTGGACGGCGAGCCGATCCAGGGCCTGGCCGGACACCAGATTGCCCGTAAAGGTGTGGTGCGTACGTTTCAGAACGTGCGCCTGTTCAAGGAAATGACCGCGCTGGAAAACCTCCTGGTTGCCCAGCATCGGCACTTGAATACCAATTTCTTCGCAGGCCTGTTCCGCACTCCGTCGTTTCGGCGCAGTGAGCGCGAAGCCATGGACTACGCCGAACACTGGCTCGAAGCCGTGAACCTCAAGGAATTCGCCAACCGTACCGCAGGCACGTTGGCGTACGGTCAGCAGCGTCGCCTGGAAATCGCCCGCTGCATGATGACCCGGCCACGCATCCTGATGCTCGACGAACCGGCTGCGGGCCTGAACCCCAAGGAAACCGAAGACCTCAAGGCGCTGATCGGCGTGCTGCGCAACGAGCACAACGCGACCGTTCTGCTCATCGAGCACGACATGAAACTGGTGATGAGCATTTCCGACCACATTGTGGTGATCAACCAGGGCACGCCGCTGGCTGATGGCACGCCAGAACAGATCCGCGACAATCCTGAAGTGATCAAAGCCTACCTGGGGGAAGCGTAAATGCTGCAATTCGAAAACGTTTCCACCTTCTACGGCAAGATTCAGGCGCTGCACGGCGTCAACGTCGACGTCCGCCAGGGCGAGATCGTGACCTTGATCGGTGCCAACGGCGCCGGTAAATCCACGCTGCTGATGACCTTGTGCGGTTCACCCCGCGCCCACAGCGGCAGCATCCGCTACATGGGCGAAGAGCTGGTCGGCCTGGACTCCTCGGTGATCATGCGCAAAAGCATCGCGGTGGTGCCTGAGGGCCGTCGTGTGTTCGCCCGCCTGACCGTGGAAGAAAACCTCGCCATGGGCGGCTTCTTCACCGAAAAAGGTGACTATCAGGAGCAGATGGACAAGGTGCTGTACCTGTTCCCGCGCCTGAAGGAGCGCTTCAATCAGCGCGGCGGCACCATGTCCGGCGGCGAACAGCAGATGCTTGCCATTGGCCGCGCGCTGATGAGCAAACCCAAGCTGCTGTTGCTGGACGAACCTTCACTGGGCCTGGCGCCGATCATCATCCAGCAGATTTTCGAGATCGTCGAACAGCTGCGCCGTGATGGCGTCACCGTCTTCCTGGTAGAGCAGAACGCCAACCAGGCCTTGAAGATCGCGGACCGTGCCTATGTGCTGGAAAACGGTCGCGTGGTCATGCAGGGCACCGGTGAAGAATTGCTGGTAGACCCGAAAGTTCGTGATGCCTACCTGGGTGGTTAATACGCCCGCATAATGAAAAACGGCCTGCGGGCCGTTTTTTTATGGAAGCAGACCAGCTGACACGAGACCCGTGGGAGCGAATTTATTCGCGAAGAGGCCGGTACATCCGACGCATTTCCATCGGCCTTGAGAGTGCCTTCGCGAATGAATTCGCTCCCACAGGTGCTGAGTCCACCCAACCCATCGAGTGCGCAGCAAAAGGGTGCCAGGCAGATACAGAATCCCCAAAGACGATCACCGCCCCGTGGGAGCGAATTCATTCGCGAAGAGGCCGGTACATCCGACGCATTTCCATCGGCCTTGAGAGTGCCTTCGCGAATGAATTCGCTCCCACAGGTGCTGAGTCCACCCAACCCATCGAGTGCCCAGCAGAAGAGACAGGCAGATACAGAATCCCCAAAGAAGATCACCGCCCCGTGGGAGCGAATTCATTCGCGAAGAGGCTGGTACATCCGACGCATTTCCATCGGCCTTGAGAGTGCCTTCGCGAATGAATTCGCCCCCACAGGTGCTGAGTCCACCCAACCCATCGAGTGCCCGGCATAAAGGGCCAGGCAGACATAGATCCGCCACATAAGCGCCGCCGTCAATTCAATCCTCAACCACCCCCAACCGCTCCAACGCTGCCGTACTGCGCTCGAACCAGCCAATCAGGTAATTCGCCAGTACCTGCATACGCTTGGGCAATTCCCCCTCGTAAGGGTGGACCAGAAACAGCGGCGAGGTACTGGTCTGGTAGTCGCGTAGCAGCCAGTGCAAACGGCCATCGTTGATCTCGGCATGCACCATGTACGACGGCAACCGAGCGATTCCGGCGCCCACCAGCGCGGCCTTTTTCAACAACCCATAGTGGTTGCTGGCAAAGGTGCCGTTGACCTGCACACGGGTCAGGTCGTGATTCTGGTGATAAAGCCACTCGTTGCGCCCGCTGTAGTGGCTGTTGAGCAAACACTGGTGGCTACTCAGTTCCTGAGGCGTCCTCGGATGACCAGACTGGTCCAGGTAGGCGCTGCTGGCACAGGTCAACTCCTGCATGGCGAGCAAGGGCTTGGCAATCAGTCGCTCATCGCTATCTACATATGAGCGGATCGCCAGATCAAAACCATCTCGGCGCAGGTCACGGAAATTATTGTTGAGCTCAAGCTCGATCCTGACCTGCGGGTGCAGCGCGGAGAACTCCATCAGCAGGCCATCGAAAAAGGTTTCGCCCAGCGACACCGGCGCCGTCAGCCGAACCTCCCCGACCATTTCGTCGCGCATGAGGGCGACGATGTTGCGCGCCCGCGACATGCTGACCAACAACTGCTGACCCTGAGGCAGCAAGGCCGCACCCGCCGAGGTGAGGTTCAGACTGCGGGTGCTGCGGTGCATCAACATCACCCCGTAGTTTTCTTCCAGATTGCTCATGCGCTTGGACAGGTAGCCCTTACTGCAGCCCAGACGTCGTGCCGCAGCGGTGAAACTGCCCGCGTCGATCAGTACTGCGAAGGCTGCCAGGTCATCGATCTCGCTCACGATTGTTTCCTTATGAGAACCAAAGGTTGCCAATTGGCACACTTATCGAGCGCAAACGGCGACCCTACACTGCTCCCTCAACTCTCTTGAAGAACTTTGGAGCAGCACAATGAAAATTCTGTTGATTGGAGCAAGCGGCACCATCGGCTCGGCGGTTGTCCAGGAACTGGCGCCGCGTCATGAGATCGTGCTCATTGGCCGCAACAGTGGCGATGTGCAAGTCGATATTAGTGACAGCGCATCCATCCGGAAACTCTTCGAACGGGTAGGCCACTTCGATGCACTGGTATGTGCGGCAGGCAATGTCACCTTCGCGCCGCTGGCGGATATGAGTGAGAAAGACTTTACACTGGGCCTGCAGGACAAGCTCATGGGGCAAGTCAACCTGCTGCTGATCGGACGCGAATTTGCCAACGATGGCGCGTCCTTCACCTTCACTACCGGTGTGCTGAACCGTGACCCCATTCACAGTGGCGCATCCGCCAGCCTGGTCAATGGCGCGCTGGATGCGTTCGTGCGTGCTGCGGCCATCGAAATGCCGCGTGGCATGCGGGTCAATGCGGTGAGCCCAACCGTCCTGGTCGAAGCGATGGGCAGCTACGCGCCTTATTTTCGGGGCTTCAAACCGGTTCCCGCAGCCGACGTGGCGCTGGCCTACGCCAAAAGTGTCGAAGGCCTGCAAACCGGTCAGGTCTATCAGGTTGGCTGATGCCCCTTGTGATGACGCCGCAGGCTGAGTAACGTGGCGGCACATGTCTGGAGACCACCCAATGTTTGCTGCCCGTTCCGCCCTGATTTTCGCTTTGCTGCCGCTGTTCGCCGGTTGCCAGATGCTTGGCTCCAAGCCTGAAACCTCTGTATCCAAGGCGGGATGGGTTCGCATGCAGGGCAACCTGACCGGTGAGGGCGGCAAGCTGCTGTTCCAGCCGTGCAACGAGCAGCGCCGCTTCGTGGTCAGCGACGCGGGCAACACAGGCATCCTTCAGGAATCTGCAGCACTGGCCGACGCGTCCGGCAAGGTATTCGCTGACCTGCGCGGCAACTTTGTCGCAGGTAAGGTGGCCAACAGCGACGGGCAGCTGGACCTGCGTCAGGTGTATCGCGTGGAGCGTGCGGACCAGAACTGCGAAGACCCGAATTTCAAGCGCCTGACCTTGCACGTCAACGGCAACAAACCAGCGTGGAACGTCAATGTCAGCGGCAAGGGCATGGTCATCGAACGCCTCGGCAAAGACACCATCGCTGTGCCTTATGTCGAAGAGCAACTGCCTGACGGGCGCTTCAGCGTGAGTAGCGAAGCCAACGGCCAGACCATGGAACTCTGGGTCGCGCCGCAGCGCTGCATCGACAACGTCAACGGCTCGGTCCAGCACCTGACCGCCGAACTGCGCCTCAATGGCCAGACCGTGCGCGGTTGCGGGTACTACGGTGGGTCGCGGGATGATTGATCGGCAGGACGCGGCACTGGACGTGGGACCGGCCGGGCGGCGCTCCGTTTTAGCCGGGAAAGCTATATTTCTGACGCAGCGGATTCAGCGTCTGTACTGGCGTCTTCCCGGCTAAAGCCGGTCCCACGTCCCACAACTGATCCCCCGGCCGGTCCAATTGAAAATCCCGGCGCACCACCCCGCCCTCCCCCAATGTCGCTTATAATCGCCACCTCTTGTAGCGCTGTCGGGCTGATCCTGCGGCCCGGAAACTGGATTTTTTCATGTTACGAATCACCGAACTCAAGCTGCCGATCGATCACCCGGAAGAAGACCTGCGCCCTGCCCTTTTGCAGCGCCTGGGGATCGACAGCGATGCATTGCTCGACTTCACCCTGTTCAAGCGCAGCTACGATGCGCGCAAGAAGTCTTCCGAGCTGTGCTTCATCTACACCATCGATTTCGAAGTCCGCGACGAAGCCGCCCTGCTGTTGCGCCTGGCGGACGACCGCCACGTCAACCCTGCGCCAGACGTCAGCTACAAGGTCGTGGGCCACGCGCCACAAGGCCTGACTGAACGTCCTGTTGTCGTGGGTTTCGGCCCGTGCGGGATCTTCGCCGGGTTGCTGCTGGCGCAAATGGGCTTCAAGCCGATCATCCTCGAGCGCGGCCGCGAAGTGCGCCAGCGCACAAAAGACACCTGGGGCCTGTGGCGCAAGAACGTGCTGAACCCCGAGTCCAACGTGCAGTTCGGCGAAGGCGGCGCCGGGACCTTTTCCGACGGCAAGCTGTACAGCCAGATCAAAGACCCGAAATTCCACGGTCGCAAGGTCCTGCACGAGTTCGTCAAAGCCGGTGCACCGGAAGAAATCCTTTACGTCAGCAAACCGCACATCGGTACGTTCCGGCTGACCGGCGTGGTCGAAACCATGCGTGAAGAGATCAAAGCCCTCGGCGGTGAAGTCCGCTTTGAGCAGCGCGTGACGGATGTGCTGATCGAAGACGGCCAGCTGCTGGGTGTGGAGCTCGACGGCGGCGAGCGTATTGAGTCGCGGCACGTGATCATGGCGTTGGGGCACAGCGCCCGTGACACCTTCCGCATGCTCCACGCGCGGGGCGTTTACATGGAGGCCAAGCCGTTTTCAGTGGGCTTTCGCATCGAGCATCCACAATCGCTGATCGACCGCGCACGCCTGGGCAAATATGCCGGGCATCCGAAGCTGGGCGCCGCGGATTACAAACTGGTGCACCACGCCAAGAACGGTCGGTCGGTCTACAGCTTCTGCATGTGCCCAGGCGGTACGGTGGTCGCGGCAACCTCCGAGCCGAACCGCGTGGTCACCAACGGCATGAGCCAGTACTCACGCAACGAACGCAACGCCAACTCGGGCATCGTGGTCGGCATTACTCCGGAAGACTATCCGGGTGGTCCACTGGCGGGCATCGAGCTGCAAGAGCGCCTGGAGTCCCACGCCTACCTGCTCGGCGGCAGTACTTACGAGGCTCCGGCGCAACTGGTGGGCGACTTCATCGCGGGCAAGGCGTCCAGCGAACTGGGCAGTGTCGAACCGTCCTACAAGCCTGGCGTAAAACTGGTGGATCTGGCAGACGCCCTGCCCGCCTACGCCATCGAGGCCATCCGCGAAGCATTGCCAGCCTTCGACAAGCAGATCAAGGGCTTTGCCTTGCACGACGCAGTACTCACCGGCATCGAAACCCGCACCTCGGCACCGCTGCGCATTACCCGTGGCGAAACCATGCAGAGCCTCAACGTCAAAGGCCTGTTCCCGGCCGGCGAAGGCGCAGGCTATGCCGGTGGGATTCTGTCTGCAGGCGTAGACGGCATTCGCATCGCCGAGGCGCTGGCTCGAGATATGTTGGGGATTGATCAGTAGGGGTTGGCGGCGAATACGGTTTGTCTGACACACCGCTGTTCGCAGCCTTCGGCAGCTCCTACAAGTTGTGCGTTTCTTCAGAAACACCGCAGTCTTGTAAGAACGCACGGCCACCGCGAGGCCGCGATGGCCTGCATTAGACGAGGTCATTTTTCAGGCAAAACCAGAGTTCTGTAGGAGCTGCCGAAGGCTGCGAACAGCGGTGCGTCTGACACACCGCGTTTCGCAGCCTTTGGCAGCTCCTACAGACGACTTCAGACATTTCCTACACAACAAAAAGACCCGTCTGACCAGCAAAACCGAGTCTCCTGACAGACTCGGAAACACTCTAAATCGCCCCTCCTGCTTATAACAAAAACGAATATAACTTTTGTTTTAACCTCGGGAAGTACAGGGTAGGGTGTCGCTCCTTTTGCATGAATGGAGCGCGAATCTTGCCTCTGCGTAACTCTGTCATTCGCTTTTTTCAGCTGGAAGCAGCAGGCGGTCTGTTACTGATTGCGGCCGCTGCCCTGGCGCTCATCATCAACAACTCCCCCCTGTCCTGGCTGTATAACGCCTTCCTCGACGTGCCTGTTGTCGCGCAGATCGGGGCGGTCAACATCGCCAAGCCTTTGTTGCTATGGATCAACGATGGCCTGATGGCTTTGTTCTTCCTGTTGATTGGTCTTGAGGTCAAACGCGAGATTCTCGAGGGCCACCTCTCGAAACCTTCGCAAATCGTCCTGCCCGGCACCGCTGCCATTGGCGGGATGGTGGTGCCCGCGCTGATCTTCTGGGCGTTGAACACGGGTGATGCCGCCACCATGAATGGCTGGGCCATCCCGATGGCCACCGATATCGCATTCGCCCTCGGTGTCCTCGCGCTGCTGGGCAAACGCGTCCCGGTGTCACTCAAACTGTTCCTGATGACCCTGGCGATCATTGATGACCTGGGCGCCATCGTCGTCATTGCGCTGTTCTACTCGGGTGAACTGTCGAGCCTGGCCCTGATGCTGGCAGGCGCGTCCATCGTGGCCTTGATCGTGATGAACAAGCTGGGCGTTCTCAAGCTGGGGCCTTACCTGTTGATCGGACTTGTGCTGTGGGTTTGCGTCCTCAAGAGCGGTGTCCACGCAACATTGGCCGGTGTGGTGCTGGCTTTCTGTATCCCCATGCGCGGGACGAACCACAAGACATCGCCGTTGCTGACCCTGGAGCATGCGCTGCACCCCTGGGTCGCCTACGGCATTCTGCCGTTGTTTGCCTTTGCCAATGCAGGAGTCTCGCTGTCGGGCGTCACGCTGGAAAGCTTCACCCATCACGTTCCCATGGGGATCGCCGCAGGCTTGCTGGTTGGCAAAACCCTGGGAGTGTTCGGCCTGACCTGGCTGGCGGTCAAAGTCGGGATGGCAAAACTGCCGGGAGGCGCGAACTGGGGGCAAGTACTGGGTGTGTCGATCCTCTGCGGCATCGGCTTCACCATGAGCCTGTTTGTAGGTTCGCTGGCTTATGACCCGGCCACCAGCGCGTATGCGGGCGCGGATCGAATGGGCATCCTGACAGGTTCGATTCTGGCGGCGTTCATTGGCTATGCGGTCATGGCGATCAGTAGCAGAAATAGCCAACCAGCCTGACCTCGAGGGAACGGCTAAAGCCGGTCCCACCACACAAATAAAAACCCCGGTCACCAGGACCGGGGTTTTTATGTATCAAGACACTACAAAAGCATCACAGACCTTAGTGCGAGACCCGACTCGTGCCATTAACGCTCATGATGCGCACGCGCTCACCAACGCGGAAAATCTCGTTTTCCTGCACCTGCTGAACATAGGCACGCATGCTGCCGTCATCTTCACGAACGGTAATTTCCACGCCCTGGGTACGGGTTAAACCTTCTTCAGTTGCCGAGCCGAGCAGACCACCCGCGACTGCACCGATCACCGCCGCGACGATGCTGCCACGACCGCCACCGATGGCACTGCCGCCTACGCCGCCAACGATTGCACCCGCACCCGCACCGATAGGCGTCTTGCTGCCTTCGATCTTGACTGGACGCAAGGATTCGATGGTACCCATGCGAACGGTCTGCACTGTCCGCGCTTCATCACGGGAATACGAATCGCCGGTCAGGTTCGACATGCAGCCACTGAGCGACAGGGCCATTGCAGTGAACGAAGCGACCAGCAGAACAGACTTACGCATAACGGTATCTCCAGAGGAACATGCAGCCATTAGACTCCGCACTCTGTGCGCTGTCACCTGCCGCTCCTCGTTAATGTGTTTTCATTCAGGCGCGATACAGGCCGCTGCCACGTAAGCCTAAGACGGGTGGGCACACGAATAATTCAACAAACTTGTGGGTCAGGGTGCGAGACGTTCGCGGGTCCAGTCATCACCCACCAGACGATAATTCAGGCGGTCATGCAGACGGCTGGGACGCCCTTGCCAGAACTCGATGCGCTCGGGCAACAGCCGGTAACCACCCCAGTGTTCCGGGCAATGTGGCTGGGTATCGAGAAAGCGCTGTTGCGTGGCAGTGATCATGCCCTCAAGCTCCGCGCGGTCAGTGATGACGCGGCTCTGCGGGGAGGCCCAGGCACCCAGACGACTGCCCAGCGGGCGAACCTGAAAGTAAGCGTCGGACTCCTCCGCGCTGACTTTGACGACCCGCCCTTCGATGCGTACCTGACGCTCCAGGGTTGGCCAGAAAAACGTCATGGCCGCGAACGGTCGCGCTGCCAGCTGCTGGCCTTTGGCGCTGTCGTAATTGGTGAAGAAGGTGAAGCCCTGAGTATCCAGGCCCTTGAGCAACAGGATCCGGCAATGCGGACGGCCCTCTTCATCCACGGTTGCCAGCGTCATGGCATTGGCTTCTACCGGCGCCTGTTCGGTTTTGACCGCTTCGGCAAACCACTGATGAAACAACGCAAACGGCTCATCCGGCGCTTGTGCTTCGGTCAAACCATCGCGGGCGTAGTCACGGCGCATATCAGCCAGAGACTGGGTCATGACGCTTTCCTTGAATGAAATTCCGGGAGTTGAACATGCCGCTGGCTGACCCGCGCCGTCAGGCGCAGGTCAGGGCTTGACTCAGTTGCTGGCCTGATCGTTCGCTGCCGGTTTTTTCTTTACGGCAGCCTTGGCCGGGGCGGCTTTGGCGGGAGCGGCCTTCTTGGCAGGCGCGGCTTTTTTAGCCGCTGGCTTGCTGGCGGCAGCTTTTTTGGCTGGAGCCTTGGCAGGAGCGGCTTTGGCCGGGGCTGGGGCGACTGCGGGGGCAGGTTTGGCGTCTTGAGTAGCGACCATGGTTGGCGCAGGCGGCAGCGCGTACTTGCTCATCAGCGCGACCATGGTGTTCTGCGGCGTCATCAGGATTTCCACCCGACGGTTCAGCTTGCGACCTTCGGCGCTATCGTTGGCAGCGCGCGGCATCACCGCACCCATGCCACGCAGGCTCAGGCGATTACGCTCAAGGCCGCTGAGGCGGAAAATCGCAGCAATCGATTGCGCACGTTCCTGGCTGATTTTCTGGTTGGCGGCAGCAACACCGGTGGTATCGGCGTGACCAAGGACCAATACGGCGGTTTTCTGATCGCCTTCCACTATCTTGGCCAGACGGGTAATCGGGCCCAAAGTTACTGGCAGCAACATGGCCGGACGGTCCGGGTTGAACGAGCTGTCCACTGGCGCGGTGATCACCAACAGGTCTTCACGGCGTTCCAGCTCAAACGGGCTGTCCTTGATCGCCAGGCGCAGGCGCGGCTCGTAGTCATCCAGCCAGGCTTGGGTCACTTTCGGGTCAACCTTGGGAACGGCTGCCGGAGCGTCTTTGTTGTCGCTGCCGAACGGCCACCACCATTTGCTATCAGTCTCGGACTTCGCGACAAGCGGCGGCACGCTCTTGGGAGCTGGCTTGGCGGCAACGTCATCAGATTTTGGCTCAGCGCTGTCGCTGGATGCGAACGGCCAGTACCAGTGCGTACCGCTCTCGGCTTTGGCGACGGGTTCAGCAGGCTTGGCTTGCGGAGCCGGGGCCTTGGCCGGCGCAGTATCGGCGACCGCGTCGGGACCGGAGCCGAACTGCCACCAGCTGCTGCCTGTACCGGCAGCATCATTTTGAGGGGTTTGCGCACAACCCGTGACGGCAAGACATAAAGCGATTGCGAGGCTTTTGGAAGACGACATGAATGACCCACAAAAATTAGTAATGAAAAGAGCCTGGCCAGAAACGAACTGGGCAGCGCCCATATAACACGCCTAAACGCTCAGTTGGAAAAGGAAACCGTCGCACGGTTCCAGTTACACCCGATTAACTGACAGTCGGTATTAAACAAGCACTTATGCGCACAACTTAGCGCAAACACTCATCAAGCACTCGCGCAAGGTTCTGCGCGCGGGGATCCATGAGTACATAGGGGCCTAGAGTGTTGACGACGAACCCGAATGCCACCTCGCGGTCTGGGTCGGCAAAGCCAATCGAACCGCCAGCGCCCGGATGACCGAATGCCTTGGGACCCAGGCCATAGGTCGCGTTGGCGACCTGAGGCTGATCCAGCATGCAGCCCAGGCCGAAACGGGTCCGGGTCAGCAATGTGCGGTCTTCGCCGACGCTGTGTTCACGGGTCAACTCGTTGAGCAGTTCGGCTTCCAGCAAATTGCCATCGAGCAACCCTGCGTAGAAACCGGCGAGGCTGCGAGCGTTGCCGTGGCCATTGGCGGCAGGCTGCTGCATCCGCCGCCATTCCGGTTTATTGGTGCCGGTCATGATCGATGGAGGGTTAGTGAAGGCCCGGGCCGTCATCGAAGTAGGCTCGCGCATGGTGGTCTGCACCAGGCGCTGCGCGGCTTCATCTCCGGGATTGCCTTTGCCGCGGGCCACATGGGCGACGCGGTGGAACTCCTCATCGGCCAGGCCGACGTGAAAGTCCAGCCCCAGCGGCTGGGCAATGCGCGCAGCAATCGACTCGCCCGGCCCACGGCCATCGGCGCGGCGCAGCATTTCACCCACCAGCCACCCGTACGTGATGGCGGCGTAGCCATGCCCCTGGCCCGGCGTCCACCAGGGTTGCTCGGCGGCCAGTGCGTCGGTCATCACATTCCAGTTGTACAGCGCTTCGGCGGGCAGCATATGGCGCAACGCGGGCAAGCCGGCCTGATGGCACAGCAACTGCCGCAAGGTGATCGCCTCCTTGCCTGCCTGAGCAAACTCAGGCCATAAACGGGCGACGGGATCGTCCAGACTCAGCTTGCCTTCATCAACAAGCTGCAAGGCGGCAACCGCAGCAAAGGGTTTGGTGCAAGAGAACAGATTGACGAGGGTATCGCTGTGCCAGACCTCGGCACCGTCCTTGTCGGCAGTGCCCGCCCACAGGTCAACGACCGTTTCGCCCCCCACCTGAATGCACAGCGCGGCCCCCCGCTCTTGAGGATCCTCGAAGAGAGCGGCGAACGCTTCACGTACTGCTTCGAACCTGAGCTCGAAATGACCCTGAATCTGCACCGGCTGGCTCCCGGAATGGCTGATCGAAAAATGGCGTGCATTGTTTCAGCGATTGGCGATTTTGTGAACAGATGCGGGTCAAGCCTGGGGAGATTCCGCAGGCAATGCGGCTCCGACGTGGGACCGGCTTTAGCCGGGAAAGGGCCCTTACATCCACCGCCTTTGGGTAGGCAGGACAGCGGCCTTCCCGGCTAAAGCCGGTCCCACTGGTCATCTCACAGAATCAGTCACGAAATCTCGCGTCGAAACGGCGGCAGCGCATTGAGAATCGCTTTGCCATAGCGCTGGGTCACCACACGGCGATCCAGCAGCGTGATGGTGCCGCGATCTTCTTCGGTGCGCAGTAATCGACCACAGGCCTGGACCAGACGCAGCGAAGCGTCCGGCACAGCGATTTCCATGAACGGGTTGCCGCCACGGGCTTCGATCCACTCCGCCAGAGCTGCTTCCACCGGGTCGTCGGGCACTGCAAAAGGGATCTTGGCGATGACCACGTGCTCGCAATAAGCACCGGGCAAATCGACACCTTCGGCAAAACTGGCCAGGCCGAACAGCACGCTGGAATCGCCGCCATCCACCCGCGCCTTGTGCTTGTTGAGGGTTTCCTGCTTGGACAGGTTGCCCTGAATGAACACCTGCTTACGCCAGTCCCGCTCCAGGCCGTCGAAAACGTCCTGCATCTGTTTGCGCGAGGAGAACAGCACCAGCGTGCCACGCGAGCCCTCTACCAGACTTGGCAGCTCCCGAATGATCGCGGCGGTATGGGCTACGGAATCTCGTGGATCGGCTTTCAGATCCGGCACCCGCAAAACACCTGCATCAGCGTGATGGAACGGGCTGGGCACCACAGCGGTCACCGCCACTTTGGGCAGACCGGCGCGCATGCGGAAGCGATCGAATTTGCCCAATGCGGTCAGGGTCGCGGACGTCACCAGCGCGCCATACGCCACGTTCCATAAATTGCGACGCAGCATTTCCGCCGCCAGGATCGGGCTGGCATTGACCTCGATATCAAACAACGCGCCGCTGTCGGCCAGGGTTAGCCAGCGCGCCATGGGCGGGCTGTCTTCCGGGTCCTCGGCGGTGAACGCGGTCCACAATTCCCAATTGCCATGGGCGCGGGCCAGCAGACTACCGAACAGCGGGTACCACTCTTCGGCCTGATGGCTGGCGATGCCAATGTTGACCTCGCCATCCATGCCTTCCTTGAGCAGGTCGGCCAGACGCGTGAACAAGTCATCAAGGCGGGCAAAGCCCTTCTTCAACTCGATACCCATTTCACGAATATGCTCGGGCACCACGCCGCCGATGAAACGATGCCGTGGACGCTCGCGCCCTTGCATGTCTTCACCAGCGCGGAAATCTGCCAGCTGTTCGCAGGCGCTGAACATGAATTGCTGCTGCGCCTTGATCTCCCGCGCCAGCTCCGGCACTTGTTCGATCAACTTGCCCAGATCACCCGGCAGCGGATGCTGGGCCAGGAGTTTGGCGAGGTTCTTGGCCGTCTGCTCCAGCCAGTCGGCGGTGGAGCGCAACCGGGTGTAATGGGCGAAATGGCCGATGGCTTTATCCGGCAGGTGATGGCCTTCGTCGAACACGTACAGCGTGTCCCGAGGATCTGGCAATACCGCGCCGCCGCCCAACGCGAGGTCCGCCAACACCATGTCGTGGTTCGTCACGATCACGTCGACTTTTCCCATACCTTCGCGGGCTTTATAGAAGGCGCACTGCTGAAAATTCGGACAATGTCTGTTGGTGCACTGGCTGTGATCGGTGGTCAGCCGCGCCCAGTCCTGGTCTTCCAGGGCCTGAGGCCAGCTGTCGCGATCGCCGTCCCACTTATTACCGGCGAGCTTTTCGATCATGCTGGTGAACAGCTTCTGACTGGCCTCATCGACTTCGATCTTGAAGCCTTCTTCTTCGAAAAGCTGAGCAGTGGCGTTTGTCGCGTCGCCCTCCTGCAACAGCATGTCGAGCTTGGACAGGCACATGTAACGGCCACGACCCTTGGCCAGGGAGAACGTGAAATTCAGCCCGCTGTTGCGCATCAGGTCGGGCAGGTCCTTGTGGACGATCTGCTCCTGCAGCGCCACGGTTGCGGTGGCAATCACCAGCCGCTTGCCCGCCAGCTTGGCGGTAGGAATCGCCGCGATGGCATAGGCCACCGTCTTGCCGGTACCGGTGCCCGCCTCGACCGCGACCACAGCCGGATCGCTGGTACGCCGCCCTTCTTCGTCGGTGTCGATATCGCCCAGCACCTTGGCGATCTCAGCGATCATCAAACGCTGGCCATAGCGCGGCTTGAGGCTCTTGGCTTCGAGGAAACGCGAGTAAGCGCCCTGGATCTGGGATTTGAGTTCGTTGCTGATCATGGTTCGGTCGTTGGCTCGGGCGTCACAGCCTGTGCAGGCATCGGTAAAAAACGCTGGATATATCTTCAGTAGTTCCAGCAGGCGGCTATCATACCCCGCAAATTCCATCCGCGCAGAACGGAGTACCTGATGACACCTTTTTCCCTCGTCTACACCCTGCATGTTTTGGCCGCCCTGGTCTGGGTCGGCGGCATGTTTTTCGCCTGGATGGTCCTGCGACCAGCGGTCGGCGCGGCACTTGAGGGCCCGGCTCGGCTGAAAGTGTGGCTGGAAGTGTTTCCGCGTTTTTTTGTCTGGGTCTGGGCCGTTGTGGTGGTTTTGCCGATCACCGGCGTCGGCATGATTCAACTGCAATTTGTCAGTTTCGACACCGCGCCACGTTATGTGCAGGTGATGATGGGGCTGTATGTGGTCATGACCGCGCTGTTCATCCGGGTTCAGTCACTGCAACTGCCAGAACTGCGCCGAGCGGTGGACACCGAGCAATGGGCCGAAGGAGCGGCGGTGATGGGCCGGATTCGGCGATTGGTGGGGGTTAATCTGCTGATTGGCTTGGCGGTCGTGGCGATTGCGGCGGCCAGACCGAGTTTTTAAACGCAAGCCCTGTGCCGAACCAGTGGGAGCGAATTCATTCGCGAATGCGTCATGTCAGGCACAGCAGCTTTTCCTGACTGCCCCCTTCGCGAATGAATTCGCTCCCACAGGAAATCGTTTAACGCCGGAAAGGATTCAGGCTCTACAACCGCTGGACCGTCACCACACCCGCAGGCCCCGCAGCGCCAGGTTGCCCGGCCTCGCCAGCACGCCCGGCCTTGCCGCCATCGGCGCGATAGACGATGCAGCCTTTGGACGCGCCACCCTTGCCCGGCTTGCCGCCAGCACCGGCCAGACCACCGGGGCCACCTTGAACATCAACCTTGATGCGCTCGGCCGGGAAGCTCAGCGGCAATTCGAGACGCACCTGAGCGCCCGGTGCGCCATCGTGGCCGTTACCGCCGTTGTCGCCATCAAAACCTTTACCGGCGCTGCCAAAGGTGCAGCCCGGTGCCACGCCGTTGGCGCCGTCCAGGCCCACGTAACCGGGCGAACCCGCGCCGCCACGGGCATCGACAAACAATTCATTACCGTCCAGGTGCTCGATGCGCAAGGTCAGGTTGCGCCCTGGCAAAGGCGGTTTTTCATAAGTGCCCGGCGCGCCACGGGCGGTAATCTGGCTGCCGTCGCCCAGTTGACCGTGACCCACCACCAGATTCAGCGGCTGGCTACCGGACACAATGGCGATCCGCGCCTCATGACCCAGCACCAGTTGATCGACCTTGACCTCGGTCAAACCCGACGGGATCAACAAGGTGCCGTAATCCTCGACCTCCAACCGTTCCAGTTGCAACACGCTGGTATTGCTCGGCAAACGCATCAGGGAATGGGGCTGGACGTTGACGCTCTGGGCCATGGCAAGCGGGCTGCAAAGTGCGGCAAGTAGACAAAGCTTACGCATGGGCTCGCTCCCGAGAAGGTTTGGGCAAGGATTGAACATGGAAGATTCCGAACACAAGAATGTGCAGACGATCTCGCCAAGGGTGACGGCGACCGCGCAGGCTGCCGTTGAACAGCAGCAACTCAAGCACGTGCGTGAGCGCCAGCAAGCTGCCAGCGAGTTTGATCAACATCGCGAACGGCGTGGGCAATGCCAGCACCAGATTGACCAACACCACCAGCCAGAATGCTGCGGTTAAAAGCTTTCCCAACCCCCAGAACACCTTCATTACCTGCGCCTACCCCTGTGATTTTTCTTATGCGAACGCTTATCGTTGTGCGTTTTGCGCGCGCACAGTAGACGCCCGCAGGGGGAAATATGCCAGCGCGGCTCCGAAAATTGTTGCAGGTCATGAACCAACTGCCGAACGGCATGATGATCGTCATCGACCCGGCGCTGAGGCCGGGCCGATGAGCAGGTGAGGATCAACGATTGATCTGGATTTCCACGCGACGGTTCAACGCGCGGCCATTGGCCGTCGAGTTATCTGCCACAGGGCGTGCTTCGCCAGCGCCTTGCACTGACACGAACGAACTGCGCGGGATGCCTGTGCTGACGAGGTAGTCAGTGACCGAAATCGCACGTTTCTCGGACAGTTTCTGGTTGTAGGCATCACGGCCCACGCTGTCGGTGTGACCACTGACGCGCAGCTGCGCACTCGGGGCTTCACGTTTGAGGCGGGTGCTGATCAGGTCGAGTTTCGATTTATCGGCGGCGGTCAAACGTGCCGAGTCAAACTCGAACAGCACATCATTGATGACGATGACCTCTTCCTTGACCATCACCACTTCCTCAACCACCACAGGCGGTGCAGGCGCTACCAATGGGCAACCCGTCGCATCGACCGCGACTCCCTTGGGCGTATCCGGGCACTTGTCGATGCTGTTTTTCACGCCGTCGCCATCATCATCGCCGTCGCCGTGAACCCAGCAATAGGCACCGGCCATGACGCCCACCGCGCCGCCGAGGCTGGCGGCGACTGCCGCCGTCTGGAACGCGCCCGCCGCCGCCCCCGCCACACCGCCGCCCAGGGCGCAGAGTGGCCAGTCGGTTTTCTGTAAACCCGCACAACCGGTTAAGACGCTGGTGATTAAAATCAGAGGCAATGCTGTCCGGATCATTCTCATTAATTTTCTCTCCCAAGGGTTCGGCCCAATGCGCCGCTTGTGGAGTAAAGACATCAAAATGCCAGTTCGCCACTTTGGGCCTTGTTTTATTGGGTTTCAGGCAAATGAGTGCTCTGTAGGAGCTGCCAAAGGCTGCGAACTGCGGCCTGTCTGACACGCCGCCTTCGCAACCCTCGTAACCTCGTTCATCTCCTACGGGAACGAGCGGTATCTGAAATCACTTCGATCTGTAGGAGCTGCCGAAGGCTGCGAACTGCGGCCTGCCTGACACGCCGCTTTCGCAGCCCTCGTAACCTCGGTCATCTCCTACAAGACCGAGGTGTATATGAAACACCCTGAATCTGTAGCACTAGGCCCGCGCCTCTGCACAGGCTAGTCTTACCGGCCATAGAGAGGATTTTTGATGACCGAAGGCTTTTCCACGCGCACACCGCAGCAAGCTCTGGCCGCCCTGCTCGACTTGCAGGCCCCCAAGCGTCTGCTGTTGATCGGTGCAGAAGCGTTCCCGGCATTGCAGGCGTTTCAGGAAGCACACCCGGACACGCACATCGCCCACGCACGGCCTGGCCCACTGCCCGTGGACCTGGCCGCGCAACGCTTTGACCTGGCTTTGGTGGTCGACTGCCTGGAACACATGCCCCAGCGCGACGGGCTGAATCTGCTCGGCGGGATCCGCAATCTCAACGCGAGCCGCATCGCGGTGCTGGCCGATCTTCAGGCGTGTGGCTGGAAGACCACTGACTTTTTCTCCCTCGCGTTGCAGGCCAGCGAGCGCTTCGCCCGCGATGAACAAGTGCTGACACTGTTCACCTACGACCTGCGCGAATACAAGCAAGTCCCGGACTGGCTCAACGCAAGGTTCTGGGCTAACCCTGAGAACTTTGGCAAATACTGGTGGTAACTCATGAATAGCGCGATTTGCCCGTGTGGCAGCGGAGACCTGCTGACGACCTGTTGCGGGCCCTTCCACGCCGGACAACCCACGCCCTGCGCCGAAAAGCTCATGCGTTCACGCTACAGCGCGTATGTGCTGGGCCTGGTCGATTACCTGCTGGACACCACCCTGCCGGTGCAAAAGGCCGGGCTGGACCGCGAAGCCATCAGCCAATGGAGCTTGCAGAGCACCTGGCTGGGCCTGGAAGTGGAAAGTTCGGAAGTCTTCGGCGGCAAACCGGAGCACGCCTTCGTCACCTTCACGGCGCGCTGGCACGACGCAGCGGGTGAGCATAGCCATCGCGAGCGCTCATCCTTCGTTCAGAATCAGGGCCGCTGGTACTTCATTGACCCGACCGTCGGCCTCAAGGCCGGTCGCAACGATGCCTGCCCTTGCGGCAGCGAGCAGAAGTACAAGAAGTGTTGCGCCAGCTACGTAGCCTGATCGCCTCGGCTATCAGAGCAGGCGCAGATGAGAAATATCGGGCACGTGCACGGCCTGGGGCTTGGTGGCCTGGCCCATGTCGCTGCCCACCGGCGCAACGCTGAGCCCGGACAGATCAAGCACTGGAGCAAGCGGCGCGGGCTTGGCGTCCTGCAGATCGCTGCCCACCTCGAATAGCTGCAAATCCGGCGCATCGACGTCGACGAAAGCGGCCATGTAGACGTCCCGTGGCGCCAGCTGCAATCGGCCCGGATCAGCGGAGTGTGAAGAAGCCTGCGGTTCAACTGCGCCCGACATCGCGACCACCTCGACCAGCGCTCCGGCGCGCTCCAGGGTTGAGCGGTATTTCTCTGCTGCCTCGGCGTCCAAATTGTTTTTCAGCACCAACCGTCGTCCGGAAAACAGCAGCGCCAGGCGCTGTGCGTCCGCCTGGAACAGTTTGCCGAGGTTGCTTTGCACCAGATCCGGCTGGGCACCAGTGACCAATTGGCCACTGAATACAATTTCATAGAGGTTCATCGGTCATACTCTGACAGCACGTGCGAGGAGTATGCCGCAGCCTTATCAAAAAGGAACGGGCAAGTCGCTTTGCCAACGATGGCCGTTTCGGGCCAAAAATGGAGCAAGACCATGTTTGCAGAGGCAGCACATCCCGCTTTTTTCCGACCAGGGCACTGTCGCGCCTACAGCAAGCAGGCCGCACTGTTTCTGATCCTGGCACTGCTGACACTGCTCACCGGCTGCTCCTCCTGGGTGGTCAGCGGCTATCAGGAGCCCGAGGTGCGGCTGCTCGACGTGCAGGTGGTCAAGGCGAAATTGCTGCAACAGGACTTCAAGCTGCACTTTCGGGTCGACAACCCCAACGACCGCAGCGTGCTGGTGCGCAGCCTGCGCTACAAAGTGATGCTCAAGGAAGCGACGCTGGCCGAGGGCGAATCCTCCGAGTGGTTCGTGGTCGAAGGGCACAGTCACAAGAACTTCGTGGTGCCGGTGCGCACCAACCTCTGGCAACACCTTAAATACATCGCAAAACTGTTGAAGAAACCCGACCAGGCGATCCCGTATCGACTCGAAGGCAAACTCAAAACCGGCTTTTTGTTCCGTCATAACGTGCGTATTGGGCGCAACGGCGAGATAATCCCCGGCGATCTAATTCCGGAGTAACCCGATGAACCAGCAAGCCCACGTGCATGGCCCAGACTGCAACCACGACCATGATCACGATCATCACGACCACCAGCACGGCCACGTTCATGGCCCCAACTGCGGTCACGCTCACCAGGAGCCCGTGCGCAACGCCTTGAAAGACGTTGGCCGCAACGACCCGTGCCCTTGTGGCAGCGACAAGAAATTCAAGAAGTGCCACGGCGCGTAAATCGCCTCGGTTACCCCGAACGGCCTGCATTGCAGGCCGTTTTCATTTGTGCAGGCAAGGCTCATCGGAGTAAAACAGGCCATTCGTGCCACCCGACTGGAGCCTGCAATGATCGATCTTCACTACTGGACTACACCCAACGGCCACAAGGTTTCCCTGTTCCTGGAAGAAGCCGGTCTGCCGTACAGGATTTTCCCGGTCAATATTGGCCAGAACGATCAGTTCAAGCCCGACTTTCTGGAGATTTCCCCCAACAACCGCATCCCGGCCATCGTTGACCACGAGCCTGCCGACGGCGGCGAGCCGATCAGCCTGTTCGAGTCCGGCGCGATCCTGCTGTACCTGGCGGAGAAAACCGGCCAGTTCATCCCGCAGGATTTACGCGGGCGCCAGGAGGCGTTGCAGTGGCTGTTCTGGCAAATGGGCGGGCTGGGGCCGATGGCCGGGCAAAATCATCATTTCAACCGGTTTGCCCAGGAAAAGATCCCCTACGCCATCAAGCGCTATGTCGATGAAACCACGCGTTTGTATGGCGTGCTGAACAAGCGTCTGGCGGATCGTGACTTTGTGGCGGGCAGCGAGTACAGCATCGCCGACATGTCAATCTACCCCTGGATCGCGCGGCACAGCTGGCAAGACCAGAATCTGGACGACTACCCGCACCTCAAGCGCTGGTTCGACGCAGTTACCAACCGTGATGCGACCAAGCGTGCGTATGCGCTGGCCGAGCGGGTGAATCCTGCGAAGGCATAAGCGTTGTTGGAGATTTCTATGTTTGCACGCCATCGGATGTAACGACGTGGGACCGGCTTCAGCCGGGAAGCTTTAACCGGGAAGAGCCGAGTACATCCATACCGTATCTATCGTCTGAAATGCCGCCTTCCCGGCTAAAGCCGGTCCCACGTCGTACTTCAGCGGGTGGGCAATCATAGAATCTCCCACAGGATCACGCTCCCCGTCAGCTGTCGCTGAAAAATCCTGAAATAAACTCCCTCTCCCCGCTTGCGCGGTGCCTGCGCGCTCTCTAACGTAGCGCCTTTTATATGTCATCCCCGCAGGAGCTTCGCCCATGGCCTCGCCAGCCCGTTCAAGATGTGTACGCCGGTTAGGTGCTGTCGCCGCCACGGCGGGTTTGTTGAGCCTTGCCGGCTGCCAGATCAGCGGGGGTGATCCCGATACGTTGCTGCCCACCTCCGGCACGGTTGCCGTCAAGGGGCTGGCGCAGAACGTGTCGCTGCGACGCAATAATCTGGGCATGCCGCTGATTGAAAGCAGCACCTTTCACGACGCTCTGTTCACACTGGGTTACGTGCATGCCAGCGATCGCATCACGCAGATGCTGACCATGCGCCTGCTGGCTCAGGGGCGGCTATCGGAAATGGCGGGAGCCAATGCGCTGGATATCGACCGTTTGATGCGCTCGGCGAACCTCAAAAAAAGCGCCAGCGAGCTGTACAACGCTTCGTCGCCGCGCCTGCAACGCTTCTTTGAAGTCTATGCCCGGGGCGTCAACGCCTGGCTGTTCCGCTATCGCGACAAACTGCCTGCTGACCTGGCCAGCTCCGGCTACCGCCCGGATTACTGGAAGCCGGAAGACTCGGCACTGATCTTCAGCCTGCTCAATTTCAGCCAATCGGTAAACCTGCAAGAAGAACTCTCATCGCTGGTGCTGGCCCAGAAAGTCGGCGTGGACAAACTGGCCTGGTTGATCCCGACGTATCCGGATGAAGAGCTGCCGTTCGCCGAAGCCGAGAAGCTCAAAGGCTTGAACCTGGGCGGGCAAGTGCCGGGCCTGGGCGAGCTGAATAAAGTCGCGCTGCAATTGACCGATCTGAACATGCTCGGCATCGCCGCCTCCAGCAACTGGGCCATCGCCCCGCAGCGCAGCCGCACAGGTAGAAGCTTGCTGGCCAGCGACCTGCAACTGCCTGCCGGGCTGAATTCAGCCTGGAGTTTCGTGCAGCTTCGCGCCCCGAAATATCAAGCCTCAGGCGCCACCATTGCGGGTCTGCCACTGGTGCTGAACGGGTTCAACGGCAAGCTGGCGTGGTCGATGTCTTCAGCGATGGGCGACAATCAGGACCTGTTTCTGGAAAAGCTCAAGCGCGAGAACAATCGCCTGATGTTCCTGGCTGACGGCAAATGGTTGCCTGCCGCTGCCCACGATGAAACCTTCATCGTCAAAGGCGGCCGCCCGATCCGCGAAACCGTTTTTGAAACCCGTCACGGGCCGTTGCTCAACAGCAACCTGGGCCCAGGCCCGCTGAGCAATGGGCTGGGGGTCGCGCTGCAAACGCCGAGCTTCAAAGATGACAAGAGCCTGGACGCGTTCTTTGACCTGTCCCGCGCGCCAAGTGTGGAAAAAGCCTTCGACGCCAGCCGCGAAATCCGCGCAATTACCTTGAACATGGTGTTTGCGGACGCTTCGAATATCGCCTGGCAAGTCACCGGCCGCTTCCCGAATCGTCGTGAAGGCCTGGGTTTGCTGCCATCGCCGGGCTGGGAAAGCCGTTACGACTGGGACGGTTTCGCCGACTCGATGCTGCACCCTTACGATCAGGACCCGCAGCAAGGCTGGATCGGCACTGCAAACCAGCGCACCTTCCCCAAGGGTTACGGCATGCAGCTGTCCAACTCGTGGAAAACACCGGAGCGCGCCGAGCGCATTGCCGAGCTGGCCAACAGTGGCAAGCAGGACAGCCGCAGCGTGATCGCCATGCAGTACGACCAGTCCACGACGTTCGCCGCCAAGCTGCGCAAGATGTTTGAAGCGCCGGGCATGGTCAAACCGCTGAAGCAGGCCATCGATGCCCTGCCCGAAGCCGAACGCAACAAGGCCCGTGAAGCGTTCACGCGGCTGATGGCGTTTGACGGCAAACTGGCTGCGACCTCGGCCGATGCCGCGCTGTACGAGCTGTTTTTGCAGGAAAGCGCCAAGCAGATCTTCCTCGACGAGCTCGGCCCGCAAACGTCACCCGCGTGGAAAGCGCTGGTGCAGAACGCCAACCTGTCGTATTCGGCACAGGCCGATCATTTGCTGGGTCGCGAAGACAGCCCGTACTGGGACGACGTCGCGACACCGCAGAAAGAAGACAAACCAGCGATTCTGGCCCACAGCCTGGCAGCCGCCATCACCGCCGGGGACAGCCAACTGGGTGCTGATCACAAGGCTTGGCAGTGGGGCAAGCTGCATCGCGCCACCACCCAGGGCACCGAGTTTGCAGCCAATGACTTCAATCGCGGGCCTGCTGCGATTGGCGGCGACCACAGCACCTTGAACATCTCGTCGTCACCTTGGGGGCCGACCTTCGACAGCCCGGTACTGCCGAGCTTGCGCATGATCGTCGACTTCGGGCAAACCGAACCGATGCTGGGCGTGACCAACATCGGGCAGTCCGGCAACCCGGCCAGCCCTTATTACACCAACAGCATCGAGCCATGGCTGAAGGCCCAATACCAGTCGATCCCCCTGCAGCCGCAGAATTTCGAGCGTGGGTATGGCAGCAAACGGTTGACGCTGGTGCCCGGGAAATAACCCGCAATCAAGACCACCGCAAATCCCCCTGTGGGAGCGAATTCATTCGCGAAAGCGGCAGTACAGACGATAGAAATGCGTCGAATGTTCCGGCCTCTTCGCGAATGAATTCGCTCCCACAAATGTGTGGCGGGCATCTGGTTCAATACCCCGCGCCCTCAAGGGGCTGATGAAAACGCGCAAATCAAGGCCGACACCAATCCCCCGTGGGAGCGAATTCATTCGCGAAAGCGGCAGTCCAGACGCTAGAAATGCGTCGAATGCACCGGCTTCTTCGCGAATGAGTTCGCTCCCACAGGGGTTGGCGATGTGATCTACGGGATCCGCTCCCCCCCTAACTTCTTCGAACTTCCTCCCCCGCCCCGCCTCATAAATAACAAGCCCCTCCAGTTGGTCATTCCATGGATCTTGTTATCGCGCGTCCCGAAGGTTTGTATTGCCCGCCCGGGGATTTTTATATTGATCCGTGGCGACCAGTTGAACGCTCGGTCATCACCCACGGCCACGGTGATCATGCGCGCACGGGCAACGAACACTATCTGGCCGCCGCACCGGGTGAAGGCATCCTTCGCTCACGACTCGGCCAGGACATTAATCTGCAAACCCTGGAGTACGGTGAAACCCTGCTGCACCACGGGGTGAAACTGAGCTTGCACCCGGCAGGCCACGTATTGGGCTCAGCGCAGGTGCGGCTGGAATACAAGGGTGAAGTCTGGGTCGCGTCCGGCGACTACAAAGTCGAACCGGATGGCACCTGTGCGCCCTTCGAACCAGTGCGTTGCCATACCTTCATTACCGAATCGACCTTCGGCTTACCGATCTATCGCTGGCAGCCACAATCGGAAATCTTCGCCGGGATCAACGATTGGTGGCGCGCCAACGCGGCCATTGGCAAAGCCAGCGTGTTGTTCGCTTATTCGTTCGGCAAGGCCCAAAGGATCCTGCATGGTATTGACCCGCAGATCGGGCCAATCCTGGTTCACGGCGCAGTGGAGCCACTGAACCGCGTGTACCGTGAAGCCGGGGTGCGCATCCCTGAAACCCAGTATGCCGGGGATTTCAAAAAGACCGACCCCGCTCTTCGCCAGGCCCTGATTCTTGCTCCGCCCTCAGCGGGTGGCAGCACCTGGATGAAACGCTTCGGTGAGTTCAGCGACGCCTTCGCCAGTGGCTGGATGATGTTGCGCGGGACCCGCAGGCGGCGCGGTGTGGACCGTGGCTTCGTGCTGTCCGATCACGCCGACTGGCCCGGCCTGCTCTGGGCCATCGAGCAAACCGGCGCTGAAAGGGTCATGGTGACCCACGGCTCGGTTGGGGTACTGGTGCGTTATCTGCGTGAGCAAGGCCTGGACGCTCAAGGTTTCGTCACTGAATACGGCGATGAGGACGACGCCTCAACCGCAGATGCGCCAGCCGCTGAGGCCAAAATCGACAACACCAGCGAGGCCCCGGCATGAGAGCCTTTGCCGAACTGTATTCCCGACTGGACGCCACGACCTCCAGCAATGCCAAGCTCAGCGCCATGCGTGACTACTTCGCCAGCGTCCCGCCAGAGGATGCCGCCTGGGCCGTGTACTTTCTCGCGGGGGGTCGGCCGAGGCAGTTAGTTCCCACCAAGCTGCTGCGCGAGCAGGCCATGATGCTGGGCAAACTGCCAGAATGGCTGTTCGAAGAGAGCTATCAAGCTGTGGGCGACCTGGCTGAAACCCTGTCCTTACTGTTGCCCGAAGCGGTGCACAGTTCCGATCAGGGCCTGGCGATCTGGATGGAAGAGAAGCTGCTGCCCCTGCGCGGCTTGCCGCCTCAGGAGCTGGCCGAACGGTTACCGACGTTCTGGTCCCAGCTGGACCGGATCAGCCTGATGGTCTGCATCAAGTTGATCACGGGCAGTTTCCGGGTCGGTGTGTCCAAATTGCTGGTCACCCGCGCCCTCGCCGCGCTGGCTGATATCGACAGCAAGCGCGTGGCCCAGCGCCTGGTGGGCTACACCGACCTGTCCAATCGGCCCAGCGCCGAAGGTTTTCAGAAGCTGATCGCCGCAGAATCGGAAGATGAGCACGCCCAACGCGGCGGCCAGCCTTACCCGTTTTTTCTGGCTCACGCCCTGCAACAGCCGGTGGATCAATTCGAAACCTTGCTTGGGCCTGTGGATAACTGGCAGGTCGAATGGAAGTGGGACGGCATTCGCGCCCAACTGGTCAAACGTGACGGCCGCGTGTGGATCTGGTCCAGAGGCGAAGAGCTGGTCACCGACCGCTTTCCCGAGTTGCTAACCCTGGTGCAGAACCTGCCGGACGGCACGGTGATCGATGGCGAAATCGTGGTCTGGAAGGCACCCGAGTCGGCGGCTGGACAAGCCGACACATTCGAGCTGGAAAACCAGAACACCGAACCTGCCGCACCCTCGGTCCAGCCCTTCGCCCTGCTGCAACAGCGCATTGGCCGTAAGACGCTGGGCAAGAAAATCCTCGAAGACGTGCCCGTGGTCATGCTGGCCTATGACCTGCTGGAATGGCAGGGCCACGACTGGCGCAGCCGCCCGCAGCAGGAACGGCGCGCGCAACTGGACACGCTGATCCAAGCGTCGCAAAGCCCGGTGCTGCTGAAGTCCCCGGTGATCAACGCGAAAGACTGGCTGGACCTGAGCCAGCAACGCGAAGCGTCCCGCAGTCTGGGTGTGGAAGGCATGATGCTCAAGGCCAAGGATGCGCTCTATGGCGTCGGCCGCACCAAAGACATGGGCGTCTGGTGGAAGTGGAAGGTCGACCCGTTCAGCGTCGACGCCGTGCTGATTTATGCGCAGCGCGGGCATGGGCGGCGCGCCAGTCTCTACAGCGATTACACCTTCGCTGTCTGGGACGGCCCGCCGGAATCCAGCCAACGCACGCTGGTGCCCTTCGCCAAGGCCTACTCCGGCCTGACCGACGAGGAAATGCGCAAGGTCGACGCTATCGTGCGCAAGACCACCGTCGAAAAATTCGGCCCGGTCAGCAGCGTTACGCCGACCCTGGTTTTCGAACTCGGCTTTGAAGGCATCGCCTTGTCAAAGCGCCACAAGAGCGGCATCGCCGTGCGCTTTCCACGCATGCTGCGCTGGCGACAGGACAAACCTGTAACAGAAGCCGATAGCCTGTCGACGCTACAGGATCTGTTGGGGTAGCATGCCGCCCCTTTTTGGGTCAGATGATTATCGGCGCACCTCGTTGGGGCGTCGACGTGTCGCAGTGATCACGTGGGACCGGCTTTAGCCGGGAATAGGCCGGGGCAGCCGCTAATGATGGATTGTCAGAAACTCCGCTTTCCCGGCTAAAGCCGGTCCCACGTCGTACTTCAGCTGGCGGGCACCGTAAAATTTCCCACCGTGCAAATTTGATGGCACTCCGCTGGCAGTCAGTATTGCGACAACTCCGTACATTTAAAACGCACGTTCGTATCTTTGGTTCGGAACTTGCTATCTTCTGTGGTCTGGCACCCGCCGGTAGCAAGCCTCGCGTGTTCCCAACGCTCAATTTGGTTTTAAGGACTGAACGATGAAAAAAGCATGGCTGACCCTCTCTGCATTGGCTGTTTGTCTGGCCGCAGGCAATGCAATGGCCAAGGAATACAAGGAACTGCGCTTTGGCGTCGATCCTTCTTATGCACCTTTCGAATCAAAAGCCGCTGACGGCAGCCTGGTAGGCTTCGACATCGACCTGGGCAACGCTATCTGCGCCGAGCTGAAAGTTAAATGCAAATGGGTCGAAAGCGACTTCGACGGCATGATTCCGGGCCTCAAAGCCCGCAAATTCGACGGCGTGATCTCGTCGATGACCGTGACGCCAGCCCGCGAGAAGGTCATCGACTTCTCCAACGAGCTGTTCTCCGGCCCGACTTCGCTGGTGTACAAAAAGGGTGCAGGCCTCACCGCTGACCCGGCCAGCCTGAAAGGCAAGACCGTGGGCTACGAGCAAGGCACCATCCAGGAAGCCTACGCCAAGGCCGTTCTGGACAAGGCTGGCGTTAAAACCCAGGCCTACGCCAACCAGGACCAGGTTTACGCTGACCTGATTTCCGGTCGTCTGGATGCTTCCATTCAGGACATGCTGCAAGCCGAACTGGGCTTCCTGAAGTCGCCACAGGGCGCTGGCTACGAAGTCAGCGAGCCAGTAGACAGCGAGTTGTTACCTTCCAAAACCGCTATCGGTATCGCAAAAGGTAACAAAGAGCTCAAGGCACTGTTGGATAAAGGTATCAAAGCGTTACACGACGACGGCAAATATGCCGAGATCCAGAAGAAGCACTTCGGCGATCTGAATCTGTATAGCGGTAAATAACACCCCGACGCCCATGGATTTCGGCGATGATCTCGCGCCGATTTCCATGGGCGTTTTGTTTTATTGACCGTCAAAGGCTTTACCCATGTTCGAAACAACGCTGCAAACCCTGGGACTTGCCAGCTTCAGCCTCAAAGGCTTCGGCCCGCTGCTGCTCGAAGGCACCTGGATGACCATCAAATTATCGCTGCTGTCGCTGCTGCTGAGCATTGTGCTCGGCCTGATCGGCGCGGGGGCAAAACTGTCGAGCGCCGCCGTCTTGCGTGTGCCGGCGCAGCTGTACACCACGCTGATCCGGGGCGTTCCGGATCTGGTGTTGATGCTGCTGATTTTCTACAGCCTGCAAACCTGGCTGAGCCAACTGACCGATGCCATGGGCTGGGATTACATCGAAATCGATGCCTTCAGCGCAGGCGTGGTTACGTTGGGCTTCATTTATGGCGCGTACTTCACCGAGACCTTCCGCGGCGCGATCCTGTCTGTGCCCCGTGGCCAGGTTGAAGCCGCCACCGCGTATGGCCTCAGCCGCGGCCAGCGTTTTCGCTTTGTGGTGTTCCCGCAAATGATGCGCTACGCCCTACCCGGCATCGGCAATAACTGGCAAGTGCTGCTCAAGGCCACTGCGCTGGTCTCAATCATTGGCCTGGCCGACCTGGTCAAAGCCGCGCAAGACGCAGGCAAGAGCACTTACCAACTGTTTTATTTCCTGGTGCTGGCGGCGTTGATTTATCTGCTGATCACCAGTGCCTCAAACGTTGCCCTGCGTTGGGCTGAACGGCGATATGCCGCAGGCAGCCGGGAGGCACAGCGATGATCGAACTGCTGCAGGAATACTGGCGCCCCTTCCTTTATAGCGACGGCGTGCACATCACCGGCCTGGCAATGACCATGTGGCTGCTCAGCGCCTCGATTGCCATTGGCTTTCTGGTCTCGATCCCGCTGTCTATCGCCCGCGTATCGCGCAAATTCTGGGTCCGCTGGCCGGTGCAGTTCTACACCTACCTGTTTCGAGGCACGCCGCTCTACATTCAACTGCTGATCTGCTACACCGGTATCTACAGCCTGGAGGCGGTTCGCGCCCAGCCAGTGCTCGACTCGTTCTTTCGCGACGCAATGAACTGCACCATCCTGGCCTTCGCCCTGAACACCTGCGCCTACACCACGGAAATCTTCGCCGGGGCGATTCGCAGCATGAACCATGGCGAAGTCGAAGCGGCCAAGGCTTACGGGCTGACCGGCTGGAAGCTCTACGCCTACGTGATCATGCCTTCGGCACTGCGTCGCTCGTTGCCTTTCTATAGCAACGAAGTGATCCTGATGCTGCACTCGACCACTGTGGCGTTTACGGCCACCGTTCCGGACATTCTCAAAGTCGCGCGGGATGCCAACTCGGCCACCTTCATGACCTTCCAGTCGTTCGGCATCGCGGCGCTCATTTATCTGTGCATCACCTTTCTGCTGGTCGGCCTGTTCCGTCTGGCCGAACGCCGCTGGCTGGCCTTCCTCGGCCCGGCTCACTAGGACCTGTCTATGCGTCACGACACCCACGACTTGATCGCGCCGGTGCCCGGCACCGCGCGGCAGATCCATAGTTTTCACTACGGTCCACAAGACGGCGCCTGCAAGATTTACATCCAGGCCTCGCTGCACGCTGACGAGTTGCCCGGCATGCTGGTCGCCTGGTACCTCAAGCAACGTTTGAGCGAGCTGGAAAACGCCGGCCTGCTGCTGGGCGAAATCGTCGTGGTGCCGGTCGCCAACCCCATCGGCCTGGAACAGGTGCTGATGGACACGCCGCTGGGCCGTTACGAGCTGGAGAGCGGGCAGAACTTCAATCGCTGGTTTGTCGACCTCAGCACTCAGGTCGGTGACGCGGTTGAACATCAGCTCAACGACGACCCGCAGCACAACGTCCAGTTGATCCGCCGCGCGTTGCGCTCTGCCTTGGACGCGCAACCTGCCGCCACT
Organism: Paucimonas lemoignei; assembly: GCA_900475325.1. Classification (GTDB taxonomy): domain Bacteria; phylum Pseudomonadota; class Gammaproteobacteria; order Pseudomonadales; family Pseudomonadaceae; genus Aquipseudomonas. The sequence goes on from LS483371.1 coordinate 4,687,065, forward strand.
CAGCTTCAATCACTGCGCCTGACCCTGCAACGACTGGCCTGTGACGCCGACATGGTGCTGGACCTGCATTGCGATTTCGAATCCGTCGAGCACCTGTACACCACCCCCGAGGCTTGGCCGCAGGTTGAGTTGCTGTCCCGTTACCTGGGCGCGCAGGCCAGCATGCTGGCGACCGATTCCGGCGGGCAGTCATTTGATGAATGCTTCACGCTGGTCTGGTGGCAACTGCAACAACGTTTCGGCGAGCAGTTTGCGATTCCCCTGGGCAGCTTTTCGGTGACCGTGGAACTGCGCGGGCAAGGTGACGTCTGCCATGCCCTGGCCAGCCGCGACTGCCAGGCACTGATCAACTACCTGATTGCCTATGGCGCCATTGCCGGCGAGGTGCCGACGGCGCCGCAGTTGCTTTACCCCGCGACACCACTGGCAGCAGTTGAACCCGTCACCACACCGGTCGGCGGCCTGCTGGTGTTCTGCACCCAACCCGGCGAATACGTCGAGGCCGGGCAACTGATCGCAGAAATCATTGACCCCATCAGCGATGCCGTCATGCCCGTCCACGCCGCTCACGCAGGTTTGCTCTATGCACGCTCGTTGCGGCGCATGGCAACCGCTGGCATGGCCATCGCTCACGTCGCAGGCACCGAAGCCTATCGCAGCGGCTATCTACTTTCTCCTTAAGGACTGCCTGTCATGTACAAACTGACCATCGATGGCCTGCATAAAAGCTACGGCGATAACAAAGTACTCAAGGGTGTTTCGCTCAAGGCCAGCAGCGGCGATGTGATCTGCCTGATCGGTGCCAGTGGCTCGGGCAAAAGCACCTTCTTGCGTTGCATCAACTTCCTTGAACAACCCGACGACGGCGCCATGAGCCTGGACGGCCAGCAAGTGCGCATGGTCAGCGACTCGGGCGGCATGCGCGTGGCCGACGCGGACGAGCTGCAAAGCATCCGCACCCGGCTGGCCATGGTGTTCCAGCATTTCAACCTGTGGGCGCACATGACCGTGCTGGAAAACATCACCATGGCCCCGCGCCGGGTGCTGGGTGTTTCCAAAGTCGAAGCCGAAGCCCGCGCGCGCAAATACCTGGACAAAGTCGGCCTGCCCGAGCGCGTCGCTGATCAATACCCGGCGTTCCTGTCCGGTGGTCAGCAGCAGCGTGTGGCGATTGCCCGCGCCCTGGCGATGGAGCCGGAAATCATGCTGTTCGACGAACCGACGTCGGCCCTCGACCCTGAACTGGTAGGTGAAGTGTTGAAAGTGATCCAGGGCCTGGCTGAAGAAGGCCGGACCATGATCATGGTCACCCACGAAATGAGCTTCGCCCGCAAAGTCGCCAACCAGATCGTGTTCCTGCACCAAGGCCAGATCGAAGAAGCCGGGCACCCGGACGACGTGCTGGGCAACCCCAAGAGCGAGCGGTTGCAGCAGTTTTTGAGCGGGAATTTGAAGTAAGAAACACGCTTTGAGCTAAACCTGTGGGGTTCTATAGTTGCTCACAAGCGGATTTGAAGACGTGGGACCGGCTTTAGCCGGGAATGCGGCATTTCAGGCTATAAATATCGGGTGGATGTACCGTCCTCTTCCCGGCTAAAGCCGGTCCCACGTCGTCACATCCATTTGCGCAACCACAGGATTCCCACAGGCGGCACCATCAACCTTCAGTAAAACTAATACCCACGCTCTGCTGTCTCTGGAATACCCCCTTTCAGAGCACACCGCAGCGCATGAGCAGACCCAAAGACTTCGCTCAGCAATGGTTTTCGGCACGCGGCTGGAAGCCTTTTGCTTTTCAGAAAGAGGTCTGGGCAGCGGTCAAGCAAGGCCAATCCGGCCTGCTGCATGCCAGCACCGGTTCGGGTAAAACCTATGCGGTCTGGTTTGCGGCGCTCAATCGCTTCGCCAAGGCCAGTACACCCGAGCCTGAACCCAGAGCCCGCAAACGCAAACCACCCGCCACACCCTTAAGCGTGCTGTGGATAACCCCCATGCGCGCCCTGGCCGCCGACACCGCGCGGGCACTGGAAGCGCCGCTCAATGATCTGAACATCCCCTGGACCATCGGCCTGCGTACGGGTGATACCAGCAGCAGCGAACGCGCCAAACAAGGCCGTCGCCTGCCCACCGCGCTGATCACCACACCTGAAAGCCTGACCCTGCTGCAAACCCGAGCGGATGCCATGAGCACCTTTTCGAATTTGAAGGTGGTGGTCGTGGATGAATGGCACGAGCTGATCGGCAACAAGCGCGGCGTGCAATTGCAATTGGCATTGGCCCGCCTGCGCCAGTGGAATCCACACCTGATCGTGTGGGGCGTTTCCGCGACCCTCGGCAATCAACAGCATGCGCAACAGGTGCTGATCGGCGACGACGGCATCAGCGTGCAAGGCAAGGTCAGCAAAGAGCTGCGGGTCGATACGCTCCTGCCGCCGTCGATAGAGCGCTTCCCGTGGGCCGGGCACATGGGCTTGCGCATGTTGCCCCAGGTGCTGGCCGAAGTAGACAGCAGCGCCAGTTGCCTGCTGTTCACCAACACTCGTGCGCAGTCCGAGATCTGGTACCAGGCATTGCTCGAAGCGCGCCCTGACTGGGCAGGGCTGATCGCCTTGCATCATGGCTCACTAGCCCGGGAAGTGCGGGACTGGGTCGAGCGCGCCCTCAAAGAGGGTCAACTGAAAGCGGTGGTCTGCACCTCGAGCCTGGACCTGGGCGTGGACTTCCTGCCCGTAGAGCGTGTCCTGCAAATCGGCTCTCCCAAAGGCGTGGCACGGCTGATGCAGCGAGCCGGTCGCTCAGGCCACGCGCCCGGCCGGCCCTCGCGCGTAACGCTGGTGCCGACCCACAGCCTTGAATTGGTGGAAGCCGCAGCGGCCCATGATGCGGTGGCAGCGCGAATGATCGAACCTCGCGAATCGCCTCACAAACCACTGGATGTGCTGGTGCAACACCTGGTCAGCATGGCGCTGGGCGGCGGATTCGACCCTGACCAGCTGTTAACGGAAGTGCGCAGTGCCTGGGCCTATCGCGACCTGACCGACGACGAATGGCAATGGGCACTGGCGTTCGTTCGCCACGGCGGTCACTCGTTGACGGCCTATCCCGACTACCGCCGCGTGGAGCCCGACGAACACGGCATCTGGCGAGTGCCGGACGCGCGCCTGGCCCGCAGGCATCGCATGAGTATCGGCACCATCGTCAGCGACGCCAGCATCAACGTTAAGTATTGGAAAAAAGGCGGCGGTGGCGGCTCGTTGGGCAGCGTCGAAGAAGGCTTTATCGCCAGGCTCAAGCCCGGTGACGGTTTCCTGTTCGGCGGGCGACTGCTGGAATTGGTTCGGGTGGAAAACATGACCGCCTACGTGAAGCGCGCCACCGCGAAAAAAGCCGCCGTACCCCGCTGGAATGGCGGGCGAATGCCGCTCTCCAGCGAACTGGCCGATGCCGTAGTGACAAAATTCGATGCCGCTGCACGCGGCGAATTCAACAGCCCGGAAATGCAGGCAGTGAAACCATTGCTGGAGATCCAGCGGCAATGGTCCGCCCTGCCCCGGCAACAAACACTGCTGGCCGAAGCGCTCAAATCAAGGGAAGGCTGGCATCTGTTCCTCTACCCCTTCGCCGGGCGCCATGTGCATCTGGGTCTGGCGAGCCTGTTGGCCTGGCGCCTGAGCCGCCATGAGCCGCTGACGTTTTCCATTGCCGTCAACGATTACGGCTTTGAACTGCTCAGCGCCACGGAGGTGGACTGGAGCACTCACCTGAGTGCGGACCTGTTCAGCGAGGATCATCTCATGGCCGACATCATGGCCAGCCTCAACGCCGGAGAACTGGCCCTGCGCCGCTTCCGGGAAATCGCCCGCATTGCCGGGCTGGTGTTCTCGGGTTACCCGGGTGCGCCCAAGAGCAACCGTCAACTTCAGGCCTCCAGCGGCCTGTTCTTTGAAGTTTTCAAACAATATGACGCGGGCAACCTGCTGCTGACCCAGGCTCAGGAAGAAGTGCTGCGTCAGGAGCTGGACGTGGCGCGGCTTGAGCACACCCTGCAGCGCATCAATCAACGCACGCTGGACCTTCACGTCATCAAACGCGCCACTCCCATGGCCTTTCCATTGCTGGTCGAGCGCATGCGTGAAAGCCTGAGCTCGGAAAAACTCGCCGATCGCATCGCCCGAATGGTGCGCGACCTGGAAAAAGCCGCCGGACCCGAGACCTCATGAAGCCGTATATCGAAGTCACTCTCGCCGGGGCTGAACTCTGGCTACTGGCCGACAAAGCCGTTTATTACCCTGAATACCGCGCACTGCTGATCGCCGACGTGCATTTCGGCAAAGCCGCGGCCTATCGAAAGCTCGGCCAACCCGTGCCCCATGGCACCACGCAAAACAACCTGCAACGTCTGGATGAGTTACTCCAGCGCTATAGGTGCGAGCATCTGATTTTCCTGGGCGACTTCCTTCACGCGCCGGAATCACGAGCGCCCGCGACCCTTGAGGCTCTGGCGCAGTGGCGCGCGAAATACCCAACGCTGGCGATCACCCTGATTCGCGGCAATCACGACAAGCGCGCAGGCGACCCTCCCGCCTCATTGGGGATCGAGACCGTTCCAGAGCCTCTGCTGCTGGGGCCTTTCGCCCTGCAACATGAACCTGACCCTCACGCCAGTCACCATGTGCTGGCAGGACACGTGCATCCGGTGTTTCGACTGCAAGGTCGCGGGCGGCAATCTCTGCGACTGGCGTGTTTCTACCTGACCGAGCGCATGAGCCTGCTGCCCGCCTTCGGCGCATTCACCGGCGGGTTCAACATCGAAGTGGCTCAAGGCAGCACACTGTTCGTAGTGGGGGATGGAGCGATCTGGCAGGCGGGCTGAAACGATTCAATTCAGCAAAATGATGGCTATATCCCGACAAATGTTCTCTCTGGACGACGGACACAGCGCTGCTGGCCAATGAATGCGCCAGCAGCAACGTGAGTCAGATTCAGGCGACGGGAGCCGGTGGTGGCTCGTCTGGAATAGTCGGGCTACCGGGTTCGGTAGGCTCTGGCATTTCACCCGGGCTATCGGGATCAGGTTGTCCAGGTATGCCGCCGCCCACCATATTGAGCTGCGGTTGTGCGAGTAACGACCAGGCTAGCAGACCAACATGATTCTCTCGCGGGTCAGGCCCTTCGGCGCTGGCATTGGATTGCATCTTCATAAAGGCACTCCTGAGCGTTGCCCCTCTCAACGTGAGAGAGGGAGCGGTTCAGTCAATAGAGTGCCGAAATGAGGACTAATTCAATTTCGCCGTGATCAACGGTAACAAATTTCTGTTCGATCAAGCGCGAGGCAGGGTCACGCCACGTTGGCCCTGGTACTTGCCGCCACGATCCTTGTAGGAAACTTCACATTCCTCGTCAGACTCAAGGAACAGCATCTGCGCCACGCCTTCGTTGGCGTAGATCTTGGCGGGTAGCGTCGTGGTGTTGGAAAACTCCAGCGTGACGTGGCCTTCCCATTCCGGCTCAAGGGGCGTCACGTTGACGATGATGCCGCAGCGGGCGTAGGTGCTTTTTCCCAGACAGATGGTCAGCACGTTGCGCGGGATACGGAAGTATTCAACAGTGCGAGCCAGGGCAAACGAGTTCGGCGGGATGATGCAGACGTCGCTCTTGATGTCCACGAAACTCTTCTCATCGAAGTTTTTCGGGTCGACGGTGGCGGAGTTGATGTTGGTAAACACCTTGAATTCATCCGCGCAACGCACGTCGTAGCCATAGCTCGAAACGCCGTAGGAGATCAGGCGATCAGCGCCTTCGCCGCGCATCTGGCGCTCGACGAAAGGCTCGATCATGCCGTGCTCTTGCGCCATGCGGCGAATCCACTTGTCCGATTTGATGCTCATGGCGGTGTCCTGATAGCGAGGTGAAAAATAATGTCCGGCATCTTACCGGTCGCAGCCGCTGGGTTCAAAGGCTGAGCCAAGAATGAGGAGCGATGCTTTGCACGCTAATGGAAATAATCCTCATCAGAGTGTTGGCACGTTACAAAAAAAGCGTTAAGGTGGCGTCACTGTGTTGCTTGTGTCACTGAGAATCTCTACACGATGTTGAATTTCGATCCAACCATCTCCAAGAATTTTTCCTGCTCTTTGCACTCAGTCTCGGCCAGGGTTCTTCCTGAGTCGCAGTTAACTTTGTCCAAGGAGATACACCATGTCTAATCGCCAAACTGGTACCGTTAAGTGGTTCAACGATGAAAAAGGCTTCGGCTTCATCACTCCACAATCCGGTGACGACCTGTTCGTACACTTCAAAGCTATCCAATCTGACGGCTTCAAAAGCCTGAAAGAAGGCCAACAGGTCTCTTTCATCGCTACCCGCGGTCAGAAAGGCATGCAAGCTGAAGAAGTTCAAGTTATCTAACTTGTACTTATTCGCTTAAAAAGAACCCCGCTTCGGCGGGGTTTTTTTATGCCTCCAGAGAAGTACTGGGTACTGCAGGAGCTGCCGAAGGCTGCGAAAGCGGTCTTTCTGACACACCTCCATTCGCAGCCTGCGGCAGCTCCTACAGATTCAGCTCAATCATCGCTGACAGAAATGCTCGGCATCGCAGGGCTCACCGCTTCCTGCAGCACGATCCGCGCACCCACGTGGCGCGCCAGCTCCTGATAGACCATCGCAATCTGGCTTTCCGGCTCGGCAATCGCCGTCGGCTTGCCTGCATCGGCCTGCTCGCGAATCAACATCGACAACGGCAGTGACGCCAGCAACTCAACGTCATACTGCGCCGCCAGCTTCTCCCCGCCGCCTTCACCGAACAGATGCTCGGCATGACCGCAGTTCGAACAGATGTGAACGGCCATGTTTTCCACGACACCCAACACCGGAATATTGACCTTGCGGAACATCTCCACGCCCTTGCGCGCATCCAGCAGCGCCAGGTCCTGGGGCGTGGTGACAATGACAGCACCCGCCACCGGCACTTTCTGCGCCAAGGTCAGTTGAATATCACCGGTACCCGGCGGCATATCGATGACCAGGTAATCCAGGTCATTCCACGCGGTCTGGGTAACCAACTGCAGCAACGCACCGGACACCATCGGCCCGCGCCAGACCATGGGCGTGTTGTCATCCGTCAGAAACGCCATGGACATGACTTCAACACCATGGGACTCGATCGGCACGAACCACTTCTGATCCTTGATCTTCGGCCGCGTCCCTTCGGCGATGCCAAACATCACGCCCTGGCTCGGACCATAAATGTCCGCATCGAGAATGCCGACCCGGGCGCCTTCACGGGCCAGGGCCAGAGCCAGGTTGGCTGCGGTGGTGGATTTGCCCACGCCACCCTTGCCGGAAGCGACCGCGACAATGTTCTTCACATTGGCCAGGCCAGGAATCTGCCCTTGAGCCTTGTGCGCCTCGATCACACAGCGGATATCGACTTTGGCCGACGCCACGCCATCGAGACCTTCGATAGCAATCTGCAGCATTTGCGCCCAGCCACTCTTGAACAACCCGGCGGCGTAGCCCAGCTCCAGCTGGACCTGCACGCGTTCACCCTCGATGTCGATGGCACGCACACACCCGGCGGTCACCGGGTCTTGATTCAAATAGGGATCGGTATATTGGCGAAGGACGGCTTCCACCGCTGCGCGAGTTACAGCGCTCATGGGCTACTCCCGAATAAAGGCAGACTAAAACAGGCGGCTATCCTAACTCTTCTGTAGAGCCGGGGCATGGGGCTGTCGAAAATGTATCTGTGAAACGCGGGACCTGTGGGAGCAATCGGAGGTTACGACGGTCGCGAATGCGGTGTGTCAGGCAAACCGCTTTCGTCGCCGTCGTAACCTCCGACAACTCCTACAGAACCGGGTGTGCCTGTAAAGATGCGAAATCTGTAGGAGCTTCAGACCCAGAGGAGGAATTTCCTACAATCCGCGCGGGGTGAAAAAAATCGCTCAGACCTTTATAGTGGCCGACCTCCGTTTCACTTCAAGTAGCCGAGCCCCATGTCCGAGCCACGCAAGATCCTCGTCACCAGCGCCCTGCCCTATGCCAATGGTTCAATCCACCTTGGCCATATGCTTGAGTACATCCAGACCGATATGTGGGTGCGCTTTCAGAAGCATCGCGGCAACCAATGCATTTATGTCTGCGCGGACGACGCTCACGGCTCGGCAATCATGCTGCGCGCGGAAAAAGAAGGCATCACCCCGGAACAGCTGATCGATAACGTCAAAGCCGAGCACAGCGCCGACTTCAACGACTTCCTGGTGGACTTCGACAACTTCCACTCGACTCACTCGGACGAAAACCGCGAGCTGTCGAGCATGATCTACACGCGCCTGCGTGATGCCGGGCACATTGCGACCCGCTCCATCACCCAGTATTTCGACCCGGAAAAGAAAATGTTCCTGGCCGATCGCTTCATCAAGGGCACCTGCCCGAAATGCGGCACCGAGGACCAATACGGCGACAACTGCGAAAAATGCGGTGCCACCTATGCGCCTACCGACCTGAAAGATCCGAAGTCGGCAATCTCGGGCGCGACGCCGGTTCTCAAGGATTCCAAACACTTCTTCTTCGACCTGCCTGCCTTCGACGCCATGCTCAAAAGCTGGACCCGCAGCGGCACCCTGCAGGACGCGGTGGCGAACAAGATCGCCGAATGGCTGGACGCAGGCCTGCAGCAGTGGGACATCTCCCGCGACGCGCCGTACTTCGGTTTCGAAATCCCTGATGAGCCGGGCAAGTATTTCTATGTATGGCTGGATGCTCCCGTCGGCTACATGGCGAGCTTCAAGAACCTGTGCGCGCGTCGCCCGGATCTGGATTTCGACGCTTACTGGGCCAAGGATTCCACCACCGAGCTGTACCACTTCATCGGCAAGGACATCGTCAACTTCCACGCCCTGTTCTGGCCAGCGATGCTTGAAGGCGCCGGCCTGCGCAAGCCGACCGGCATCAACGTTCACGGCTACCTGACCGTCAACGGCCAGAAGATGTCGAAATCCCGCGGCACCTTTATCAAGGCGCGTACCTATCTGGACCACCTGTCGCCGGAATACCTGCGCTACTACTACGCCGCCAAGCTCGGCAAGGGTGTAGACGACCTGGACCTGAACCTTGAAGACTTCGTCCAGAAGGTCAACTCGGATCTGATCGGCAAGGTGGTGAACATCGCCAGCCGTTGCGCCGGGTTCATTCACAAAGGCAATGCCGGGGTCATGGTTGCCGAGAACGCTTGCACCGAGCTGACGGACGCCTTCCTGGCCGCAGCACCGGGCATCGCCGAAGCCTACGAGGCACGCGACTTCGCCCGTGCCATGCGTGAAATCATGGGCCTCGCCGACCGCGCCAACGCCTATATCGCTGACAAAGCGCCCTGGTCACTGGCCAAGCAGGAAGGCAAACAGGATGAGGTTCAGGCGGTGTGCGCGCTGGGCGTGAATCTGTTCCGCCAACTGGTCATTTTCCTCAAGCCGGTACTGCCATTGCTGGCCGCCGATGCCGAGAAATTCCTGAATGTCGCGCCGCTGACCTGGAATGACCACAAGACACTGCTCGCCAATCATCAGCTCAATCCTTTCCAGGCCCTGATGAGCCGCATTGATCCGGTCAAGGTCGAGGCCATGACCACCGCCTCGAAGGAAGACCTGACCGCCAGCGCAACGGATACCGGCGCAGCGCCCGAAGGTAACGGCGAGCTGCTCAAGGAGCCACTGGCTGCCGAGATCGAATTCGATGCTTTTGCCGCCATCGACCTGCGCGTTGCCTTGATTCTCAAGGCAGAGCACGTTGAAGGCGCGGACAAATTGCTGCGCCTGACGCTGGACATAGGTGACGAGCAACGCAACGTGTTCTCCGGGATCAAGAGTGCCTACCCGAACCCGTCGGAACTGGAAGGCCGTCTGACCATGATGATCGCCAACCTCAAACCACGCAAAATGCGCTTCGGCATGTCCGAAGGCATGGTCATGGCTGCAGGGCCTGGCGGCGAAGAAATCTACCTGCTCAGCCCGGATAGCGGTGCCAAACCGGGTCAGCGCATCAAGTAAGGTGGCAATGGGTTTGCCGGCGCGCCAGAAATGGTGCGTCGATTGATATTCCCTGTGGGAGCGAATTCATTCGCGAAGCGGTGCTACAGCGTATAAAGCGTTGTCTGACACAACGCTTTCGCGAATGAATTCGCTCCCACAGGTGCTTTCGAATCTGCATTCACTCATGACATACCCATCACCCGTTCGCGACCCGGCAAGCCCATGAACCTGATCCAAAGCATCGACGCCCTGCTGCCCCAGACCCAATGTGGCAAATGCGGACACCCGGGCTGCATGCCGTATGCGCAAGGCATTGCTCAGGGCGAGGCGATCAACAAATGCCCACCAGGCGGTGATGAAACCATTGCCGGGCTGGCGCACTTGCTGAACCTGCCGGTGCTGAGCCTGGATCTGGAACGTGGCTCTGCCCCGGCGCAAGTCGCCTACATTCGCGAAGCTGAATGCATCGGCTGCACGAAATGCATTCAGGCCTGCCCGGTCGACGCTATCGTAGGCGCGGCCAAGTTCATGCACACCGTGATCATCGATGAATGCACCGGCTGCGACCTGTGTGTGGCGCCCTGCCCTGTGGACTGCATCGACATGCTCCCCATCTCGAATGATCAGCCACACCTTGGGCTTGCCCCCATCACGCACGTCCTCGCCATCACCGGTGGGCTGGCGCAGACCCCGGATGAACGACAAGCCCGAGGCCGCAAACGCGATCATGCACGCCAACGTTTCGAATCACGCAATGCCAGGCTACGGCGTGCAGACGAGCGACGTCAGGCCGAGCGGCTAGCCCGCCAAAAGGCGACAGTTGCACCTGCACGGTCTCAGTTGGCGTCAGACGCCTCACACGCGCCCACCGAGGCCCATAACGATGCCGCGCTGAAGAAAGCCCGCATCACCCTGACCATGAGCCGAGCCCAGCTGAACAAATCCCTCAAGGCTTTCGGTCATCCGCCGATTGCCGAACAAGCGGCGCGGCTGGTGGAGTTGCAGCAAGAGTATGAAGCCGCCGAACAGGCATTGAACGAGCTGCAGGCTTTACCGCCTGCCGAGGTCGCAATACCTGTGGCAAAAGTGGACCAGGGCGCCGCCAAACGCGCGAAGATCGAGCTGGCCATGGCCAGGGCCGCATTGAAAAAAGCTCAAACGACCCAAGCCAGCCCGGAACAGATTGCAGACTTGAGCGGGCAAGTACGCCTGGCAGAAGAGCGCCTGGAGAGAACAGCCCAGACGATCGCCACCTCTCTCAACACAGGGTTCACGGCACCAACGGAAGCACTCGGATCATGAATACCGCAAAACGTAAGGAAATCTTCCGCCGCCTGCACGAAGACAATCCAGACCCCAAGACAGAACTGGCCTACACCACGCCCTTCGAATTGCTGATCTCGGTGATCCTTTCCGCGCAGGCGACCGACGTGAGTGTGAACAAGGCCACTGCCCGCCTCTATCCGGTGGCCAACACGCCGCAGGCGATCTATGCGCTTGGGGTTGAGGGGCTGTCGGAGTACATCAAGACTATCGGGCTGTATAACAGCAAAGCGAAAAACGTCATCGAAACCTGCCGAATGCTCGTTGAGCTGCACGACGGCGAGGTCCCGCAAACTCGCGAGGCGCTGGAGGCGCTGCCAGGTGTCGGGCGCAAGACGGCCAACGTGGTCCTCAACACCGCGTTTCGACAGATCGCTATGGCGGTGGACACCCATATATTCCGGGTCAGCAACCGCACAGGAATTGCTCCGGGCAAAAACGTCGTGGACGTTGAAAAACAATTGATGAAATTTGTCCCCAGGGATTATCTGCTGGACGCTCACCACTGGCTGATTCTGCACGGCAGATACGTCTGCCAGGCACGCAAACCTCGCTGCGGCAGCTGCCGAATTGAAGACCTTTGCGACTATAAGGACAAAACCTCGGACGATTGACTCATAGAGGTTTTGATGAACAATCGATTGAAAAAATCTTTTTTACCCGCTCACCGATAGCCGCTATAAGGTCCGCCAATGACAGCTTAAACCTGGGGTCGAGTTCATGAGCACTGACAAAGAGCAATTAGACGTAGACGACGATTTCACCGCAGTTGAATCCGACGACAGCGAACCCGCTCCGGTCGAGCCCGCCAAGACCAATCTGAGCAAGCGCCGCACAATTGATAATTTGCTGGAAGAGCGTCGCCTGCAGCGGCAACTGGCTGATTACGACTACGATTTGTGATGATGTTGAGCACTGGCCAGAATGAATGGGACCTTATGCTTGAAGCAAACGACCAGCACTGGGTGACAGGCTGGTCGACTCAATATTCAAACCAGCCCATTGCGCTGTGCGAGCTCGATCAGATCCACCAGAGAATGCGCGTTAAGCTTCAATAGCAGCCTGGTTTTATAAGTGCTGACTGTTTTATTGCTTAAAAACATCCCGTCAGCAATTTCCTTGTTGGTTTTACCGCGCGCCAGCTGCTGCAGCACCATCATCTCCCGCCCCGAGAGACGATCAACCATATCGGCCTCACTCGCGTTGCCCATGCTGGAACGAACCGTGTGCAGCGCCTGATTCGGGAAGTAGCTGTAACCGGATAAGACTGCCTTTATCGCGCTCAGCAATTCAGTGAGGTCCTGCTGCTTGCACACATACCCTGCTGCCCCCGCTTGCATGCAGCGCATGGAGAAATGGCCGGGCGCCTGAGATGTCAGGATGAGCACCTTGAACGGTAAAGTCATTGCCGACAAACGGGCGATAACCTCCAGGCCATCTAGCTTGGGAATACCGATGTCCAGAATCACAATATCAGGCAAATGCTCACGAGCCAGTTGCAGGGCATCCACCCCATTGTCCGTCTCCGCAATGACCTCATAGCCATGGCGCTCCATCAGCATGCGTACAGCAAGGCGAATGACGGGATGATCGTCCACGATCAGCACTTTATTCATGGGCAGTCCAATTTTCGCTATTCGAATATTCAGGGTACGCACAATAGCTTAGTCGTTTAGTGCTTTGCATGGCGCTTACCCCTTACTACTAACAGCAAGAGACCATTCCCACACTTGCCGCAGAATATTCCTACAAAATTCTGGCGGAATGCGACCTTTACGTGATTTTTCAAGAGCCCATCTACTCAGCGTCAAACACTTTTTTTGACCGCCGTAACTGCGGGATAGAGCCCCGCAAATACGGCGAAATATTATTACGGTTGCGTCAAGCATTTTTCCAATACCTCTTTGGACTAATCAAACGGGCTTACAACCACTGAATGAACACCACCTCGCCCTGCCGGGCAAGGAAACCCAATGAGCGTAGCCAGAGAGTGGCCTGGCAGATGAGTCAGGCCACGAACCGAATCACAGTCAATAGAATAGAACTTCAACACCACCCGCAAAGACTGCCGCTGGCCGCACACGGCCATTCAGACGATAGCGGACTGACCCCGAAACGAAGGCTGACAGTACAGACGATACACCGCTTTGATCAGTGAAAAACCGGACAGACTCGAACAGGACGTTTCAGGGTGATCAAGGCTGTGACGTTTAGAAAATACACATTTTTAATCGGAATTTAATAAACATATGTATTTAAAGAAATTTCCTACTCGTATTTAGGATATGCCTGAAAGCACAGTCTTACGGACACTCATCCACACACCCCCGATACGAAGCGGCGTCGATTGCACAATTAAGCGAGCACAACTCAATAAATATGTAACACACATCAACCAGATAAAAATGATGACCCTGTTAAGAATTCTTGATAACCAATAGCTCCTCCGACATCCAGCTAATACTATATGTCAGGATAAATCCATACTAAGGATGGCAAATAGGAAATGTACTACACCACTAACAGACGATGGTATCAACGACGTAAGACTGGAAAATACCGGGCTCATCAATTCCCGAAAAGACCACTTTTTTACTTGCAAATTCTATTACCAGTCGTTACTTTTTTAACAACGACCCCTTAGTCCGACTTAGTACAATCGTTTAACTAGACTTTCCTCCATCGCCGATGCCACTTTGACTTGGCTAACATTGCAGCACTTATCAACTCTGCCCGAAAGAGCGCCGAAAGGATTCAAGCCACATGAATAGGTTCGATCATACGCGGCTTACCCCTGCGGGGTCCCAACAAGGCCCCACGATCCTTTTTTTGAATTGACCATGTGTATAACCCTGTTCAAAAAGGAATATATCATGAACAAAAAAACCAACCTTTGCCCAACCGACCATCCGGACATATTGGATCTGGCGGCGGCGGTCGAACAGTTTGTAGCCGACGGGGGCGTTATCGACAAGATACCCATCGGCGAATCTTGTACGAAGGTTCCACCGCCTGCACTTTCAGCTTCAGACGTCCACGACAATCAAAACAGCGGAGCGGAGAAACTTGAACTGCTCAAGGAGCTGGTCGCCAAGGGAGCCGGGTTCTCGTCGCTCCAATATTCGTTAAAGATGAACAGGCGCGACATCAAGAAACTGGCCATTGAGCACGGCGTTAAAATCACGTTCAGCAAACCCTTGGGTAAAACACAGCGAATCAGTCGCTATGATACTTCCGAGGTGGACGATACGGTGGCCGGTCACGCCATGCATTACTCAAGCCTGGGCTATAGCGCCTTGGAGATCGCCCAGATCCTCGAACTGTCGGTCCGGCAGGTATGGAACATTGGCAAAGCTTACCGATTCGAATTCAAGCAGAGCAAGGACGAAACATCTGATTAGCCGCCTCGCCTGCCCTACACCTGAGTCGACCGACTCAAGGAAACCTTATGAAAGTATCTACACACCTGCTCAACCCGATCGGCATCATTGCGCTATTCGCAGCGCTTTGTGAAGCATCGGCCACTACGGTATTGCCTTATCTGGATAACGATAACCGACAGATCTATATATGGTTTTTAATCGTCTTTCCATCGGCACTGGTGGTGATGTTCTTCCTGACATTAAACTTTAACAGTACAGTCTTATATGGACCTCACGAAAACACAACTATCCAACCGCCCCCTCCACTGACGCCTAACAATGAAGAAAGAGATCATGCAACCCACGACCGGCAACCCGAATAGAATTAACAAGAGGTTTAATTCGTCAGGCAGCGTAGGACAAGTAGATATACCCCGTCAGTCGACTTCACAACGATGAGAATTGGCATTCAACTCACTGCGCTACCGACCACCAGGAAGAGGTCAGGCGCTGGCAATCGCGCTCACTTGCGCGAACAACTTGACGACACAGGACGGTCTTTAAGACATTTAGATTGAATCTACGCTGAACAACGTAAGAACGCGCTTCGAGACATGCAGGATTTTTTACCAACTCACCTTGGTAAAAAGTGCAGCCTCCTGACGGGGGCTGCACTTTTCAAGGGCCAAGCGTGTTGTTTAAAACAGTTTACGACCCTTGTTTGCTGCGATGCGCATACGCAGCGCATTGAGCTTGATGAAGCCCGCAGCATCAGCCTGATTGTAAGCGCCGCCATCTTCTTCAAAAGTGGCGATATTGGCATCAAACAGCGATTCATCGGACTTGCGGCCCGTGACGATGACATTGCCTTTATACAGCTTCAGACGTACCACGCCGTTCACGTGTGCCTGGGAAGCGTCGATCATCTGCTGCAGCATCAGACGCTCAGGGCTCCACCAGTAACCGGTGTAGATCAGGCTCGCGTACTTTGGCATCAGCTCATCTTTAAGGTGAGCGACTTCGCGGTCCAGGGTGATCGATTCGATGGCCCGGTGAGCGCGCAGCATGATGGTGCCGCCCGGCGTCTCGTAGCAGCCACGGGACTTCATGCCCACATAGCGGTTCTCAACGATATCCAGACGACCAATACCATGCTCGCCGCCGATGCGGTTGAGGGTGGCCAGTACGGTTGCTGGAGTCATCTCTACGCCGTCCAGCGCGACGATGTCGCCGTTACGGTAGGTCAGTTCCAGATACTGGGCAGTGTCAGGCGCGTTCTCCGGGGAGACAGTCCAGCGCCACATGTCTTCTTCATGCTCGGTCCAGGTGTCTTCCAGCACGCCGCCTTCATAGGAGATGTGCAGCAGGTTGGCATCCATGGAGTAAGGGGATTTTTTCTTGCCGTGACGCTCGATCGGAATCGAGTGCTTCTCGGCGTAGTCCATCAGCTTCTCACGGGACAGCAGGTCCCATTCGCGCCAAGGGGCGATCACTTTCACGCCGGGCTTGAGGGCATAGGCACCCAGCTCAAAACGAACCTGGTCATTACCTTTGCCGGTTGCACCGTGGGAGATGGCGTCAGCGCCCGTCTCGTTGGCGATTTCGATCAGGCGCTTGGCAATCAGCGGACGAGCGATAGAGGTACCCAGCAGGTACTCGCCTTCGTAAACAGTGTTGGCGCGGAACATCGGGAACACGAAATCACGCACGAACTCTTCGCGCAGATCGTCGATGTAGATTTCTTTCACGCCCATGGCCTTGGCCTTGGCGCGTGCAGGTTCGACTTCTTCACCCTGACCCAGGTCAGCCGTAAAGGTCACCACTTCGCAGTTGTACGTATCCTGCAGCCACTTGAGGATTACCGAAGTATCCAGGCCACCGGAATACGCGAGAACTACCTTGTTTACGTCCGCCATGCCATCACTCCACCGGGTTGTACGGAAAACCGGTGATTCTACCGCTCATGCGCAGTGATTTACAGTAGCGCGACAGCTTCTGACGATGAAGCGACAACTTATGTCAGGTGAGCGACGCGTCAGAGGCGACGACTCAGACTTTCGCAGACGGGCCGATTGAAGCTACGGGTGCAGGCTTTTCATCGGGGGCGACGCGTTCCAGATGGACGTTGACCCGACGATTGCGAGCGCGGTTGGTGTTGTTGGTGTTCGGCGCCAGCGGATAACGCTCGCCATGGAACCGCAAGGTGATCTGCTCTTCAGGGACGCCTTGGGCCTTCAGATAGTCCATGACGGCCAGTGCGCGACGACGGGACAGGTCACGGTTGGTCAGGCGATTACCGCTGTTGTCAGAGTGGCCATCGAGTTCGATGTGGTTGACCGTCGGATCAGCCTTCAGATAAGCCACGATGGTTTGCAGCTTGCTCTTGGCCTGGGCGTCCAGGTCGATGCCACCCCCCGGGAAACCCACCTCGGCCTGTTTGACCTGGTCGTAATTCATCGGCAGCAGCTTGGCAATGCACTGTTGATAGTCGCCAAAGGCCTTGTTGAATTTGACCGGCAGCAGACGCACCTCGGTAGTGCCGCCAAGGTCGCGGGAATAATGACGGATCACCGGGCTGCGACCGTCCATCAGACCACTGATCAAACGACCGGCCTGAACCTGGGAGCTACTGAACGGAAACTCCCCATTGCTGACGCGCACCGAGCCCAGATTGATATCGCCACGACCTGGCTGCCACGGCGCGGCAGCGGCGAGCAATGTGGCTGAACCGCTGCCCATCATGTTGCCCGCAGACTTGATCCGGAACGTTGCCTGCTCGCCCGCACGGCGCACGAACTCCCCCGCACCGAAGTCGGTGATGGGCTGGCTCAGGCGGCACTCGAACTGATCGCCCTCAACTTTCCATTCGATGCTTTCCAGACGCGTCTGGAAAGTAAGAGCCATCGCTGGGAGGCTGGCGAACACGCTGAGCAGGGCTAGAAATCGCTGGCGCACGGGAGGCTCCACTTAAAAATACGGCATTACAAAAAAATACTTCCTACAACGAGCTATCGGTTACTTCCTACAAAACTTGATAGCGAGTGCCTGACAGAGTCTTTTCCGGTAGCATTCCCAGCGAGTTTGACCCGCCTGGAATCCCCAATGTCCGACCTCCTGACCCTTCTGCGTCCCGACGACTGGCACATACACCTCCGCGATGGAGCTGTTTTGCCCCACACCGTTGCTGACGTTGCGCGTACTTTTGGCCGCGCCATCATCATGCCTAACCTGGTCCCGCCCGTACGCAATGCCCAGGAAGCTGATGCCTATCGGCAGCGCATCCTGGCCGCACGCCCGACGGGTAGCCAGTTCGAACCGCTGATGGTGCTGTACCTCACTGATCTGACGCAGCCCGAAGATATCCGCGCCGCCAAGGCCACCGGTTTCGTGCACGCCGCCAAGCTCTACCCGGCTGGCGCGACCACCAACTCCGACTCCGGCGTGACCAGTATCGACAAGATTTTCCCGGTGCTTGAAGCCATGGCCGAGGTGGGCATGCCACTGCTGGTACACGGTGAAGTGACGCGCAGCGAAATCGATGTATTCGACCGCGAGAAGATGTTCATCGACGAACATCTGACCCGTGTGGTCGAGCGCTTCCCGACGCTCAAGGTGGTGTTTGAACACATCACCACCGGCGACGCCGTGCAGTTCGTCAACGAAGCATCGGCCAATGTGGGCGCGACCATCACCGCGCATCACCTGCTATATAACCGCAACCACATGCTGGTGGGCGGGATTCGGCCGCACTTCTATTGCCTGCCGATCCTCAAGCGCAATACCCACCAGTCGGCTCTGCTCGATGCGGCCACCGGTGGCAGCACCAAATTCTTTCTCGGCACCGACTCGGCGCCCCATGCCCAGCACGCCAAGGAAAACGCCTGCGGCTGTGCCGGCTGCTACACCGCCTTTGCAGCGATCGAGATGTACGCAGAGGCGTTCGAGCTACGCAACGCGCTGGACAAGCTGGAAGGCTTTGCCAGCCTGCACGGGCCTGCGTTCTACGGTTTGCCTGCGCCAAAAGACACCATAACGCTGGTCCGTGAAGAATGGACCGCGCCCACCAGTCTGCCGTTTGGCGAGCTGTCCGTAATACCGCTGCGCGCCGGTGAAAAACTGCGCTGGCGTCTGCTGGAGAAACACGCGTGAGTGAAGATCATTTCGACGACGAACAGGAAGGTCATGGCGGCGGTTCGCGCCATCCGATGGCGGCCCGTTTTCGCGGCTATCTGCCTGTCGTCATCGATGTAGAAACCGGTGGCTTCAACTCGGCCACCGACGCCCTGCTGGAAATCGCTGCGGTCACCATCGGCATGGATGAACACGGCTTTGTCTTCCCGGAGCACACCCATTTCTTCCGTGTGGAGCCGTTCGAAGGCGCCAACATTGAAGCGGCTGCGTTGGAGTTCACCGGCATCAAGCTCGATCACCCGCTGCGCATGGCGGTGAGCGAAGAAACCGCGCTCAACGATATCTTTCGGGGCGTACGCAAGGCGCTGAAGGCCAATGGCTGCAAACGCGCCGTGCTGGTGGGCCACAACGCCAGCTTCGACCTGGGCTTTCTGAACGCGGCTGTCGCGCGACTGGACATGAAGCGCAATCCGTTTCATCCGTTCTCAAGCTTTGATACCGCGACGCTGGCCGGGCTTGCTTATGGCCAGACCGTTCTGGCCAAGGCTTGCCAGGCTGCCGGGATCGACTTCGACGGCCGTGAGGCGCACTCAGCGCGTTACGACACCGAGAAGACTGCCGAGCTGTTCTGCGGGATTGTGAACCGCTGGAAGCAAATGGGCGGCTGGGATGATTTCGACGATTGATCGAATTGTAATGTGACTGCATCGCGGGCAAGCCTCGCTCCCACAGATCGGATTTTGCTAGTGGGAGCGAGGCTTGCCCGCGATGGGCTACCCCCTAATTGCTACTGACGACCCGTCCATAAGCCCACATAAGTTGAAGTGTTTTTACCACCCATCGCCAATCCAAGAAACCTTCTCAATGAGTTTTGACAAGCATTCTCATTAACATTAGTATCCCCGGCAACGAGAAATTACAGCGATGGTTCTCACTTATGTATGTATGCCTCTGCCAAGGTGTCACTGACGGTCAAATCCGCGATGCAATATTCGAGGGTTGCTGCAGTTATAAAGACGTCCGCGAAACTCTGGGTGTCGCAACCAAATGCGGGAAATGCGCCTGTCTAGCCAAGGAAGTGGTACGCGAAACCCTCACCAAAGTTCAGAGCAGCCAGGCTGCACTGGCTTATCCTGCAGAATTTTCAGTCGCCTGATCTTATCGAATTCAAAGAACCGGACCCTGCGTCCGGTTTTTTTATGCCTGTAATTCAAGCGCTTAGGACCAAGATGCGGAACACAAACATTCTTATTCCTATTTATTTTCACTTATTATTCAATAACTTAGGTTTGACACAAGTTTAAGTGCAGCTCAAACTCGCGCTTTATATACACAAGCCATTGGCAGGACCTCAAAAATGAAAGGCGACATTTCAGTCATCCAGCATCTCAACAGGATCCTCGGAAACGAGCTGGTCGCGATCAATCAGTACTTTTTGCATGCCCGCATGTATGAAGATTGGGGTCTGAGCAAGCTGGGTGCGCACGAGTATCACGAGTCCATCGATGAGATGAAGCACGCTGACAAACTCATCAAGCGCATCCTGTTCCTCGAAGGCCTGCCTAACCTGCAAGAGCTGGGCAAGATCCTGATCGGCGAGCACACCAAGGAAATGCTTGAGTGCGACCTGAAAATCGAACAGAAAGGCCTGGCTGATCTCAAAGCGGCAATCGCTCACTGTGAAGTGGCCGGTGACTTCGGTAGCCGTGAAATGCTTGAAGACATCCTCGAGTCCGAAGAAGAGCACATCGACTGGCTGGAAACCCAGCTGGGCCTGATCGAAAAAATCGGTATCGAGAACTACCTGCAATCGCAGATGGGCGACGAATGATCGCCTGATCGGCCTGCAACGAAAAAGCCCCGCTTTCTCTCGAAAGCGGGGCTTTTCTTTGTGCGCTTTATTGTGGGAGCGAATTCATTCGCGAAGGGGCCAGCCTGATAAAACATCAGCGACTGACACACCGCTTTCGCGAATGAATTCGCTCCCACAGAGATCGCGTTTCAACTGCAGGACATCTGCCAACCGATCAACCGCCTCGCCAACAAGTTGGCTCCTACAGAGAGCCGCGATTCATCGAGCCTCGGTACAACGAAAAAGCCCCGCCTTCTCTCGAAAGCGGGGCTTTTCCTGACCTGTAGGAGCTGCCGCAGGCTGCGAACGGCATCACAACAAATATTGCATTCGCAGCCTGCGGCAGCTCCTACAGGTTCCGGGCCATTATCAGGCCTCGGTATTGCCCGCAGCAGCCTTGGCGGTTGCTTCTTTGACCAGAGTTGGCAAGGAGCCGTCAGCCATCATCTCGGTGATGATGTCGCTGCCGCCGACCAATTCACCGCCCACCCACAGTTGCGGGAAGGTCGGCCAGTTGGCGTACTTGGGCAGGTTGGCGCGGATTTCAGGGTTTTGCAGGATGTCGACGTAAGCGAATTTCTCGCCACATGCCATCAATGCCTGGGAAGCTTTTGCCGAAAAGCCGCACTGCGGGGCATTCGGAGCGCCTTTCATGTAAAGCAGAACGGTATTGTTCGCGATCTGATCTTTGATCGTTTCGATGATATCCATGGAACACCTCGGCTTAACTTTTGCGACTCAGTTGTCGACACGGTGGCGCATTGTAACGGAATCCCGAGCATGACGCTCAGCCTTCCCTTTCGCACCTACCTCATGCCGCTGCGACTTGCACGCTGACCCCGTTGAGGACTGCATTGCCGGACAGGCTATCAAGTTCGCGTTCGTCAGTCAGGTCGTTGGCGCTGGCCCCCGGTTGATTACGAGCGATCTCCATCTGCACGCCAGGCCGTCCGTGCCCCCAGCCATGGGGCAGGCTGACCACGCCGGGCATCATCTCGACGCTTGCCAGCACCTGAACCTCAATTTCACCAACCCTGGAGCTGACCCTGACTTGCTGCCCGTCACTCAAACCGCGCGAGGCCAGATCTTCCGGGTGCATCAGCAACTGATGGCGCGGCTTGCCCTTCACCAGACGATGATAATTGTGCATCCACGAATTGTTGCTGCGCACATGCCGACGGCCAATCAGCATCAATTCCCCGACGCGCGGTTCGTCGGCAGCGGCAAACCTGGACAGATCAGCCATGATGATCGGCGGTGCAGCCTGTATGCGCCCGTTGGCCGTTTTCAGACGGGGCGCCAGGTTTGGCTTCAACGCCCCCAGGTCGACACCATGAGGGTGCTGCACCAGGGTCGCCAGCGACAGCTGATGTTCAGAGCTGTCGCCATACAAACCCGCACGCAAGCCACGATCAATCATTTGCGCGGGAGCCATGGTCGGTTTCAGCTCGCGGCCGGCCTTGCTGGCAAAGGCCTGCGCAAGTCCGACAAAAATCTCCCAGTCATGCAGCGCGCCCTCCGGCTTTTCCAGGATGGCCTGATTGAAGCGGCTGACGTTGCGCACTGCGAACATGTTGAAGGTGGTGTCGTAATGATCGTTTTCCAGCGCTGAAGTCGACGGCAGAATCAGGTCCGCATGGCGAGTGGTCTCGTTGATGTACAGATCGATGCTGAGCATGAACTCCAGACCTTCAAGGCCCTGATCCAGCCGGCGCCCGTTGGGCGTGGACAACACCGGATTGCCCGCGACCGTGACCAGCGCCCTGACCTGCCCTTCCCCGGGGCTGAGCATCTCTTCAGCGAGAGCAGCGACCGGCAGCTCACCGGCATACTCAGGCAGCCCTGAAACGCGGCTCTGCCATTGGTTGAAATGACCGCCCGCCGTGGAGGCCACCAGGTCAACGGCAGGTTCAGTGCATAGCGCGCCGCCGACCCGATCCAGATTGCCTGTGACCAGATTGATCAGTTGCACCAGCCAATGGCACAGCGTGCCGAACTGCTGGGTCGAGATGCCCATGCGGCCATAACAGACGGCCTTGTCGGCGGCGGCGAAATCTCGTGCCAACTGGCGGATGTGCTCAGCGGGCACGCCGCAACGAGGGCTCATGGCCTCGGCATTGAAATCACCAATGGCGGCGCGCACCTGATCCAGGCCATCAACCGGCAAATGGCTGTCACGGGTCAGTCCCTCTTCAAACAGGGTGTTGAGCAGACCAAACAACAGGGCTGCATCGCCTCCGGGACGCACAAACAGATGTTGATCGGCGATGGCGGCGGTTTCACTGCGCCGTGGATCCACCACCACGACTTTGCCGCCTCGCGCCTGAATGGCCTTCAAGCGTTTCTCAACATCGGGCACGGTCATGATGCTGCCATTGGAGGCCAGCGGATTGCCGCCAAGGATCAGCATAAAGTCGGTGTGGTCGATGTCCGCGATGGGCAGCAGGAAGCCGTGGCCGTACATCAGGTAACTGCTCAGGTGATGCGGCAACTGATCAACCGAGGTGGCGGAATAACGGTTGCGGGTTTTCAGCAGCCCGAGGAAGTAATTGCTGTGGGTCATCAACCCATAGTTGTGCACGCTGGGGTTGCCTTGATAAACCGCCACGGCGTTCTGCCCATGGCGCTGCTGGATGTCCAGCAGGCGCTCGGCGACCAGGTCAAACGCAGCCTGCCACTCGATGGGCTGCCACTGGCTGCCTATTCGGCGCATGGGCTGGCGCAAGCGATCCGGGTCGTTCTGGATATCTTGCAGGGCGACGGCTTTGGGGCAGATATGCCCGCGACTGAACGTGTCCAGTGGGTCGCCTTTGATCGAGGTGATCGCCACCTGGCTATCAGCGTCTGCGGTGGTCTCGATGCTCAGTCCACAAATGGCTTCGCAGAGATGGCAGGCACGGTAGTGGAGGGTCTTGGTCATGGCCAGCCTCATGTTGTTGTGGTTGCGACCTGGACCGGTCACGCCAGCAAACTATGGAGGGTGGCTTACAACTACGCCAGAGACGTTCGTCTCATGAATCGAGCTGCATCAGGCAAGCCGATGCAGCCATGCAATCAGCCGCCGATCGGGGTGATTTTGCGCTGCAACTGGATCTCGTGAACGGTTTCGATCTGCTCCTGAGCGACGTGCACGCCAGTCAGTTCGCCAATCAGACGCCAGTGGTCATCAAGGCCGGAGCTGATGGTCGCCATTCGATCAATCATGTGTCGGCCGGCTGCGCGGGTCACTTCGTCTTGACTGCGCAGCAGCTCAAAAGACATCGAGGTCATTGAAGCGGTAAGGTGCGTCAGTGTTCGAGCCGTAAGCCCGAGCAGTTCCGTCAGCTGTTTTTCCTTTGATTCCATTCCACTAGCCCCTTTCTAACCGCATCATTGCACGCTGGCCATTTATAACCCACGCCGCGCATTTATGAAACGGGACAATTTTCAGTCCCGTGAACCGCATCGCATAAGCAACGCGATTGCGCGTCGACTGTTGCAGAATCGGCACTAATTGCAATGTCCCGCGCCGTCAGTGTACAAATGCTCCCCGCGGAATTTTCCAGGCTGGCTGATTGCCTCTTCCGAGTGCATTTCAATCGCGGTATATCCGGCTTTTCCAGAACGTAAAACCGCCTCATGTCGCTGCTGAAAAAATCAGGACATGAGCATGCTATTGGTAAGACGCGACATTTTTTTATACCATCGCGCCTTCCCTATTCGTCGCCCCGAGCGGCTTCCGCCGCAGGTCTCGCCCGTTTTCCCGATAAAACCCGGCTTTGAGCACCTGCGGTCTGTTGCAAAAAAGGTAGTTAATAATGAACCCCAGGCACTTTCTCTCGATGATGGATTACAAGCCAGAAGAGCTCCTGCGCTTGATTCGTCGCGGCGTAGAGCTCAAAGACCTGCGTAATCGTGGTGTACTTTTCGAGCCGCTGAAAAGCCGGGTGCTGGGCATGGTGTTCGAGAAATCTTCGACACGTACCCGTGTTTCGTTCGAAGCCGGCATGATTCAACTGGGCGGCCAGGCGATCTTTTTGTCCCCACGAGACACTCAACTGGGCCGTGGCGAGCCGATTTGCGATGCCGCCAGGGTGCTGTCGAGCATGCTCGATGGGGTGATGATCCGTACCTTTGCCCACAGCAATCTGCTCGAATTCGCCGCCCATTCTCGCGTGCCGGTCATCAACGGTTTGTCGGACGACCTGCACCCCTGCCAGTTGCTGGCCGACATGCAGACCTTCCTTGAGCATCGCGGCTCGATCCAGGGCAAAACCGTTGCCTGGATTGGCGACGGCAACAACATGTGCAACAGCTATATAGAAGCGGCGATTCAATTCGACTTCCAGTTGCGCGTCGCTTGCCCGGCAGGTTACGAGCCAAACCCTGAATTCCTGGCGCTGGCCGGTGATCGGGTCACCGTGCTGCGCGACCCACGCCAAGCCGTTGCGGGTGCACACCTGGTCAGTACCGATGTCTGGACCTCCATGGGCCAGGAAGAAGAAACCGCCAAGCGCGTCGCCTTGTTCACCCCGTTCCAGGTCACCCGTGAGCTGCTGGATCTGGCTGATCCGGACGTTCTGTTCATGCATTGCTTGCCAGCCCACCGGGGTGAAGAAATCAGCATGGATCTGCTCGACGATGCCCGCTCGGTTGCCTGGGATCAGGCGGAAAACCGTCTGCATGCTCAGAAAGCCCTGCTGGAGTTCCTGATCGCACCGTCCTGCCAGCCTGCATGAGCCAGCCGCTGCTGCTGAACCTGCGCAACCTGGCGTGTGGTTATCAGGATCAACGCGTCGTGCAGGACCTCAACCTGCACCTCAACGCAGGCGACATCGGTTGCCTGCTGGGTTCTTCTGGCTGCGGCAAGACCACCACGCTGCGCGCGATTGCAGGCTTTGAACCGGTCCATGCCGGTGAAATAAGCCTGGCGGGCGACGTCATATCCAGGCCCGGCTTTACATTACCGCCTGAAAAACGCCGGATTGGCATGGTCTTTCAGGACTACGCCCTGTTCCCGCATTTAAGCGTGGCCGAAAACATCGGTTTCGGGATTCGCAAACACCCGCGCCTTAAACAAGTGACAGACGAGTTGCTGGCACTGGTCAATCTTGATGCTCTGGGCAGGCGCTACCCCCACGAGCTGTCGGGCGGCCAGCAGCAACGGGTGGCACTGGCCCGGGCCTTGGCGCCGGAGCCACAATTGCTGCTGCTCGATGAGCCATTTTCCAACCTGGACGGCGAACTGCGCAGGCGTCTTAGTCATGAAGTGCGCGACATCCTTAAAGCCCGAGGCACCAGCGCGATTCTGGTGACCCATGATCAGGAAGAGGCGTTCGCGGTCAGTGACCACGTCGGCGTATTCAAGGAAGGTCGCCTCGAACAATGGGATACGCCCTACAACCTGTATCACGAACCGCTGACACCTTTTGTTGCCAGCTTCATTGGCCAGGGCTATTTCATACGCGGCTTGATGGTCGACCCGCAGTCGGTGCAAACCGAACTGGGCGTGCTGCAGGGCAATCGCGCCTATCCGAGCAGCAAGGGCAGCGCCGTCGAAGTGCTGCTGCGCCCCGACGACATCGTCTATGCGCCAGACAGCGAACTTAAAGCCCGTGTCACCAGCCGAACCTTTCAGGGCGCTTCAACCTTGTACCGTCTGCAACTGCCCACCGGCACCCAGCTGGAAGCGATCTTCCCCAGCCATGCGGATTATCAGGCCGGGGAACAGGTCGGGATTCGGGTTGCGGCGGAGCATCTGGTGTTGTTTCCAACAGCGGGAAGTGTGGCGGTGCAGAAGGCGGGCTGAACCGTTGCAGGCCCAATGATCACCTGTGGGAGCGAATTCATTCGCGAAGAGGCCAGTACATTCAACGCAGCATCGCTGGACCTAACAATGCCTTCGCGAATGAATTCGCTCCCACAGGTCCGGGGTCAACCAGTCTTCTCTGTATTTCCGGAAGGTCTGCTGGAAACATACAGTTTCACAAGCAATGGCGCCTTACCCCCGCCCAACCGGCGCAAAGACCGCATTGGTGTGCTCAGCCAATATCGCAGGCGCCAGCTCCACCTCCAGCCCGCGCCGCCCGGCGCTGACGTAGATAGTTGCGAATGACTCGGCACTGCTGTCGATAAACGTGCGCAAGCGCTTCTTCTGGCCCAGCGGGCTGATGCCTCCCAACAGATAACCCGTCGAGCGCTGCGCCGCCGCCGGGTCTGCCATCTCGACCTTCTTCGCCTTGGCAGCGCTGGCCAAGGCTTTAAGGTCCAAAGTGCCGACAACAGGCACAACGGCCACCAGCAATTCACCCTTTTCAGTGCTCGCCAACAGCGTCTTGAACACCTGAGCAGGCTCCAGCCCAAGCTTTTCGGCCGCCTCCAGCCCATAAGACGCGGCCTTGGGGTCATGCTCGTAGCTGTGGATATGATGTTCGGCGCGAACTTTTTTCAACAGATCCAATGCGGGTGTCATGCAGCGCTCCAAGAGAAAAGACGGACTTTTTTCAGGCCGTCACTGTAAGCCATCTTCGCTCGCCGCGCCCCTGCATTGACGGGGCCTGGCGCAGAAATCCCTCGTACGAAACGACCTTTCCTACAACCCGGATCAATACACATAACTGATGCCTGGTCAGAATATGCCCACCCATTCCGTTTCGACCTTTGACAGTATTCGTTCATGTCGCTATTTTTTCGTTTTCGAAAAAGCCTCGGAACTTTAGTTGTTACAAAGGTCGAATCCTGACGTCGGGATCACGCTTTTGAACGACGCGTTTAAGACTGAGCATGGGTGAAAAACACCGTGCCGTAAAAAGAACAAAAAAGAGGTTTCCATGACAATCGAACTGCAACAACCCACGCTGAAAGGCCAGTGTGTCGCTGAATTTCTCGGCACGGCCCTGATGATATTTTTCGGTACTGGATGCGTTGCGGCGCTCAAGGTCGCGGGTGCTACGTTTGGCTTGTGGGAGATCAGCATTATCTGGGGGCTGGCCGTCGCCATGGCCATCTACCTGAGCGCAGGTGTTTCCGGGGCCCACCTCAACCCTGCCGTCAGCATTGCGCTGAGCCTGTTTGCAGGTTTTGAGAAACGAAAATTGCCGTTCTATATTGCCGCGCAGGTCGCCGGGGCGTTTTGCGGCGCGGGGCTCGTTTATTTGCTGTATATCAGCCTTTTCTTCGAATTCGAACAAACCCATCACATTGTCCGCGGCTCGTTGGCAAGCCTTGATCTGGCGTCGGCTTTTTCGACGTACCCCAATCCGGCCATCTCGGTCGGCCAGGCTGCACTGGTCGAATGCGTCATCACCGCCATCCTGATGTGCGTGATCATGTCTCTGACCGATGACAACAACGGCCTGCCTCGTGGCGCGCTTGCGCCCTTGTTGATCGGCCTGCTGGTAGCGCTCATTGGTGCGTCAACGGCTCCGCTGACCGGCTTTGCGATGAACCCCGCCCGTGACTTCGGCCCCAAGCTCATGACATTCCTGGCAGGTTGGGATGAGTTGGCGTTCACCGGCGGTCGTGATATCCCTTACTTCCTGATTCCGATTTTCGCGCCGATTCTCGGTGCCTGTATCGGCGCAGCCGGTTATCGTGCGTTGATTGCGCGCCACCTGCCGAGCGCCGAAACCGATGCCGCTACTGCCGTAGAAAAGAGCTCTGAGGCTGCGCCCCGCAAAGCTCAGGTTTCGTCCTGAGTCGTGCGCCGGTCTTCAATCAAAATGCGTACATCTGAAACAGTTAACTACACCCCATGCACAAGGCAATCGACATGACTGACGCTCAAAACAAGAATTACATCATTGCCCTCGACCAGGGCACGACCAGCTCTCGTGCAATCATCTTTGACCGCGACGCCAATGTGGTGAGCACCGCGCAAAGTGAATTCGTCCAGCATTACCCGCAGCCAGGCTGGGTCGAGCATGACCCAATGGAAATCTTCGCCACCCAGACGGCGTGCATGACCAAAGCCCTGGCTCAGGCTGATCTGCATCACAATCAGATCGCCGCCATCGGCATTACCAATCAGCGTGAAACCACGGTGATCTGGGAAAAGGACACTGGACGGCCCATCTACAACGCCATCGTCTGGCAGTGCCGCCGCAGTACTGAAATCTGCCAGCAGCTCAAGCGCGACGGCATGGAGGAGTACATCAAGGACACCACGGGCCTGGTGATCGACCCTTACTTCTCGGGTACCAAGGTCAAGTGGATCCTGGATAACGTCGAAGGCAGCCGCGAGCGCGCCCGCAATGGCGAGCTGATGTTCGGCACCATTGATAGCTGGCTGATCTGGAAATTCACCGGCGGCAAGGTCCACGTTACCGACTACACCAATGCCTCGCGAACCATGCTGTTCAATATCCATACCCTGGAATGGGACCAGCGCATGCTGGACGTGCTGGATATCCCGCGCGAGATGCTGCCGCAGGTGAAAAGCTCTTCCGAGGTGTATGGCGAGAGCAAAAGCGGCATTCCAATCGCAGGTATTGCAGGCGACCAACAGGCTGCGCTTTTCGGCCAGATGTGTGTTGAACCCGGCCAGGCCAAGAACACCTACGGCACGGGCTGTTTCCTGCTGATGAATACCGGTAAAAAAGCCGTCAAATCTGCCCATGGCATGCTGACCACCATCGGTTGCGGTCCGCGTGGTGAAGTGGCTTACGCGCTGGAAGGCGCTGTATTCAACGGCGGCTCTACTGTGCAATGGCTGCGCGATGAACTGAAAATCATCACGGATGCCGTGGACACCGAGTATTTCGCCGGCAAGGTCAAAGACAGCAACGGCGTGTACCTGGTGCCTGCGTTCACCGGCCTGGGCGCGCCCTACTGGGACCCGTATGCCCGTGGCGCGTTGTTCGGCCTGACCCGTGGCGTGAAAGTCGACCACATCATCCGGGCCGCGCTGGAATCCATCGCCTACCAGACCCGCGACGTGCTCGACGCCATGCAGCAGGATTCCGGCGAGCGCCTGCAATCGCTGCGAGTCGACGGCGGCGCAGTGGCCAACAACTTCTTGATGCAGTTCCAGGCCGACATCCTTGGTACAACCGTTGAGCGCCCCAAAATGCGCGAAACCACCGCACTGGGCGCCGCGTACCTGGCGGGCCTGGCCATTGGTTTCTGGAGCAGCCTGGATGAGCTGAAGAACAAAGCAGTCATCGAGCGCGAGTTCCAACCGCAATGTGCCGAAGAAGAGAAGGAAAGGCTTTACGCCGGTTGGCAGAAGGCCGTGTCGCGCACCCGTGACTGGGAACCGCACGAAAACGACGAGTAGTTCCCGCACCAATGAAGGGTTGGCAGGTTCAGGGTTGACGAGTTTCCGGCTGACAGGCCCCAGCGCCTGCGGCATCATGGTCGCCATTTGGCGGCCTGAAGGATATTCAAAACAATGAACCTGCCACCCCGTCAGCAGCAGATCCTCGAGCTGGTCCGCGAACGCGGCTACGTCAGCATCGAGGAAATGGCCACGCTGTTCGTCGTGACCCCGCAAACCATCCGCCGCGATATCAATCAGCTTGCGGAGTCGAACCTGTTGCGTCGCTACCACGGCGGCGCGGCCTATGATTCAAGCATCGAAAACACCGCCTACGCCATGCGAGCGGATCAGATGCGCGACGAAAAACAACGAATCGCCGAAGCCATTGCCGCGCAGATTCCGGATCACGCCTCGCTGTTCATCAACATCGGCACCACCACCGAATCCATCGCCCGCGCCCTGCTTAACCACAACAACCTCAAAATCATCACCAACAACCTGCATGTCGCGTCGATCCTGAGTGCCAAGGATGATTTCGAAGTGCTGCTGGCGGGCGGTAACGTGCGCCGTGACGGTGGCGTCGTGGGTCAGGCCAGCGTTGATTTCATCAGCCAGTTCAAGGTCGACTTTGCGCTGGTGGGCATCAGCGGCATCGACGAAGACGGTAGCCTGCTGGATTTCGATTACCAGGAAGTACGCGTGTCGCAGGCGATCATTGCCAACGCCCGGCAAGTGATTCTGGCCGCGGACTCCAGCAAGTTCGGCCGCAACGCCATGGTCCGCCTTGGGTCGATCAGCCTGATCGATTGCCTGGTCACCGATCAGGCGCCGGTCCCGGCGTTGATGCAGTTGCTGGCGCAGAACAAGATTCGGTTGGAAGTGGTTTAAGTTTTGAATCCTCTGCGATTTAAACCTGTGGGAGATTCCATAGAACCTGAGGCTTGATAGATCCCTGTGGGAGTGCACACGTCGTCCAGACGCCGCGCTGTCGCGCAGCAAACACAGCACCTGTGGGAGCGAGCTTGCTCGCGAAGGCAATGTTCCTGCCCACAGAGATATATCGGGTGTACCGGCCTCTTCGCGAGCAAGCTCGCTCCCACGGGTATCACCGAACACATTGAAGCGCGTGGGCAATCTTCGGTCCGACACCCTACCCCCCATGTTCACTTTTGTTCAATTCCCGGCTTCCGATCAGTATTTTCAATGAATACCGACTGGAAGGCCCTTCGTTATTGAGCTATGATTTTCGGAAATGAACATAAATGTTCGAATTCAATGTTCGAACGATAAACTCAGGAGGCTCTCCGATGCCCCATTCCACCTTGCCTACGCCGCCACTCTCCGAGGTCTACGACATCGCCGTCATTGGTGGCGGTATCAATGGGGTCGGGATTGCAGCTGACGCCTCCGGTCGTGGTTTGTCCGTGTTCCTGTGCGAAAAAGACGACCTTGCCAGCCACACCTCGTCGGCCAGCAGCAAGCTGATCCACGGTGGCCTGCGCTACCTCGAACATTACGAATTCCGTCTGGTGCGTGAAGCCTTGGCCGAGCGTGAAGTGCTGCTTGCCAAAGCGCCACACATCGTCAAGCCCATGCGCTTTGTGTTGCCGCACCGCCCGCACTTGCGTCCGGCGTGGATGATTCGTGCCGGCCTTTTCCTGTACGACCACTTGGGCAAGCGTGAAAAGCTGCCAGGTTCTCGCAACCTGCGCTTTGGCAGTGACAGCCCGCTCAAGTCCAGCATCACCCGCGGCTTCGAATACTCCGACTGCTGGGTCGATGACGCCCGCCTGGTGGTGCTCAACGCCATGGCCGCCCGTGAAAACGGCGCGCACATCCATACTCAGACCCGCTGCCTGAATGCTCGCCGCAGCCATGGCTTGTGGCACCTGCACATGGAGCGATCGGACGGCACGCTGTTCTCGATCCGCGCCAAGGCGCTGGTCAACGCGGCTGGACCTTGGGTGGCCAAGTTCATTCGTGATGATCTGAAGCTCGACTCCCCGTATGGCATTCGTCTGATTCAGGGCAGCCACCTGATTGTGCCGAAACTGTACGAAGGCGAGAACGCGTTCATCCTGCAGAACGAAGATCAGCGCATCGTGTTCGCCATTCCGTACCTCGAACATTTCACCATCGTCGGCACCACGGACCGCGAGTATCAAGGCGATCCGAACAAGGTCGAGATTACTGATGGCGAGATGGACTACATGCTCAAAGTGGCCAACGATCACTTCAAAAAGCAGCTAAGCCGCGATGACGTTATCAATACATGGTCTGGTGTTCGTCCGCTGTGCAACGACGAATCGGATAATCCTTCAGCTATTACCCGCGACTACACCCTGTCGTTGTCGGGTAATGCCGATGAAGCGCCGATCCTGTCGGTATTCGGTGGCAAGTTGACCACCTACCGCAAGCTGGCGGAATCGGCCATGGCGCAGCTGGCGCCGTTCTTCAAGCACATGAAACCGAGCTGGACAGCCAAAGCCAGCCTGCCCGGTGGTGAAAACATGACCACCCCGAGCGAACTGACCACCGAGCTGACTCAGCGCTTCGCCTGGTTGCCGGTCGGCATCGCGCAACGCTGGTCGCGCACCTATGGCAGCCGCAGCTGGCGCCTGCTGGACGGCGTGCAAAGCCTTGCAGACATGGGCGACCACCTGGGTGCTGGCCTTTACACCCGCGAAGTGGATTACCTGTGCAGCACCGAATGGGCGACTGCCGCCGATGACATTCTGTGGCGCCGTAGCAAACTGGGCCTGTTCATGACAGCCGAAGAACGCGCCGGCGTTCAGCAATACCTCGACACCGTGGCCCGTAATAAAGGTGCAATCGCCGCGGCTTGATCTGAATCCCTCCGCTCCTACGGATGACTCAATACCCATGGGAGCGAATTCATTCGCGAAGGGGCCCGTACATTCAACACATACCTATCGCCCACCCCGCCCCTTTCGCGAATGAATTCGCTCCCACAAGAGGATACGGTGCATCAGACACACCGCGTCATCGTTCGCGCGGGCGACGGCATTCCTACGCATGACTCAAAACCCGTGGGAGCGAATTCATTCGCGAAAGGGCGGTACATTCGACACATATCTATCGCCCGCCCCGCCGCTTTCGCGAATGAATTCGCTCCCACAAGGGGATGCGGTGCATCGGACGCACCGCGCCATCATGCTCGAGGGCAACGGCATTCCTACAGATTTGAGTTGTTCCTGAAGAACTCAGAACTGTAGGAGCTGCCGAAGGCTGCGAAGGCGATTTATCTGATCCACCGCTTTCGCAGCCTTCGGCAGCTCCTACAAATCTGACATGCATTGGCATTCGGATTCCCGAACACCCCCTTGCGATTAGTTCGGCATCCCGGACGTCGCAACTCCACACTCATCCGTCTAAAAATATTTAAACCCCTCAAAATCATGAAGTTAGGCCACCCTACCAGCCTTGGCACGCCTCCTGCTCTACACTCTACGTCGATCGCTTTAACCGCAGCCTTTGTCTAACGGCCACTGCTGAAGCGTTCGCCTTGAAAGGCGGACCCCTGATTTTTCTGGTCCCATAAAAAAAACAAATCCGAGGATATCCCGATGCGCATCGTTCCCCATCTCCTGGGCGCAGCAGTTGCTGCTGCTCTGATCAGCTCTCCAGTTTTCGCCGCCGAACTGACCGGCACACTGAAGAAAATCAAAGAGTCCGGCACCATCACCCTCGGGCACCGCGATGCTTCGATTCCGTTCTCCTATATTGCTGATGCTTCCGGCGTGCCGGTTGGCTACTCCCACGATATCCAGCTGAAAATCGTCGAAGCCATCAAGAAAGACCTGGACATGCCGGACCTCAAGGTCAAGTACAACCTGGTCACCTCGCAAACCCGTATCCCACTGGTGCAGAACGGCACCGTTGACGTTGAATGTGGCTCGACCACCAACAACGTTGAGCGCCAGCAGCAAGTCGACTTCTCGGTCGGCATCTTCGAAATCGGTACCCGTCTGCTGTCCAAGGCTGACTCGTCCTACAAGGATTTCGGCGACCTGAAAGGCAAGAACGTTGTCACCACTGCTGGCACCACCTCCGAGCGCATCCTCAAGGCAATGAACGCCGACAAGCAGATGGGCATGAACGTGATCTCCGCCAAGGACCACGGCGAATCCTTCCAGATGCTGGAATCGGGTCGCGCTGTAGCGTTCATGATGGACGACGCCTTGCTGGCCGGTGAAATGGCCAAGGCCAAGAAGCCGACCGACTGGGCCGTTACCGGCACTCCTCAGTCGTACGAAATTTACGGCTGCATGGTGCGTAAAGGCGACGAGCCGTTCAAGAAAGCAGTCGACGACGCCATCGTTGCGACCTACAAGTCGGGCGAAATCACCAAGATCTACGACAAGTGGTTCCAGGCGCCAATCCCGCCAAAAGGCTTGAACCTGAACTTCCCGATGAGCGACGAGCTGAAAAAACTGATCGCTGAACCGACTGATAAAGCGGCTGACGATAAAAAGGCTTAATCGCCCATAACAAAGCTACTCCCGAGATGGCCCAGGCTGTCTCGGGTTGCCGTTGCGCGTATCTGCATCGATCAGAGGGGAGACCCTGATGAATTACAACTGGGACTGGGGTGTTTTCTTCAAGTCCACCGGCGTTGGCAGCGAAACCTATCTGGACTGGTTCATTTCAGGTCTGGGCTGGACTATCGCCATTGCAGTCGTCGCCTGGATCATCGCTTTGCTGCTGGGCTCGGTACTGGGTGTCATGCGCACCGTGCCGAATCGTCTGGTTGCAGGCATTGCCACGGTTTACGTGGAAATCTTTCGTAATGTGCCACTGCTGGTGCAGCTGTTTATCTGGTACTTCCTGGTGCCGGACCTGCTGCCTGAAGGGATGCAGGAGTGGTACAAGCAGGACCTGAACCCGACGACCTCCGCGTTTCTCAGCGTGATCGTCTGCCTGGGCCTGTTCACCGCCGCACGGGTTTGCGAACAAGTGCGTACCGGTATTCAGGCGCTTCCGCCCGGCCAGGAATCCGCCGCGCGCGCCATGGGTTTCAGCCTGTCGCAGATCTACTGGAACGTGCTGCTGCCCCAGGCTTATCGGATCATCATTCCGCCGCTCACCTCCGAATTCCTCAACGTGTTCAAGAACTCGTCGGTGGCTTCGTTGATCGGGCTGATGGAGCTGCTGGCCCAGACCAAACAGACGGCTGAGTTTTCCGCCAACCTGTTTGAAGCCTTCACCTTGGCCACGCTGATCTACTTCACCCTGAACATGAGCCTGATGTTGCTGATGCGCTTGATCGAGAAGAAGGTCGCGGTGCCTGGCCTGATTTCTCTGGGGGGCAAATAATGGACTTTTCCGGAATCAGCCAAGCCATTCCCGGCATGTGGAACGGCATGGTCATGACCTTGCAGTTGATGGCGATGGGCATTGTTGGCGGTCTGGTACTGGGTACCATCCTGGCGCTGATGCGTCTGTCGTCGAACAAGCTGCTGTCCAATCTGGCCGGCGCCTACGTCAACTACTTCCGCTCCATTCCGCTGCTGCTGGTCATCACTTGGTTCTACCTGGCGGTGCCATTTGTGCTGCGCTGGATCACTGGCGAAGACACGCCCATCGGCGCATTCACCTCCTGCGTCGTGGCGTTCATGATGTTCGAGGCCGCGTACTTCTGCGAAATCGTCCGTGCCGGTGTGCAGTCGATTTCCAAGGGCCAGATGGGCGCCGCTCAAGCACTGGGCATGACCTACGGGCAAATGATGCGTCTGATCATCCTGCCCCAGGCCTTTCGCAAGATGACCCCGCTGTTGCTGCAGCAGAGCATCATTCTGTTTCAGGACACCTCGCTGGTTTATACCGTTGGCCTGGTGGACTTCCTCAATGCCTCGCGGGCCAGTGGCGACATCATTGGCCGCGCCAATGAGTTCCTGATCATCGCCGGTCTGGTGTACTTCACGATCAGCTTTGCCGCCTCGTTGCTGGTGAAGCGCCTACAAAAAAGGTTCGCCGTATGATTTCCATCAAAAATGTTAACAAGTGGTATGGCGACTTCCAGGTACTGACTGATTGCAGCACCGAAGTCAAAAAGGGTGAAGTTGTGGTGGTCTGCGGGCCGTCCGGCTCGGGCAAATCGACCCTGATCAAATGCGTGAACGCCCTGGAACCGTTCCAGAAAGGCGACATCACCGTGGACGGCACCTCGATTGCCAACCCCAAAACCAACCTGCCGCAATTGCGCTCCCGGGTTGGCATGGTGTTCCAGCATTTCGAGCTGTTCCCGCACCTGACCATCGTCGAAAACCTGACCATCGCGCAGATCAAGGTGCTGGGCCGCAGTAAGGCCGAAGCCACCGAAAAAGGCCTGAAGCTGCTGGACCGCGTCGGTCTGTCGGCCCACGCCCACAAGCATCCGGGGCAACTGTCCGGTGGTCAGCAACAGCGTGTGGCGATTGCCCGTGCGCTGGCCATGGACCCGATCGTCATGCTGTTCGACGAACCGACCTCGGCGCTGGACCCGGAAATGGTCAACGAAGTGCTGGACGTGATGGTGCAACTGGCCCACGAAGGCATGACCATGATGTGCGTGACTCACGAAATGGGCTTCGCCCGCAAAGTGGCCAACCGGGTGATCTTCATGGATCAGGGTCAGATCGTCGAAGACTGCGAAAAAGAAGAGTTCTTTGGTGATGTGAGCGCGCGTTCCGAACGCGCCCAGCAGTTCCTGGCCAAGATCCTTCAGCACTAAGCAATACCTGACAGCGGCCTGGTTCTGGATGGAATCTGGCCGCTGTTCGGCTCAGGACGACTGTGATGAAATGCGACCCCAATCTCTATCGCGCCGCGCCGCCATCACTCGCCGTGAAACCCCGTCTGATCCGCCACCTGTTTCTGCCGCCGCTGATCATCGTGTTGATGTTCGGCCTGGGCTACATTGCCTACCTGTTCAGTGAACACAACGGCATCAAGGGCCTGAGCGAAAGCGGCGAACGCCAGCTGGAGCTGCACGCCCGCACCCTTGAAAGCGAAATCAACAAATACACTTACCTGCCCAGCGTGCTGGAGCTGGAATCCAGTGTGTCCGCATTGCTCAACGACCCAACGCCGCAGCTGCGTGGCGAGGTCAATGACTACCTCGAAGGCCTCAACCGCCGCAGCCGCAGCCGGGCGATTTATGTGCTCGACACCACCGGCCGGGTGCTGGCCACCAGTAACTGGCGCGACGCAGACAGCTATCTGGGCGAAGACCTTTCGTTCCGCGCCTACTTTCAGGACGCCGTTCGTGGTCAGCCGGGCCGTTTCTACGGAATCGGCAGCACCACCGGCGAGCCAGGTTACTACCTGGCCCATGGCCTGGAAGAGAAAGGCAAGATCATTGGCGTTGCGGTCATCAAGGTGCAGCTCGAAGCCCTTGAACAGCGCTGGCAGCGGGCGCGGCTGGAAGCCTTCGTCAGCGACGAGAACGGCATCATCATCCTGTCCAGCGACCCGGCCCGCCGCCTGAAATCAGTGCGCCCGCTGACGCCGGAAATCAAAGAGCGGCTGGCCCGCAGCCTGCAATATTACTGGTGGCCGCTCAATGAGCTGGTGCCGCTGGAGCGTGAACTGTTGTCCGAGGGCGTGGAGAAGCTCACCTTCCCCGCCAACATCAGCGTCGACCACGAACACGAGCAAGTCAGCTATCTGGCCCAGACCCGACAGCTCAGTGACACACCCTGGCACCTGACGCTGCTCACCCCGCTGGAAGACCTGCGCCGGGAAGCGGGCAGCCAGGGCATGCTGGTCGCCGTAGCCTGTGCGCTGGTGGCGTTTCTCCTGATCGCCTGGAATGAGCGTCGCAAGGTGCTGTCGACCCGGCTGGCGGCTCGCGAAGCCTTGCAGGAGGCCAACAACGAACTGGAACGTAAAATCGCCGAGCGCACCGAGCACTTGCGCGCCAGCAACGAACGCCTCAAAGGCCAGATTCGCGAACGCAGGCAGGCCGAAGACACCTTGCGCAAAGCTCAGGACGAACTGGTGCAGGCCGGCAAACTCGCGGCCATCGGGCAGATGTCCACCAGCATTGCCCATGAACTCAACCAACCACTGGCGGCGCTGCGGACTTTGTCTGGCAACACCGTGCGCTTTCTGGAACGCGGCGCGCTGGAAACCGCCAGCACCAACCTGCGCACCATCAATGACCTGGTCGATCGCATGGGTCGCATCACCGCCAGCCTGCGGGCCTTTGCCCGGCGCGGCGACGACAAGGGCCAAGCCAAACTGAGCAAGGCGGTAGACGCCTCCCTGCAACTGTTGAGTGGACGGCTGGAACACTTTTCACTGACGCTGCATCAGGATTTTGTCGATGCCGAACTGATGATCGACCAGACCCGGCTGGAACAGATTCTGGTCAACCTGATCGGCAACGCGCTGGATGCCATGCACGCGCAGCCGCTGCCTGAGCTGTGGCTTGAAGGCACGCGGGTTGAAGATCGGTATCGCCTGCTGGTCCGCGATAACGGCCATGGCATTGACGACGAAGCACGCAAGCATCTGTTCGAGCCGTTCTTCACCACCAAACCCGGCGAACAAGGCCTGGGGTTGGGGCTGACCCTCTCCGCCAGCCTCGCCGCTGCTACCGGCGGCAGTCTGAGCGTGGAACACCCGGCGTGCGGCGGGACGCAGTTTGTGTTGTGTTTGCCGGTGGTGGTCGCATGAGCGCCGTGGGCCCGGGGGAATTTCTCAGTTCCCGTGGGACCGGCTTTAGCCGGGAAGGCGGCATGTCTTACGCCACACGTGTTGAGAATGTACCGGCCTCTTCCCGGCTAAAGCCGGTCCCACATGATGATGAGACACTCAAATGAACACTGACCTGACCGTACTCATCGTCGAAGACGACCCCCACGTTTTGCTCGGCTGCCAGCAGGCCCTGGCGCTGGAAGACATCCCCAGCGAAGGCGTGGGCAGTGCCGAAGAAGCCCTGGCGCGGATCGGCGATAACTTTGCCGGGATTGTCATCAGCGACATTCGCCTGCCGGGCATCGACGGCCTGGAATTGCTCAGCCGCTTGAAAGCCCGGGACGCCAGCCTGCCCGTGGTACTGATCACCGGCCACGGCGACATCTCCATGGCGGTCAGTGCCATGCGCGACGGCGCCTACGACTTCATGGAAAAACCCTTCTCCCCGGAACGGCTGGTGGAAGTCGCGCGCCGCGCCCTTGAACAACGCGGTCTGGCTCGGGAAGTCTGGTCGCTGCGCAAGCAACTGGCCGAACGCAACTCCCTGGAAGGCAAAATCATTGGCCGCTCCCCTGCCATGCAGAACCTGCGCGCCTTGATCGCCAACGTCGCCGACACCTCGGCCAACGTGCTGATCGAAGGTGAAACCGGTACCGGCAAGGAATTGGTCGCCCGCTGCCTGCACGATTTCAGCCGCCGTCACTCACAGCAGTTTGTGGCCCTGAACTGTGGCGGGTTGCCAGAAAGCCTGTTTGAAACCGAGATTTTCGGCCACGAGTCCAACGCCTTCACCGGCGCAGGCAAACGGCGCATCGGCAAGATCGAACACGCCCACAACGGCACGCTGTTCCTCGATGAAGTGGAAAGCATGCCCATCAGCCTGCAGATCAAACTGTTGCGCGTGCTGCAGGAGCGCACCCTGGAACGGCTGGGCTCCAATCAGAGCGTCGAGGTGGACTGCCGGGTGATCGCCGCGACCAAATCCGATCTGGATGAGCAGAGCAAAGCCGGGCAATTCCGCAGCGACCTCTATTACCGCCTTAACGTCGTGACCTTGGAACTGCCGCCGCTGCGGGATCGTCGGGAAGACATTCTGCAATTGTTCGAGCACTTCCTGCAGTTGTCGTCCCTGCGTTTTGATCGCGAGGCACCGCAACTGGACCCGCAAACCCTATCCAGCCTGATGAGCCACGACTGGCCCGGCAATGTGCGCGAGCTGCGCAACGTCGCCGAGCGTTTCGCCCTGGGCTTGCCCGCGTTCAAGAAACCCAGTTCCCAGATTGAAGACCAGAGCCTGGGCTTTGCCGAAGCCGTCGAAGCCTTTGAAAAGAACCTGCTCAGCGAAGCCCTGCAACGCAGCGGCGGCAACCTTAGCCAGGCCAGCCAGGAGCTGGGCATGGCCAAGACCACTCTGTTCGATAAGGTCAAGAAGTATGGCCTTGGCTAGCCAAGGCAGCTGCGAGTTGCAAGCTTGAAGCTGCAAGAGAAACCAACCCTAACCTGCTTGAAGCTTATGGCTTGAAGCTAGAGGCTGCTTTTATCGTGGATTTGCTTTTTAAGGCCCTTATCGGCGCCGCCGTCGTGGTCATCCTCGCAGCGCTGGCCAAGACCAGAAACTATTACATCGCAGGCCTGGTGCCGCTGTTTCCGACCTTCGCGCTGATTGCCCATTACATCGTCGGCAAGGGTCGTTCGCTGGACGACCTGAAGACCACGATCCTGTTTGGCATGTGGTCGATCATTCCGTATTTCGTTTACTTGGCGGCGCTGTATCTGTTGGTGGACCGCTGGCGGCTCGAGGTTTCCCTCGCCTTGGCGGCCGTCGCCTGGCTGGTGGCGGCGACGTTGCTGGTGATGGTGTGGGTGCGGTTTCATGGTTGAAACCTGATGGCGGCCCAACTCTGTGGGAGCGAATTCATTCGCGAAGGGGCCGGTACATCCGAACGCTATCTATTGGATGTAATACCGCATTCGCGAATGAATTCGCTCCCACAGGATCGAGGCGCGAATCAAATCTTCGTCTACTTACCCTCGGCCACTATCTGCCGAATCGCTCCGACAAACACCTCAACCGGTTGCCCGCCGGACACCGCATATTGGTCATTGAAGACAATGGTCGGCACCGAGCTGACGCCGCGTGACACCCAAAGCTGCTCCTGCTCACGAACCTCTGCTGCGTATTCGTCACTGTTGAGAATCGCTTCTGCACGCAGGCGATCCAGGCCGACTTTCTGCGCCACATCCGCCAGGACACGATGGCTGGACGGGTCTGCCAGGTCGGTAAAGTACGCCGCGAACAAGGCCTCTTTCAGCGCCTGCTGTTTACCTTCCAGCTCAGCCCAGTGCAGCAACCGATGGGCATCGAAGGTGTTGTAGATACGGCGGTTGCCCTGGGAAAAAGTGAAACCCAATTCAGCGCCCCGCTGACGGATATTCTCGCGATTGGCTTCGAACTGCTCCGGGGTAGAGCCGTATTTTTCGACGATGTGCTCGTTCAGGTCCTGGCCCTCAGCGGGCATGTTCGGGTTCAGCTCGAAAGGCTGGAAATGGATCTGCGCCCGAACCTCATCGCCCAACTCGGCCAGAGCATCGTTCAGGGCGCGCAGCCCCACCACGCACCAGGGGCAGGAGACATCGGAGACAAAATCGATTTTCAGGGGTGTGCTCATGGCAGGCTCACTCAGATGAAGAAAGCCACCACGATACGCCTATCCCATCTACAAGTTCAAAGCTGGGCCATGTGACGGCCATCTTCATGCTGGGCTTTCAGGTACGGCAGCACGGCGCCCAGCAGCGGCGCCTTGAAGGCTTCCTGAAAACGATGAGCCAGCCCTGGAATCAGACGCAGCTGGCTGCCCTGGATGTGCGCAGCCACATGCACGCCGTGCATCACCGGCAACAGCGGGTCCGCCGTGCCGTGCACCACCAGCACGGGCAGGCGCAGACGGTTGAGCAGCTCGACACGGCT
The DNA here is from genome assembly GCA_900475325.1 of Paucimonas lemoignei. GTDB lineage: Bacteria > Pseudomonadota > Gammaproteobacteria > Pseudomonadales > Pseudomonadaceae > Aquipseudomonas. The sequence goes on from LS483371.1 coordinate 4,728,670, forward strand.
GGGCTCGGCCAGAATCGCGAGGATCTGGCGCTTCACGCCTTCGGGGTTGAAAGCACGGTCATAGGAAGCCGCTGCCTGTTGCAGTAACTGGGCGCGATCATCTTTTATGGTCGGGCTACCCAGTGCCGCCAGCAAATCAGCCTGCTGCTCAAGGGCCGCATCACGATTCGGCGCGCCGCGCTCGGCGAGCAGTTGCATCAACGCCGGGTTGGGCATCGGCAAACCCTGAGCGCCGGAGCTGGTCATGATCAGGGTCAGGCTTTCGATACGTCGCGGAGCGATATCTGCCAAGTGCTGGGCAATCATGCCACCCATGCTGGCCCCCAGCACGTGAAACTGCTGAACGTGCAAGGCGTCCATCAAACCCAGCGCGTCGTCGGCCATGTCGGTCAATGAATAGGGCGCCGACACGTCCAGCCCCAATTTGTAGCGCAGCACTTCATAGGTGAGGTTGGCATTGGCGGGCGGGCTGTTCCAGGTGGACAGGCCTACGTCACGGTTGTCGTAGCGGATAACCCGATAACCCTGCTGACACAGCGCGGCGACTACTTCGTCCGGCCAGTGGATCAACTGACCACCCAGGCCCATGACCAGCAGTAACGCAGGATCGGACTCATCGCCGATGCTTTGATACGCCAGGCGCACTTCGTTGAGCTGAGCCATTTGCACAGGGACGTTGACGTCACATCGAGAAGCCGCAAACGACGGCAGGCCGCACAAAAAAGCGGCCAGAAAAAGAAAAACGCGCATGAACAAACACCAACAAACAAATCCCCAGTAGGCAACGAGTGTGATGAAGTTTTGCCCGGCGCGCTGCCACAGTTGCGTGACAGTTTGATGAAGGGGGCTGAGTGGTCATGCTTTTGGAAGAACTGACCGTTGTCGACAGTCAAGGCAACATGAGACAAACTCATCGCCTTCCTACTGATCACAAAATTTATTCATGGAGCGCTGAGAAGTCGGCGACACACGATGCTTGAGATACGCCACCTGAAAACCCTGCATGCCCTGCGCGAAGCCGACAGTCTGGTGGAAGCCGCCGAGCGCCTGCACCTGACCCAATCGGCGCTGTCCCACCAGTTCAAGGAGCTGGAAGAGAGAATGGGCATGCAGCTGTTCGTGCGCAAAACCAAGCCGGTGCGCTTCACCAGCGCCGGGTTGCGCTTGCTACAGCTAGCCGATTCAGTGTTACCGCAGCTGCGTGGCGCCGAACGTGACATCGCCCGTCTGGCAGGCGGTACCGCCGGGCGCCTGCACATGGCTATCGAATGCCACAGCTGCTTTCAGTGGCTGATGCCGACCATCGACCAGTTCCGAGATGCCTGGCCGGAAGTCGAGCTGGACCTGGCTTCGGGCTTTGCCTTTGCACCCCTGCCCGCCCTGGCCCGCGGCGATCTGGACCTGGTGGTGACGTCGGACCCACTGGAGCTGGTGGGCATCACCTATGTGCCTCTGTTCACCTATGAAGCAATGCTCGCGGTTGCCAACCAGCACCCATTGGCCAGCAAGCCCTACATCGTGCCCGAGGACCTGATCAAAGAAACCCTGATCACCTACCCCGTGGAGCGTGACCGGCTGGATATCTTCACCCGCTTTCTAGAGCCCGCCGACATCGAACCGGCGCAAGTGCGCACCTCTGAACTGACGGTTATGATGATGCAGCTGGTGGCCAGCGGCCGTGGCGTCTGCGGCATGCCCCATTGGGCGCTGCATGAATACAGCTCGCGCGGCTACGTGAAGGGCAAGCGCCTGGGCGAAAAAGGATTGTTCGCTACACTCTATGCCGGTGTCCGCGCCGACATGCTCGATGCGCCCTACATGCGCGACTTCCTGCTGACCGCCAAGGACACCTCGTTCTCGACGCTGGATGGGGTGAGTGCGGTGAGGTAGAGCGGAGATGGTAAACCTGTGGGAGTGCCCACGTCGTCCGGACGCCGCGCTGTCGCGCAGCAAACATAGGACCTGTGGGAGCGAGCTTGCTCGCGAAGGCAATGTTCCTGCCTTCAGAAATATATGCTGATGTCCCGGCCCCTTCGCGAGCAAGGTGGAGCGCCACCCCGGTCCTCCCACAGAAAATCATTTCAATTCAGATAGTTATTTTATGTTTGATGGGAGCGAATTCATTCGCCCCCACAGGGTTTCATTCAGCCAGTACCGGCAACGGCGCCCGGAGTCGTATCGATATCAATACACCGTAACGATTTCACTACAAAAACAACAACCCCATATCCGCCAAGGCTTTGATCCATCGAGAATTTGTAATGCGACACAAGCTGTATCGATTTCGCTACAGCACCATACGGAACCATCGCTTCAATAACTCTCAAGCAATTGATTTATATAGAAAATAAATTATTGGCCGCATATTTGCTAAGTGATTGTCATCTATGCCCGCGCCAGCTGCGAGCAGCCAGTCACCTTAGGAGTATTTATGAGCGAGTTGCGATTCACTGTCGATCACGAGTGGCTGCGTGCCGAAGCCGATGGCAGTGTCACCGTAGGCATCACGCCTTACGCGCAAGAGTCCCTGGGTGATGTGGTGTTCGTGCAATTGCCCGAGCTGCAGACCTACGCTCAGCACGCTGAAGCCTCGGTAGTGGAATCAGTAAAAGCCGCCAGCAGCATCAACATGCCTCTGGATGGCGAAGTGGTTGAAGTCAACCAGGCCCTCGACGCAACCCCTGAACTGGTCAATGAAGACGCCCTGGGCGCTGGCTGGTTCTTTCGCTTCATTCCCCAAGATGCCAGCGCTATCGACCGCCTGCTGGATCAGGACGCCTACGACCGCCTGATCAAAGCCAACGCCGAAGCCTGAGGAGCAGACCATGACTGACCGTATTGAATTGAGCACCCACAACGAATTCATCGCCCGTCATATCGGCCCTCGCGCCGCTGACGAACAGGCCATGCTCACCACGCTGGGCTTCGATTCCCTGGAAGCGCTGAGCGCCAGTGTCATCCCGGAAAGCATCAAAGGCACTAGCGTGCTGGGCATGGAGCCGGGCCTGAGTGAAGCCGACGCGCTGGCCTCGATCAAAGCCATCGCGGGCAAGAACCAGCTGTTCAAGACCTACATCGGTCAGGGCTACTACGGCACTCACACGCCGGCGCCGATCCTGCGCAACCTGCTGGAAAACCCGGCCTGGTACACCGCTTATACGCCTTACCAACCAGAAATTTCCCAGGGCCGCCTGGAATCACTGCTGAACTTCCAGACCCTGATCAGCGACCTGACCGGCCTGCCAATCGCCAACGCCTCGCTGCTCGACGAAGCCACCGCCGCCGCCGAAGCCATGACCTTCTGCAAACGTCTGAGCAAGAACAAAAGCAGCCACCAGTTCTTCGCTTCCAGCCATTGCCACCCACAGACCCTAGACGTGCTGCGCACCCGGGCCGAGCCACTGGGCATCACCGTTGTGGTGGCGGATGAAACAGAGCTGACCGATGTCAGCCCGTTCTTCGGCGCCCTGCTGCAATACCCGGCGAGCAACGGCGACCTGTTCGACTACCGCGAACTGGTCGAGCGCTTCCACGCCGCCAACGCGCTGGTTGCCGTGGCAGCCGACCTGCTGGCCCTGACCCTGCTGACCCCGCCAGGCGAATTCGGCGCCGATGTGGCCATCGGCAGTGCCCAGCGTTTCGGCGTGCCACTGGGTTTCGGCGGCCCGCACGCGGCTTACTTCTCGACTAAAGATGCGTTCAAGCGCGACATGCCAGGCCGTCTGGTCGGTGTATCGGTGGATCGCCACGGCAAGCAAGCGTTGCGTCTGGCCATGCAGACCCGCGAGCAACATATCCGCCGCGAGAAAGCCACCAGCAACATCTGCACCGCGCAAGTGCTGCTGGCCAACATCGCCAGCATGTACGCCGTTTACCATGGTCCGCGCGGCCTGACCCAAATCGCCAATCGTGTGCATCAACTGACCGCGATCTTCGCCAAGGGCCTGAGCCAGTTGGGCCTGAACGTCGAGCAAGCATTCTTCTTCGACAGCCTGAGCCTCAAGACCGGCGCCGACACGGCCACCCTGCACGCCAAAGCGCGCGCCCAGCAGATCAACCTGCGTGAAATCGACGCCGAACGTCTGGGCCTGTCTTTTGACGAGACCACGTCGCAAGCGTCGGTTGAAACCCTGTGGGCGATTTTCGCCGGTGAAGGCCAGCAACTGCCGGACTTCGCAGCCCTGGCGCAAAGCGTTGAAGCGCGTCTGCCGCAAGCATTGCTGCGTCAATCGGCGATCCTCAGCCACCCGGTGTTCAACCGCTATCACTCGGAAACCGAGCTGATGCGCTACCTGCGCAAGCTGGCCGACAAGGACCTGGCGCTGGACCGCACCATGATCCCGCTGGGCTCGTGCACCATGAAGCTCAACGCCGCCAGCGAAATGATCCCGGTGACCTGGGCCGAATTCGGCAACCTGCACCCGTTTGCCCCGGCTGAACAAAGCGCTGGCTACCAGCAACTGACCGACGAACTGGAAGCGATGCTCTGCGCTGCTACCGGTTATGACTCGATCTCCCTGCAACCCAACGCCGGTTCCCAAGGCGAATACGCAGGTCTGCTGGCAATTCGTGCCTATCACCAGAGCTGTGGCGACGAGCGCCGCGACATCTGCCTGATCCCGTCTTCTGCCCATGGCACCAACCCGGCCACCGCTAACATGGCGGGCATGCGTGTTGTAGTGACTGCGTGCGATGCCCGTGGCAACGTCGACATCGAAGACCTGCGCGCCAAAGCCATCGAGCACCGCGATCACCTTGCAGCCTTGATGATCACCTATCCGTCGACTCATGGCGTGTTCGAAGAAGGCATCCGCGAAATCTGCGCCATCGTGCATGACAACGGCGGCCAGGTTTACATCGACGGCGCCAACATGAACGCCATGGTTGGCCTGTGTGCACCGGGCAAGTTCGGCGGCGACGTCTCGCACTTGAACCTGCACAAAACGTTCTGCATCCCCCATGGCGGTGGCGGCCCGGGCGTTGGCCCGATTGGCGTCAAGTCGCACCTGACCCCGTTCCTGCCGGGCCACGCGAAGATGGAGCGCAAGGAAGGCGCAGTCTGCGCAGCGCCGTTCGGCAGCGCCAGCATCCTGCCGATCACCTGGATGTACATCAGCATGATGGGCGGCGAAGGCCTCAAACGCGCTTCGCAACTGGCGATCCTCAACGCCAACTACATCTCCCGTCGCCTGGAAGAACACTACCCCGTGCTCTACACCGGCAGCAGCGGCCTGGTAGCTCACGAATGCATCCTCGACCTGCGCCCACTGAAAGAAACCAGCGGCATCAGCGTTGATGACGTGGCCAAGCGCCTGATCGACTTCGGTTTCCATGCGCCGACCATGTCGTTCCCGGTAGCCGGCACCTTGATGATCGAGCCGACCGAAAGCGAATCCAAGGAAGAGCTGGACCGTTTCTGTGACGCCATGATCAAGATCCGCGAAGAAATCCGCGCAGTGGAAAACGGCTCGCTGGACAAGGAAGACAACCCGCTGAAAAACGCCCCGCACACCGCGGCGGAAATCGTTGGCGAGTGGAGCCATCCGTACAGCCGCGAGCAAGCGGTGTATCCGGTCGAGTCCCTGATCGACGGCAAATACTGGCCGCCCGTGGGTCGCGTCGACAACGTGTTCGGCGACCGCAACCTGATCTGTGCCTGTCCGTCCATCGAGAGCTATCAAGAGGCGTGACCGAGTAGCCGGGATAACGCGGGTTCTGATGATGCCGCGGGACCTGTGGGAGCGAATTCATTCGCGAATGCGGTGTTTCAATCGACGGATATGCGTCGGGTGTACCGGCCTCTTCGCGAATGAATTCGCTCCCACGGGGCTTCGGTTTCCACAGTTCAACGCGTGGCTCGGCCCCGATCTCCATCTGAACATTCAAGGAATCGATCATGACCGAACAACTGCTCACCACCCCGCTCCACGCCCTGCATCGCGAACTCGGCGCAAAAATGGTGCCTTTCGCGGGCTATGACATGCCGGTGCAATACCCTGCTGGCGTGATGAAAGAACACCTGCACACCCGTGAAAAAGCCGGGCTGTTCGACGTGTCGCACATGGGCCAGATTCGTCTGACCGGCGCCGATGCCGCCAAGGCATTGGAAACCCTAGTCCCGGTGGACATCATCGACTTGCCCGTCGGCATGCAGCGCTACGCGATGTTCACCAACGAAACCGGCGGCATCCTTGACGACCTGATGGTTGCCAACCTGGGTAACGATCAACTGATGCTGGTGGTCAACGCCGCCTGCAAGAACGAAGACCTGGCCCATCTGCAAAAACATCTGGCCAGTCATTGCGTCATCGAGCCATTGTTCGAAGAGCGTGCCCTGCTCGCCCTGCAAGGCCCGCAAGCGGTCACCGTGCTGGCGCGCCTGGCGCCGGAAGTCGCCAAGATGACCTTCATGCAGTTCGCCAGCGTCAAGCTGCTGGGCGTTGACTGCTACGTCAGCCGGTCGGGTTACACCGGCGAAGACGGCTACGAAATATCCGTCCCGGCTGATCAGGCTGAGACTTTGGCGCGTCGCCTGCTGGCTGAGCCTGAAGTCGCACCGATCGGCCTTGGCGCCCGGGACTCCCTGCGCCTTGAAGCCGGTCTTTGCCTGTACGGCCACGACATGAACACCGAGACCACGCCGATCCAGGCCAGCCTGTTGTGGGCCATCTCCAAGGTACGTCGCGCCGATGGCGAACGTGCTGGAGGCTTCCCCGGCGCCGCGCAGATCTTCGCTGAGCAACAGAATCCTCCGTTGCGCAAACGGGTCGGCCTGCTGCCACAAGAACGTACCCCGGTGCGCGAAGGCACCGACATCGTCGATGCCGATGACAACTCCATCGGTACTGTCTGCAGCGGCGGCTTCGGCCCAAGCCTGGGCGGCCCTCTGGCGATGGGTTATGTGGACACCGCCCTGACCGGCCTGGAGACCAAAGTGTGGGCTGTTGTACGCGGTAAGAAAGTACCGATGCTGGTCACGAAAATGCCTTTCGTGGCGCAACGTTACTTCCGCGGTTAATACCCGGCGTCAAAAAAATGCGGCGGATCAATCTGTTATACCGCCGCATCTATCACCCGCACTAAACAATGGCGAAAGTGCCAACCCCCCGCACTCCAACAGTGCATTTAAAAGTTAAAAACTATCGATTCATCGACAGTGGTTAATAATTCAAAATACCGCCCAACCCCCTGTAGACAGGGGCTCAAAGGGGGGTTGTTTTTGTAACAAGAGTTAGCGTAGAGTTTCCCAACTGCGTTTGCATGGGTCGCTGAAGCTGGACCTGGTCAGTAGCTCTAGCTGTTGCTACAACCCGCTCTACGTTCCTGTTTCCTGCAACCAGCCCAGCGCTCTTTCATGAGAAAGAGGCTGTCATCAATTCAAGTTCCAGGGAATAAGAAAATGTCCACACGTCAGAGCGGTACCGTCAAGTGGTTTAACGACGAGAAAGGGTTTGGTTTTATCACTCCAGAAAGCGGTCCAGACTTGTTTGTGCACTTCCGCGCTATTCAAGGCAATGGTTTCAAAAGCTTGAAAGAAGGCCAGAAAGTGACATTCGTCGCGGTGCAAGGCCAGAAAGGCATGCAGGCTGACGAAGTTCAAGCTGAAGCCTGAACCCTGGAACAGGAAAAGCCCCTGGTATTGATATCAGGGGCTTTTTTATGGGCGCGATTCCGTAAAATGGATTTTTTTCAGGTTTCGAGAGCAGGCCATGTCCAGACACATGCTTCGTCCGCAAGGTGACTTCCCCGCTGCAAGCCTGGGCCGCCGTCTCGCTGCCATCTGCTACGACGCGTTGCTGTGCTTCGCGCTGCTGTTGGTGACGGCGTTCATCTACAAGCTGGTGATGATGGCGTTCATCGGGGAAGCCAGGCTCAAGGCGCTTTCGGAATCGGGCTCACTGGATGGCGACCCGCTGTTGTCGGCGGTGTTGTTTGTGGTGTTGTTCGGGTTCTTCGCCAAGTTCTGGACCCATTCGGGTCAGACCCTGGGGATGCAGGTGTGGGGCATCCGGGTGCAGAACGCGGACGGCAGCGGGATCAGCCTGTTGCAGGCGCTGCTGCGTTTTATGGTGTCTATCGCGTCCTGGCTATGCCTGGGGCTGGGCTTTGCCTGGGCGCTGTATGACAAACAGAAGCGCGGGTGGCATGACTTGTATTCCAATAGTCAGTTGGTGAGGGTGCCGAAGCAGAGGTAGCTACAAGCCTGACTTTCGCTGCACTGCATTCAGAGTACATATCCGTTATAGCGGCGAGCTGAAATTATGGTTCTGCCCTTACGGCGGGTCACTTTTGGCAAACAGCCCGGAATGCCGGCCCAGCCAAAAGTAACCAAAAGGTCCTTGCTCCTTTGTCCGGGTCTTCGCTGAGCTCAGACTTCCCTCACTCCGGCATTGCTCCGTGGGGACGCCGCAATGGGCCATCCATGGCCCGGTGCGGCTAGCCCGGCATCCATGCCGGTCTCCCCACTACGCAATACCTGCGTTCGGCCTCCCACAAGTCGCGATTTGTGGTGTCTGCAGTATCGCGTTCCTGACACACCTCCAAAATGGGCAGTGGGTCAGGGGGATTGGTTTCGCGCCCACTGCCGCAATCGCGGGCAAGGTTTTGGGGCGCACTTCATATCACCGGACCAGTGGGAGATTCTATGTTCGCCTGCAACTCCGTGGGAGCGACCGAGGTGGCTCTCCACGTTGCTCGCGAAGGGGCCATTAAACCCGATAGTTATTTGTCGCCTGGAATACAGCCTTCGCAAGCAAGCTTGCTCCCACAGGTCCGAGGCGCACCTAAACCCGTGGGAGCGAGCTTGCTCGCGAAGGGGCCATTAAATCCTATAGTTATCTGTGGCCTGGAATACAGTCTTCGCAAGCAAGCTTGCTCCCACAGGTCCGTGAAGTGCATTCAAACCCGTGGGAGCGAATTCATTCGCGAAGGCAATGGTCCAGTCGATGAAAATCGGGCGGCAGGCTCACACAAAAAAGCAGGTCGGCTTTCAGGCCGCCTCGTTCGCTTTTGATCTGGCTTTTGATCTTAGGCGCCCCGTCAAACCACGCTGGCCGGAATTAGATATTGAGGCGTGGGGTAAACCGGCAGGGATGCCGGTTTAGCCGCCCCAGGCCATGGATGGCCGTTGGCGGCGGCCCCACGCATCAATGTCGGATTACGGGCATGCCGAGCACCAGCGAGGGACCGAGTGGTGGGGCACAGACCTTTTGGTTACTTTTGGCTGGGCCGGCATTCCGGGCGTTTGCCAAAAGTGACCCGCCGTAAGGGCGGAACCCTAAGTGGCCGTTACCGCAGCAACGGATATGTACGCAAAAAAAGATGCGAAGTGGGTTTGTCCCGTGACAACACCCACAAAAAAGCCGACTAAAAGCCGGCCTTTTCACACCTGCAAAAACCTTACCCAGCCCTGCGCAACAGCAATATCCCCGCCAACGCACAGATCCCGGCCGGCACCAGCACCGCGAACAGCGGCGAGAAACCGAATACCAGACTCGAAGGCCCCAGCAGATCCTGCGCAATGCGGAACGTGAAACCCACCAGCACGCCTGTAAACACCCGCTGACCCAAGGTCACCGACCGCAACGGGCCGAAGATGAACGAGATCGCCATCAACACCAGCGCCACCGTCACCAGCGGCTGCAGCACTTTGGTCCAGAACGCCAGCCAGTAGCGGCCATTGCTCAAGCCCTGATCCGCCAGGTAATGCGCGTACTGCCACAGCCCCGTAATCGACAGCGAATCAGGCGGCATGACCACTGTATTCAACAGCTGCGGGCTCAGCGCGACGTCCCAACGCTCGTCGGCGGTCTTGATCACTTCGGTGCTGCCATCACGGAAGAAGGTCGTCGTGATGTCCTTCAATTCCCAGTAATCGGTTTTGAACGTGGCCTGCTTGCTGAAGCTGGCGCTGAGCATGTGCCGCTCATCGTCGAAACGGTAACGGGTCACGCCATACAGCACGCCGCTCGGTTGCACGGCGTTGATGTGGATGAACTCGTCACCCTGACGGTGCCACATGCCATGACGCGCGCTCTGCGCATCGCCGCTGCCCTGGGCCAGCGAACGGTTGGCCTGGGCCTGATTCTCTGCGGCGGGTGCGACGTATTCACCAACCAGCACACCAAAAATCATCAGCACCAGCATCGGCTTCATGACCGCCCAGACGATGCGCCCGATGGACACACCAGCGGCACGCATGATGGTCAATTCGCTGCTGCTGGCCAGGCTGCCGAGGCCGATCAGGCAGCCGATCAGTGCGGCCATGGGCAGCATTTCGTACAGGCGGCGCGGCGCAGTCAGGGCAACGAAGCTACCTGCATCGAGCAGCGTGTAGGAATCACTGACATCGCCCATTTCATCAATGAAGGCAAACAGCGAAGCCAACCCGAGGATGATCCCGAGTACAGCAAGAATCGCGACGAAAACACTTTTGCCAATGTAGCGATCGAGCTTAACCATGGGTCACCTCCGACTCAGCGCGGCGACTCGCCATTTTCAAGCGCAGTGGCTCCCAATACAGCAGCCCCAGGCCAATCAACAGGAATATGGCGTGCACCCACCACAACCCGAGCGCCATCGGCAGCTTGCCTTTTTCAAGGGCGCCACGGGCGGCAATCAAGATGGTCAGGTACGCCATGTACAACAGAATCGCGGGCAGCAACTTCAGGTAACGACCCTGACGCGGATTGACCCGGGCCAGCGGCACCGCCATCAAGGTCACGATGAACACCAGGATCGGCAGCGAGATACGCCAATGCAACTCGGCCTGATTGCGCGCAAGATCGCTGCCGAACAGATCCAGGGTAGGGATGGCTTCACGGTCGGTGATTTCGTTGCTGATGTCCGGTTTGGGTAGCAGCGCACCATAGGTGTCGTACTGAATGGCGCGGTAATTGGCTTCGCCGGGGTTGCCGTCATAGCGGTAGCCGTTTTCCAGGATCAGGAAGCGGCTGCCATCGGGTTTGACTTCCTGGTGGCCTTTTTCGGCGACCAGCACGGTGATCCCGCTCTCCTTGGTTTTGTCAGCCGGAATGCGCTTTTCAGAGATGAACACCCCGCCCAGATTCGAACGATCCTCGGACAGCTCCTGGGTGTAGGTCACCCGGCTGCCATCGCGCAGGGTCTGGAAGCGGCCCGGCACCAGGGTGTCGAACTCGGTCATGGCGTCCTGTTTGTTGATCAGCAGCGAGAACTGAGTCGCTCCCTGCGGTGCCAGGCTGAAGCTCAACCAGGCCACCAGCAACGCAACCAGCGCGGCGGGCGCCATGGTCATGGCCAGCAGACGTTGCTGGCTCATGCCCGTGGCGGAAAGCACGGTCATTTCGCTCTCCAGGTACAGGCGCCCGTACGCCAGCAAGATCCCCAGGAATAATCCCAGCGGCAGGATCAACTGCAGGAAGCCGGGCATGCGAAAACCCATGATCAGGAACAGCACGCCTGGATCCAGTGCGCCCGACGCCGCTTGCGCCAGGTACTTGATAAAGCGTCCGCTCATGATGATTACCAGCAAGACCGCGCTGACGGCGCTCAGGGTAACCAGCACTTCTCGGGACAGATAACGGAAGACGATCAAACCAGACACTCCAGGGTCGCCGGGCTCAGGCCAGACAAGAAAAGTTACTTGCGAATTCGACGCTTGACACCGCGGACCCGCCAAAAAATATGCGGCATTATCCTGTGAATCAGGTGCTCTGTCACTGCGCGCTCTGGATAGTTCATACGCACGCGTCCTACACCGGGCTTGATCGGTACGTTTTGCGGGGTTGTCAGGGGTCCTGTGCCGGGGTCAAACTGCGGGCCTTGTTGCTGGCAGACGCATGCGCAACCGCTTCGTACTGCCAAGCACCTCATTCATTTCGCGATAGCTCATCGTTTATTCGGGGACCCCGACATGGAATTGGTTGTTAAAAGCGTAAGCCCAGAAACCTTGAAAACGGCCACACTGGTCGTTGCCGTGGGCGAAGGCCGCGTGCTCAGCGACGCAGCCAAGGGCGTTGACGCTCTGGCCGGTGGCGCGATTGCCGCTGTACTCAAGCGCGGCGATCTGGTTGGCAAGGTTGGTCAGAGCCTGCTGCTGCACAACCTGCCTAACCTCAAAGCCGAGCGCGTGCTGCTGGTCGGTACCGGTAAAGAAGCCGAACTGACCGACCGCCAGTTCAAGAAAGTCATCAACTGCGTGCTCTCGACCCTCAAAGGCCTGGGCGGGACCGACGCTGCCATCGCCCTGGATCAGGTTTCAGTCAAGAACCGCGACACTTATGGCAAAGCCCGCCTGCTGGTCGAAACCCTGGCCGATGGCGAATACGTGTTCGACCACTTCAAGTCGCAGAAGGCCGAAGCCCGCGCGTTGAAGAAAGTGACCCTGCTGACCGACAAGATCAGCGTTGCCGACGTCGAGCGCGCGGCGACTCACGCTCAGGCGATCGCCACCGGCATGGCCCTGACCCGCGACCTGGGCAACATGCCGCCGAACGTCTGCCACCCGGTTTACCTGGGCGAACAGGCCAAAGCACTGGGCAAGGCGCACAAGAACCTCAAGGTTGAAGTGCATGACGAGAAGAAAATTGCCGACCTGGGCATGGGTTCGTTCCTGGCCGTGGGTCAAGGCAGCGCCCAGCCTCCACGCCTGATCGTCATGAACTACTCCGGCGGCAAGAAAAGCGAGAAGCCTTTCGTGCTGGTCGGTAAAGGCATCACCTTCGACACCGGCGGCATCAGCATCAAGCCTGCTGCGGGCATGGACGAAATGAAGTTCGACATGTGCGGCGCTGCCAGCGTGTTCGGCACCCTGCGCGCCGTGCTGGAACTGCAACTGCCGATCAACCTGGTGTGCATCATCGCTGCAGCCGAGAACATGCCAAGCGGCACCGCGACTCGCCCTGGCGACATCGTCACCACCATGAGCGGCCAGACCGTGGAAATCCTCAACACCGACGCCGAAGGTCGTCTGGTGCTGTGCGATGCCCTGACCTACGCCGAGCGCTTCAAGCCACAGGCGGTGATCGACATCGCGACCCTGACCGGCGCTTGTGTCGTGGCATTGGGCGGTCACACGTCCGGCCTGCTAGGCAACAACGACGCGCTGATCAATCAACTGCTGGACGCTGGCAAGTTCGCGGACGACCGCGCCTGGCAGCTGCCGTTGTTCGACGAATACCAGGAGCAACTGGACAGCCCGTTCGCCGACATCGCCAACATTGGTGGTCCCAAAGGCGGCACCATCACGGCGGCCTGCTTCCTGTCGCGTTTCACCAAGACCTACGAGTGGGCGCACCTGGACATCGCCGGTACCGCCTGGCTGAGCGGCGGCAAGGACAAGGGCGCCACTGGCCGTCCGGTTCCGCTGCTGACCCAATACCTGCTGGACCGCGCAGGCGCGTAAGGAAACCGGGGCGGCTGTCGTTGACGCTGCCCGTGTAGGAGCTGCCGAAGGCTGCGAATCGCGGCGTGTCAGTTAGAACGCCTTCGCAGCCTTCGGCAGCTCCTACGGGGCTATGCGTTTTCGAATGCGCCCCGCGACCTTGGAAAGCACATGACACAAGTCGACTTTTATATCCTCCCCAGCGCCGATCCCTCGGCCCGCCTGGACTTCGCCTGCAAGCTCACCGAAAAAGCCTGGCGCATGGGCCATCGGATCTACCTGCATTGCAGCGATGCGGCGCAGCGTGAAGACCTCGATGCAAGGTTGTGGCGCTTCAAGGGCGAAACCTTTATCCCCCACGGCGACGCCGAAGAGGATCAGGTGGCTCCCGTCGTGCTGGGCCTGGGTGAAGACCCCGGGCAACACCAGGATCTGCTGGTCAACCTTGACCTGCGCATCCCCGATTTTTTCAAACGTTTCGCCCGCGTGGCGGAAATCGTCGTGGAAGACCCCGCGATACGACTGGCCGCACGAGAGAGTTTTCGTTTCTATCGTGAACAGGGCTATCCTCTGCAAGATCACCGGCTACAGCGTCTTTGAGCACCCCGATGGATAATTCAAAACCCCTGAAAGACTCCGCCAACCTGCTGGACGACCTTGAGTCGATCCGCCAGTTGCTGGGCGACGACTCCCCACAAACCTCAGGCAATGGCGAGGGGCAGATCCCTTTGCTGTTCGATGTAGTGGGAGCAAAGCCAAGGCTGGATCATGAGCTGGACTTTGACGGCGACGACGCCGACATCCCGACCCTGACGCCAGAACCAGCGGTCGTTCCTGCAACCGCGCCTGCCCAGGCGGTCTCGAAGGAAGACGCGCTGCTGCATCTGGACACTGAACTGCGCGCCGCCGCCCAGTTGATCATGCAAGACGTCATCGGCGACTTCGCCCCGCATATCGAAACAGAGATCAAGCGTCGCCTTGAGGCGAGATTGGAGCGGTTGATCGCCGCAGCAGCGAGCGGCAAGCTCTAAGCTTCAAGCTTCAAGCTTCAAGCTTCAAGCTTCAAGAATGACCGCCTTTCGCTTGCAGCTTGCGGCTTGTGGCTTGCAACTGCCCCCAAGGCTATACTTGTCGGCTTTCCTGAATTACAGCAATAGGTTCCCGCCGCGCATGGACAAGACCTACCAGCCGCACGCCATTGAAACTTCCTGGTATCAGACCTGGGAATCGGAGAATTACTTCGCGCCGCAAGGCTCGGGTGACTCGTACACCATCATGATCCCGCCGCCAAACGTCACCGGCAGCCTGCACATGGGGCACGGTTTCAATAATGCGATCATGGACGCCTTGATCCGTTTCCGCCGCATGCAGGGTCGCAACACCCTGTGGCAGCCGGGCACCGACCATGCCGGTATCGCCACGCAGATGCTGGTAGAGCGTCAGATCGAAGCGCAGGGCATGAACCGCCACGATCTGGGCCGTGACAAGTTTCTGGAAAAAATCTGGGAGTGGAAGGATCAATCCGGCGGCAACATCAGCCGTCAGATCCGTCGCCTTGGCTCGTCCGTAGACTGGAGCCGCGAGCGCTTCACCATGGACGACGGCCTGTCCGAAGCCGTTAAAGAAGCCTTCGTGCGTCTGCATGAAGACGGCCTGATCTATCGTGGCAAGCGTCTGGTCAACTGGGACACCAAACTGCACACGGCGATTTCCGACCTCGAAGTGGAAAACCACGACGAGAAAGGCTTCCTGTGGAACCTGCGTTATCCACTGGCTGACGGCGCGAAAACCGCTGACGGCCTGGATTACCTGATCGTTGCCACCACGCGACCTGAGACCATGCTCGGTGACGCCGCCGTCGCCGTTAACCCGGAAGACGAGCGTTACAAGGCCCTGATCGGCAAGTTCGTCGAGCTGCCACTGGTTGGCCGTCGCATCCCGATCATCGCTGATGATTACTGCGACCCTGAGTTCGGCACCGGCTGCGTGAAGATCACCCCGGCCCACGATTTCAACGACTACGAAGTCGGCAAGCGCCACAACCTGCCGCTGCTGAACATCTTCGACAAAAACGCCCACGTGCTGGCCGCTGCTCAGGTGTTCAACCTGGACGGCACCCTGAACGAAACCGTTGACGGCACCCTGCCCGCGCAATATGCCGGTCTGGACCGCTTCGAAGCGCGCAAGCAGATCGTTGCCGCCTTCGACGAAGCCGGCCTGCTGGTCAGCGTCGACGATCACGCCCTGAAAGTCCCGAAAGGCGACCGTTCCGGCACCATCATCGAGCCGTGGCTGACCGATCAGTGGTACGTGTCTACCAAGCCATTGGCTGAACCTGCCATTGCTGCCGTGGAAGACGGCCGCATCGCCTTCGTGCCCAAGCAATACGAAAACATGTACTTCTCGTGGATGCGCGACATCCAGGACTGGTGCATCAGCCGTCAGCTCTGGTGGGGCCACCGCATTCCGGCCTGGTACGACGAGTCAGGTAAGGTTTACGTCGGTCGCGACGAAGCCGAAGTGCGCGCCAAGAACAACCTGGGCCCGGACGTTGCGCTGCAACAGGACAACGACGTACTCGACACCTGGTTCAGCTCGGGCCTGTGGACCTTCTCCACACTGGGTTGGCCTGAAAAGACCAAAGCGCTGGAAACCTTCCACTCCACCGACGTGCTGGTCACCGGCTTCGACATCATTTTCTTCTGGGTTGCCCGGATGATCATGCTCACCATGCATTTGGTGAAGAACGAAGACGGCACGCCGCAAGTGCCGTTCAAGACGGTTTACGTGCACGGTCTGGTCCGCGATGGCCAGGGTCAGAAGATGTCCAAGTCCAAGGGCAACGTCCTGGACCCGCTGGACATCATTGACGGCATCGAGTTGGAAGACCTGGTGCAGAAACGCACCTCCGGCATGATGCAGCCCAAACTTGCCAAAAAGATTGAAAAGCAGACCCGCGACGAGTTCGCCGGCGGCATCGCCAGCTACGGCACCGACGCCCTGCGCTTCACCTTCTGCTCGCTGGCGTCCACCGGTCGCGACATCAAGTTCGACATGGGCCGCGTCGAAGGCTATCGCAACTTCTGCAACAAGATCTGGAACGCTGCGCGCTACGTGCTGGACAAGGGCGAAGACTGCGGCCAGAACGGCGAAGCAGTCGAGCTGTCCCTGGCGGATCGCTGGATCATCTCGCAACTGCAACGCACCGAAGCCGAAGTGACCCGCCAACTGGATCAATTCCGTTTCGACCTCGCTGCTCAGGCCTTGTATGAGTTCATCTGGAACCAGTACTGCGACTGGTACCTGGAACTGTCCAAGCCTGTGCTGTGGGACGAAACCGCACCGGTTGAGCGTCAGCGTGGCACTCGTCGCACGCTGGTTCGCGTGCTGGAAGTGGCCCTGCGTCTGGCGCATCCGTTCATGCCGTTCATCACCGAAGAAATCTGGCAGCGCCTCGCGCCGCTGGCCGGTGCCGAAGGCAAGACCATCATGCTGCAACCTTGGCCAGTGGCCAACGAAGCGCGCATTGATCAGGCCGCCGAAGACGACATCGAATGGCTGAAAGGCCTGATGCTCGCCACCCGTAACATCCGTGGCGAAATGAACATCGGCCCAGGCAAGCCTCTGACGCTGTTCCTCAAGAACGTCAGCGCCGAAGACCTACGCCGCTTGCAGGAAAACGACTACCTGCTGAAGAAGCTCGCCAAGCTCGAATCCATCACCGTGCTGGAAGCGGGCGCCGAGGCACCGCTATCGGCGACCGGTCTGGTGGGTGAGATGGAAGTGCTGGTACCGATGGCTGGCCTGATCGACAAGGATGCCGAGCTGGCGCGTCTGGATAAAGAGATCCTGCGTCTGCAAGGCGAAGTGCAACGGGTCGGCGGCAAGCTGTCCAATGCAGCCTTCGTTGACAAGGCACCGCCAGAAGTCATCGCCAAGGAACGCGCCAAAATGGCCGAAGCCGAACAGGCCTTGGGCAAACTGGCCGAGCAGCATGCGCGGATTGCGAGTTTGTAACTGCGGCGATGAATAAAAAGGGAGGTCTATCGCGACCTCCTTTTTTTATCGCATATTTTTTGTAGGAGCTGCCGCAGGCTGCGAAGCGGTGGTAGCTTCAATGGTGCTGGAAGGGGTTAGACCCATTCGCAGCCTTCGGCAGCTCCTACAGGTGCCGCCTTCTTTATAGAATCTGAATCCATGACCATCCCCAACACCCCAAAACCACCCCGCAAGAAGCCCAAACCCGCGCTGGCAGCCAAACCTGTCGAGCCAAAGGAAAAGGCCACCTTGCACCCGCGCAATCGCCACCAAGGCCATTACGACTTTCCCAAGCTGATCAAGAGCAGCCCGGAGCTGGGGCAATTTCTGATCACCAATCCGTACGGCAAGGAAAGCATCGACTTCGCCAACCCTTCCGCTGTCCGGGTGTTCAACCGGGCGTTGCTCAAGTCTTTTTATGGCGTGGCCCACTGGGATATCCCGGCGGATTACCTGTGCCCACCGATTCCGGGCCGTGCCGATTACCTGCATTTTCTCGCCGACCTGCTGGCTGAAGGCAATGAAGGTGTGATCCCCCGTGGCGCCTCGATCAAGGCCCTGGACATCGGCACCGGCGCCAACTGTGTTTATCCGCTGATTGGCCATAGCGACTATGGCTGGCAGTTCCTGGGTTCGGAAATCGACCCTACAGCCATCGCCGCGGCGACTGCGATCGTCAAGTCCAACAAGCTGAACAAAGCCATCATTCTGCGTCAGCAAAGCAACCGTAAGCAGATCCTGCTGGACCTGCTTAACAGCGATGAACGCTTCGATGTGAGCCTGTGCAATCCGCCCTTCCACTCGTCCCTGGAAGAAGCCCAACGGGGCAGCCAGCGTAAATGGCGCGCGCTGGGCAAGGCTGATCCCAAGCGCAAGCTGCCGGTGCTGAACTTTGGCGGGCAATCTCAGGAACTGTGGTGTGAAGGTGGCGAAATTGGCTTCGTGACGCAACTGATCAAGGAAAGCACGCAGCTAGGCAGGCAAGTGCTGTGGTTCAGCACGCTGGTGTCCAAGGCGTCGAACCTGCCCTTGATTCAAAGCACCCTGAAGAAAGTCGGTGTAGTTGAAAGCCGCATCGTCCAAATGGGCCAGGGTCAGAAGCAAAGTCGCTTTGTGGCCTGGACCTTCCATGACAAGGCCAAACAAGAGGCTTGGCGGCAGGAACGGTGGGTGTAGCCCCTAACCTTTAGACCAACGGTCTTGAATCGGGCTAAAACCTGATACTTCTGACAGTAGACGCCTCTTGGACGCATTTCTAACCTGACCACTCAGGAACATGCGTGCCAAGGAGGCCAGTCATGCATCCTCTTCAAACCCTGTCTATGTTGATAGCACTCTGGCCCTGTTCGTTATGGGCCGTGGATGTGCAAACCGGCCTTGATCCGGTCGAAACGGTCAGAAGGATCAATGCCAGCTACAACGCCGTTGTCCACGAATGTAAAGAAGCCGATACCGGCGCTTTACGCGGCCATTATTACTGCAGCGGCGTGACGTTGCGGATGGTCAATGACGGCAACTTCGAACCCTGGGATTACAGCCCCTATGCAGTGAAGACCGGCGCCACCTCGTTCTCATGGATACGCCGTGATCTGAGCATCAATACCCTGATCCACCCTGCAGGCTTCATTATTCGGACACCTACAGACGCTGTTGCGCTAGGTCTGCCGGTCAAGGATGAAGGCTGGACCTGCATTTACCCCTTCGATGCCGGTACCGGCCCGCAGCGCGGCTGGTACGGCTGTGGCAAATACAACGACACGACAATGGCAATACCGCCACCGCCTTCAACCGACAACAAGAATGCCAAATGGGCCTTTGGCACCTGTGCTCAACAACAGATCGAGACCGTCGAGCAGTGGAAAAAAGCCTACCCCGGTGGCACCAGGCAACCGATCCAGACCAGCCAGTGCTCCTGGAATGCCGAATCTCCCGCGCAATGGGAGACCATGATTCGGGTCCATGAGTCCAGGGCAACGACACCGGCAACCGATTCGTTTTCGCGAAAGGATCTGTTCGATGAATTCATGCTCGCCAACGCAACGGATACCGCCGACGGCGACCCGAACATGAAGTACATTGATGCCTTCGTTTACCAGGCGAACACTACCTACAACTACCCGACCTTTGGCGACACAGCACCGCCCAGGAAAGAAGACGGCCGGACCAGCGCGCGTAACTTCCAGCGCAAACTCCACGCTCAGGGCTATGCGGTTCCTGTCCTGAACCTGGATTTCAAACGGCCGCCCGAACAGCGTTTCCAATACATACCGGCCGATCAGGTCATTTCTCTGAACGGCATTCCGCCTCAGGTCTACATCGCCTCTGCCACCTGGGCACAGCGTCTGGATCCGGGTACGGGGCAGATGGAGTGGACACTCAACGTCGTACCGACCGCACTGGGCAAGAGCCAGCAGGCGTCACAGCGCGAGGCGATCTATCAGGAGTTGCTGCAACTGCGCGGCGGCGACAGTCAATGGCGCGACGGGGAGAAAGCCCAGGGCAGCATGAAACAGCAGTTGAACTGCATCATCACTCATTATCCGCAACGCGTTGACTGGAACCTCGAACCGTTCCGCCCTGTCGTCTCGGATGCGCAAGCCAAGGCTGCGGGTTGCAACCCGGCGCTCAAGTGAAATAAAAAAAGCCGTGCCCGGTTAACCGGCGCACGGCTTTTTCACAGCAAGCGTGAGCTTACTTGTTGATCGAGTCGCTCAGCACTTTAGCTGGTACGAACTTGATAACTTTCTTGGCAGCGATTTCGATGGCAGCGCCAGTCGAAGGGTTGCGGCCAGTGCGAGCTGGACGCTCGGCGACTTTCAGTTTGCCGATGCCCGGCAGAGTGATTTCAACGCCGTTTTCCAGTTGGTCGGCAACAATTTGGCCCAATTGCTCAAGAGCATTACGCGCGGTGGTTTTTGGCGCGTCGATAGCTTCTGCGATATCGGCGATCAATTGGTCTTTAGTCAGAGCCATGGTGGTGTTCCTTCCCTATCAAATTCATTTGGATTGCAGAGTGCAGCATCGGCCTGGGGCCAGGCGAGGAACCTGACCCTCCAAGTAGCAGCCACGATTAATCGCGAACTGTAGATGCTTAAAGCGGGCAATGGTTCGGCCAGAAAGCACACAAACTGCGGTGCTTGGCGCGCTAAGCTGCGCAAGACCGGGCAAAACTAGCACAGAGCCGAGCAAATATCCGCACTAACCTACCCGATTGGACAGGTTTATCCCGAATCAGCCAAAAAAACATAGCCCAGTACCACCACAAGAGCCAAAACCAAGGGGTTCAGGGACGTTTGAGCCACTTGTGCGCTACACTGGCCGCCGTTAAAACGAGCTGCGCTGCTCGACCCGTATTCCGCTCACAACCAGCCGAGAACTCCATGCCGATCCGTCATTGCATCGTCCACCTGATCGACAAGAAACCCGACGGTACGCCAGCTGTCCTGCACGCACGCGACTCTGAACTCGCCGAATCCCAAGCCATCGAGAACATGCTGGCGGACCTCAACGAGAGCTATAACGCCAAACAGGGCAAAGCCTGGGGCTTCTTCCATGCCGAGTCCGGCGCGCACCCTTTCAGCGGCTGGCTGAAGGAATACATGGACGGCGGCAAGGACTTCACCGCGTTCAGCCGCATCGCGGTGGAGCACCTGCAGAAGCTGATGGAAGAGTCCAACCTGTCGGTCGGCGGCCATGTGCTGTTTGCCCACTATCAGCAAGGCATGACCGACTACCTGGCCATCGCCCTGCTGCACCACAGTGAAGGTGTCGCGGTCAGCGAAACCCTGGACGTGACCCCGTCGCGCCATCTGGATCTGGGTCAGTTGCACCTGGCAGCGCGGATCAACGTCTCGGAGTGGCAGAACAACAAGACGTCCAAACAGTACATCTCGTTCATCAAAGGCAAGAACGGCAAAAAGGTGTCCGAGTACTTCCGTGACTTTATCGGCTGCCAGGAAGGCGTCGACGGCCCCGGTGAAACCCGCACCCTGCTCAAGGCGTTCAGTGACTTCGTCGAAAGCGAAGACTTGCCGGAAGATTCCGCCCGCGAGAAGACCAAGACCCTGGTGGACTACGCCAGCAGCCAGAGCAAAATGGGCGAGCCCATGGGCCTGGAAGAATTGTCCGGGCTGATCGACGAAGAACGCCCACGCGCGTTCTACGATCACATCCGCAACAAGGATTACGGCCTCTCGCCGGAAATCCCGGCGGATAAGCGCACCCTCAATCAATTCCGCCGCTTCACCGGCCGCGCAGAAGGCCTGTCGATCAGCTTCGAGGCGCACCTGCTGGGCGACAAGATCGAGTACGACGAGGCCGCTGGCACGTTGATCATCAAAGGTCTGCCTACGCAGCTCACCGATCAGCTCAAGCGTCGCTGAGGGCACTGGGCCATGTTGATACGCACCCTGAAGAAGTTCGTCCTGATCATGCTGGTGGTCGTGGTTTATCAGAACTGGGGCAAGATCGAGCACTTCTTCAACCCGGCCGACGCGATACCTGCCCAGGCTCAAGCCAGCGCCCAGGTGGTGATGTACGCCACCGAGTGGTGCGGCTACTGCAAACAGACCCGGCGTTTCCTGGACAGCAAAGGCATCCCGTTCAAGGAATACGACATCGAAAAATCAACCGAAGGCCGCAAAGCCTACGAGGCCCTGGGTGGGCGCGGGATTCCGTTGATAGATGTCAATGGCACGATTATTCGGGGCTTTAGTGAAGAGGCGATACTTGCGGCGTTGAAGTGATCGCGATTCAGGTGCTGCTTTCCAGAGAGAACGTCTAGCGCAAACTACAGCAGCTCCTGCAGGTTGCTCGATGATTTGCTATTCAACTTTATTAATTTCAGGGAAAAGGCAGTATTAAAAACCGAGTAGCCGGACGAGCAAACACAGCGTTAGACAATGCCGATAGACTGACCCACGCAGCGTAACAAGGCCGTCCCTCTATATCCCCCCCGTACCCCGTTCTGAAACCACCCTCCGGAATAGTAAATCTTGCAGATTTCACTCGCTCGCCTGGCTCAAACACAAGAGGTGCCCCAAACGACATCGTGCCAAGAACCCTGTGTATGAGTCGAAAATTTACCCGCATTGATACCTTGATAAGGCTGACCTCCGACAAAAAAACCTCAACAATCAACTCTTGTTCCAGGCCCGTCGCGATAACCACAGCATCTTCCATGGCACTGACGAACGGTAACCTGACGGGGACGTTTTTCCCTAGAAAAGGCCTTACGAAAAAAATATCAGACAGGCAAATGCTTCCACCATTGGGCAAGGTAAAAGAGAGCCTGCTGACGGGCTTTGAAATATCCAATGGGAATGCCTCCAGCGGTACCAATATCTGTCGCTGAAGAAGTGTCCCTATTCCCGGCACGATCTCAGAAAGGGGCCATCTATCGTGCAATACATCCGTTAGATCTACGGTAGCTCCATCCAACGTTACGTAGAGGTCTACAGGCTCCTCATAATCTTCATCCAACCTATAATCGATATGGAAGCTCAACTGCGTGTAAGGCGAGAGATCAACAGCATCTGCACTGTCTCGAACATGAAGCTCCAGCTCGGCAGGAGATTGAAAGCTGAAGCTCTTAAGATTTAGAAAACTATGATACCGATGATGCGTATAGCGTAGCCCGCCCCACTCTGGCTCGAGAGCGGTCACGATTTCCCCTACGCCTTTATTGATGATCCAATCCCAGCCCCCCGGCATTAATGAGATGTCATGGGCATGCATCGTTTCGAAGCTTTGAATGATATAACAGCTTGACAACGGAAAATACGCAGTACTCTGTACCCACGCTCGAGGGAGCGTCGGAACCGTTACTGAAGAACCGTCAAATAAGGCAATGAACTGTTGTTCATTGCCTAAGGCCAAACGAAAAAAACCAGCAATATAAAATGCACCAAGACGCTGCTGCTCTATGAGTCGATGGCGACTGATTTCAACGTCGCCCCAGGTCCGCTCCGTATCGTCCATACCGGATGAGCTTCCCGGGGACCACCGTGTGTTAAAGAAATTATGATTGGCCCCTAACAGCAATACAGAACTTCGGAATACGTCATCTTCAAAGGCGAAGCGAGAAATATCGGAGTTACGTTGCGCCTCTAGCCAAATTACATCCCCGTCCAGAAAAGGCAGGATGGCGGCAGTATGAGTACCAGGGATGGCAATATCGTCGTATGTCGTACTGCCAAGTAGCACAGCCGCCTGAATACCGTAGCCTTTATTGAGCAGCCTGTTCAGGGTGACTGCCCAAGCGACACCGGAGCCGCCGCGCGAGTGCCCCATGAGGCCTACGTTATTTAAATCCAGGCACCCCTCAAAAAGCGAAAGCTCAGGATGGATTCCACTATTAGCTTCACTTAATAAATCAAGATGCGCCAGAATCAAATGGCCACGCGCTCGGTCTGCATCAACTCTAACGCCGATAGATTCGTATGCAGTAATTGCATTGGCAGACAATGAAACAACGACATAACCCTGACTGGCAAGCGCCTCTGCCGCTGCACTGTAGCCTTCGTGGCTGGGAATCGCCCGCCCCTCTCCTTCGCAAGGCCAGCCAACCCCGAGAGGCAATTCACATGTAAAATGTCGCCCATGTAAAAAAACAACCACAGGAAACGCGCCTTTTGAATCAGGCATATAGACGGCTGCACGAAATTCAATACCCGCCCACCCGTCAGGGAGGTTCAACGCCTCATCACCATAATCATAATCGTAGCGAATGACATTATAGTGCCCTGCAGACAGGGCATCAGGTGCAACCAGCCGAGCAAGATGAGTTCTTTTCCTCTTGCTTTTTTTGACCTTTTCACCACGATTATACTTGTAAGAGAGCAGACGCATTTCAGGCGTTGCTACCTCTTTCACGCTGGCAGTATCCATGACGGGAACAGCGGTTCTTAATACCTTTCGATCATCCGAAAATATCGCTTCATACTCTACCCCATCAATCAATAACGTCGGATATCTGCTTGTCACAGGCTGCGGTGTATCCCAATAGAGCTCAATATAAAAATAGGCCCCATTCCTCACAGGTCTCCAACCTTTAGATATCATCTCGACAACGCTTGCATAAGCGCCTCCCAAACAGTAGCTCAACAGTAAGCCATCACAGCGTCTCTATTTCACGAGCTGTAACGTGAAGCCTTCCCCTCGACAGCTTGAAGGAGTTGCACTGTCAAACGGATGTAGCTTTAAACAGTTAAGCCTATACCCGCGGGCAAGCTGAAATAAAACTCACACAGCCGATACCGTTTTGTGATAATCGTCCAGCTGCTGATTGCTAATATCAAGCAGAACGCAGACACAGCTATTGACCCCACACATTGCGGCCCAAACCTCTGACAACGCTGTCCTGAATTCCTGAAGAAGTTTGCGCTGATCATGCTGGTGGTGGTCATTCACCAGAACTGGGGCAAGATCGAGCACGTCTTCAACCCGGCCGATGCGATCCCCGCACAGGCTCAGGCGCAAGCCCGGGTGGTGATGTACGCCACCGACTGGTGCGGTTACTGCAAACAGACCCGGCGTTTCCTCGACAGCAAAGGCATTCCGTACAAGGAATGCGACATCGAGAAATCAACGGAAGCCCGCAAGGCCTACGAGGCCCTGGGTGGGCGCGGGATTCCGTTGATTGATGTCAATGGCACGATCAGTCGTGGCTTCAGCGAAGAGGCGATACTGGCGGCGTTGAAGTGATCGCCCCTCCCCTACGTCTCACTTGATTGTCGTGGGACCGGCTTTAGCCGGGAAGAGGCCAGTACACCCACAGCATGTTTATCGTTCGAGATACCGCCTTCCCGGCTAAAGCCGGTCCCACGGGTGAGCGTCAGCGTTTCTGAATGCGAAACCCAACCCGCGGAAAGTGCACATGCACCACACCCGCCCGCTCGTCTTCGCGGCGCACAATCAGCTCTTCAAGCCCACTGAACACCAGCTCGCCTTCCACGGGATCAACGCCGTAATCAATGGCTGAAATCGTGACCTGATCGCCTGCCTTCAAGCCATTGGTTTCCAGAAACGGCTCGTCCGGCAATGCAGCAGGAGTGGCTTGGGCGGCAACCTCCACGGCTTCGGCAGCGCTCAGCTCGTTAGGCGCGCCGTGGCCGAAGCCCAGCACCCGACCCAGCCACGCCGCGACACCCGGATACTCATCCACCAGCGGTGCAGTCACCGGGGTTTGCTTGAGGAACCACAGGGTGTGGGCGACCGAAAAATCGGCAATCGACGGCACACCGAACAGGAAGTCGCCATTGCGCTCCAGCTGCTGCTCCAGACGCGCCATCAGCGTTGGCCATTGATGTTTGGCCTGCTCGACGGGTAAGCGGGTTGCATTGCCCCCCTCGAACAGCGCGGCACGGTCCGCTACAAAGGCTTTGACCGCTTCAGGCGGGACTTTGGCAAAGCGCACAGCCAAGGACTCCGGTTGAAACACCAGACTGACGGCGTGCATGAACAGAACCGAATCGGCCCAGGCCGCAAAGCCCGCGACAGTGAACTCCTGCCCCACCGGGAAAAACGCAGGCGAGGCTTTTTCCTGCTCCAGACGACGAGCGATCAATGCGGTATCGCAGTAAATGTCCGCGCCGATCTGCACTACCGGCGTCTTGCGGTAACCGCCGGTCAACGCAGTCAGATCCGGTTTGGGCATGATCGAAGGGACGGTCACCGAACGCCAGGACAAGCCTTTGAAGCCCAGCATCAGGCGGGCTTTTTCAGCGAACAGCGAAGTCGGGTAATGGTGCAGGATGATGTCGGTCATGATGGCCTTTCCGGCGGAGGGAAAGCCCACAGCTTAACCGGCTAAAACCGCCGGGCCTACCCGACAACCCTGATGGCAAATCATCACGGGCATGGATGGCTAATCGGCAAAAATCGAAGGGCGCCTGAGGGAACGCAAAAACCTGTGGGAGCGAATTCATTCGCGAAGGCGGTATTTCAATCGATGAATATGAGTCGGATGTACCGGCCCCTTCGCGAATGAATTCGCTCCCACAGGGTAGCTACTCACCACAAGACGAGGTGGCGCAATACCCCGCCGCCAGAACCTCCTTGGCGCTCTTCCTCAACTTCTTGATGAGCCGCTCCTGCCGCAACGCCTCGCCCTTGCTGACACAGGCTTCGACGTAGACAAGCGCCACCGCAGGGCTGGAACAGAAGAACCGCGCACCTTTGCCTTTCTGGTGGGCAGCGAAGCGGCGTTGCGGGTCGTCGCTGATGCCGCAATAAAGCGACCCATTTTCCGCGCGCACCAGGTACACGAACCAGGGTTTGATCACCGCTGGTTCGGGGGTTTCGTTAACGGATGAGGACAAGGCTTCTGGCATGACGGCAAATCAGATTGGCGTGAAAGCGCGGATTCTAGCAGAGGCTCAGCGCCCGGCCTGAAACGCCTTGAGGCCTTTCTGGGCCAGGGCGCGGATGGCGTTCTGAACAAAGGGTGCCCAACCCAGCAAGACGCCTTTGACACCCAGGGCCTGCCGCGACCAGCGCCACAGGTCGAACTGGTCGTGATGTTCGGCGATCTTGCCGTCACGGAAGACAAAGCGCGCCTGGATATCATTGACCACGGTATTGCCGGTCTGGCTGAACAGGTAAGTCGCCACCCAGTGCGCAGCGCCCGTCCTCTCATCAGCGCGGACGCTGTCGAAAGTCAGGGAAAAATCCTTGGCCCGCGAGGTGAGCATGCGCCACATGTCGCCCGCCTGTTTACCTCGCAGTTCGCCAAACACCGGGTCGCTGAACACGACGTCATTGGTGTAACACTCGGCCATGGCTTCAGCATCCAGGCGATTGAACGCTTCGTAGAATCGGGTGATCAGCGCGTTATTGATCAGGCGTTTGTCTTCGTCGCTCATGCAGGCAGGTCCATTGGAGCAAAAGGTGCGTGCACGATAATCGCCATCGCGGCGCTTTGCCATGGGCATTCGCGACGCAAATACCGCCACTCAGATTTTTTCGCTGCTGACCTGCACATACAACGCGCGTCCGGCACCTAGGCCTGCGACCGTCGCTGCAGCGCCGAGCACGGCGAAGATCCAGCCAATTGAATCCCAACTGCCCGTGACATCGTGTACGACGCCCACGGCAAACGGGCCGATGGACGCGATGGTGTAGCCGATCCCCTGCGCCATGCCCGACAGGTTCGACGCCACGTGTGAGTCCCGGGAGCGCAAGACGATCAGGGTCAGCGCGATACTGAACGCAGCGCCCTGTCCCAAGCCGAGCACAATCGCCCAGGCCCACATCCCACCCACCGGCGCATACAGGCAGCCGAATAGCCCGATGAGGGTCATCGACATTGCCATGACCACGCCCAGACGCTGATCCTTGCCACGGGTCGCCAGCCAAGGGGCGCTCAAAGCGCTGATCAGTTGGACCATGATCGAACCGGAAAGCACCAAACCTGCATCGGTAGGACTCAGCCCTCGGCCCATCAACACCGACGGCAACCAGCCAAATACCACGTACGCCAGTGAAGATTGCAGGCCCATGTACAAGGTGACTTGCCATGCCAGCGGGTCACGCAGCAAACCCTGCACGCGGTACGCCACTTTGTGCATACCGTGCTTTTGCCGCGCCTGCGGCCACCAGATCAATGCCGCCAGTAAGGCAGGAATCATCCAGATACCCAGGCCTACGGCCCAGCTGTCATTGAAATGGTGGGCAATGGGCACGGTGGAACCTGCCGCCAGTGCCGCACCCAGGCACAGCGCCATGGTGTAGACGCCGGTCATCGTCCCGGCCTGTTTCGGGAAGTCGCGCTTGACGATGCCCGGCAGCAGAACGCCGATCACACCAATACTCGCCCCGGCCAGAATGCTGCCCGCGAAGAGCCCGAATTCACCGAAGAAACTGCGCAGAACGATGCCTGCCGCCAGCGCGAACAGAACCCCGAAAACCACCTGCTCACTGCCAAAACGCCGCGCCAACCTGGGAGCCAGCGGTGCAAACAGCCCCAGACAGAGCACCGGCAACGTCGTCAACAAACCCGCCTTGGCCGATGAAAGCCCGAGATCGTCGGAAACGTAACCGAGCAACGGCGCCATGCTGGCCAGCGCCGGACGCAGATTCAGCGCCACCAGGACCAGCCCAAGCAGCAACAGCCAGGGGCGATGAAGAACGGAAGAGGGGTTTTGCGGGGTCGAACTCGCCGATGGCGCCTTGGTCGTCATTGCATTCTCGTGGGGGCAGGAGGGTGAAACTGCGCAAAGCGCTAAAAGGGTGCATCGTGTTGGAGAACGACTGGGAATACAAGTTTCGTCGGGATTGGGTGCATGATCAGGCGGGGATAAGGCTCTTTGTGCGGGAGGTTGATCCCCGTGGGAGCGAATTCATTCGCGAAGAGGCCGGTACAATCGATAGAGATCTAACGCCTGCCCCGCCGCTTTCGCGAATGAATTCGCTCCCACAGGGGATGCGGTTTCACTGATGGACCGCAGCGCCTGCAAGCACCGCTCCAACAGGCAATCGCACTTGCGGCAACACATTTGCCAGACAACATCCCTTCACCTTGAAAGACATTTCCGAGAAACTTGTCCCTCACTTGCGCCTGTAAATCCAGGTCACTAGGCTGCGTCGGTCGCTGCACATCAGCGATCGGGTTTAGTCGCCCCGACCAATAGGCGCACACGTGTTCACCTCTATATGGTGGCTGTGCGCAGGGCACTTTCGAGTGCGCCGGATTTCCCTATTGGCCGGTCGACTAACCTGTTGCACAGCCGCCACCCTCGTTAGTTAAGCTGGAGTCCTGAAAGCACAACGCCGGTCTTGTAGTTGTCGGAGGTTACGATGGCGACGAATGCGGTTTGACTGACACACCGCATTCGCGACCGTCGTAACCTCCGATTGCTCCCACAGGTCCTGGCTCGCTTCAGCCCCCCAATCGCGCACCTTCCCTCAACACCTTCGGAAACGCCCTACATAACCGCAGACCGCATCCCAATAAAATGACCGATCATTTTTTTCAGGATGATCACTCAATGGCCAGTCACGGTTACATGGTTATACAAGGCAAAGTTCAAGGGCTCATTTCAGAAGGTTGCTCAAGCGTTGTATCCATCGGCAATAAATGCCAGACCGAACATAAAGACGAAATCATGGTGTTGTCGTTCGACCACAACATGAACACCTTGGGCAACACCAAATACGCCCATCACAACCCCATCATCATTACCAAATTCATCGACAAATCCTCTCCCCTGCTGGCGCAGGCATTGGCAACCCGAGAAGAACTCACTTGCACGATTAACTTCTACCGAAACGCAGGCCCGGTGGGGCAGGAAAAATACTATTCAGTCGAAATCGGCGGCGCACAGATAGCCGACCTCACCATCAGCATGCCGCATTCAATCCTGCAGAATGACGTAGAACCTCAAGAAACAGTCGCTATCCGCTACCGAGATATCACCTGGCGGAACCATGCGACCAACACCAGCGGGTATACCACCTGGGAAGGCGCGCAATGACACCCGCCAATAAAAAACCGCACGTCAGCAGCAACGACTATTGGGAGGTCAGCCATGCGGCTGGCCTGCTCACCAGCCAGGCCTGCACCGTGAGCGCTCGGCATATTCGGGACGGGATGTTGCGGATTCAGTTCAATCGGGAAGTGGCTTATTACGCGCGGGGGATTGTGGCGGATGTGGAGAGTGGGAGGAAGAGTGTTTGGGAGGGTTTAAAGGCCTTAAAAGAGGAGCATTCATTATTAACAAGTCATCAGATGAAAGTCCTCTCTCAATCCGTCGGCCTTGTTGCTGGAGGATTTCAGTTTGCAGGTGGTGTTGCAATATGCGCTGCAGGCGGGGTGGCTTGCGCAGGAGGCGCATTCATGATTGCGCATGGCATGAATAACATCCACGAAAACACAGTTAATTTATGGGAGGGTCGGTCCGATACAATAGGCGCAACCAGGATGGTATACCGCAGGGTCTCTGAAGTTCGGGGTTATGGAAAAACGGGAGGTGACGTTACTTATGGAACGGTTGACATCGGCACCTCGCTGTTCGGCGCGTTCAGAAGCACACTAAAACCCGATGCCTGGCGGCTGTATAGGTATATAAACACCGACTACGTAAGAGCGTATAAACTTACCTCGAAGTGGGTGCTTGGATTCGATGCTGCAAGTGGTGCTTTCACGTCTAAAAGCATTCATGATAGCTTGGAGCAAAACAATGATTGAGCTCAATTTATACATTATCTATTTCGTTATCAGCACCCTCCTTTTCCTGCCGTCAATTTGGGCGAAGCGCGCCTCATCCCGTGCCCGCTTAACCATCATCTCATACCGTGTATTCTTCACCTACAATGTGACACTCATGATCATAAACATAGGCATCTCCAGAACAGGAAACATACCACTAACCAACATCCAGGACGCTCCTTTCGTTGATATCTTCTCATTGATTATGGCGCTAGCGTACGGAGGTATGATGGCAAGCTTAAGCAAACCAGATCAATATCCAGAAAATACACATCTCTTTTATAGAAAACTGGACGGAATCAGAAAAACCTTAACCATAAATGTAGATCAGACATTGTACTTCTTGAGAATATCAATCTTTGTACTATGCGGCGCAGCTTTTTACACCGTAGTTTTTAACTACGTACTCTCAGAACTAATAACACTGGAGCCCCAATACTGGAGGCTAATTGGGTACATTACCTATCCCATTTGTGTCGCAATTGGCATTTGGTGCGTACGCACTCACCATAAAAGAAATGGTCGTACACTGTAGCCCAAAGTCAGAGGCGCAATGTGGGGAGGCTCTTACCGCGTTGCCTGCGATCTAGCGCTGTTAACCAAGAATGAGACAAGGACCATGAGTGATGCATTTTGTTACACCACATACTGCACTTTAACTCTCTTATTCTACTTGCCTTCCCTATGGGCGAGATTCAATTACTCGGGCGAAAAATACTCAAGCAACAGCTCACTTATAGCTCGCACATACAATGCGACGCTCTTCTTCATACACTTGAACTTCATTCAAAATGAGCAATTGCCATTTATTGAACACAAAGACCCCGACCCCATTGGATGGATTTCTTTTGCAATGCTCATATTATATATAAATACACTTCCCACTCGACGACATATCAAATAAAGAATCTGACGCACACTCTTACCACAAAAAAATAGTCGCACCCTGCAAAGAGAGTACTCAAATCAAATAACAGCGGCAGCGTATTTAACCTCATGAGGTTGTCGATAAAACAACCTCCGACTCACCTTATGTCTATGAAGAACACGAAAAACACAGGCCACCAACTATATGACCGAAAGCATCCACCCCGCTGCATTTATCTCGCTAACCCTACTGCTTTACATACCTGCGCTTTGGGCAAGATTTCTAGCAAACCTTGATAAACACTTCGCACTAAAGCTCGCTATTTTTGTTCTATATAACCTATTCATCATGTTCACCCTCCGCGACTTTATCAACATAGGCTACCTGCCTCTTCTTGGCGTGAGCGACAGCAAAACATTAAAATCCTGGGCATCTTTCATGGTCGTTGCTCATGCATTCACATTTATCCTTCCAAAAAGGTTCAACCGTTGGCTCATGAGAGATAAGCATCCCACTACGCTTTTTTTAGACATCGTGCCCAAGCAAAATACGAAACCCACGAGAAGACAAAGGGTCTCAGACTATGGACGGTTTCTGCAAATACTGTTTTTCTCGATTTTTTACACACTCAAAATTCTGACGATGATCCTGTATTTTGCACCACTTAACTTACTACCCCTTCTCATCACCGCTGTGTTGTTTTGTATATTTGTGACGATGAGCTTTCATGAAAACCGATACAAGAAATTCACGCACTATTTTTAATCGTAAATTAACCTTTTAAAAGCCATAAAAAAACCCGAACACAAGGTCCGGGTTTTTCACGCTACCCCTCAACCCATCAATGCAGAATCTGGCTCAGGAACAGGCGCGTACGGTCACTCTGTGGATTGTCGAAGAAGTCGTTTGGAGCGGCTTGCTCGACGATTTCGCCTTTGTCCATGAAGATCACGCGGTTGGCCACGGTGCGGGCGAAGCCCATTTCGTGGGTGACGCAGAGCATGGTCATGCCTTCTTCAGCCAGGCCAACCATGGTGTCCAGAACTTCCTTCACCATTTCCGGATCGAGTGCCGAGGTCGGCTCGTCGAACAGCATGATTTTCGGCTTCATGCACAGCGCACGGGCGATCGCCACACGCTGTTGCTGACCGCCGGAAAGCTGGCCCGGGAATTTATGCGCCTGCTCTGGAATGCGTACGCGCTCCAGGTAGTGCATGGCGATTTCTTCAGCCTTTTTCTTCGGCATCTTGCGTACCCACATCGGGGCCAGTGTGCAGTTCTGCAGAATGGTCAGGTGCGGGAACAGGTTGAAGTGCTGGAACACCATGCCGACTTCGCGGCGGATGGTTTCGATCTGCTTGAGGTCCGAGGTCAACTCGGTGCCGTCAACCACGATGCGACCTTGCTGGTGCTCTTCCAGACGGTTCAGGCAACGGATGGTCGTGGATTTGCCCGAGCCCGAGGGCCCGCACAACACGATACGCTCGCCCTGACGCACGTTCAGGTTGATGTCCTTGAGCACGTGGAACTGGCCGTACCACTTGTGTACGCCCTCCATGCGGATCATGCCTTCGGCGCCCAGAGGCTTGGTGATAACTTCACTCATGTCAAAACTCCTAACGCTTGTGGCCTGTGTCCAGCTTACGTTCCAAGTGCATGGAATAGCGGGACATACCGAAACAGAAGATCCAGAACACCAGGGCCGCGAAGACATAGCCTTCGGTGGCCATACCCAGCCATACCGGGTCAGCAGTGGCTTGCTTGACGCTGCTGAGCAGGTCGAACAGGCCGATGATGATCACCAGGCTGGTGTCTTTGAACAGGGCAATGAAGGTGTTGACGATGCCAGGGATAACCATCTTCAACGCCTGAGGCAGGATGACCAGCCCCATGCTGCGCCAGTAACCCAGGCCCATCGCTGCAGCCGCTTCGTACTGGCCTTTAGGGATAGCCTGCATGCCACCGCGCACCACTTCGGCGACGTACGCTGACTGGAACAGGATCACACCGATCAGGGCCCGCAGCAGTTTGTCGAAGTTCATCCCTTCGGGCATGAACAGCGGCAGCATCACCGAAGACATGAACAGCACGGTGATCAACGGCACGCCGCGCCAGAACTCGATGAACGTCACACACACCACGCGCACGGCGGGCATGTTGGAACGACGACCGAGCGCCAGCAGGATCCCCAGTGGCAATGCACCTGCGATACCGACGGTGGCGATCACCAGCGTCAACATCAGGCCGCCCCACTGGCTGGTCGCCACGTGGGTCAGACCAAACGCGTCGCCGCTCAGCAGGTAAAAAGCCACAAACGGGTAAACAATCAGGAAGCCAATGCCGTAAATCGCTTTACGCGGAAACTTCGAGATGAACAGCGGTGCCGCGCCGACGATTGCCAGAATGGCGGTCAGGTCCACCCTCCAGCGCAGCTCGGTCGGGAAGTAGCCGTACATGAACTGACCAAAACGCTGCTGAATAAACACCCAGCATGCGCCTTCCTTGGTGCAGTCAGCGCGGGTGGTGCCGATCCAGTTGGCGTCCAGCAAGGCCCAGCTGAGAATCGGCGGGACCACCAGGTAAATCAGATACAGAGAGAACAAGGTCAGCAGCGTGTTGATCCAGCTGGAGAACAGGTTCTGACGCATCCACGCAACCGGGCCGAAAACTTTGCCCGGTGGCGGCATGTCAGGTTTGAAAGTATGAGTTGTCATGCGCGTTTCCTCACCGCTCGATCAGCGCAATGCGCTTGTTGTACCAGTTCATCAGCAGGGAAATGCTGATACTGATCGCCAGGTACACGCTCATGGTGATGGCAATGACTTCAATCGCCTGACCGGTCTGGTTGAGTACCGTACCGGCAAACAGCGAAACCATTTCCGGGTAACCAATGGCGGCGGCCAGGGAAGAGTTCTTCGCCAGGTTCAGGTATTGGCTGGTCAGTGGCGGGATGATCACTCGCAGCGCCTGCGGAATGATGACCTTGCGCAGCGTTGGCCCTGGACGCAAGCCCAGCGAGCGAGCTGCTTCGGTCTGACCATGGCTGACCGACTTGATACCCGAACGCACGATTTCAGCGATGAACGCTGCGGTGTACACCGTCAGGGCCAGGGTCAGGGAGATCAGTTCCGGGATCAGAACCCAGCCGCCCACGAAGTTGAAGCCTTTGAGCTCGGGCATTTGCCAGTGCACAGGGGCACCGAAAACAACCATGCTCAGGCCCGGAATCACCAACAACAGTGCCAGGCCAACCCAGAACTTGTGGAAGGGTTCGCCAGTGGCTTCAAAGCGCTTGTTGGCCCAACGGGTCATCAAGACCACGGCAACGATGGCCAGCACGATGCTGATCACGAACGGCCAGGCGCCTTCGGCAGCGTAGGCACTGGGCATGTTCAGGCCACGGCTGCTGATGAAGAACATGTCGAAGTAACCGTGAGCCTGTCTTGGACCTGGCAGGGTCAGGAAGACAGCGGTGTACCAGAACAGGATCTGCAACAGCGGCGGGATGTTACGAAAGACTTCGACGTACACCGTTGCCAGCTTGTTGATCATCCAGTTGGGTGACAAACGCGCAACACCGATGATGAAGCCCAGGATCGTGGCCAGGAAAATGCCAATGACCGAGACCAGCAAGGTGTTGAGCAAGCCGATGACAAACACGCGGGCATAGCTGTCCGCTTCGGTGTAATCGATCAGGTGCTGAGCAATGCCGAAGCCGGCACTGCGCTCAAGAAAGCCAAAACCCGAGGTGATACCCCGGTGTGCGAGGTTGGTCTGGACGTTGTCGAACATGAACCAGCCCATTGAAACCACTGCAACTACGGTGATGATCTGAAACAACCACGCGCGCACTTTTGGGTCGCTCAATGAGAGCTTTTGCTTGGGTGCGACGATTTGCTTTTCCATGAAGTGCCCCAGGAAAAATGGAACGAACAACGCCCGACAGCCCTTGTGAGGCTGTCGGGCGTCGGGTCAATCAGCGAATAGGTGGAGCGTACTGAATGCCGCCTGCGTTCCACAGAGCGTTCTGGCCGCGCTTGATTTTCAGCGGGGTCGATTCGCCCAGGTTGCGTTCGAACATTTCACCGTAGTTACCGACTTGCTTGACGATCTGAACTACCCAGTCTTTCGGCAGTTTCAGGTCGGCACCGTAGGCACCGTCAGCACCCAGCATACGGGCTACGTCCGGGTTCTTGGTGGATTTGGCTTCAGCCTCGACGTTCTTCGAAGTGACTTTGGCTTCTTCGGCGTTGAGCATTGCGAACAGGGTCCACTTGACGATGGAGAACCACTCTTCGTCGCCTTTACGCACGACTGGGCCCAAAGGCTCTTTGGAGATGACTTCCGGCAGAACGATGTAGTCGTTCGGCGCGGCCAGCTTGCTGCGCTGTGCGTAGAGCTGGGATTGGTCGGAGGTCAGAACGTCGCAACGGCCGCCTTCCAGGGACTTGGCGCTTTCGTCGGAGGTGTCGAAAGTGATCGGGGTGTATTTCAGACCGTTCGAACGGAAGTAGTCGGAAACGTTAAGCTCGGTGGTAGTACCGGCCTGGATACAGATGGTTGCACCATCCAGTTCCTTGGCGGATTTAACGCCCAGCTTGTTGTTTACCAGGAAGCCGATGCCGTCGTAGTAAGTCACGCCAGCGAATACCAGGCCCATGCCCGAATCACGGGAGCTGGT
The DNA here is from genome assembly GCA_900475325.1 of Paucimonas lemoignei. Classification (GTDB taxonomy): domain Bacteria; phylum Pseudomonadota; class Gammaproteobacteria; order Pseudomonadales; family Pseudomonadaceae; genus Aquipseudomonas. Next base: position 4,764,827 of record LS483371.1, read on the forward strand.
CCAGGTGGTGTTACGGGACAGGATGTCGATTTCGCCCGATTGCAGCGCGGTGAAACGCTCTTTGGCGTTCAGTTGGCTGAACTTCACTTTGGTCGCGTCACCGAAAACGGCAGCAGCAACAGCGCGGCATACGTCGGCGTCGATACCGGTGATCTTGCCGGTAGCATCAGGAACGGAGAAGCCTGGCAGACCGTCGCTGACGCCGCACTGGATGAAGCCTTTCTTTTGAATGGCGTCCAGTGTTGCGCCGGCCTGAGCAAAACTGCTCACGCCGAGTGCTGCTGCGGCGGCTACTACAGCCAGGGTGGATTTCAACATCTTCATTCAAACCTCCAGTTTTGCTCTTTGTTGTTTAGGCTCTTGAATCCCGTCGCACCCTTGTGAGGCATAAGTGACCCGTGCTGGCTTTTTTTTGGGTCACTGGACGTTGGGCCAGATCTTGAACCAGGCGTGAGCTCATCTCATCACCTGCCCTCTTGATCGTAGACGGCCCATCGGACTCAAGCACCATGATGTTCCTGAACCACTCCGGTACAGGATGAACCGTGCCGAAAATCCTGATGCATGGATTCGGTGCTGCCCCCGGGTAGAATCACTAATAGCACAATAGTGTTACCGCCCGAGGTGAGCGCTCTCACTCCCGGGTTCTTATAGCAAACCCCGTACCAGCATGGTGGCGAAGTCGAATTAGCGACAGGTCAAGAGGAAAACTTGTAACCTTGCGACATCTTCTTTCATTTTTAATTACACGCGCACCGCATTAACGCACTGCAAAAGAGCGAGCGCACTGCATTGGAGCAACCATGAGCGACCACCTGATTCTTGAACCCGTGAACAGCGCAGATGCCTGCGTCATCTGGCTGCATGGCCTGGGTGCCGACCGTTATGATTTCTTGCCAGTGGCTGAAGCGCTTCAGCAAACCTTGCTGAGCACCCGCTTCATTCTGCCCCAGGCACCCACCCGGGCCGTGACGATCAATGGCGGTTACGAGATGCCGAGCTGGTACGACATCATCGCCATGAGCCCTGCCAGGGCTATCGATCACGACCAACTGGAGGCTTCGGCTCAAATGGTCCTGAGCCTGATTGAAGCGCAACGCGACAGCGGCATCGACCCGGCGCGCATCTTCCTGGCCGGGTTCTCCCAAGGCGGTGCGGTGGTGCTGCATGCAGCGTTCAAACGATGGGAAGGCCCGCTGGGTGGCGTGCTGGCGCTGTCGACTTATGCTCCGACGTTCAGCGATCAGATGGACCTGTCGGCCAGCCAGCGACGCATCCCGGCGTACTGTCTGCACGGCACTCACGACAATGTGGTACTGACGTCCATGGGTCGCAGCGTTTATGACCGTTTAAAAGGTCAGGGCGTAACCGTTACATGGCAGGAATACCCAATGGAGCACCAAGTGTTACCGCAGGAGATTTCCGACATCGGCGCCTGGCTGGTCGACAAGCTGAGCTGACTGGCCACTGTGGAATCGACGTGGGACCGGCTCGTGGGACCGGCTTTAGCCGGGAAGAGGCCCGTACCGGCGAAACATCTTCTTCGCCAGGAATGCCGCCTTCCCGGCTAAAGCCGGTCCCACGGATTTTGACTATATGTAGCCCGTTTGGCATGAAACTACGCCGCGCATGATTCTTGCTTTACACTGCCGGGCGTACATTCCTTAACCAACTGACGAGATCACCGTGCTCAAAGCACTTAAAAAGATGTTCGGTAAAGGCGAGGTTGAGCCGCTCGCAGCTGGCCCTGTCCCCACCTCCCCCGCTCCCGCCGGGAAAACCGAAAGCGCCTTGCGGACAAACAGCGCCCCTGTTTCAGCCCCGGCTCCGGCCGTTGCCGTCGCTCAAGACGAGATCGCGCAGCCCGCGGCCACTGAGCCGAGCAGCATCGCCCGGCCAAAAGCAGAACGCCCACGTCGTGAACGTGCGCCAAAGCCGCCCGTCATTCCCTGGAAACTCGAAGACTTCGTCGTTGAACCCCAGGAAGGCAAAACCCGCTTCCACGACTTCGCCCTCGCGCCAGAACTGATGCACGCGATCCAAGACCTCGGTTTTCCTTATTGCACGCCGATTCAGGCGCAAGTCCTGGGCTTCACACTCAAGGGCCAGGACGCCATTGGTCGCGCGCAGACCGGCACCGGCAAAACCGCAGCCTTTCTGATTTCGATCATCTCGCAACTCACCCAGACGCCGCCGCCCAAAGAACGCTACATGGGTGAGCCCCGCGCGCTGATCATCGCCCCGACCCGTGAGTTGGTGGTGCAGATTGCCAAGGACGCCGCTGACCTGACCAAGTACACCGACCTGAATGTCATGACGTTTGTGGGCGGCATGGACTTCGACAAGCAGCTCAAGCAGCTCGAAGCACGGCATTGCGATATTCTGGTCGCCACCCCTGGCCGTTTGCTGGACTTCAACCAGCGCGGTGAAGTGCACCTGGACATGGTCGAAGTCATGGTCCTGGACGAAGCCGACCGCATGCTCGACATGGGCTTCATTCCGCAGGTCCGCCAGATCATCCGCCAGACGCCGCAGAAAAGTGAACGTCAGACCCTGCTGTTCTCGGCCACCTTCACCGAAGACGTGATGAACCTGGCCAAACAGTGGACCACCGATCCGGCCATCGTCGAAATCGAAGCCTTGAACGTTGCCAGCGAAAACGTTGAGCAGCACATCTATGCTGTAGCCGGTGCCGACAAATACAAACTGCTCTACAACCTGATCAACGACAACGGTTGGGAGCGAGTCATGGTCTTTGCCAACCGCAAAGACGAAGTGCGCCGTATTGAGGAGCGCCTGGTGCGTGACGGCGTCAACGCCGCGCAGCTGTCAGGCGACGTGCCGCAGCACAAACGCATCAAGACGCTGGAAGGCTTCCGCGAAGGCAAGATTCGCGTGCTGGTTGCAACCGACGTGGCCGGTCGCGGCATTCACATCGACGGCATCAGCCACGTGATCAACTTCACCCTGCCGGAAGTGCCGGACGACTACGTACACCGTATCGGCCGTACTGGTCGCGCGGGCGCTGCAGGCGTGTCGATCAGCTTCGCCGGTGAAGACGACTCGTACCAGCTGCCATCGATCGAAGAGAAGCTGGGCCGCAAGATCAGCTGCGAAACACCGCCGACCGAGCTGTTGCGGGCGGTAGTTCGCAAGCCTGCGCAGCCAGTTTAACTTCAGATGTCACTACCCCCACTGCACCTGTGGGGGCAAGCTTGCGAAGGCGATGGTGAGTCAGCCCTATATGTGGCGCCTGAAACCCAGCTTTCGCAAGCAAGCTTGCTCCCACAGGGTCAGGATCAGGCAATACCTCTCACTTCTAACACCCCGCCACCGCATGATCAGTGACCGGCCTTTCGAGGCATGGCGCTTGAGGAGCCTGATTCAGCTGCTTTTCGAGTACCTGTGGGAGCAAGCTTGCTTGCGAAGGCTGCCTTTCAGGCTCAACAGCTTCGTCTGGTTCACCACCGCCTTCGCTAGCAAGGTGGAGCGCCACCCCGGTCGCTCCCACAAGTTTTAGTGTGGTCTCAGTTATTACTCCACCTTCCTGCCGCCGCATGATCACTCTCACGCCCTTCTACCCACTTAGGCCCTTCTGAAGTGTTTTCCTTCTTCCAGAACGGGGCTCGGGTCTTGAGGTAGTCCATGACGAAATCACAGGCTTTGAACGCCGCCTGACGATGGGCACTGGCCACGCCGACGAACACAATCGGCTCACCCGGCTCCAGTGCACCAACACGATGCAGTACTTCGAGCTTGAGCAATGGCCAGCGCTGATGCGCCTCGTCGGTGATCTTGCCCAGCGCCTTTTCAGTCATGCCGGGATAGTGCTCAAGAAACATCCCCGACACGTCCCGCCCTTCGTTGAAATCCCGCACGTAGCCGACGAAGCTCACCACCGCACCCACGCCCACATTGGCGGCGTGCAGCGCGTTGACTTCAGCGCCAGGGTCAAACGGCGCCACCTGAACCCGAATCGCCATATTCAGCCTCCCGTGACAGTCGGGAAAAACGCCACTTCATCGCCAGCCTCAAGCGGTTCGTCCAGCGAGCACAGCTCCTGATTGCGGGCACACATCAGGCTTTGCTCGGCCAGTACTTGCCAGACGCCTTCGCGCCCCACCAGATGAAGGCGTAGGGCATCAATGCTGGCAAACGTGCCTTCCACCTGCTCACCATCCAGGCCGAGGGTTTCCCGGTAACGAGCGAAATACTGGACGTTGACGCTCATTGCGCCTCCGGTGCATCAGCAACGAAATGCCCGCTCTTGCCGCCGAGTTTTTCCAGCAGACGAACGTTTTCAATGACCATGCCGCGATCCACCGCCTTGCACATGTCATAGATAGTCAATGCGGCGACGCTGGCGGCGGTGAGCGCTTCCATTTCCACGCCGGTCTGCCCGGCGAGCTTGCAGCGGGCGACAATCCGCACCGCGTCTTCGCCTTCGGCACTGAGCTCGACCTTGACGCTGGTCAGCATCAACGGGTGGCACAGCGGGATCAGATCACTGGTTTTCTTGGCCGCCTGAATACCGGCAATACGCGCCACGGCAAACACATCTCCTTTGGGATGACCACCGCTGACGATCATTTGCAGCGTTTCAGGCAACATACGTATTAACGCTTCGGCCACCGCTTCACGGGACGTCACGGCTTTATCGGTGACGTCGACCATATTGGCGCGACCTTGGGAATCGAGATGAGTGAGCACTGTTTTACTCCTGAACAGGAGTGGGGATTGTAGGTACGAAGAGCTAAAAGCTACAAGCTGCAAGCTGCAAGCCACAAGCTTCCTGACTCAAAGCTTGCAGCTTGCAGCTTGACGCTTGCGGCTAGGCGGCTCGCCCGCCTACAAATGCGATTCCGCATATTCAGCCAGGATGGAGCGTGGCACGCCTTGCAGGGAGATGTGCACGCCGTTGGGGAAGTCTTTGAAGCGCTCCGTCAGGTAGGTCAGGCCGGAACTGGTGGCCGACAGGTAAGGGGTATCGATCTGCGCCAGGTTGCCCAGACACACCACTTTGGAACCGGCACCGGCACGGGTGATGATGGTTTTCATCTGGTGCGGGGTGAGGTTCTGGCATTCGTCGATCAAAATCAGGCTTTGCTGGAAACTACGGCCCCGAATGTAGTTGAGGGATTTGAACTGCAGCGGCACCTTGCTGAGGATGTAGTCCACGCTGCCATGGGTGTTTTCGTCATCCATGTGCAAGGCTTCGAGGTTGTCGGTGATTGCGCCAAGCCATGGCTCCATTTTTTCCGCTTCGGTGCCGGGCAGGAAGCCGATCTCCTGGTCGAGCCCCTGCACGCTACGCGTAGCGATGATGCGCCGATAACGTTTGCTGACCATGGTCTGCTCGATGGCAGCGGCCAGCGCAAGAATGGTCTTGCCGGAACCTGCCGCGCCGGACAGGTTGACCAGGTGAATGTCCGGATCCAGCAAGGCGAACAGTGCCAGGCCCTGGTAAATATCCCGAGGTTTGAGGCCCCAGGCTTCCTGATGCAGCAGTGGCTCCTGGTGCATGTCCAGGATCAGCAACTCGTCAGGCTTGACGCCCTTGACCCAGCCCACGAAGCCTTGCTCGTCGATGATGAACTCGTTGATGTGTACCGACGGCAGCATTTCGGTCATTTGCACGCGGTGCCAGGTGCGGCCGTGATCCTGACGGGTATCGACCTTGGCGACGCGGTCCCAGAAGGAACCGGTCATGGTGTGGTAACCACGGGACAGCATCGACACGTCGTCGACTAACTGGTCAGTGCTGTAATCCTCGGCGGCGATCCCGCAGGCGCGGGCCTTGAGGCGCATGTTGATGTCTTTGGTGACCAGCACCAGGCGCAAGTCCTTGTCGCGCGCATGCAGGTCAATCAATTGGTTAATGATGATGTTGTCGTTCAAATGCTCAGGCAGAAGGCTGTTGGGCTCCTCGCGTTTGCTCATCAGGATGGACAGGTAACCTTTGAAGACGCCGGTGCCACGGTCGATCGGCACGCCCCGCTCCACCTCTTCGGGCGTGGCTTCACCCAGAGTCTTGTCGATCAGGCGGATGGCCTGGCGACACTCGGCAGCCACGGAGTGCTTGCCGGCCTTGAGCTTGTCCAGCTCCTCAAGCACGGTCATGGGGATGGCAACGCGGTGTTCTTCGAAATTCAGCAAGGCATTGGGATCGTGGATCAGTACATTTGTATCGAGCACGTAAAGGATTGGCTGGTTAGTAGAGGGGGTGCGTCCGTGATCATCCATACTCGCTCACCTTTATAAAAGCCAGGCAACGCAGAACCACTAGAAAACTGCGCCACGAAAAGGCCGCCGGGCGCTTCCCTTAGAGCAGGGGAGCAAAGCTCAAGATGGAGTCTTGGAGGACGCCACCTGTGTTGCAGGTTTCGGCGGTCTGTAGTGGTAATACCGCAAAACCCATGACAGAAAAAAGCTCTTTGACAGATTTTTGAAGTTTATTTCACAGTTTGACGAATAGCCCTTGGCGGCCTGCTTCGCGGCGTTTACAGTCGGAAGTCATCCCCACCCGAAATCCTCTGAAAACCCCCTTTCACTTACCCCTAAAACGCGCGCAAACCCTTAGCCTGCGGGCCTTTCAGGGATATTGTGGCAATCGTCCCAGATCAACTCACTTTGCGCGGTATTGGCCAGCAGCAATGGCACCGCCGATTGCACCTTTGCGCTTGCGTCGTGGAACACCACGGTGCCCCGCCGCCACAGCAACATCAGGCTGATTACCCGGTCGCTGATCTGCTCGGATGTCAGCCGGCCGTTAGCGTCCTGAGCGTCGATATTCCACAGCGACACCCGCAGGTCCTGATCGCGGAAGAACTGGCCGCTGTCGGCGCGTCGGTGACCGTAGGGTGGGCGGAACAGCGGAATGTAGTTGTCTGGCAACAACTGCTGGGTCAGCCCGGCGCTGCGCTGCACGGAATGCTGCCAGTCCAGCCACTGGCTGTGGGAGCGGTATTCCCAACCCTGGATGCCCACGCATTGCAGGCGATACAAAGACTGCAAGGCTGCGGCCGATCCGGCCTCAAGGCGCTCCTGCAGCCTTTTGCCCAGCACGAAGAAGGTGGCGTTCATCTTTTGCTGACGCATGAAGTCAGCGAGCCAGTCAGTGCCGCCGTCAGCCCCAGTAGGGCCGCCTTCAAAATTGAGCTGGAAGGTTCGGTCGGCCATCGCATCGCCGCTCAGCTCATCCGAGTTATAGAGGGCGATTTCGCTGCTGGTCTGCGGGAACAGTGCCGCCTGGTACAAAAGCTCATTCAGATAGCGCTCATTAAAGGCAGCACTCGGCGCGGCCCAGTTGGCGTAGAACGAGTCGGCGGCGATGGTGTACTCGGTGGCGCGCTGGCGCAGTTGGTCCATGTCTTCGACCAGGACGCAGAACGAGGCATCCTGTTCGCAGCTCTTTTGCGCGTTCTGATAGTTATCCAGCAGGCGCGTCCACAGCCGGTTACGCACCAGATTCAGCGTCGGCACATTGATGTAGCGCAGGCCCAATCGACGCTTGAGGCCGTCTTCGTCGAGGCTTTCGCTCAGTAATAGCTGATGGGCAAAACCGAGGATCTGCGCCCGGGAGGCAACATCGAACAGATCAGGGCTCTCCAGCCGCTCCGGCCAGGTGCTGCGATCAATCGTTGCCACCGGTGGTAAAGCCGCATGGGCTTGAACCCAGAACAGACACGCGCAAACTGCCAGAAAAATACGCAAAACCAAAAGCTCCCTACCCTGAACATCGAATCCGGATTAGCGCCGCACTATAGCTGATCTGCACGGCGTGGCTGATGTCGGGGGTGATACAAACCTCTGTGGGAACGTTTTCATGTGGGACCGGCTTTAGCCGGGAAGGCGGCATTTCAGGCGATCAATTTCGGGCGCCTGTACTGGCCTCTTCCCGGCTAAAGCCGGTCCCACGTCGTGCGCCCACATTGAGACCAATCCTGGCTCCAGATAAATTGAACCGACACCTCTATCACCACCATAGCTGGAGTCCCACAACAACAGTCCCTAGAATCCCCCCACGATTAAAGGAGACCAAGACATGCTGATGGTGATTTCCCCAGCCAAGACCCTCGATTTCGAAACTCCGCCGACTACCGAGCGCTTCACTCAGCCGCAGTATCTGGATCACTCCCAGGAGTTGATTACCCAGCTACGTGAGCTGACGCCAGCGCAGATCGGCGAATTGATGCACCTCTCCGACAAGCTCTCGGGCCTCAACGCAGCGCGCTTCGGCAGCTGGAACCCGGCGTTCACCCCGGAAAACGCCAAGCAGGCGCTGCTGGCCTTCAAAGGCGATGTGTACACCGGCTTGCAGGCCGAAACCCTCAGCGAAAAACAACTCAGCTACGCCCAGGATCACCTGCGCATGCTCTCCGGGCTTTATGGCCTGTTGCGGCCGCTGGATCTGATGCAGCCTTATCGCCTGGAAATGGGCACCAAGCTGGCCAACGGTCGCGGTAAAGACCTGTATGCCTTCTGGGGCACCCGCATCAGCGAGTGGCTCAACCAAGCGCTTGCCGAACAGGGTGATGACCTGCTGCTGAACCTGGCGTCCAACGAATACTTCTCGGCGGTCAAGCGTTCGGCACTCAACGCGCAGATCATCGACACCGAGTTCAAAGACCTGAAAAACGGCCAGTACAAAATCATCAGTTTCTACGCCAAGAAGGCACGCGGCATGATGAGCCGCTTCGTGATTACCGAGCAGATCAACACCCCGAATGCCTTGAAAGAGTTCGACATGAACGGCTATCGCTACAGCAGCGAACAGTCCTCTGATACCAAATTAGTGTTCTTGCGTGACGCTGCTGAAGAGTGAACCCCTTGCGAGGCGCATCGATAGTTATCGACGCGCCCTTGCAACCTGTCACGAACCTTTCATGCAAAGCGCAAAATGACACTCTTCTGGCGCCATATTTCAGTCACGCAAATTTCGAAGTTGAAGTTCTCAAAAAATTAACAACTTTTTTGCTTAGTAGCCTTTAGCTTTTTCTCGATAGTGGCACTTTTACATTCAACTCTCTGAGACTCCCGTGAACTAGGGGCTGTAAGAGATTTGCTATCAATGTGCAATCACCCAAATAAGCGCCTGGATAAGCCTCATTCTCGAAAAGAGGACGAGTGGCCAGGAACTTATCTCGAAAAGAGACGCTCCTACATCCCGTAACAATTCTCGCCCACCTTGTGAGAGATCACTTACAAGGGGGTGAAGATGAACTGGAAGTTGCCCGCCCTCTGGATTTGACCCGGTGGTCATAGGCGGTAGGTATCAGGAGATTCATGCAGCATTTACAACTTCAGCCATTTGGCAAAGCGCTGTTCAGGTGCGCAGACAAAAGGTTCATGACGACAGCCGAGGCTCTGCCACGGGCCTGTCAGCCACGAATCCGGCGTAGCACCCACGAGGAGTGGTTTACCACATCCCAGAGCAAGGCCCTGTAGCTCAGCCTGAGCAGGACACTTGCCGTTCAAGACTCAGTTGTACTTGAGATTGCCTTCACTATTAGGCACTCACCTTTTAAATATGCCTGCACTAGTTAAGCGACTTCTTTAAGTCACACTTTCTGGTGCGCGATAACTGCTGGCCAAAATTTAATATCCAGCCAACTTATGGCGTGAAAACGAGGAGAATACGATGCGTATCAGCATCTTTGGTTTGGGTTATGTCGGTGCAGTCTGTGCCGGTTGCCTTTCTGCGCGGGGTCATGATGTTGTTGGTGTGGATATCTCTAGCGCCAAGATCGACCTTATCAATAGCGGTAAATCGCCTATCGTCGAACCCGGTCTGGGCGAGCTTCTGGACCAGGGTATCCGTACCGGCAAACTGCGTGGCACCACGGACTTTTCCGAGGCCATCCGCGCCACTGATCTGTCGATGATCTGCGTCGGTACGCCGAGCAAGAAAAACGGCGATCTGGAACTCGATTACATTGAAGCCGTGTGCCGCGAAATCGGTTTTGTGCTGCGTGAGAAAGACTCGCGTCACACCGTGGTTATTCGCAGTACCGTTTTGCCGGGCACTGTTGCCAACGTTGTCATCCCGATCCTGGAAGACTGCTCCGGCAAGAAAGCCGGTGTTGATTTCGGCGTTGCAGTGAACCCTGAGTTCCTGCGTGAAAGCACCGCGATCAAAGACTACGATCACCCGCCGATGACCGTTATCGGTGAGTTCGACAAGGCTTCCGGCGACGTGCTGCAGTCCCTGTACGAAGAACTCGATGCACCGATCATCCGCAAGGACATCGCTGTTGCCGAGATGATCAAGTACACCTGCAACGTGTGGCACGCCACCAAGGTCACCTTCGCCAACGAAATCGGCAACATCGCCAAAGCGTGCGGCGTTGATGGTCGTGAAGTGATGGAAGTGGTCTGCCAGGACAAGCAATTGAACCTGTCGCAGTACTACATGCGCCCAGGCTTCGCGTTCGGCGGCTCATGCCTGCCTAAAGACGTTCGCGCCCTGACCTACCGTGCTGGCAGCCTGGACGTTGAAGCACCACTGCTCAACTCCCTGATGCGCAGCAACGTGTCCCAGGTGCAGAACGCTTTCGACATCGTGGCTGCTCACGACACTCGCAAAGTCGCCCTGCTGGGTCTGAGCTTCAAAGCCGGTACTGACGACCTGCGTGAAAGCCCGCTGGTAGAGCTGGCTGAAATGCTGATCGGTAAAGGCTTCGAGCTGAGCATCTTTGACAGCAATGTCGAATACGCTCGCGTTCATGGTTCCAACAAGGAATACATCGAATCGAAGATCCCTCACGTGTCGTCCCTGCTCAACTCGGACTTCGACCAGGTGATCAATGATTCCGATGTGATCATCCTGGGCAACCGCGACGAGCGCTTCCGCGCCCTGGCCGACAAGGCTCCAGCGGGCAAGCACGTTGTCGATCTGGTGGGCTTCATGACCACCACGACCAGCGAGAACGAGCGTGCTGAAGGTATTTGCTGGTAATAGCAGCGACAAGCTGTAGGAGCGAATTTATTCGCGAGGCGGCAGAACAATTCACCCACAAGGTGATCGTAAAGCCTCTTCGCGGATAAATCCGCTCCTACCAGTACCAATACGGCTTAACCAGATGCGGATACATATTATGCACAGGCTAAAGCATGGCCTTTTACAGGCTGCAGGTTGGCTGTTTTATTTAAGTTTATTAGGGGCACTCGCGACAGCGCTGCCCACAAGTATCTTTGACTCACAGTCCAAGAACTTTATTTTCCTGATTGGCGCTGTGGGTATCTGGCGCTATTCGATGGGTATCACGCATTTTGTGCGTGGAATGATCTTTCTCTACATCGTATACCCGCACTTGCGTCGCAAAGTTCGTAAACTGGGCACATCGGCGGACCCGTCTCACGTGTTCCTGATGGTCACCAGTTTTCGTATCGATGCGCTGACCACCGCTCAGGTGTACAGCTCGGTGATTCGCGAAGCCATTGAATGCGGCTTCCCGACCACCGTGGTCTGTTCCCTGGTGGAAATGTCTGACGAACTGCTGGTCAAGGCGATGTGGGAAAAGGCCAACCCGCCTGAACACGTCAAGCTGGACTTCGTGCGCATCGCCGGTACCGGCAAGCGTGACGGCCTGGCCTTTGGCTTCCGCGCGATCTCCCGGCACATGCCTGATGATCGCGCTGTCGTGGCGGTCATCGACGGTGACACCGTGCTGGCTGAAGGCGTGGTCCGCAAGACCGTTCCGTGGTTCCAGTTGTTCGGCAATGTCGGCGGCCTGACCACCAACGAGTTCTGCGAAGTACGCGGCGGCTACATCATGAGCGAGTGGCACAAACTGCGCTTCGCCCAGCGTCACATCAACATGTGCTCCATGGCCCTGTCCAAGCGCGTCTTGACCATGACCGGGCGTATGTCGGTGTTCCGCGCCACTGTCGTGACCGACCCTGAATTCATTCGCGACGTTGAAAGCGATTCTCTGCACCACTGGCGCCTGGGCACTTTCCGGTTCCTGACCGGCGATGACAAATCCAGCTGGTTCAGCCTGATGCGCCTGGGTTACGACACGTTCTACGTGCCGGATGCCGCGATCCACACGGTTGAACACCCGCCGGAAAAAAGCTTCCTCAAGGCCAGCCGCAAACTGATGTATCGCTGGTACGGCAACAACCTGCGCCAGAACTCGCGTGCACTGGGTCTGGGCGTGCGTCGCCTGGGTCTGTTCACCAGCGTGGTGCTGTTCGATCAGCGCGTGTCCATGTGGACATCGATTCTGGGCCTGACCGTCGCGATCATCGCCAGCTTCAAGTACGGCGGCATGTTCATCCTCATGTACCTGCTGTGGATCGGCATTACCCGCCTGATTCTGACCCTGCTGCTGTCCTGTTCGGGCCACCGGATCGGGCCTGCCTACCCGATCATTCTTTATTACAACCAGATCGTTGGCGCGCTGATGAAGATCTATGTGTTCTTCCGCCTCGACCGCCAGTCGTGGACGCGTCAGGACACCAAACTCAGCCGTGACATGGCCAGCTTTCAAGGCTGGTTCAACACATGGTCGTCTCGGACCATGACTTTCTCGGCTGGCACCATCTTCGTCGCCGTGCTGTTGACGATGGTTTGACCGGGCCAACGGATTAATCGCTTAAGTAGGAAAAATTAGCCATGAATACAGCCGTGAATGCAAACGTCGTCCATGAATCCGAAGCCCAGCGCCAACACGCGCGGGTCAAAATCCCGGCCAAGCTGCGCCTGCTCAATGGCGCGCCGAATGCGCCCCTGGTGCGCATCGAAGACTTGTCCGCCGGTGGTCTGGCCTACATCGCCCCCGCCCAGCAGCGCCCGGCCATTGGTGAAGTGATCAAGGCGCGCCTTCAGTTCCTGATCGACAACCTTGGCCTGGCCATGGATGTGGAATTGCAAGTGCGCAGCCTCGACGCCGCCACCGGCCGCGTCGGCTGCCAGTTCCAGAATCTGGAAGCCCAGGACATCGCGACCCTGCGCCACCTGATCACCTCGCACCTGTCTGGCGACATCGTCACCATGGGTGAAGTGCTCGCCACTCTGCAGCGCGACAACTTCACCAAGGCGCGCAAGGTCAAGGGCGACGGCAGCGGCATGACCGCCATGGGCCGTCTGCGTGCCGTGACCTTCAGCCTGGGCATCTTCATTGTCGGCCTGGCCGCATTCGGCTTTATCTTCAAGACGGTCTACGGCCTGTACTTCGTCAGCCACGCCTCGGCGGGTCTGGTGTCGTTGCCTTCGATGGACGTGACCATGCCCCGTGAAGGCACCGTGCAAAGCCTGGTAGCGGTCAACACCCCGGTCGCCAAAGGCGCACCGATGGCCTCGTTCAACACCAGCATGCTGGAAATGCTCAAGGGCAGCCTGAACGGCGACGACCTGCAACCGGCGAAAATCGAAGAGCTGTACGGCAAGCAAATGGCCGGCACTCTGACCAGCCCTTGTGATTGCGTGATCGCCAAGCAATTGGTGGCAGACGGTCAGTTCGCGGCCAAAGGCCAAGTGATCTTCCAGTTGGTGCCGCGCAACACTGCCGCCAATGTTGAAGCACGCTTCACCTATCGCCAGTTCAACGACGTCAAGCCAGGCACCAGCGTGAACTTCACCGTTGCGGGCGACGACACCGTGCGCACCGGCAAGATCATCAGCAGCACCAACCTGAACGACGCCGACCTGGCCACCGACATCCGAGTGCAGATCAAGCCTGACGAAGTGCTCGACGCTTCCCTGGCTGGCCGCCCGGTTGATGTGACCAGCGACCGCGGCCCGTCGATGAACTGGCTGATCGATAAAGCCATGGCGGCGGGTCTCTAACATGGGTAGCCCACTACGAAGCTTGTCGAGCCCGACGCTATTGAGCCTGGCCGTTGCCATCGGCCTGACCGGCTGTGCCGGTCTGCCGGATCAACGCCTGGCCAATGAAGCCCTGAAATACGGTGACACCGCTTTGGCTGAGCAGAACTATCGGCAACTGGCGGACCTGGGCTACAGCGATGCACAGGTTGGCCTGGCAGATATTGCCGTGCAAAGTGGTGATCCGCAGCGCATCAAGGAAGCCGAGGCGACCTACCGTGCCGCGGCCGAAACCTCGCCGCGCGCCCAGGCTCGCCTGGGTCGCCTGCTGGCGGCCAAGCCGGGCGCCACCGAGGCTGAGCACCATGAAGCCGAAGATTTGCTGAAGAAGGCGTTCGCCAGTGGCGACACCTCTTCGCTGACCCCGCTGGCCATGCTCTATCTGCAATACCCGCACTCGTTCCCCAACGTGAATGCGCAGCAGAAGATCAACCAGTGGCGCGCCGAAGGTTATCCGGAAGCCGGTCTGGCTCAGGTGCTGCTGTATCGCACTCAGGGCACCTACGACCAGCATCTGGATGACATCGAAAAGATCTGCAAAGCGGCCATCAACAGCGTCGACATCTGCTACGTCGAGCTGACCACCGTTTACCAGAAGCGCAACCAGACTGAACAACGTGCCGCGCTCATCGAACAACTGCGCAGCGCCTACGCCATCGGCAGTGTCGATGCGCAACGGGTCGACAGCGTGGCTCGGGTGCTGGGCGATTCGACCATCGGGACCCCGGATGAAAAGACCGCGCAGCAATTGCTGGAGCAGGTCGCACCGGGCTACCCCGTTTCCTGGGTAACCCTGGCCAAACTGCTTTACGACTTCCCTGAACTGGGCGACGTCAACAAGATGATGGAGTACCTGGACAACGGTCGTGCAGCGGATCAACCCCGCGCCGAGCTGCTGCTGGGTCGCCTGTATTACGAAGGCAAATGGGTTCCGGCCAATTCGCAAAAGGCCGAAGAGCACCTGAAAAAAGCCGCCGGCAGCGAAATCTCCGCGCACTACTACCTGGGCCAGATCTACCGCCGTGGTTACCTCGGCCAGGTCTACTCGCAAAAGGCTCTGGACGAACTGCTGACCGCCGCACGTGGCGGCCAGAACAGCGCCGACTTTGCCATCGCTCAACTGTTTTCCCAAGGCAAGGGCACCATGCCCAACCCGGTCAACGCCTGGGTGTTCAGCCAACTGGCTGTGCAACAACCCGCGCCGACCCCGGCTGCCACCGAACTCGCGCAGCAACTGAGCGCAGCACTACCGCCAGAAAAGCTCGCCACCGCCCAACGGCTGTTGCAACAAGAGCAGAACGTGCGGGGCGCAACCAGCCAGAACGCGCTGGCCCTGCAAGCCCTGAAAGAAGATGACGGCGAGGAAAAACCACTATGAAGTTGAATTCCCTGATGGCCGCTGGCCTGGGTCTTGGCTTTACCCTGTTGTGGGCGACGCCGACATTGGCCGCCATGACCGAAGACAAGAACTTCGGCCTTGAAGTAAAAGTCACCGGCCAGGCCGAAGACGACCGCGACCTGGGCACCCGTTCCGGCGGCGACGTCAACGGTATCGGTCTTGACCTGCGTCCCTGGGTATACGGCGAGCGTGGTAACTGGAGTGGTTACGCGATGGGTCAGGTGGTGACCGCCACTGACACCATTCAGACCGACCCTCTGGAACAGACCGACTCCACCACCGAGGAAACCACTCAGGCGCGCGGCAACTCCAGCGACCGTAAAGTCGAAAAGAGCTACCTGGCCCTGCGTGAATTCTGGATCGCCTACAGCGGCTTCACGCCCTACCCTGGCGAGAAGCTCAAAATCGGTCGCCAGCGCCTGCGCAACGACGACGGCCAATGGCATGACACCAACATCGAATCGGTGAACTGGCTCTTCGACACCACTCTGCTCAAGGCAGACGTCGGCGTGGCTCAACGCTTCAGCGAATACCGCACCGACCTGACCGAATTGTCCCCGCAGGACGAAGACCGTAAACACATCTTCGGTGACGTCAGCTACCAGTGGACGCCAGGTCAATGGGCGGGTGTGCGTGCGCATCACAGCCAGGACGACGGCAACCTGAAAAAGCCGGGCGAAAACCTCGACGATCTGGACAAGACATCCAACGGCGACCTCACCTGGCTGGGCCTGCAAGCCAACAGCGATGCTTACAACCATCGCAACACCAACACGGTCAATTACTGGGGCAGCGTGACCTGGCTGTCCGGTGATCGCAGCCAGATCGCGGCCATCGCTCAGCCTGACGGCACGTATCAGGCTGGCGACAAGACCAACAACAACGTCAATGGCTGGGCCACTGACCTGGGTCTGCGTCTGCGCCTGGATCCGCAATGGCAAGTGGGCGCCGCGTACTCGCGCGCCAGCAAGGAATACGAACAGAACGGTCTGGAATCCAACCGCTCGAACTGGACCGGTACCCGCTCGCGCGTACACCGCTTCGGTGAAGCCTTCCAGGGCGAAATGGCCAACGTGGAAAGCGGCTCGCTGTTCGCCTCCTGGCAGTTGCGCGACGAATACGACGCATCGCTGATCTACCACAACTTCCGTCGTACGGACGGCAATGCCCGCATCGGCACCTCGGGCATCAACGCTGTGGGCGCAGAGGAAAGCGGAGTCCTGTCTTCCCTGCCGTTGACCACTGACGGCAATAAAGACCTGGGTCAGGAAATGGACCTGGTCGTGACCAAATACTTCAAGAGCGGCCTGCTGCCTGCGTCCATCAGCCAATCGATGGATGATCCATCGGCTCTGGTTCGCCTGCGTGCCGGTGTGTTCAAACCGGGCGATGCCTATGGCAGCCAGGTAGACAGCTACATGCACCGCGCCGTCGTTGACGTCATCTGGCGCTTCTGATGCAAACGCGAAAGGAGTGCGATGAGATGAACAGTCAAGCAAGCCGTCTGCGCAGCCGCGCATGGCCCCATGCATTGCTCGAAAGCGCAGTGCTGAGCAGTGCGCTGTTGCTCGCCAGCTCCGCCATGGCCAACACCCCTGTAGTAGCTCCCGTCGAGGCGGAAAATGCTGCGGTGGTCAAAGAGCTGCAACAGGCAAAAAACTACACCATCACCAGCCCTGATGCCGCCACGCTGCACATGGAAAAACCTACGCTGCCGGACCTCAGCGGCTACACCGCCGAGGCCGCCGCAAAGAAAATCGTGCGCAGCAAAGTGGGCAAGGTTCGGGTCAGCCGGATGATGGATGAAGCCGGCCTGAAGGAATTCATCGGCGGCGACAACAAGATGGCTGAATGGGTAGCCCGCCAACAAGGCATCCCCCAGGCCATCGTCGTCGAAGGTGGCTACATGAACCTTCAGGACCTGGCGAAGAAGGTGCCGAAGCAATTCCTGAGCGAAGTCTCGCCGGGCGTCTACGTTGCTCGCCTGCCGATTCTGGTCAAGGCCGACGGCATTCTCGAGGTCGATAAAAAGACCAAAGAGCTGCGTCTGTCCCAGGAGAAAGGCTCGTTCCTGGTCGTTGAAGGCAAGCTGTTCACCAGCGACACCCAGATCAACGGCTGGCGTGAAAAAGACAATCATCTGGCGACGTTCCGCACGCCTAATGAATTCCGTCCGTTCCTGCTGTCCTGGGGCGGATCGCAGACGTACATCATCAACACCAAGATGGCGAGCCTGGGCTACAACCAGAGCAAGTCCTACGGCGTGAGTATTTCCCAGTACACGCCGAACATGGTCAAGGTGATGAACAAGCCTGATCCGACCGGCTGGATCGTCGGCTCGGAGTTCTCGGACATGTGGTACGGCTTCTACTGCTACGAGACCCGCGACTTCGTGGTCAAGGGCAGCACCTACCGCGACAACATCGTCTACGGCATCGACCCACACGACCGTTCCCACGGTCTGATCATTGCCGAAAACGACGTGTACGGGACCAAGAAGAAGCACGGGATCATTATTTCCCGTGAGGTGAACGACAGCTTCATCTTCAACAACAAAAGCCACGACAACAAATTGTCCGGCCTGGTGCTGGACCGTAACAGCGTCAACAACATCGTCGCCTACAACGAGATTTACCAGAACCACACCGACGGCATCACCCTGTACGAAAGCGGCGACAACCTGCTCTGGGGCAACAAAGTCATCGCCAACCGTCGCCACGGGATTCGGGTTCGTAACAGCGTGAACATCAAGCTGTACGAGAACAAAGCCATGGCCAACGGTCTGATGGGGGTCTACGGCCACATCAAGGACCTGAGCAACACCGACCGTGACATCGCCCTCGACCCGTTCGATACCAAGGTGTCGCTGATCGTGGTGGGCGGCGAGTTGACCGGCAATAACTCCGGCCCGCTGTCCATCGATTCGCCCCTGAGTATCGAGCTGTACCGCGTGGCCATGCTGGCGCCGACCAAATCCAACGGCATCAGCCTCAACGGCGTCCTGGGCGAACGTCAGGACGAAATCCTCGACCTGCTGGTGCGCCAGCAGAAAGCAGTGTTGATCGATCCGGTCGAAAGCCAGAAAGAACTTCGGGACTGAGAAGGTAATGTTTATGCACGCACACTCGATCAAGTTACTCAGCCTGTCCGGCCTGACCGCAGCACTGATTGCAATCAGCAGCGGCGTTCGCGCAGACCAGGTGCAGGCCCCGGTTTTCACGGCTGAGCCTTGCTGCCAACTGTGTCCTGAAGCCCATGACGCAAAGAACTACACCACGCGTTATCAGCAGAACTTCACCACGCTGGTGCAGGCTCAAGGCGACTGGCTGTTCCGGACCCAGGAAGACCTGCGGACCGAATTCGACACCACGCCTGAAGGCTATCGCCGCATGAAGCAGCTGCACGATGCCTTCAAGAGCAAGGGCGTCGAGTTGGTGGTGGTTTATCAGCCGACCCGTGGCCTGGTGGATCGCAACAAACTGTTCCCGGCTGAACGCGACAAGTTCGACTATGAAAAAGCCCTGAACAACTACAAAGCCATGCTCGGTCGCTTCGACAAGATGGGCTACTGGGTACCTGACCTGTCGCCGCTGACCAACGAACAGCAGGCTCACGATTTCTACTTCCGCGGTGACCAGCACTGGACGCCATACGGCGCCCAGCGCACGGCGAAAATCGTCGCTGAAACCGTGAAGAAGGTTCCGGGTTTCGCCGACATCCCCAAGCGTGAATTCGAAAGCCACGTCTCCGGGCGCATGGGCAAGACCGGCACTCTGCACAACATGGCAGCGCAACTGTGCGGCAACACTTACGCGGTCCAGTACATGGACCAGTTCACCACCGAGCCTAAAGGCGAAGCGGCCGATGGCGACTTGTTCGGCGATTCCGGCAACCCGGAAATCACCCTGGTCGGCACCAGCCACAGCGGCAAGAACTACAACTTTGCGGGCTTCCTGCAGGAATACATCGGCGCCGACATCCTCAACGTCGCTTTCCCTGGCGGCGGTCTGGAAGGCTCGATGATCCAGTACCTGGGCAGCGAAGACTTCCAGAAGCGTCCTCCGAAAATTCTCATCTGGGAGTTCTCGCCGCTGTACCGCCTGGACCAGGAAACCATCTATCGCCAGATGATGTCGCTGCTGGACAACGGCTGCGAAGGCAAACCGGCTGTGATGAGTGCGAGCACTTCGCTCAAAACCGGCACCAATGAAGTGCTGGTCAACGGCAAGAACGGCATCAAGAACATCCGCAACGGCAGCAACCAGATCGACATTCGTTACGCAGATCCTTCGGTCAAGGTCCTTCAGGCCAGGCTCTGGTACATGAACGGTCGTCACGAAGACCTGAAAATCGAAAAACCGGAAACATCCGATACAGACGGGCGCTTCTCCTTCGAACTGCGAACAGATGAAGACTGGGCTGACCAGCAGCTGCTCGCACTGGAAATCCAGGGTCCGGAAGCGGGCGCTGCACCCCAGAAAGTCGAAGCGAAAGTATGCAAACGCAACGTGTTCCCAGGTACTGCGCAGCAAACCGCGCAGGCCGGGTTATGAGGCCATTTATGCAGACTCCGAAACTGATGCTCCCTACCCTTCTGTCGCTGGCGATGTTCGCCGGCGCAGCCAGCGCGGCGAATCTCGTGCCGCCAAAGGGTTACGACGCTCCCATCGAAAAGATGAAAACCGGCGACCACAATTTCAGTTGTGAAGCCATTCCCAAGCCTTACACCGACAAACTGGTGTTTCGCAGCAAATACGAAGGTTCGGACAAGGCCCGTGCGACCTTGAACGAGCAGTCCGAGGAAGCCTTTCGCAGCGCGACCAAAGACATCACCACCCTTGAGCGTGGTGTGAGCAAAGTCGTGATGCAGTACATGCGCGACGGTCGTCCGGAACAGCTCGATTGTGCGTTGAACATGATGACGACATGGGCCAAGGCCGATGCACTGGAGTCCACCGAGTTCAACCACACCGGCAAGTCGATGCGCAAATGGGCGCTGGGCAGCATGTCCTCAGCCTACCTGCGCTTGAAGTTCTCCGATTCCAAACCACTGGCCAACCGCCAGGGTGAGGCGAAGATCATTGAAGCCTGGTTCAGCAAACTGGCTGATCAGGTGGTCTCTGACTGGAGCAATCTGCCGCTGGAAAAAATCAACAACCACTCGTACTGGGCAGCCTGGTCGGTGATGGCAACGGCCGTCGCCACCAACCGTCAGGACCTGTTCGACTGGGCAATCAAGGAATACAAAGTCGCCGCCAATCAGGTGGATCCGGAAGGTTTCCTGCCCAACGAGATGAAGCGTCGCCAGCGGGCTCTGTCGTATCACAACTACGCCTTGCCGCCACTGGCCATGATCGCCAGCTTCGCCCAGGCCAACGGCCTGGACCTGCGTCCGGAAAACAACGGCGCGTTGAAGCGTCTGGGTGACCGAGTGCTGGCGGGTGTCAAAGACCCAAGCCAGTTCGCCGCGAAAAACGGCGAGAAACAGGACATGACGGACCTCAAGAAAGATCCGAAATTTGCCTGGCTGGAACCCTACTGCTCGCTCTACACCTGCAGCCCGCAAACGCTTGAAGACAAGCACGAAAAACAACCCTTCAAAACCTTCCGCCTGGGCGGCGACCTGACCAAGGTCTTCGACCCTGAGCATGAGAAGGGTGACAAAGGCGGTTGATTCATAACTGAACTGTAGGAGCTGCCGCAGGCTGCGAACGGCTGCGAAGCAGTCGCTGACGGGTGAATCGAATGAAGGTCGTGCCGACCTTTTCGCAGCCTTCGGCAGCTCCTACAGGTACTGCGACAACCCCTATGTTTTTGATGGGGGGTTTGGGGGGGCTTCGGCCTTTGACTGCTGGATAAACGGAGATATCAGGATGGTTTTCTCATCCAACGTGTTCCTGTTCCTGTTCTTGCCGATCTTTCTCGGCTTGTACTACCTGAGCGGGCAACGTTATCGCAATCTGCTGCTGCTGGTTGCCAGTTATGTGTTCTATGCCTGGTGGCGCGTGGACTTCCTCGCGCTGTTCATTGGCGTCACCGTATGGAACTACTGGATCGGCCTGAGAGTAGGTGCGGCAGGCGTTCGCACCAAACCTGCGCAACGCTGGCTGTTGCTGGGCGTGGTCGTCGACCTGGGCATCCTGGGTTACTTCAAATACGCCAACTTCGGCGTGGACAGCATCAACGCGATGATGACCTCCGTCGGTCTGGAGCCGTTCATCCTGACCCATGTGCTGTTGCCGATCGGGATCTCGTTCTACGTCTTCGAGTCCATCAGCTACATCATCGACGTCTATCGCGGTGACACCCCCGCTACGCGCAACCTGATCGACTTTGCAGCGTTCGTGGCAATTTTCCCGCACCTGATTGCCGGTCCCGTGTTGCGTTTCCGTGACCTGGCAGACCAGTTCAATAACCGTACCCACACCCTGGACAAGTTCTCCGAAGGCTGCACGCGGTTCATGCAGGGCTTCATCAAGAAAGTGTTCATCGCCGACACCCTGGCGGTTGTGGCCGACCACTGCTTTGCCCTGCAGAACCCGACCACGGGCGACGCCTGGCTGGGCGCACTGGCCTACACCGCGCAGTTGTACTTCGACTTCTCCGGCTACAGCGACATGGCCATCGGCCTGGGCTTGATGATGGGTTTCCGCTTCATGGAAAACTTCAAACAGCCGTACATCAGTCAGTCGATCACCGAGTTCTGGCGTCGCTGGCACATCAGCCTCTCCACCTGGCTGCGTGACTACCTGTACATCACCCTGGGCGGCAACCGTGGTGGCAAGTTCGCGACCTATCGCAACCTGTTCCTGACCATGCTGCTCGGCGGTCTGTGGCACGGCGCGAACATCACTTACGTGATCTGGGGCGCGTGGCACGGTATCTGGCTGGCGATCGAAAAAGCCGTCGGCATCAACACCACGCCGCGCAGTTTTAATGTGATCCGCTGGGCACTGACCTTCCTTTTGGTGGTCATAGGCTGGGTGATTTTCCGCTCCGAAAACCTGCACGTGGCGGGCCGGATGTATGGCGCGATGTTCAGCTTCGGTGACTGGAACCTTTCCGAACTCAACCAGGCCAGTCTCACCGGTCTGCAAGTGGCGACCATGGTCGTGGCGTACGCCACCCTGGCGTTCTTCGGGCTGCGTGATTTCTACGCCAACCGCCCTGCCGACAAGGCAGCGAGCAAGAACACGCCGGATCTGGGCGTGCAGGCCGACGGCCCTGCCACCGCACAGCCAGGCATGATCAAAGCGGTACCGGGCGACAAGCCAGACAGCATTCATCAGCCGGGCTACATCGTCGGCACCGAGGCTCAAGTGCAGCCCGCTTACTGGGTTGCTGACTGGCCACGCTACGCAATGCGCGCACTGATCCTGCTGCTGTTCATTGCATCGATTCTCAAACTCTCGGCACAAAGCTTCTCGCCGTTCCTTTACTTCCAATTCTGAGGAGCCTGACATGACCCGTTCGTTACGCATCCTCTACATCGCCCTGTTCCTGGCCATCCTGTTGGGTCTGGGTGCCTGGTCGCTGCGCAGTTTCGCCAGCTTCTCGACGTCGGCAGAAACCACCGTGCTCAACGGCAAATGGAGCAAGGCGGCGGAAACCCATTACGACGAAGAGTTTCCGATCAAGCGCCTGGGCACCAACCTCTGGGCGGCGCTGGACTACAAGCTGTTCAACGAAGGACGCCCTGGCGTCGTGTTGGGCAAGGACCAGTGGCTGTACACCGATGAAGAGTTCGACGCGGTGGCCAACGGCGAACAGAACGAAGCGGACAACCTGGCAATCATCCAGGGCGTACGCGACGCGCTGAAAGCCCAAGGCACACAACTGGTGCTGGCGATCATCCCGGCCAAGACCCGTCTGTATCCGGAGCACATGGGCGATACCAAGCCTGCGTCCCTGCACACCGATCTGTATCAGCAGTTCCATGCCCAGGCGGCACAGGCTGGCCTGGTGGCACCGGACCTGCTGGCTCCACTGCAAGGCGCCAAGCAACACGGCCAGGTGTTCCTGCGCACCGATACCCACTGGACGCCGATGGGTGCTGAAGTCGTCGCCAAGCAATTGAGCGAAGTCATTGCCCAGCAGACGCCATTGAGCGGTGAGCCTGAGAAGTTCGTCACTCAGGCCAAGGAAACAGCACCCTACAAAGGCGACCTGACCAACTTCCTGCCACTGGACCCACTGTTCAGCAACCTGTTGCCACAACCGGATCAACTGCAGCAACGCAGCACTGACCCGGTGGCCACTGACGCTCAAGGCGACGACGCACTGTTCGCCGACAGCGATGTAGCCGTCGGCCTGGTTGGCACCAGCTACAGCGCCAACCCGAACTGGAATTTCGTCGGGGCGCTCAAGCAGGCCCTGCACAGCGACGTCGTGAATTACGCAGAAGACGGCCACGGCCCGATCCTGCCGATGCTCAAGTATTTGCAAACCGATGCGTTCAAGAGCAGCCCGCCACAGGTGCTGATCTGGGAATTCCCGGAACGCTATCTGCCCGCACACAACGACCTTAAGGAGTTCGATCCGAAGTGGATCGCAGAACTCAAGAAGGCCGGTGAATCGCAACAAAATCTGGCCATTAACGCCAAATCTTCCGAGTCGCCTACCCAGGCGCAAAACTGAGAGGACTACCCGAAATGACCTTCCAAACTCATTCGAACCTGCTGCCAACCACCCGCAACGGCAAAAAAGGCCTGTTGAAAACCTGCGCCCTCGTCGCTGGCATCAGCCTGTTTTCCCTGCAAGCGTTCGCCGGTGACTCGGCACTGTACGGCCCGACCGCACCAAAAGGCTCGACCTTCGTGCGTGTCTATAACGCCAGCAGCACAGAAATCACCGCGACGGTAGGCAACACCAACCTCAACGAAGTCGCTCCGCAAGGCAGCACCGCGTTCAGCTTCATGCCACAGGGCGACTACAGCGCCAAGCTCGGCAGCCAGACCGTACCTGTGAAACTGGCGGGCGATCACTATTACACCCTGGTCAACAACGCCAGCGGCAAGCCGCAACTGGTTGAAGAGCCGCCATTCAAGAACAAACAGAAGTCCCTGGTGCGCGTGCAGAACCTCAGCGACAAGGCCCTGACCTTGAAGACCGCTGACGGCAAGACCGACGTGGTCAAGACCGTTGCCGCCAAAGGCACCGGCGAGCGTGAAATCAACCCGGTGAAAGTGAGCCTGGCGCTGTACGACGGCGACAAGAAAGTCACTGACCTCAAGCCGGTTGCGCTGGAGCGTGGCGAAGCCGCCGTGCTGTACATCACCGGTAGCGGCAGCAGCCTGTCGCCAGTGTGGGTCAAGCCACCGGTAGCGACGCGCTAAGTATTGAATCGGTCGCTGCGCCTGCGGGCGCAGCGGTCGAAACGGAATAAGAAAAAGACTGAAACGACAGACCGACGTACAGCCCATTTCGAAATGCTCTTGGAGATACAAAATGATTCCAGTGATCTTGTCAGGCGGTAGCGGTTCACGACTCTGGCCGCTTTCGCGTAAGCAATTCCCAAAACAGTTCCTGGCCCTGACCGGTGAACACACCCTCTTCCAGCAAACCCTCGAACGCCTCAAGTTCGACGGCATGCAAGACCCGATCGTGGTCTGCAACAAGGATCACCGCTTCATCGTCAACGAGCAGTTGGCCGCACTGGATCTGGAAACCCAGTCCGTGATCATGGAACCGTTCGGCCGCAACACTGCGCCAGCCGTCGCCATCACCGCGATGCTGCTGCTCAGCGAAGGCAACGATGAGCTGATGCTGGTGCTGCCAGCCGACCACGTGATCGACGACCAGAAAGCCCTGCAACGCGCGCTGGCCCTGGCCACCGTTGCCGCCGAGCGTGGCGAAATGGTGCTGTTCGGCGTACCGGCCACCAAGCCTGAAACCGGCTACGGCTACATCAAGTCCACCGCTGACGCGCTGCTGCCGGAAGGCGTGAGCCGGGTGTCGCAATTCGTTGAAAAACCGGACGAGAAACGCGCGGCCGAATTCGTTGAAGCAGGCGGTTACTTCTGGAACAGCGGCATGTTCCTGTTCCGCGCCAGCCGCTTCCTCGAAGAGCTGAAAAAGCACGATCCGGACATCTATGACACCTGCATGATGACCCTGGAGCGCAGCAAGAACGACGGCTCCACCATCGACATCGACGAAGCCACCTTCGCCTGCTGCCCGGACAACTCCATCGACTACGCCGTGATGGAAAAAACCCAGCGCGCCTGCGTTGTGCCATTGAGCGCTGGCTGGAGCGACGTCGGTTGCTGGTCCTCGTTGTGGGCTGTGCAGGAAAAAGACAGCAACGGCAACGTCACCAAGGGCGACGTCGTCCTGCAAGACAGCCGCAACTGCATGATCCACGGCAACGGCAAGCTGGTCTCGGTGATCGGCCTGGACAACATCGTGGTCGTCGAAACCAAAGACGCCATGATGATTGCCCACAAAGACAAGGTTCAAGGCGTCAAGCAGATGGTCGCCACGCTCAATGAGCAAGGCCGCAGCGAAACCCAGAACCACCTCGAAGTCTATCGTCCGTGGGGCTCCTACGACTCGGTGGACATGGGCGGCCGCTTCCAGGTCAAGCGCATCTCGGTCAAGCCGGGTGCCAGCCTGTCCCTGCAAATGCACCACCACCGCGCTGAACACTGGATCGTGGTATCGGGCACAGCCCAGGTCACCTGCGATGAAAACGTGTTCCTGCTGACTGAAAACCAGTCCACCTACATCCCGATCGCTTCGGTCCATCGCCTGAAAAACCCAGGCAAGATTCCATTGGAAATCATCGAAGTGCAATCGGGCAGCTACCTGGGCGAAGACGACATCGAACGCTTCGAAGACATCTACGGCCGTTCGGGCGCACTGGAAGCGGGTGTGAAGACACAAACCATCGCTCGCTGATTTCCCTTTAGCTGCATCGAGCAGTACACCTCAACAACCTTTTGCGTATCCCCATCCGCAGTAGGTTGTTGAGGTTTTTTTTCGCCTGAAAACCACCACCTTCCCTGTAGGAGCTGCCGAAGGCTGCGAATCGCAGTGCATCAGGCAAGCCGCCTTCGCAGCCTTCGGCAGCTCTTTCACAACGCGCCATCTGTCGGCGACTGTCATTTATGACAGTACTGCGCCGTGCTGAACCGGATTAGGCTGAATTTTACAAATCGCCAGGCAATCGGGATTTGTTATTGGATTAATAAACAAAAGGACTATTGAAATGAAAGCTTCTGATGATCCCCGTAAATCACCTCCCCTTCCGGATACCAAGACACAATTCCCCGAGCCCTACATTCGAGAGGTCACGTTAGGCAGCGACCAGATTCGGTTAGCCGTCGCAAACGGAGGGTTCACCGTGGTCATGCCCACATTTAGTACCCTCTACGAGAGAACTCTATTTGTCCCACCCGTCGGGTTTGGGCTCATGATAAAGCAGACCTACATATTGCCGGGCGTAGACACAGAGGCCATTTATAGCGCAGCGGATATAAATAACCTTTTCAAAATCGGAGACAGATTCGAGTTCGAGCTTCAATTCCATTATCAAGATCAGTGGTACAGAGGCACATCCACCAAAACTTATACCGTCGTCACCTGAACCCTTCTACGCACCTCATGAACAGCTTGGGGTACTTGGCCTGGCCATGCACCGCTGCTAAAGGATTGCATACCAAAAAGGACTACTGAAATGAGCAAGGATAAAAAGGGGCAAGCCCAAACACCCACCTTTGAGGACCTCGAAGCCTTGTT
This sequence comes from Paucimonas lemoignei, assembly GCA_900475325.1. Lineage (GTDB taxonomy): Bacteria > Pseudomonadota > Gammaproteobacteria > Pseudomonadales > Pseudomonadaceae > Aquipseudomonas. The sequence continues at coordinate 4,791,796 of LS483371.1, forward strand.
GCGAGCAGGTAAGCAGGTCGTCACAAGCACGCCTTACATCCGAGAAGCGTCGATTGCCCATGAGTTGCCCGCTCACATAGCGAACGAGCGCTTCAGGATCGTGCTGCCGCAAATGGCGGATGAGTTCGAAGGGGTCGCGTTCCTGATCAGGGGCGATAGGTTTCCGATTTCGTACATCTCGGATAAACGGCTCCCCTACAAACCTCACAAGGACACTGAAGATCTGATCACCAGAGACAGACTCAACAAAACGTTCACTGTGGAGGAAAAAGTCGTGATCTGGCCATATCTCTGGATCGGCGGCCAATTGGCCGTGGGCACTCGGTCCAAGGAAATCAAGATCACCAGGCCTTGAATCAAGGATGAGCGCCTTGCCTGTTCAGGCGCTCAACTAATGCACCTCATAAGCAATCTGCGCGATAACGATGTACTGCGCGCAATGAATCAGTCGCAGACAACTCGAAAGGCTGCCCGATGACGGCCCAAAGCAGGGCTCATCACCATTACCACCCCCCACCCTGCTTTCGGTACGATGCTCGCTTCTCCGTTCACGAGGCGCGACTCATGTTGTTCGGCGCATTGCTTATTCTGACCTGGCTGGTCCTGCTGTTGCGTTACCCGGCCAAGGCCCTGCCCGTATCACTGGCAGCTGCGGCGGGCCTGGGTATCGTGGCGATGGTCGTCATCTGGCAAGACAGCCAGGAAACCCGCCAGCTGGAACGCCTGGGTTTGCGCATGGACTACGCTCCCGACCAATGCCCAGCAGGCAAACCGTTGCTGGTACTGATCGACAACACCAACAAAGTCCCCCTGCGTGAACTGCGCTGGCGAGTCGCAGCTTACGCACCCGGCGATACCGTCAACCTCACCGACGACGCTTATGCAGGCCCGCGCTACCGTGGCCCCGGCGATCTGCAGGCGGGCAGTCAGTGGCAGGATTGCTTGCCGCTGCCCAACCTGCGGCCAGGTTATCGACCGCAGACCCTGGAATTTCGGGCTGAGCATTTACAAGGCAGTTTCGCGGACTAACTTTTAAAGGAATATTTACATGCCCAATGTCCTCATCACTGGCTGTTCCACCGGCATTGGCCGCGCACTGGCTGACGCGTTCAAAGCTGCGGGGTATGAGGTCTGTGCCACGGCGCGCAAGGCTGAGGACGTTGCTGCGCTGAATGCTGCGGGCTTCATCGGCGTGCAACTGGACGTCAATGACGGCCCGGCGCTGGAACGCTTGGCCGCGGGGTTTGAAGGGCTGGATGTGTTGATCAACAACGCCGGTTACGGTGCCATGGGGCCGCTGCTCGATGGTGGCGTCGAAGCCATGCAGCGCCAGTTCGAAACCAACGTGTTTTCCGTGGTGGGCGTGACCCGGGCGCTGTTTCCGGCGCTGCGCCGTAATAAAGGTCTGGTGGTGAATATCGGCAGTGTGTCAGGAGTGCTGGTCACGCCGTTTGCGGGTGCGTATTGCGCGTCCAAGGCGGCGGTGCATGCCTTGAGCGAGGCGTTGCGTCTTGAGCTGGCGCCGTTTTCGATTCAGGTCATGGAAGTTCAGCCCGGCGCGATTGCCACCAGCTTCGCGAAAAACGCCAGTCACGAGGCCGAACAGCTAATCAGCGAACAATCCCCCTGGTGGCCTCTGCGTGAAGGCATTCGAGCCAGGGCCAAAGCCTCCCAAGACAACCCCACTCCCGCCACCGATTTCGCCCGCGACTTGCTGCGCGCCGTGCAACAAGCCGAACCACCACGTTTGTTGCGTCTGGGTAACGGCTCGCGGGTCTTGCCGCTAATCGCATGGCTGCTGCCTGAAAAGCTGCTGGACGGCAAACTCAAGCAGCGTTTCGGTTTGGACAAAATTCTATGATCACCGTCACCGACCCGATTCCAGGCAGTGAAATCTACCCTTCCAGCCGGGACGCCAGTTTCTGCGACGCCTACAGAATCTCTGTGCCGCCCAATCATGAGCCCATGCTGAAACTCGCCATGCAGGTCCTGGGTTCGACGCCGGCATGGGTCGAATTCCTGATGAGCTGCCGCAATAAAATCGTCTCGCTGCTGGGTTTGAAGAACCTGGGTGCGATGTCCAACCTGAATCGAAAAAAGCCGCTTGATACATACGCCATCGGTGACCGGATCGGCATTTTCACGCTCGTCTATCTGGCCCAGGACGAAGTGATCATGGGCGACAACGACAAGCACCTGAATGTGCAGGTCTCCATCTATCGCCAGCACACGCCCCAAGGCTGTGATCTGACCGTTGCCACGGTTGTGCATAACCATAACTGGCTGGGTCGGCTGTATATGGTGTTTGTGGCTCCGGCGCATAAAGTCATTGTGCGGGCGATGCTCAGGCGGTATTTACGCTGAACGAATACTGTAGGAGTTGCAGAAGGCTGCGAATCCCGGTGTATCAGGCAAAACGCTTTCGCATACTTCGGTAGATCCTACAAACCGCGTCTAACCCTTGAGCATTGGCGGTAGCCATTTCCAGCCAAAACAACGAAAAGTCCTACGGCTCACAAAAATCACTCCCTCTATATTTGTTGATGAGCAGCGCATACCCATGCGCTGCCATTGCCTTTATCAAAGGAGTGATAAATGGGCACCATGCTGTCAGACCAAGCCGTTGCAGTCCCTGCGAATATCGATACATTGGCCCTCGAACTCGCCGAATTGATCGATACCGTTTCCCAGCCTACCCTGCTTTCCCCCGCCGCCTTTATCGACAATTTCATTCGCACAGAAGTCATGCGCTCGACCATGGATGAGGCGTTCAAGGCTCAAGTCACCAGCAACATGAAGATCAACGTTGAATACCGGGACGCGCGCCCCAGCGGTTTCCTCGGCGCCACGACGCCGCCCCTCAAAGTCGCGACTTTTGAACTGCACCAGATAGTCACTGACTTCTTCCGGCATGACCTTAAACAAGCCACCACACTGCGCATCCGTTGGCCTGCCGGGTTCCCATCTGAACTGCGCCATCTGTTCGACACGGTGGACCTGCAGGAACGCTACAAAGACGAGGTTGAGGCGTATTTCAAGCCGCCCCATGTCAAAGACCTTTCCTTGCTGCTCACGCGACACGAACTGGATAACCTCATTCGTCGCTATATGGAGCGCAACACCGCCGGCACAGCGCTTCATACACTGGGCAGTGATTACTTGAATGGCTGGATTGAACCACAGCTGGTGCAGTTTGAAGGAGCGTCGAGGGTCAAGCTGGAAAGGGCGGTTTTTCTGCCCGTGCCTGAATATTACGACGATCAGACATCAGCAGGTTTACTGGTTTTTCTGGGCAACGAGGCGCAACAGAAATCGGTCTATGCCATACCGCGCGGCTTTGAGCAGTTCCGCACTTTGATTGAAAAAAGCACCGTGCTGCGTAACAAAATACTGGCCCGCATCCCGCTTTATCACCGAATAAGGCCGGGCAATGAAGATGTGAAATATTTCCGCGGATTCGAGACCAAGTACTACTGGGTGGCTCCCGTCACATTTCATGCAAGTCACGATATCGCCAACGAGCTGTTCGATTTGAGTTACCAGCGCTTGTTGTCGGATATCGATACGCTGGTGTCGACTGATTCAGAGCGGCTTGCTGATGCGGTGCTGGAGTTGAGCGGTTCTCTATTGGCAGCTTTGTCGCTGGGTATCACGCTGCCATTAAGCGTATCGCTGGTCCCCGTGAGGCTTTTCATCGCGTTCTTGCTTGGTATTGCATCTGCTGCCACCGACGCTTTGCGTGCTCAGTTGGAGGATCTGCCCGAAGTTGCCGATGATTTATACCGTGCGGCCATCATCGGCGTTCTCGCCGAAGTGATCGGTCCGCTGGTGTTCAAAATGTCTGGTCGAGGGTTGTCAGCGCTGGCCAGGACCCAACTTGGACAGCGGCTCAAAACTATTTTGAACAGCAAAAATCTGCCCGTTTCAGCAACGCCCTATCTGGTCGATGCTCTGGAGCAGTCCAGGCATTCGGTGAAAATGCGCACCCTGGAATTGAAACTCAACGCCGACTTTAGAAAAGGCCCGCAGGCAACACAGCTATGGGTGGAAAAGCACGGGCGGTTCCTGCAGAAATTCATCGAACCCCATGACATCACGGTCTACCGCGGCTTCGTGTTTCGCGGCGATACACGCAGCCCGGAGGTCATCTTCAAGAAGGGCTTCAAGTTGCGAACCCCGGCTGCGGAGCTGGAAAAAGACATTCATCAGGCGACCGGCGTCAGGGGCGGATTTGGTGGCGGCCATGACGCTCTGGACCTGGATGGCCGAGGTATTTCCACCTCGGTGTTCTATGACAAAGACCATGTCGGGGCCTTCACTTACGGCGGCGCCAAAGGTGGCCATACTTACCTCATCGATGCCCGCAAACTCGACGGTTATCACCTGTACGCCAATGATTTTGCGGCCCGCTACCCTCACTCTCCGAAACTTGATCTCGCCCCGGTCGAGATTAATTACGCCAGCGAAATACCGCCTTCGGCCATTGTCGGCGCCTATGACAAGAACGGCGTATTTATCCCCAACCTCGACGGGCTGCGCAGATCCGCACGGATCAACCAGACGCGACTGGAGCAGGAGCTGGCTCGGCGAACCTTTGGCCGCGCTACGCAAAAAACGGCTGCTTCTGAAGCAAGCCTTGGCATTGAGGCGACGCTTAAATTGTTTTCTCTGTAGTCGTGGATGACGCGCCATCTGTAGGAGCTGCCGAAGGCTGGGAAGGCGGTTTGCCTGATGCACCGCGCTTCGCAGCCTTCGGCAGCGCCTGCAGGACCGCGATCTATCCGAAAAAACCCAGGGCAATAGTGATCTACCTGAACAAACGCGAAACCAACGCAAGCCACAATCCCTGTGGGAGCGAATTCATTCGCGAAGAGGCCAGTACATCCGATGCATTTTCATGGCCTTGATAGTGCCTTCGCGAATGAATTCGCTCCCACAGGGACTGTGTTTGCTTTACGAAAGCGCTACGACGGGTATCTCTGGCACACCGAGACTCGCAGCCTGCGGCAGCGCCTACAAGGTTTCAGCGTTGTGCCTCAGGATTCACGATCACCGTACACGTAATCCCCGCTGCCAACAGCACGTCGGCGGGCACTTCATCCAGATGGATACGCACCGGCACACGTTGCGCGAGGCGGACCCAGTTGAAGGTTGGGTTAACGTCGGCGATCAGCTCGCGGCTTTGTGGGTTATCTCGGTCGTAGATGCCGCGGGCTATGCTTTCCACGTGGCCTTTAAGCAGTTGGCCGCTCATCAGCTGCATGTCCGCCGGGTCACCGATACGGATGTGCGGCAGTTTGGTTTCTTCAAAGAAGCCGTAGACCCAGAACGAGTTCATATCCACCACGGCCATCTTCGCGTCGCCGATACGGGCGTAGTCGCCGGGGTGGACGTTGAGGTTAGTGACGTAACCGTCCACCGACGCCAGCACGCGGGTGCGACGCAGATTCAGTTGCGCAGCCTCCAGCCCGGCTAGCGCCAACTGGTAATCAGCCTGTGCGGAGGTGGCGATGTTGCTGGCGTCGTCGCGGCTTTCGGTGGAAATCACCAGGTTGTCCATGTCGGCGCGGCGCTTGGCGTTGACCTTGCGCATTTCCCAGGTGGCCTTGCGTGAGGCCACCAGCGCCTGGGCTTGTTTGACCGCCACTTCGTAGTGCTCCGGGTCGATTTGCAGCAGCAGGTCGCCCTTCTTCACCTGCTGGTTATCGCGCACCGGCACGGCAACCACGGTGCCGCTGACATCGGCAGCGACGTTGATGATGTCGGCGCGCACCCGGCCATCGCGGGTCCAGGGCGTGTCCATGTAGTGGACCCACAGGGTGCGGCCGATCCAGATGGCCAGTGCCAAGACCAGCAATGTGGCGATCAGACTGAAGAGCTTTTTCATCAGGACTACTCAAAAATCAACGGTAAACAGTCAGCGCCATGGCGCCGAATATGCAGGCAAACAGGCTCAGGCGCAGCAGCGCCGGGTGCCAGAAAAACCGGTACAGATCCATGCCTGAAAACAGCCGGTCCAGCGCCCAGGCGAGGACCACCGCAATCAGAAACAGCACGGTGACGCTGGGCATGTACAGGCCATGAAAAGCGATTTCACGAGGCATGAATCGATCCTTGCCGTGCGTGGCTGGCTAATGGGGATTGAGGATCCAGCAGCGACGAGCGAATGAAGTGCAGATAGCTTTTCACTCGCCGCAGCACTGAGGTATCAAAGTGCGGACCGAAGGGTTCGTCGCTGTTCTGCACGCGATTGATGGCGTGATCCACCGCCGCCAGTGCGCGTTGCAGGTTGCTGTGATCCGGCTGGATGAACAGGCGGATCAATGCCCGGCCCATCACCCGAATCGCCACCCGCCAGGATTGCCACGGCGCGTAGGCCGGATGCACCGGCAGGATGGCCTGTTCGCGGCGCAGCTCGATAATCGCGTGGCCGATTTCCAGCACCACGAACATCCAGCGCAGCAGTTCACGCTGCACCAGCGGTTTGCCCGCCGCCAGTCCGTAGGCCTGGTGCATCAGGTCGCGGGTCTGGCTTTCGAAACTCGACCCCAGCCGATTGAGCGGCGCGCTGATGGCGAACACCACCTGACGGCGCAGATCGCCTTCGAGCCTGCGCCACATCCAGCGGCTGTTGGGCGGCAGAATGATTGCCCCGGCCGCCGCACAGATCAGCATGCCCAGAACCATCGCGATGTAATCGTTGATGTAGGTGTAAGGGTTGTAGACCGTCAGGTTGTCCGGCACTGAACCAATACTGAAAAAGATCAGCAACCCCAACCCGTAACCCGCCCATTGCGGCCGTGAACCGAGGAACGCGCCGAGCATGAAAACCGGCGCCAGGCACAGGCATAACAGCGGGAAACCATCGATGAACGGGAAAATAAAGAAGGTTTCGGTAAAGCCCAGCAACGCGCCGAGCAAGGTGCCGCAGGCCATCTGAAACGACATGCGCCTGGGGTTGTTGGTGGTCGCCGACAGCGCCACGGTCGCCGCAGAAACCAGAATCATCGTCGCGCCACTGGGCCAGGCGGTCGCCACCCAATAGACACTCATGAGCGACAGAATAAAGGTCGCCCGAATGCCCGCCGCGGCGGCCGTCATCCAGCTGGTTTTGGGCAGGAATTCCTCCTGCCACTTTTCCCTGATGTGATTGTGATCGGCCAAGGATGCGTGGGTCTGGGCGTAGTCGTGCATGTCACTGACCAGGCGATACAGCAACTCGTAAGCGGTATGGAAATCCAACAGCTCGGCTTCGCTGGGCTCGATATCTTCCAGCGCTGCTCGCTGGGCACGCACGCGCTCTGGCAGGCTGGCCTTGAAGTCTTCCAGTTCGCGCACCAATTGCTCGGCATCGCCGGGGGTCAGGAAGCGATTGGCGAAGCCGTCCAGCAACTGCGCCAACGCACTCAAACCCGGCTCGGTGGCAATCACAACCCGGCTGACGCCATCGCCACGCAAGCGTTCCAGCAATTGAAGCAAGGCATTGAAGCGCGTGGTTATTGCCATGAACTCGCTGTTAAGGCGATTGAGCCGACCATTGCGCCGACGCATGTGCGGGTCTTCGAACACCGTGACGCTGCGCAGCCCTTCCAGGCCAATGGCTTCGGCGACAAAGCGTACGTTGCCGGTTTCGAAGGCGTCCCGCGATTTGCTGCCGCGCAGGCCATCGGCGACAAAGCGGGCAAACACGCCGAAACGCAGATACAACGCGTTGCGCATGGCCGCGCCGGAGCTTTGCGGCAGGATGGCGGCGGTGACGGCAGTAGAGCAAACGATGCCCAGGCTGATTTCCAGCACTCGCCAGACTGCCGCCATGAAAGAGCCTTCCGGATGCGCCAGTGCAGGCAGGCCGACCATGGCGGCGGTGTAGCCGGCCAGTACGAAACCGTAGGCGCGAAAGTTGCGATAACGCGCAGCGCCTGCCGAACAAAAACCCACCCACAACGCCAGGCTGCCGAGGAACAGCTCGGAGTTCTGCGCGAACAGGGCCATGAGCACGACCATCACCGTCGAGCCCGCCAGGGTGCCGAGCAGCCGATAGAAACTCTTGGCGAACACCTGTCCGCTTTGCGGCTGCATGACGATGAACACGGTAATCATCGCCGTGCGCGGCTGCGGCAATTCCAGACGCAGGGCCAGCCAGTAGGTCAGGAACGCGGCGATCAGCACCTTGAAGATGTAGATCCACGTGACTCCGTCGCTACGCGCCCAGCTGTTGAACTCCCGGCGCCAGGGGAGTTGGGTGATGCGGTTCATAAAAGTGCATCACTGTTGCGGCAAATGGGGATCAATTGTGGGAGCGAATTCATTCGCGAAGGGGATTTTGCAGGCGACAAATCTTCATCGGATGCACGGGCCTCTTCGCGAATGAATTCGCTCCCACAGGGGTTGCACGCGGCCGGGGTTCCGCAGATCTCATGTGGAAACGGTGCTCGTCCGCGATATTGGCGACGCGGGCAAGCCTCGCTCCCACAGAAATCACCCGCCGTCAGGGCAACCGAGATCCCCCGTGGGAGCGAATTCATTCGCGAAGGGGATTTTGCAGGCGATAAACCTTTATCGGGTGTATGGGCCTCTTCGCGAATGAATTCGCTCCCACAGGGGTTGCACGCGGCCGGGGTTCCGCAGATCTCATGTGGAAACGGTGCTCGTCCGCGATATTGGCGACGCGGGCAAGCCTCGCTCCCACAGAAATCACCCGCCGTCAGGGCAACCGAGATCCCCCGTGGGAGCGAATTCATTCGCGAAGGGGATTTTGCAGGCGATAAACCTTTATCGGGTGTACGGGCCTCTTCGCGAATGAATTCGCTCCCACAGGGGTTGCACGCGGCCGGGGTTCCGCAGATCTCATGTGGAAACGGTGCTCGTCCGCGATATTGGCGACGCGGGCAAGCCTCGCTCCCACAGAAATCACCCGCCGTCAGGGCAACCGAGATCCCCCGTGGGAGCGAATTCATTCGCGAAGGGGATTTTGCAGGCGATAAACCTTTATCGGGTGTACGGGCCTCTTCGCGAATGAATTCGCTCCCACAGTCAGGGGTTCCCAGCCCAGAACTCAGTGCACTTGATATTCTCACCGCCCAAACACCGCCAACGCCGCGGGGGTTTTCGGGGCTTGGGTCTTGTCTTCGGCTGGCACATCGCTGCCCGCACTCAACCCGCCACCCAGCGCCACCACCAACTCGGCGTGGGCGGTCAGGCGCGCGGCCTGTACCTGCTGCTGAATCTGTTGCTGACGAAACAGCAAGGTCTGGGCGTTGAGCACGTTGAGGTAATCGGTCAGCCCGCGCTGGTAGGCGATTTTGGCGATGTCGTAGGTCTTTTGCGCAGAAGCCACCGACTCGGCGACAAACGCCTGCTGCTTGCCCATGGATTCGCGGCGGATGAGCTGATCGGAAATACTTTTCAGCGCGCTGATCAAGGTCTGGTTGTACTGCGCCACCGCTTGGTCATAACCCGCCGACGCCTCACCCAATTGCGCCCGTAATCGTCCGCCATCAAAGATCGGCAAACTGACAGCCGGGCCAGCGCTGTAATTGAATTTGCGCCCCGCGAGAAACTCCAGCATGCCGCCGCCAGTGGCCATGTAACCCAGATTGCCGATGAGATCGACGTTGGGATAAAACCCGGCGTGGGCCACATCGATACCCCGGGCCTGAGCCGCCACGGCCCAGCGGCTGGCGACCACATCCGGGCGCTGGCCAAGCAATTGCGCAGGCAAGGCCGAAGGGAGTTTCAGTGAGGTAGTGAGCGACAGCGTCGGCCGTTGCAGGGCCGCGCCCTCCCCCGGACCTTTACCCGCCAGAGCGGCCAGTTGGTTGCGGCTCAGGGCGATGGCTTCGTCCAGGGCATCGATTTGTCGATGGGTCTCGGGCAGCGGCGTTTCGGCCTGACTGACTTCGAAATGAGTACCGATGCCGCCTTTGAGCCGCCGCTGGGCCAGATCAAGAATCTGTTGCTGCTGGGCGAGCGTCGCTTCGACGATATCGCGCTGGGCGTAATTCAACGACAGTTGGATGTAGGCGCGCACAATGTTGTCCTGCAACTCAAGCTGCGCCTGTCGCCCCTGGGCGGCGCTCATGTGCGCCAGGTCAAGGGCCTTCTCGCTGGCGTTGCTTTCCCGACCCCAGAAATCCAGCGAGTAGCTCAAACCCAGGGACGCATTGTTGTCCCAAGTGGTGGTATTGGCGAGGGCGCCTGGGCCGTAAAACTGATCGTTGGCCCAGTTGTGACGCTTGAGGGACGCGTCGCCAGCGACCTGCAACCCCTCGGCAGATTCCGCCAGGCCCGCCATGGCTTTGGCCTGACGCACCCGGGCAGCGGCCATGGCCAGGCTCGGCGCGCTGGCGGCGGCCAGTTCTATCCAATGGTTGAGCTGCGGGTCGCCATAGGCCTGCCACCACTGGGCAGCGGGCCAGTGGGCATCGTGCTCGGCATTCTGGATGGCTTGATCGGTGGCCAGGTTTTCCACAGGCAAAGCGCTGCCTTGAGGTGCGATCCCGCCGGTGCCGATGCAGCCGCTGATGACTAACGTTAAAGCCCAGACACTGAGGGGCGCGGCCCCCCGGATGATGCGACGCACTGCTAGAGCTTCCCGACGTAAGGTGAAACGACCTGAGTGCCGCGATTCTAGGGACCGCCACGTGCGCCGATAAGCCGGGAGAACTGTGAATCTTTGTTACAGGAACGGAGATAATCCACGGGGATGCTGACATGGGTCAGTTACTTCGTGTCACAATTTGCCATCTCTCCAGAGAACTGCCCATGGATACCTTGCAAAACATGCGTGCGTTCAGCTGTGTGGCCCAGGCGGGTAGCTTCACGGCGGCCGCCGTGCAACTCGACACCACCACCGCGAACGTTTCCCGCGCCGTTTCGAACCTTGAAGCCCATTTGCAAACCCGTCTGCTCAACCGCACGACACGCCGAATCGCGCTCACCGAAGCCGGCAAGCGTTACCTGCTGCGTTGTGAGCAGATTCTGGGGTATGTGGAAGAAGCCGAAGCCGAGGCCAGCGACGCGCATTCGCGCCCGGCGGGCCAGCTCAAAGTGCATTCGATGACGGGCGTGGGTCAGCATTACGTGATCGATGCCATTGCCCGCTACCGGCGCAACCATCCTGACGTGTCGTTCGACCTGACCATGGCCAACCGCGTGCCGGACCTGCTCGAAGAAGGCTATGACGTGTCCATCGTGCTGGCCAGCGAACTGCCGGATTCGGGGTTTGTTTCTCAACGGCTGGGCATTACGTACAGCATCGTGTGTGCCTCCCCCGAATACGTCAAAACCTTCGGCATGGCGATCACGCCCAACGACTTGCTCAACCACGCTTGCCTGCGACTGGTCAGCCCGGTGTTCCCGCTGGAAAAATGGCTGTTCACAGGCCCCGAAGGCCAGGAAGTCGTGAGCATCAATACCTCACCGTTTCAGGTCAATTCGGCGGACGCCATGGAAGCTGCGATCAGCAGTGGCATGGGCGTCGGGATTCTGCCGATTTACTGCGCCATCGAAGGCCTGCGCAACGGTACGCTGGTGCGGGTCCTGCCCGAATACCGCTCCCATGAGCTGAACCTGTACGCCATCTACCCGTCGCGCCAATATCTGGACGCGAAGATCAAGACCTGGGTGGAATACCTGCGCGGCTCGCTGCCGGAAATCCTTGCTGCCCATGAAGCGGATTTGCAGAGCCATGCGGTGCGCGATATCGCTTGATCTGATTGGAATGCATTCCCTGTAGGAGCCAACTTGTTGGCGAGCCGCAGTAGCAGGCACACCGCCTCGCCAACAAGTTGGCTCCTACAGGTCATCCGTTCCTGCCAAAAAAACCGGGTGCTTCAAGACGGCCAAGAATGTTAGCGTGCTACTCATCTCTAACAAAAGTCCGAGGAGTAGCTGCCCGATGAAAAAGACTGTACTTGCCTTCAGCCGTGTATCCCCCGAAATGGCCGAGCGCCTGGCGCGGGATTTCAATGTGATCGTGCCTGACCCCAAGCTGGGCGACCTGAATGCGCAGTTCAATGACGCCCTGCCCCAATGCCACGGCATGATCGGTGCGGGTAAACAACTCGGGCGTGAGCAACTGGCGGCGGCCACCCAGCTGGAAGTGGTGTCGAGTATTTCCGTGGGTTACGACAACTACGACGTCAGCTACTTCAACGAGCGCGGCATCATGCTCACCAACACCCCGGACGTGCTGACCGAAAGCACTGCTGACCTGGGTTTCTCGTTGATCATGAGCAGTGCCCGTCGCGTCGCCGAACTGGACGCCTGGACCAAGGCCGGGCAATGGAAACGCAGCGTCGAGGCCGCGCAGTTCGGCACCGACGTGCACGGCAAGACCCTGGGTATCGTGGGCATGGGCAACATCGGCGCAGCCGTTGCGCGACGCGGGCGGTTGGGTTTCAACATGCCGGTCCTGTACAGCGGCAATAGCCGCAAACCAGCGCTGGAACAGGAACTGGGGGCGCAATTTCGCAGCCTTGACGAGTTGTTGGCCGAAGCGGATTTCGTCTGCCTGGTGGTGCCGTTGAGCGAGAAGACCAAGCACCTGATCAGCAGCCGTGAACTGGGCCTGATGAAGTCCAGTGCGATCCTGATCAACATTGCCCGCGGGCCGATTGTCGATGAAGCAGCGCTGATCGAAGCCTTGCAGAACAGCACCATTCGCGGCGCTGGCCTGGACGTGTACGAGAAAGAGCCACTGAGCGATTCGCCGTTGTTCAAACTGAGCAATGCCGTGACCTTGCCCCACATCGGCTCGGCCACCACCGAAACCCGCCAGGCCATGGCTGACCTTGCCTACACCAACCTGCGCGCCGCGTTGCTGGGTGAGAAGCCACAGAACCTGGTGAATCCGCAGGTGTGGAAGGGTTAACAAACACTGAACACCCAACTTGTGGGAGCAAGCTTGCTTGCGAAAGCGATGGTCCAGACAGCCAGAAATGTACGGCTGTACTGGCCTATTCGCGAGCAAGGTGGAGCGCCACCCCGGTCGCTCCCACAAAGGATAAATCCTGCCTTCAGGCCAACTTCGCCCCCACCGGCACCACTACCTTGGGCTTTCTGAACACCAGCACATTGCCGAGCATCACCAACACCAGCCCGGTCAACGCCGGAGCGGTCCATTGGTAGCCTTCGACCACCGCCGAGATGTTCAGCGCCACCACCGGGAACAGTACCGTGCAATACGCCGCCCGCTCAGGCCCCATGCGACCGACCAGGGTCAGGTAAGCGGTAAAGCCGATCACCGAGCCCGGGATTACCAGATACAGCAGCGAGCCGATGTAGCGGCTGTTCCACTCGAACGCAAACGGCGTGCCGCTGATCAGGCAATACAGACTGAGCATCGCCGCGCCATAAAGCATGCCGTAGGCGTTGGTGGTCAACGGACGCAGGCCAGCTTTCTGTTGCAGGCTGGAAAGCATGTTGCCCGCCGAAAAACACATCGTGCCGAGTAACGCCAGGCCCAGCCCCAACAGGGTTTCGCGGCTGGCACTGTGGCCAGACAGTTCAGGCCAGAACATGCAGCCCAGGCCGATCAAGCCCAGCGCTCCGCCGGTCAATACGTTGCGTGCGACCTTCTGCTTGAAAAAGATCCGCGCATTCAGGGCGTTCCACAGGGTCGCGGTGGAAAACACCACGGCAATGAGCCCGCTGGGGATCCACTGACTGGCAGTGAGGAAGCACATGAAATTGATGCAGAAAAGGCACAACCCCTGTGCCACACAGATCAACTGTCCGCGCTGATTGACCTTCTGCAATTTGCCGCTGAGCAACAGCATCGCAAACAGCACCAGAGCGGCCAGGCCGAAGCGATACACAATCGACACCGCAATCGCCACTTCACCAAGCTGCAATTTCAAAGCGATCCAGGTAGTGCCCCAGATCAGGACGGTCAGCAGATAAAGGGAAATATTCATGACGCGGCTCTTGTCTGGATGGAGGAACGAGCCGTCAGTCTGCGGTGCAAGGCAGGTACCCACTTGCATAATCTTGCGCATTTGCGTGCAGGGTGGCTGGCAGCGGGCAGTACAACGGGTAGGATGCGAGGCGTAGAGGAAAGCCCATGCCCACCATCGAAACCCTCCAGGTCTTTCAGGCCCTGAACAGTTCACCCCATGCTCAACTGGAGCAAAGCGCGGTGCTGGGCGATGGTCTGGTAGCGGCGCTGTGGAACAACCGCCACGATTCGCAGGAATATCACGGCCCCAGCCACCACACCCTGTCGTGCTACATCGACGGCGGCACTGGCACGTTTCGCCGGGATCGGCCCGATCACAAAGGCAGCCCCAACACCCTCTGCACCCTGCCCGCCGGACATGAATCTGCCTGGGTGATCAACGGCGAAATCCGTCTGGCGCATCTGTACATCAGCCCGCAACAGTTTGCCTTGGGTTGCATCACCCTGCTGGACCGCGAACCCCGAGAGCTTCAATTGCGGGAAAACACCTTCCACGACGATGCCGAGCAAGCGGCCCGTTTTCGCCAGTTGATCCAGATGAACTGGAGCGAACCCGGCGAGCGTTTGCTGACCAGCAGTCTGGCCCACGAAATGCTCAGCCGTGCGTTGCTGGAACAGGTGGGCCTGCGCGACGGACTGCGCCTCAAGGGCGGGTTGGCGCCGCACCTGCGTCGGCAACTGGTGGAGTACATCGAGACGCACCTGGCCGAGCCTTTGAGCCTGGGCGAGTTGGCGGGGCTGTGTGCGTTGTCCGAATATCACTTCGCGCGCATGTTCCGCGAAAGCTTCGGCCTGCCGCCCCATCAATACCTGCTGGCCCGCCGCGTGAACCACGCCCGGCACCTGCTGCGCACCACGGGCCTGGCCTTTGGCGCGATAGCCCTGGAATGCGGCTTCGCCAGCGCCAGCCACTTTAACAACCGCTTTCGACAGGTGGTGGGGGCTACGCCGGGGGAGTATCGGTTGGCGTTTGTTGGCAAGGCTTGACACGAGATCCCGTAGGACCGAGCTCGCACAAGTGAGATCTCAATATCGACACGATGACGTGGGACCGGCTTTAGCCGGGAAGAGGCCGGGGCAGTCACTGATAATTGGTCGTCAGAGATGTCGCTTTCCCGGCTAAAGCCGGTCCCACGTCGCACTTCAACTTGCAGGCAACTGTAGAGTTTTCCACAGGATCAACGACCAACATCAAAACTCCAGCGTACTGGACACCACCACCTGCCTTGAATCGCCCATGGAAACGAAATACCGGCTGACGCTGGAGCTGTAGTAGGTGCGATCAAAGATGTTTTTCAGGTTGATCTGCACCCGCACTTTTTGCCCGTCCAGGCGGGTGTCGTAGCTGGCGAAGGCGTCGGCCACGGTGTAGGCCGGGAGGTTGAAATCGTCTGTCGGGTTACCTGCCCGCTCACCGACGTAATGCGCACCTGCCCCCAGGCGTAACCTGTCATTGCCCAACACACTGCCCACGTCATACACCGCCGACAGCGAGCCGCTGTGGCGGGCGGCGTTTTGCAGGCGATTGCCCTTGAGCAAAGGGTCCTCAGTCACTTGGGCATCGGTGAAGGCATAGGCACCGATCAGGCTCCAGCGCTCGTTCAACTCACCGCTGACGTCCAGCTCCAGACCACGCGAACGCACTTCACCCGCCGAGCTGTAAACCGTATTGGCGCTGGCGGCGTCAAAGTTGGCGACCAGCACGTTGCGCTTCTTGATATCGAACACCGCCAGGTTGCCGCTCCAGCTCCCCGGCACGTCCCATTTTGCTCCCAGCTCCCAGGCCTTCCCCTCTTCAGGCAAGGTGCCGGAATCCAGCACCAGGCCACCGCTCAAGGGCGCAATGCTGGAATTGGGTTTGAAGGATTCGGTGTAGCTGCCATAGAACGACATTTGCTGATCAAAGCGGTATACCAGCCCGGCGCGGGGTATCCATTTATGGCCGGTCGTGTCGGTGTTGACGGTGAACGGACGCCCCCTGCCCGCCATCTGGTCGTACATCTGATAGCGCCCACCCGCGACCAGAATCCATTGCTCGTTCAGGTGAATGGAGTCCTGCAAAAACACTGAGTGGGTGCGCAGCGTGTCACTTTGCGCACTGTCCGGGTCGCTGGACGACGTGCCCTGCACTTCCTGACCGTACACGGGATTCAGGTAGCTGAACGTGGTCAGACTTCTCTGGCGGATCAGGTCGGCGCGGGAAATCCTGCGGTATTCGTCGTCGACACCCATTAGCAGCTCGTGGCGTAGACCCGCCGCCTGCACGTCGCCGTTGAGGGTCAGCGTCGTGAAGCGGTCGGTGCTCAGCGCGCCCAACGTGCCGTCCATGGAACGGGTCAAGGTGCCATTCACGGGATTGACGGCGGTGACCCGCACCTGACTGGCGTCGTAGGTTTCGCGGTTGTAGCTGTAGCCCAGATGGCCTTTCCAGTTGTCATCGAAGGCATGATCGGCTTCGAAGCGGTAAAGGTCCGAGCGGCCCTCCATGCTGTTGAAAGGTTCGTCCAGACGACGCGTCGCGGGAATGCTCAGCGGATGATTCGTGAGCGGGTCGATCGCCGTGCCGCGATCGAAGGGCGAGAGGAATTCACGGTGCTCATAGGCGGCCGTCAGTTGCGTGTCTTCCCCGTACCAGGCCAGCGAAGGCGCTACCAGCGACTCGCGATGCACGCCGTAATTGCGCCAGTAATCTTCATCCACGTGATCGACGATCATGCGATACGCAAGTCCCGACTCCCCCAGCGCGCCGGTACTGTCGAAGGTGCCGCCGCTGCCGTTCCTGCCCGAGCCATAGCTTGAGCCCGTGGCAGTCAGGGCGTTATAGCGCTGTAGTTCCGGGCGTTTGCTCACCACATTTATTACCCCGCCAGGGTCCTGGATGCCGTAGAGCAGGGTCGACGGCCCCTTGAGCACTTCGACCCGCTCAGCGGTGGCATTGAGGCTACGGCCCTGCACGATAGGCATGCCATCGCGCATGATCGAGCCGTCACGGTTTTCGCCGAAGCCACGTTTGACGATCGTGTCCTGGGTGCTGCCCAGTGTGTTGCCCTGGGTGATCCCGCTGACATTGCTCAGGGCGTCGTCAAGGTTGCGCGGCGCATGATCGGCCAGCACTTGCGCGGGCACGATGGCGACGGCCTGGGGTGTTTCCAGCACGGGCGCCGAGGAGCGCAGAACCGAAGAGCGTTCAGTGGGCTGGTAGCTGTTGCGCATCGCCGTCGAGGATTGAATCTGCGTGGCGCCCAGGTTGATCGCGCCCTCGGTTGCCGCAGTCTCCAGCGTAAAGGTGTGCTCGGTGGCGCGACGATACGTCAGCCCGGAACTGGCCAACAGACGGGCCAGTGCCTGCTCGGCGCTGAACTGGCCGGTGATGGCCGGAGCATTGATTGCGTAAGGGGTTTCCTGGGTGTAGATCACCCCCATGCCGGTGACCCGGCTGAACTCGCTCAACGCTTGCGGCAGCGGCTCGGCCGGGATCGCGAAATTGAAGGCAGCCTCAGTCGCGTGCGCGGCGCTGATGGCAGCGAGTAAAAAAGAGCCAAGCGCAGCGCTGATTGTTGAGGGGTTCATTTATCACCCGGCTGAATGGTTAACCCTGTGGGCCCGGCTTCAGCCGGGAAGAGGCCAGGGCATATGCGTCGCCAGAAATGCCGTCTTCCCGGCTGAAGCCGGTCCCACGTCGTCGCGCCAATAGGAGCTCCTGTGGGAGCTCCAACACGAATTTCACCGCACAAAAATCACTCGCCCCATCACGCTGTACTCCTCAAACCCCACCACGGATTTCAAAGCGGCCAGCACCGCTTGCGGATCTTTGCTGGGGAAGCTGCCGCTGATACGTTGTTCCCCCAGTTGCGGGTTAAGCAACACGATGCGGCCGGGGTAATAGCGGCTCAGGTCGTCGATCACGTCAGCCAATGGCGTGCGGTAGTAATTGAGCCAGCCATCGCGCCAGGCCAGCTGGCTTTGCGGGTCGATAGTCTGTGGTTCGCCGGTGCTGCGCTGGTCATAGGCCACACGCTGGGCGGCGCCGAGAATCCGTTGTTGCCCATCCTGCGCGGATTTGACCCCGACCCGCCCCGACAACACCGTGACCTGCGCACCCTGCTCTTGCACACGGACTTCGAACTGCGTGCCCAACACCTGAGTCTGACCGCCGTGAGCATCCACCATGAACGGCTCGCCGGTGTGGGTCACCTGAAAAAATGCCGCGCCACGGCGCAACTGCACATGCCGCTCGCCATGGCTGAAGTTCACCGCAATTGCACTGTCGGCATCCAGGGTGACCTGCGATTGATCGGCCAGCACCAGCGTGCGCACCTGACCCGGTGCCGACACATAGTCAGCCCCCAGATCATCCGCCCAGCGTCCCGGTCGCCAGCCCGCGCCAACGGCAACCGCCAGCAACAGACACGCCGCCATGGCCAGACCTGCTGACCAGCGTCTAACGGGGCGACGCGTCATTCGAGGCGGAGCATCCATCTCCCGCAGCAAGGCGGCCAGAGCCACAGAGTCTTCATCAGCGAGCCGTGCAGCAGGCACTTCGCTCAACTCCCAGAGCACCTGAGCCTGAGCGTAAGCCTCGACGTGAGCGGGATCGGCTTGCAGCCATTGACTGAAATGCAGTTGATCACGACTGCTCGGGGCGTCGTGCAGAAGGCTCAGCCAATCCAGAGCGGCCTGTTGTTGCGCCGCAGACACGGGGGGTGTGCTCATCGACGCGGCTCCCGGGGCTTCAAGCGAGTGGCGCGAACCCGTGACGGAGACTGTTCCAGACTCGCCTTGCAGGCTTGCAAGGCGCGCATCATATGTTTTTCCACGGCACTTTGCGAAAGCCCCATGACCTTGGCGATTTCCCCGTACTTGCGGCCGTGAATACGGTTGAGCAGGAAAATCTGCCGGGTGCGCTCGGGCAGCTCGCGCAGGGCTGCCTCCACATGGCGCAGGTCGTTGCCGGCCTCGAGCGCGGCCTGAGGTTCATCCACCTCATGTTCGAGGCCGTCGCTCATCAAACCTTCGCTGACCCGGTGGCGCGCGCCTTCGCTGCGCAAGTGATCGACCGCGATATTGCCGGCGCAGCGCAACAGGTAAGTACTGAGTTCGTCCACCTGCACCAAGGGCCTGCGCCAGAAACGAACGAACAGGTCCTGAACCAGATCGGCCGCCGTTGCCCGGCAGCCCACACGACGCCGGACCAACGCTTCCATCTGCGGACGCTGGGACAGGAACACTTCGAGAAAGTATGCGCGCCCGCCTTTGGCCGAATCATTGGCCGCGCGCGACGGGCGATCAGGCTGATCGGATTCAGGGGCCGGTGCGATGCTCATGACGGCCCGGTCAAACCAGCAATTGATTGAACGCTGCGACCGGGCTTAACAACAGCCCCGCCGCCGCGAGTATCAACGCCAGCCGTGGCCGAAAAGGAATCAGGAACACCAGCAACAGGGCGCTGGCCATCAAGGCAGCAAACCACTGCACCAGCGCCAGCCCCCAACCTTCGGCGCTCAGCGCACTGGACAGCGACAGGCACAACAGCGCCCAGCCCAGCACCTTGAGCAAGCGCCCGCGATTGACGCTGAGTTTGCTGCGAAACAACTCGCCGTGGTGTTTTGACATGGACAGGCACAGGGCCGTAAAACCCGCGTAGCACAACAGGGTCGCCAGTAGCATCAGTTCACCTCGCCTTCAAGCTGACCATTATCGATGTCGGGCTGCCTGGATTTTCTGGCTATCGGTTGTGCATCAGTTGTGGCCGCGAGCAGTGGCGCAACAGGGCGAAACTTCGTCGCGCCCCAGGCCATGAACAAGCCCGTCACCAGCGCCGTCAGGTCAAAGCCGATCAGCACCCAGTCGCCTTGTTGCAGTGACGCCAGCAGATAACCCCCACCGGTCACGATATCCAGCACTGGCAACCCGGCGAACAACACCGCGCCCAGCGCCAGTTGCTCGCGCCAGCCCTGACGCCCCTTACGCAGCAGGGCATGCAGCACGGTCAGCCCCCAGACGCTGAAGAACGCATTGATTTCCCAGTCGCTACGTTCGGCCAAGCCCACTGGCAACAGACGATTGGCCCAGAAGAACGCCGCCACTGCGACCATCAGCCCGGCCATGCCCGCCACGTTGAGCACATGCACCAGACGCAACTCCAGTGGCAACACCCCGGTTTTCGCATGTTTGACCTGCCGTTTGGCCAGCCACATCACCAAGCCAGTGCCAATCATGGCGGTGCCCGCGATGCCAAAGATGAAATACAACCAGCGCAGCAACGGCCCGGCGAACTCGCCGATATGCAGACCGTACATGGCCCCGGAGACCAGCATCGGCCCCGAACGCGGGGTGGGCGACGTCTGCAGCACGCCGCTCACACCGTTGAAAATGAGCGCCACACCGTTGTCGTGAATGACGCTGTCAGCCGCGCTGCGAAACACGGCCACGGTGGCGTTGGCATCACCCGGGTTGTTGACCACGATGCGCCCGACCGTGCCACCCGGCCATTGGCCCTGAGCCGCCGACAGCACCGGCATCAAAGGTGTCAGGGATGCAGGGCTTCCGGCGGCCTTGGCGCCATTGGTGCTGGGGAATATATCGGCGTAGAACGCCTGAACGTTGCCGCCATAGGACGCAATAATGCTGGCGGGCATGACCATGGACATGAAAATCACCAGACTGCTGTAGGTGATCATCAGGTGAAAAGGCAACGCCAGCACGCCAATCGCGTTATGCCCGTCAAGCCAGGAGCGCTGGCCTTTGCGCGGGCGGAAGGTGAAGAACTCCTTGAAGATCTTCTTGTGGGTAATGATCCCGGTGATCAGCGCGATGAACATCAGCATCGCGGCAGCTGTCGCCAACCAGCGGCCCCACGGGTGAGGCATTTGCAGCTGGAAGTGGAAGCGATAGAAAAACTCGCCGCCCATGCTACTGCGGGTTTCGATTTCGGCACCCGTCTGCGGATCGAGACTCTTGCGCATGAAACCACGCCGCCCTTCCTGCCCCGGCGCCTGCCACATCACGCCGAGCGCCGGGTCACGGTCGTCGGGCAGGCTGATGAACCAGCGCGACGCACCTGCTGCGTTGTGCTGCAGATAAGCCTGGGCGCGCTCCATGCTCGCCGCTGCCGGAACCGAACGCACGGGGATTTCCGGGTGAGTCCAGCGGTTAATCTCGGCCTTGAAATAGGACATCGTCCCGGTGAGGAATATCGCGAACAGCAGCCAGCCGAAAATCAGCCCGATCCAGGTGTGCAGCCAGGCCATTGCCTGACGGAAGCCCTCTTTCATGACAACCACCGCCCAAGACCAAACACAGCCGCCAGCACTGCAGCGGGTAACAGAATGCCAAACCATGCCCGCCAGGCCGTGCGGCACGCAAAGCACCAGATCACCGCGCCCAGGTACGCCAGGAATGACAGCAGCATGCCGGTCACCACGGCATCAGCCCGGGACATCGGCAACCACTGGGTCAGGCACACGCTGGTCAGCGCTGCGAGCAGGTAACCGCCTAACAGCGCAGCCAGAGTCCGCGAGGTGACCGCCAGACGATAGGCGAGCGACACTTGGGCGCTTTTGGATTTGCGCGCCGGTTTCTTGATCTGTGAAGTGTCCATCGTTGCGCCGTCCATTAACGCGCACCCGCCCGGGACTGGCAGCACACAGTGGAGCAACGGCGATGAATCGGCATGGGGCATTCCTGATGAGGGGCTATCACGCGGGGGTTTTGTTACCAAATGCGCGCGCAGACCGCAATATTAATGATAAATATTCTCATACGCAAAAGAGTCTGACAGAATCTGCGCCAATTAATGATTCATCGCGGACTGCAGCAGCTCATGCCCAACGCCCAATACGTGCTCAACGACACTGTCGAAGGCCTGTATCACGCCCATCACAACTGGCTGACAGGCTGGTTGCGGCGTCGGCTTGGCTGCCCGCACAGCGCAGCGGACCTGGCTCAGGACACCTTTGTCAAAGTCCTGCTGGCCCGCGATACGCCGCAGATCGTCGAGCCTAGGGCGTTCCTGACCACCATCGCGAAGCGCGTGCTGTGCAACCACTACCGGCGCCAGGATCTGGAACGCGCCTATTACCAGACGCTGCTGGAAATGCCCGAATGCGTCGCGCCGTCCGAAGAAGAGCGGGCGATCATTCTGGAAACCCTGGTGGAACTGGACCAACTGCTCGACGGTCTGCCCATGGCGGTCAAACGGGCGTTTCTGTTATCTCAGGTGGACGGGCTGAGCCACGGCGAAATCGCCGAGCAGTTAGGGGTCTCCATCGCCACGGTCAAACGCCACCTGAACAAGGCGGCCTTGCGTTGCTACTTCTCGCTATGACCAAGCCGCTATGAACAGCAATGCCGAATCACTGAACAAGTCCGACATTTCGCCTCAGGTGGCCGAGCAGGCGGTCGGTTGGCTGATTGAAATGCAGAGCGGCTCGTTTGCCGCGCAGCGCCAGCAGGCGTGGCAACACTGGCTCAACAGCAATGGCGAACACCAGCGCGCCTGGGCGCATATTCAGCGGGTCAATCAGCGTTTGAGCGGGCTCTCTTCGCCCTTGGCCCACGCTGCGCTCAATGCGCCGAAATCCGCAGGCCGTCGTCAGGCGCTGAAGCTGCTCCTGTTATTGGGTGCAGGTTCGGCGGCAGGCTGGGGACTGCGGGATCAGATCGCCTTGCAGCCCCTGCTGGCCGACTATCACAACGGCGTGGGCGAGCGGCGCAAGATTGCCCTGGTCGATGGCAGCCAGATCCATCTCAACACCGCCAGCGCCATCGATGTGCGTTTCGATGCCCAGCAACGCCTGATCAAGCTGCTGCAAGGCGAGATCCTGCTGACCGCAGCCAACGACTCACGCCCGCTGAACCTGCTCACCGCCGAGGGCCGCATCCAGCCGACCTCCCCCGACAGCCGATTTGACGTGCGCCAACTGGAGGGCAAAACCCGGCTGGCGGTGTTCAGCGGCAGCGTGCAGATCAGCCCGACCACTTTTCCCGGCCCAGGCTTGCAGGTGCAGGCGCAGCAGCAGGTGGTGTTCAACCGCAATGCCTGGGAACCGGTGCGGCCGGTGGATGCCAGCAGCGGCGCCTGGGCGGACGGCATGCTGGTGGCCGCGCACATGCGCCTGGAGGATTTCCTCGCCGAGCTCAGCCGCTACCGCCGTGGCCGACTGGAATGCGACGCCAAAGTCGCCGATTTGCTGATTTCCGGCAGCTATCCATTGGCCAACAGCGAGCGAATCCTCGACCTGCTGGCGGTGGCGCTGCCGGTGCGCGTCAAACGGTTTACCCGGTACTGGGTGACGGTTGAGGCGCGGGTTTAGGGGTGACTGCTTTTCAGGGGCTGAATCTGACTGTAGGAGCTGCCGCAGGCTGCGAAGGCGATTCATCCTGACACACCGCTTTCGCCGCCTGCGGCAGCTCCTACAGTTGATCCGGGCGAATCCTGTGGGAGCGAATTCATTCGCGAAGGCGGTGTTCCAATTGGACAAATATGTGTTGGATGTACCGGCCCCTTCGCGAATGAATTCGCTCCCACAATTTATCTCCCGTTGAGCCCCTGAAAATATTCTTCAAAAACCATGAGCCGTTTCTGCGTCCTCGCGTGACAGACAGGAAAAGCACCTTAATCGTCTCGTCAAAGGACTCCCGCATGTCAGCTCGCCCAAGCCGTGTTTCCCCCCTCGCCCGCTCGTTGCGGCACATTCTGTTCGGTGCCGGGCTGTCCCTGTGCGGCGTTGCGCTGGCACAGGCAGCTGACACCATCAGCAAGCCGTATCACATCGCGCCAAGTGCACTGGAAACCGCGCTGAATCAGTTCGGTCGGGAAGCGGGCGTGCTGATTTCCTTTGGCTCGCAGATCACCGCTGGCATGCAGAGCCGTGGACTGGAGGGTGAATACACGCCTGAGCAAGGGCTGGCGGCACTGCTTGAAGGCACCGGGCTGCAAGCCACTGCCGATGGCCAGGAAGGTTTCACCCTGCAACCGGTCAGCGCCGTGGCCAATGGGCCAATCGAGCTGGGCGCCTCCACGGTGGTCGGCGACTGGTTGGGCGAAGCGCAGCAGACCGATGTGTTTGAACACCCCGGCGCACGTGATGTGATCCGTCGTGAAGAGATCGATCGCATCGGCGCCACCAGCGCCCGCGACGTGCTCAACCGTATACCCGGCGTCAATGCTCCGGAAAATAACGGCACCGGCAGCCACGACATGGCGCTGAACTTCGGCATTCGCGGCCTCAATCCGCGCCTGGCATCGCGATCGACGGTGTTGATGGACGGCATCCCGGTGCCCTTCGCGCCGTACGGTCAGCCACAACTGTCTTTCGCGCCGATCAGCATGGGCAACATGGATGCCGTGGACGTGGTGCGCGGCGGTGGTGCAGTGCGTTACGGCCCACAGAACGTCGGCGGTATCGTCAACTTCGTGACCCGTGCCATCCCCGACGCGCCGACGGTCAAAGGCGGTTTCCAGACCGAGACCAGCCCTTCCTCCAGCCGGGATGGCTTCAAAACCACTGGCAATCTGCTGGCTGGCGGCACGGCTGACAACGGCCTGGGCGGCGCGATTCTCTACTCCGGCGTGCGTGGCGGTGACTGGCGCGAACACAGCGATACCGGGATCGACGACCTGATCCTCAAGGGCAAATATCAGATCGACGATGCCAACAGCGTCAACGCCATGGCCCAGTATTACGAAGGTCGTGCGGACATGCCCGGAGGCCTGAGCACGGCGGCCTACAAAGAAGATCCGTACCAGTCGACCCGCCCCAAGGATGAGTTCTGGGGCCGTCGCACGCTGGTCAACTTCGGCTATCGCTACGAGCAGGATGCCCGGGTGTTCACCGCCAATACCTTCTTCACCAAAACCCTGCGCAGCGGTTACCTGGATCAGGGTAGTTTCGTGTCCCTGTCGCCTCGCGAATATTGGGTGCGCGGTATCGAAACCCGCTTCTCCCAAGGCTTCGCGCTGGGTGAAAGCTGGAACGAAGTCGGCGTCGGCTATCGCTACATCAACGAAGCCGGACACGAAATGCGCTATCGCACGCCGACCGCCGCCAACGTGCTGCCGACCACCAACAGCACCAATGACCGCGATACCCGAGGCTCGACCGAAGCTCACGCGATCTACATCGATGACCGTATCGACATCGGCAAGTGGACGTTCACTCCGGGCATCCGCTACGAGATGATCGACTCGGCGCAGAACAACAACCTGACCAACGTCAAATACCAGGGCGACTACACCACTGCGCTGCCCGCGTTGAACGTGCTGTATCACCTGACCGACAGCTGGAACCTGTACGCCAACACCGAAGGTTCGTTCGGCAGCGTGCAGTACAGCCAGATGCCCAACCGTGTCGCGGGTGGCGAAGTGAAACCCGAGAAAGCCCGGACCTGGGAATTGGGTACGCGCTATGACAACGGCAACCTGCGAGCAGAAATCGGTGCGTTCCTGATCAACTTCGACAACCAGTACGAAAGCAACCAGACCAACGACACCGTCATCGCACGCGGCGAGACGCGTCATCAGGGTATTGAAACCAGCGTCAACTATGCGCTGTCAGGTTTGAGCCCGGCACTGGCCGGTTTTGATGTGTACGCCACCTATGCGTTCGTCGATGCGACCATCCGCGAAGACGGCCCGAACAAAGGCAACCGTGTGCCGTTTGCGTCAAAGCACAAAGGCACCCTCGGCGTGGGTTACACCGAAGGCCCGTGGAAGCTGAATCTGGACAGTTCGTATCAGAGTGATCAGTTTGCCGATAACGCCAACACGGCGGCAGAAAGCGTGGATGGCAGCACCGGCAAGATCCCCGGCTACATGCTGTTCAGCACCCGCGCCGCGTACGACTTCGGCCCGCAGCTAAATGACCTGAGCGTCGCGGTGGGGGTGAAAAACATCCTCAACCACGAATACTTCACCCGCTCGTTCGACGACAACAACAAAGGCAAATACATCGGCGAACCACGCACGGTGTATGTGCAGACGTCGGTGGCGTTTTAAACCAGACGCGGTGTGTCAGACACACCGCCGCTTCCTTGTGGGACCGGCTTTAGCCGGGAATAGGCCAGAACATTTTCAGCAGATGTGTTGCCAGAAATGCCGCCTTCCCGGCTAAAGCCGGTCCCACGTCGTCACGTTAGCAATACCGCGTCCGGCCTAATCGCGGGCAAGCGCGCTCCTAAGGGCTCAGCGCGCCTCGCTATTCAACTTACCAACGATACGTCGCACTCGCCTGCACGGTCCGTTGCGACCCATACCAGCACCAGCCATAACCGCTGCATGACGCGACGTATTCCTTGTTGGCGAGGTTGGTGACGTTCAGCGCCAGACGCAGGTTGTCCATCGGGTTGTACAGGCTCGGGATGTCGTAATGCGCGGCGGCGTCGAACAAGGTGTAGCCCGGTACCTTCAGCGAATTGGCCTCGTCGCCATAAGTAGACCCCACATAACGCGCGCCGCCGCCCACGCCAAAGCCTTTGAGCTCGCCGTTACGGAAGGTGTAATCCACCCACGCCGAAGCGGTGTGACGCGGGATGGCGACCAGTGTCTTGCCTTCAGCCGATTCTGCCGGACCATTGGCGGCGCCACTGCCCGGCGACACGCTGACGGTGTTGTTGGATTTGCTGGTCTTGGCATCCAGATACGCATACGCCGCCGTGATATCCAGGTTGTCGCTCAGGCTGGCCTTGCCCTCCAGCTCGAAACCACGGGACTGCACTTCACCGGACTGAATCTGGCAACGCGAACCGTTACACAGGTTGGTGACCACCGGATCCAGGGTCAACACATTGGACTTGCGCAGATCAAACACCGCCGCAGTGATGAAGCTGTTGCTGCCCGGCGGTTGATACTTGATGCCCAGTTCGTACTGCTTGCCCTCGGTGGGGTCGAAGGGTTTGGCATTCAGACCAGTACCCGATTGCGGCTCGAAGGATTCGGAATAGCTGACATACGGCGCCAGGCCGTTGTCGAACAGGTACACCAGACCCAGACGCCCGGTGAATGCTTCGCTGTCGATACCGCTTTTGGTTTTCACCCCGTTGGCGATGCGCGTGGACGTGGTGCTGCTTTCGGCCCAGTCATAACGACCGCCCGCCAGGAACACCCATTTATCCCACTTCATCTGCTCTTGCAGGTACAGGCCTTTCTGCTCGGCACGGGTCGTGGCGTCAGCGGTGTAGGTGACCGGAGTATAGGCCGCGCCATACACCGGGTCGAAGATGTCCAGATTCGGTGCGGTACCGCTGCCGGATTTGGTATCGGTGCTGGTGTTCTGATAATCGGCGCCAAACAACACGGTGTGCTGCAGCGGCCCGGTCGCGAATTTGGCCTGCGCCTGGTTATCCAGGGTGTAGGAATCCAGGTTCACGTCAGTGGCAATCGCGCTACGGGTCAGCGTGCGGTAATCGGCCTGCAGGGCGCTGTTGTAGATGCTGCGATACAGGCCTTCGCTGCGCAGATAGCGGGCATTCTGGCGAACGGTCCAGACATCGTTGATGTGATGCTCGAACAGGTAGCCCAGGGCGTAGTACTTGCGGTCAATCTTCTCGAAGCTCTTCTCGCCGTCATAGAAATCGACGTCGATGTCACGGCCAATGGGGCTGTTCAGCACTGAGCCATAGGCGGGCACCGCGCCGTAGGAACCGGCTTTGGGGTCCGCTTGATAATTGGCGAGCAGGGTCAGCGACGTGTCCTCGCTCGGGCGCCAGGTGAAGGCTCCGGCGACGGACTGGCGACGGGTCTCGGTGTCTTCGACCTGGCCGTCCGCATCATCGAACAACCCCGACAGGCGATACGAATAGACCCCTTGATCATCCACCGGCCCGCCGAAATCGAAGGTGCTGCGCTTCTTGTCGAAGGTGCCGTAGCTCAGGCCGATTTCATGGAACGGGGTGTCGGTGGGCATTTTGCTGACCATGTTGATCACGCCGCTCGGACTGGCCTGGCCGTACAACACCGACGACGGGCCACGCAGGACTTCAACCCGCTCCAGGTCGAAGGCGTCTTTCTGTGGCGACGCATCGCGGCTGCCCGGCATACGCAAGCCATCCAGATAGGTGGCCGGGGAAAAGCCACGCACGCTCATCTGATCGAGACGCGACGCCGTGGCGCCACGGGTTTCCGGAACCACCGCAGCGGTGTAGCGCAGGATCTGGTTAAGGCTCTGAGCACCCTGGGCGGTCATCTGGTCTTTGGTGACCACGGAAATCGACTGCGGTGTTTCGATCAGCGCCGTGTCGGTCTTGGTCCCGGTACGGCCACGGGTGGCAACGTAACCGGACACTGGGCCCGACGCGGTTTCACTGTGATAGGCGCCGTCGATGGCCGTGGCCCCCAATTCCATGGCGCCCGCGACGTTTTCTGGCGCGGCCTCGATGCGGTAGCGATTGGCCGACAACGCCGTGCCGCGCAGACCACTGCCGGCCAGCAATCGGGCCAGCGCCACGTTGGTATCGAAGCGGCCCTGCAGGCCATTGCTGTGCTTGCCGCGGGTCAGCGCCGGATCGAACGCCAGCACCAGATCGGCCTGCTCGGCCAGGGTATTGAGCGCCTGGCTCAACTCCCCCGCCGGGATGGCGAAACTGCGTGCAGTGGAGGAAGTCTGCGGCTCGGACTGGGCCGGGGCGGCACTCACGGGGGCGACGGCACAAGCCATCAGCACGGTGAGGGCCAATGGTTGCAATGAACTGACAGGGCGTGACATGAACGATCCTTGGCTGGTTATCGGGGTCTACCTAGCCATGACGGATGTCGACGCAAAACAGACAGCGAATGATAGGTATTTTCATTCAATATCCGGATTTATTTTTTTGCCGCGAAATATTTCTTTCTCAATGGGGTTGAATTGTTTCCTCGCAGGCGCCAACACTGTGATTGAGCACCGACGAAATGAACCTCCTGCCACGGAGTTCGTCCGATCTCACACGAGCAAGCCTTATAAGGGAAGAACTATGCAAATCCAGGTCAATTGCGATAACCACATCGAAAGCAGCATCCGACTGGAGGAGTGGGTACGAACCACTGTAGAAAGCACGCTCGAACGCTACGAAGAGGATCTGACTCGCATCGAAGTCCACATCCGCGATGAAAACGGCGACAAGCCTGGCCCGCATGACATGCGCTGCCAGATGGAAGCCCGCCCGAAAGGTCATCAGCCAATCTCCGTTACCCATAAGGCCGACACACTGGATCAGGCAGTGGATGGCGCCGCCGTAAAACTCGACCACGCCCTTGAGCACCTATTCGGCAAATTGCGCAACAAACGCGCAGGTGCCCCCCTCATTGATGGCGCAGAATCGGAAACCGAAAATGCCGATGCCCTGTTGCAAGAGGAGTTTCTTGAAAAAGAGCAGGAAAAAGACGTCGCCCAACTGGGCTGATGAATTTCTGACCCAGACTTTGCACGCCTAGGGCGTGCGCATCAAAAAGAAGGCGGGCCTCGCATTGGGGCCCGCCTTCTTGCGTTACGGCGGGTCTATTGTTTGGGCGTGATCATTACGAACAGGTCGGTGTAATGCTCGACCTTGATCGGCAGGTTGTCAGCCAGGGTGGCGAGCGCTGCGTCAGTGTCATCCAGACGGAACAGGCCTGACACCCGCAGCCCGGCCAGCGCCTGCTCATCAAACTGCAACACGCCGTGCCGATAAACCGCCAGGGCCTGCAAGACGTCGCTCAGGGGCTGGTCATCGACTTTCAGCACGCCTCGGGTCCAGGCTGCCGGGTCCTGATTGCCGAACACCTGCGGCGTTTGCACCAGACCATCCTTGAGCGTGGCCTGCTCTCCGGTGGCGACTTTCACATCACCTGAACGCTGGGCTTTGGCTGCAATCGCCGACTCCAGAACGCTGACCTGCACCGCGCCATCCGCCGCTTTACGCACCACAAAGCGCGTACCCAGCGCCGTAATGGTGCCTTGATCGGTCCTGACGACGAATGGCCGATGCTGGTCTTTGGCCACCTCTACCCAGATTTCACCCTTGCGCAAGTCAATGAGCCGCTGCCGTTCGTCGAATTCAACGTCCAGCGCCGAGTCGCTGTTGAGCCGCAGCTGACTGCCATCGGACAGTGAAATCTCCCGACGCTCGCCGATGTGCGTGCGTTGATCGGCCAGCCAGACCGGCGCCTGTTCGACACCGAACCAGCCGCAGGCCAGCACCCCCACCAGCGCGATGGCCTGAAACCCTGGGCGAAAAAAACTCGCAGGTTCGGGGGTAAACGTCCTGCTCAATGCCTTGCGCGAAGGCACCGATGGCAGATCATCGAAGGCCCCCATCAGCGCTTCCATGCGCGCCACCGCCAGATGATGACGAGGATCGGCATGCCGCCAGCTGTGGAAAGCCTTGCGGTCAGCGTGACTCACATCCTCGCCCTGCAGCACCGCCAGCCAATGCGCGGCCTGGCTGATCATCGCATCGCTGGGTTCGTGTTCAGCACTCATGCGCGGTGGCCCGAACCATGCAGGGCTTTATAACAATGCACCAGCACGCTGGCCATGTACTGCTTGACCATGCTCGCGGAGACACCCAGCACCTTGGCGATTTCGTTGTACGTCAGGCCATCCAGACGATTGAGCAAAAAGGCTTCGCGCGGTTTGGCAGGCAGGCCCTCAAGCATCTGGGCGATTTTTTCCAGCGCTTGGAGAGCGGTATGAATCGCTTCCGGGCTCGGCGTCGCGCTTTCGTCAGTGTTCACGGCCAGGGCTTCGAGGTAAGCGTGTTCAAGTTTGCGCCGCCGGGTCCCGTCGATCAAAAGCCGGGTGGCCGTGGTGGTGAGGAAAGCACGAGGTTCTTTGAGGTGCTGTGGCTCGGCGAGGGTCAATACACGAATGAAGGCATCGTGTGCCAGATCCGCTGCACGCTGCGAGCAGCCAAGTTTTTTGCGCAACCAGCCATGCAGCCACGAGTGGTGATCGCTGTAGAGCTGGGTGAATTGGCGATGACGATGGACCAGGTCGCCATCGGATGCAGAGATGTCGCGCATGTGTTAACGCTTCTTAAACACGAAAAATTATCATTAACGCGGAAGATGCCACTATTCAGTAACAACGGCAAGCGTAGGAATTTTCCGATCAATCAACACCACGTCGAGAACTAAAGGGCCAAAACCCCAGTCAATTTATGCAGACCCAACTGGCAGGTACCGAAAATGGATAATCCTTTTCAGCAGATTACCGATGCTTTCCATCCTGACTACCGGGTGAATCTGAGCATTCAAGGCCTCGACGGCAGCATCATGCTGACCCTGTCGAATGAAACCGGCGTGGTTGCCAAGCGGTTGATCAGTGCCGCACAGCGTAATGATCCCAAGCGCCTGCAACGCCTGATCGAGAGTGTGCAATTCGGCATTGCCATCGAAGAAGGCCACAGCGCAATCAAGATCCTGGCTG
This sequence comes from Paucimonas lemoignei, assembly GCA_900475325.1. Classification (GTDB taxonomy): domain Bacteria; phylum Pseudomonadota; class Gammaproteobacteria; order Pseudomonadales; family Pseudomonadaceae; genus Aquipseudomonas. Next base: position 4,823,140 of record LS483371.1, read on the forward strand.
CCATGACCGACGGCGACCTCAAGCGTCTGGCGCCACCACCCACCGCGCGCCCCAACCTGCTGGTGAGCCGCCCGACGTTGGCGGTGGGTATTTGAATCGAGTCGACGTATTGTCGACGGCGTTTGCGTTCCCTCCTCTTCCTCTTCCCATTCAGGCCCGGCTGCCAGGATTTGCCAGCGGGCTTGAATGAAACTCTGACTCATCACCGCCCAAATAACGCACTCCCCTCCTGGAGCGGCCGAAGGCTGCGAACGCCCTATACCTGCTCGCTTCAATTTGGGCGGATCGGTTCAGGCGCGGTACAGACATAGGCTGTTACAACAATACCTGAGCAGTATCGTTGGGTGACGACCCCGTCACCGCTCCACTCCAGCGACGGATAAATCCTGGGAGGCAACATGATCTTGCGTTATATGGCACTTGTTGCGCTGGTCGCAGTGGCGTCCGGTTGCGTAGAAGAACGAATCGTCCATGAGCGACGTCCGGTCCACCACGAATATGTCGAAGTCGTGGCGCCGCAACCTCCGCCCGAACGTGTCATTGAAGTCGAACCCGCCCCTCGCCCGGGCTACATCTGGGCTCGCGGCTACTGGCACTGGGATGGCGGGCGTTACGTCCCCGTCCATGGTCACTGGGAAACCGAGCGGCCTGGGTACCGCTACGAGCACCCGCACTGGGAACGGGGCGCAGATGGCTGGCATTGGCATGCCGGCGTGTGGCTTAACTGATTGTCGTGCGACATGTCCTGCTGCTACAGATACAGAGGTAGCGGCAGGACACTCAAACAGACTCAACTCTCCGATTTGTCCTTCACCGACGGGAACCGCGACGAAGCGAAGCGCACCACCAGAATCGCAAAGGCCAGCAGCAGAATCCCGCCACACAGGTAAATAATGCCGATGTCCGGCGCGTTGTGATGCGAGACATCGCCAATTAACAGGCGCGTCAGCGCGGTGATCGCCACGTAGAGCAGGAAGCGGATCGGCATGTGGTTGGTCTTGAAATAAATCCCCACCATCGCACCCAGTTCCAGGTAGATGAACAGCAGCAGGATGTCATCAACGCTGACGCTGCCCTTGCCGACCATCCCCATGAACGCGACCACCGCGCCGTAGGCAGTGATGGCGCCGATCCCGAACAGCGCCAGATAGTGGAAGGCTTCTACGCACAGATTGCCAAGCGAATCAGCTTGGTCGTGAAGGTTTTTGCGTAGCTTCTCAGCCCATTTCAGTTCTGACATCTCTGACTCATCCTGTACAAAAATTGAGCAACACTTTCCGGAATACATCATGCCGCGCCCGGGTAAAGCTTTGGCATGGCCTGATTTTCAAGCAGGAACGAGGCCATTAGCTATCGTTGAGAGCGTGACGGGTTGTCGCAAGGCACATCGGCAGGATAAAAAGATGTGCCAGGGCCACTATCCAAGGCGCAGTCTTTCGCTTATGCTGATCACTGTATAAAGATACAGTAGTCGCTAAAGACAACTATCGTAAAGGCATGTGAGGTGGTGAATGGCCGTCGAAGTGGTATACCGCAGCAGCCGAGATCTGGAGCGTTTGTTCATGGATAAAGCCGAAGCTGATCGTCATGACAAAATGCTCGAACTCGCTGAGTTGCTGGCAACAGTATTGAACAAGGCCGTGCCTTCCCTGAGCGAAGCACAGGTGGAAGAAGCGGGGATTTACATGGCCAAGAATCGCGACATATTTGCACGCGCTTTCAAGAGCCAGCCGGATGCGCTGAATGAATTGCTGAACGCGCCTGCTGACGAGTAGCAAGGCTGCTTGCCTCAAATTCAAACAGCCTCGGTGTGGGGCCGGCTCGTGGGACCGGCTTTAGCCGGGAATAGGCCCTCGTATCCACTGCATCTGTATCGGCAGAACGGACGCCTTCCCGGCTAAAGCCGGTCCCACGATCTATTTTTGCTGCGCGCCAGAGCGGCGAAGAAGACTGAACAGGCTCAGACGCACCGAATCAAACGTGGCGCTGTTAGTATGCACACCTATTGGTTCCACTCTCGAGTTAGCACTGCCCAGCGTTAGCCGAGAAGCCGGGCCGCATACTCAGCCAGTAGAGAGCTTATGAATCTCACCAAGCTATGCCTTGTGAACTATCGACGCTTCGCCGAGTTCGAGATCGATTTCGACTCCAAGCTAACGGTGATCGCAGCGCGTAATGGCCAAGGCAAAACCTCCATCCTTGAAGCTATAGTGGCTGCTCTTGGGCCGTTCGTTGGAGCGTTTGACCAAGGGGTCTCCAGGCACATAGATCTCTCGGATGCAAGGTATGTCAGGACCGGCGAAGGCTTCGAAAGCGAGCAGCAGTTTCCGGTCATCATCAAAGCGCAAATGATGACACCGGATATGCAGTGGCAGCGAGCCTTGAACGGCCCGAAAAGCCGCACCACTACCAAGGAAGCTGACCCATTGGCTTCATGGGGCAGAGAACTCCAGTCGATGCTTCGCACAGACCCAGGGGTTTCCCTTCCTGTCGTGCGTTACTACAGCTCCCGACGCCTTTGGGTCAGTCACAAAAATGTGTCCAGTAAAGCAGTCCTTACCGAGAGCCGCACCGCCGGATACGAGGACTGCCTATCAGTATTTTCGACATTCGCCCAACTTCAGGAGTGGATGAGGAAAGCAACCCTGGCAGCCTTGCAGCAAAAACAGCAGTCTGGATACGAGCACTCCAATCTGGAACCAAGGCTGCAAGGGATCAGAGACGCAGTGAATGACGTGATGGCTGAAGAAGGCTGGACTGATTTTCACTACAGCCTGACATTTGAAGGGTTGTCCATGTCACCCGGACCATGCTGCCCTTCCGCTCAGCTTACTCAGCGATGGCGTGAGAGCAATGATCACCCTGGTCGCCGATCTGGCGTTGCGTTGTGCACGCTTGAACGGACATCTCAAGGAGAGGGCACCGCGCGAAACGGAAGGTATCGTGTTGATTGACGAAGTTGATTTGCACCTGCATCCCGGTTGGCAGCAGCGGGTTATCGTCAGCCTGCGCAAAGCATTTCCGAATATCCAATTCATCGTCAGTACCCATAGCCCCCAAGTCCTTTCAACGGTTGGGCGGGAAAACATCCGCATGGTTTTCCAGACCCCTCAGGGACAATGGCATGCCTTGTGTCCATTACAGGAAGTCAAAGGCATAGAAAGCGCCGTTGCTCTCAACGACATCATGGGTGTGAATCCCATACCACCAGTGCGCGAGGCCCGATGGCTCGCGGACTACATCGCTCAAATCGAAAACGGGACCCATGAAGAGGCGAGTGGCAAAACCCTTCGCAATAAGCTGCTTGGATTCTATGGCCCACAACATCAGGTTTTGCTGGATGCAGACAGGCTCATACGTTTTCAAACGCTCAAATTGAAAAAAAAACCGGGCACCAAGGACTGACTCCATGCTCAAACTGGACCGCTCCCGCATTGCAGCCCCTGATTGCCTTGCTAAATACGATTATCGAATTCACGACTGGCAAGATTTCAAGGGAGCATGCAAAAAACAACTGCGATTTGCGTTATTTCAGTTGCAAGGAATTGAAGGCACCACGACGCAAGACGCATCCGAATATGGCCTGCGATGCGCCTACTGCGAAAGTGCCATTTACGACGAAGGCCACATTGAACATTTTCGTCGCAAGAATCCCCAGCACTTTCCTGAGCTGACATTTGAGTGGGGTAATCTTTTTCTCGCCTGTGGAGCGAACACCCACTGCGTGCATTACAAAGATCGGCCATCGGCAGCAGCTTATAACCCCAATCACCTGCTCAAACCGGACGAACATGACCCCTCTAGCTTTCTCTACTTTCATTCATCGGGGGAAGTTCGCGCCAATTGCACGCTGAACGATAACGACAAAGGACGAGCCCAAGAGACAATTCGCGTCTTCGGGCTGAATGACGCCACTCTCAGAGGTGCTCGGGCGAAGGCGGTACGCAGCTACAGCAAAATGAAGGAGGAAGACTTTGAAATCCTGGCGCTTCTGGATGAAGCAGAGTTAGAAAGTTATTTTCAAAGCGAAGTTGCCGCAACACGCTGGCAACCGCACGCGACCGCTATCAGGCATTACCTTTTAAACGCAATCTGAGACTCAATGCAGCTCATTGGCACCCTCATAGATGTATGCCCCCCCTGAATTTGCATGTCGAGTCAATCTGCGGCATCAGGCTAACTACCCCGCAAAAGATGCTCCGCCAACATATCGGCGACCCGTGCCGGTGAGCGCTTTTCAGCCTGGGCGTGGGCGTAGACCTCGGTCAGGCGCTTGCCGATCCGTGAAAGATGAGCAGTGATGGTCCCCAGAGATTCACCCTGGTGCTGTAGCGCCACATAAATAAGCCCCCCCGAATTGATCACGTAATCCGGCGCATACAGAATGCCGCGATTTTCCAACTGATCCGCCACCTGCAAACTACTGAGCTGATTGCTCGCGGCCCCTGCCACTGCGGCGCACCGTAATTGCGCCACTGTGGCACTTGTCAGCACACTGCCAACCCCGCAGGGCGCGAGGATGTCGCATGGTGTGCTGAGCAAGGCTTCGCAGGCGATGGGGTGCGCACCGAATTGCTCCATCGCCAATTGCACACGCCCGCTTTCCAGGTCACTGACCAGCAACTCGGCACCGGCGGCATGCAGTTGTTCGGCCAACGCATAACCCACATGGCCCAGGCCCTGAATGGCGATGCGCAGGCCTTCGAGGTTATCGCTGCCGAGCCTGGCCATGGCGGTGGTGCGGATGCCAGCGAATACCCCCATGGCGGTGTGCTGCGACGGATCGCCCGAGCGGGAGGTGCTGGTGACGTGCCGGGTGTGTTGCGCAATGCAGTCCATGTCGGCACTGGAGGTGCCGCTGTCCACGGCCGTGATGTAGCGGCCATTGAGGCTTTCGATGAAACGTCCGAACGCTTCGAACAGAGCCGCCCGACTGGGCAGATGTGCCGGGCGCATGATCACTGCTTTGCCACCCCCATGGGGCAAACCGGCAAGTACCGCCTTGTAGCTCATGCTCCTGGCCAGGTGGATAGCATCGGTTATCGCGCTCTCCTCGTCCGCATAAGCCAGATAACGACAACCACCCAAGGCTGCGCCATGGCGACCATTGTCGATGGCAATCACTGCTTTGAGGCCGGTTTCCGGATCGACGACAAGATGCAGCGACTCCACGCGTGATGAATGCATGACTGCGAACATCGGCGGTGCCCCTGTCAGGTTTTTTTCTAGACCGAGTATAGGCGCTGGCGAAAAAAATGATCGACCGCTGGGGGCATACGCAGCAAACACATCTGGTATCCCATTCGGCGCTGGACGAAAGGCATGTGGGGGGCTACAACAAAGCGTACGCACCTGTCGGGTTTCCTCGGAGCGCTCATGACACCACGCGAACACTGCCTGGCCTGCTTGAAAAAATCCCCGCAAGCGGTTTTCGAGGCGGGGCTATGGGTTTCGGCAGAGCACGACCCACACTTCGTTCCCGAGCAAATCATCGGCGAGATGGATGATTTGCTGCGCGGCATCAGCGCTTCGTTGCCAGCCCTGCCCAATGCCGAACTGGCTCAGCCGCTGTTGCGTCAACTCAGCGCTCAGGGCTTTGCCCAGGACGACTGGAACCCGCCCAAACCGCAAACAGCGTTATTGCATAAAGTGGTCCAGCGTCGTCGAGGCCAGCCGCTTGGCCTGGCGATGGTTGCCATGGAGCTGGCCAGACGCTTGGGGATTCCGTTGGAGGGCATCAATTTTCCCGGCCACTTTCTGCTGCGCGTGCCAGGTGCCGATCATCTGCTTGACCCTTGCGGTGGCCGCAGGCTCTACCCCAAGGATTGCCGGGAGCTGCTGATCCGGCAATTCGGCCCCGACATGCACCTCAAGGCTGAATTCATGGCCCGCGCCACTGATGTGAACATGCTGCAACGCCTGTCACGCAACCTGCGACATTTACATCAAATCAATGACGACCTGCTCGCCTCGCTCAAAGACGCCAACCGGGTCATGGAGCTGGGCCCGGCAACCACCAGCGATTATCTGGCCCGCGCCAGCCTGTATCAAATCCTCGAATGCCCCCAGGCCGAACGGTACGACCTGGAGCATGCGTTGATGCTGAGTGATGACCCAATCCAGCGGTTTCGTCTCACGGAGCGGTTGGGGCATTTACCTCACAGCAGGGCCATTCATTAAACGACCGGGAATGGCAGTCGACTCGAGGAGGCCCAGCGAATCAGCCTCCATGCGTTTCCAGTCGTGCGCCTGACGATATCGCCGGTGGTCCCGCCCGCTGACAGCAGGCCGATATAACCCCAGACAAAAAACTCAAGGGCGGTACTCCGATCACCATCACGGTAGGCGCTGTAGCCCCGGGCAAAACTAACAGCCGTACCCATCAGCCCCCATGCCAACGCTGCAGTGGGAAACGGCAGTAGCAAGATGGTGCCGGTCCATCTGACCACGCTATAGGCGGTTGCCGCATCTCGCTCCGCTGCACTTTCAGTCTGGGTGTCGACGTCTTCAATCATTCGTTGAATCATTGCTTCGTATAACTGCTCCAGATCAGTAATACGATTTATCGGCGTGACCCGGGTGCTGAACGACGCTTGATGCGTGTCCGGTTCCTGCTCCAGATTCTGCACCATGGTGCCCACCACGGGCTGATCCTTATAACTGGCCCGGCTGTAGTAATAAGCAGGAAGGCCTGGGTATTTCATGGTGGAGATTATTTGTTCGTGTGTCCGAAAATGAATGCCGTCCGGTGCATCAGGGGTATAAATCAGCCTGAATTCGGAATCTCCATAATCAAGGCGGGTGAAGATCAACGCACCCTCAATGACACGACCGTCCTTGCCCAATAGAGGGTTGGTTGAATTGTCGAAGACCAATTCGTAGATCGCGCTGTCCTGAGGTGCAGTTGTCTGAGTAGAGCTGTCCACGCTACTCAGCAGCGGGATCAGCCACTCATATTGCTGTTTGCTTAACGCCCCCTTGAGGTATTGGCGCAACGCATCGCGGTAGATTTCAAAGTACTTGCGTTTAGCCAATACGGCGCGCCGATAGAGAATCTTGTCCTCATCAGGATCGTTGAGCCGGCTTCGCAGAAGACTGATGTAATCCTCACCCAGCGGCAGCGCCAGCAGGTCACGCAGACTGTTGAGCGATAACGCTGACAAGTCCTGACCCACAGCGGAATAAATAACAGGTTTGGGTGTATTGAAATACCACTGCTTCAGACTTTTGTACGCCGCAGTACCCAGCGCCCAGCCCAGCGTAAAGTGCCCCGAGGTAGCATTCAGGTACTCATCCAGCGCAGGCGAATTGAAGGCCTCTTCATGCAGAAAATCATTCATCAGCAGGGCTGTCAGTGAAATGTCCTCCAGAGCAGGTGCGCTGAAAGGATTTCTCTCATCGTGCGCACTGCTCAGATTGAACCAGACCGTATCCGGGTCGACGGGCAGGTTGATCCCCCTGTTCTTCAAGTATTCGGTGATCCAGCGGCCGCCTTTTTCGCGAACAAAATCACGATAAGACGGCAATGCAACATCTCGATTGAAACGCTCATTGAGTGCGCTGATACGCGCGTCCAGCAATGCAAGAACGCGTCGCTCTGAATACGTAAGTGAAAGGTCCTGATCGACATTTTCCGCAAACGCTTCGGACAAGTCCTGAGCCACTCTGGTTCGTACCTTGATGATCAAGTTGTTTTCGTAGCTTTGCGGCGCCATGGCAACAAACAACGCAGTGGCTTGCGACCATTCAGTCGGTTTCAAAAGCACCCTGCGAATGAGTGAGGTCACATCCGCGCGCGACTTTGCAGGCATCTGATCAATGACGTATTGCGGCCCACCGGCTTTTGCGAGCCACCCTCCCACTTCAATCGACAATCGCTGCCAGTTACTGAACTCAAACAGATCCCGATCCCCCGGCGCTCCTGGGGCGTAAAGAACATAGTGGGTCTCGCCCTCGCGTCTCATGCGAAATATCAGCACATCCTTCATCACGTGGCGCGAGCCCATAATGGCCAACCCGCCCATGCTGATTTCAGTGCCAGGCTCTTGTTGATCTCCACGAACCAGCTGAATCAGTTCTTGGCTTTTATCATCCAGCAGATGTTTTTGCAGATGCGCAGCCCAGGCGCTCAACGCTATCGCACTGTCGCGCTGATGCGCGATTGCGCGTAACGTTTCTTCTGTATAAAAACGCCGTTCGGTGTCCAGTTCAAAGTGTTGCCGGACATCGAGTTCGGCTATCATCTTTTCAATGAACGGGAAGTCCAACCCAGGGCTTTCATAGCGCTCGGGAACATCGAGGGTAAAGATCATTTCCTCCAGCGCGACCGGCAATCCGTCCGTTACAAAATCCAGAAGCGACTGACGATAGGTAAATGACTCTGTGATTGTTGCGCCGAGCACAACTTGATCACATATTGATATGAACATTTGCTCAGGATCAACTTGATAACCCAGATGGTTCAGAATATAAGCATTGATTTTGTCCAGTGCGTAAGTGCGAAGTGACTCTAATCCGGCCATCAACCTGGCGGCGTGTTCGACATGTTTCTGGTGTTGCGCAGCAAGCGTGCGATACAACGCCTGATCGCCTGCCGAAGCATCCTTGAACCAACGCGGCATTGCCTGCTGACTGAGTTGGCTGAACATTTGCTGGAAATGGCGCTTTTGCGCAATGTCCAGATAGTTGAGCTGGCTGAGCGCGTTGGCGGCCGGTAAAAAGTCGGAAGCCGGTTGGCGGGCCTGTTGTGCGGTTGCAAGAAAAAAGTCGAAATCTTCTACCTGCTTGCGTCGCAACGCCTGCATGCGGTACTGCATTAAGTCATTAGTCAGGTCGCTGTAGACCGGTCCGATCACCACCCCCTGATCGATGAGCAGGGCCGTACGGTCCTTGAGCGGCACATCCTGCAGAAGATAGTCCCGCGCATCGACATCACTCAGGCGTGCACGCAGCTTTTGATCCAGATCGCTTAGTGAATCGTATAACTCGATGCCATCGGCTGCGGTCAGCAAGAACACATTGCCTTCGCAATTGGCCAAGGTCAGCGGGCTACGGGTCTGAGCGGTACGCGGGATGACAAATGCGCTGGTCAAGACACAGGAGCCCGTTTCGCTTGTCAGCGAAATCCGGTACAGGTTACTGCCCTTGAAACTCTCCACCAGCGTGTTTTTATCCGCCTCATTGATCAGGCGAGCCAGAGCCAGAAGGTCCATTTCCCGGGTCAGTATTTCGCGATGCAAAGTCGTGCAGGCTCTGTGTCGCGTCTGCGACTCTCCCGTGTCCCCGGCGGTTGGCAGGATCTCGGACCAGAACGCGTCGAGGCGGTCCTTGTAATATCCAGGGAATACGTTCAGCGCCTCATCCAGCACCTCAAGCACAAACACGCCGTCCATGTTGGGGACCAAGTGCTGTTCATGGGTGGAGTCGTGGCGAGAATAAACCTGCACATGGCTGGGGTCGAATTCGGCAAGACCTTGAGTCAAGGCTTGCAGCAAGGCATCGGTCAGGGAAATGGACGTGGCGAGCAGGCCGTCAGCCTTGCCGGAGTTGATGAAGAGCGCCTCAGGGTTTCCCAAGCCACCCGACTCAGGCAACATCTGGCGCAGCAGATCATGCGCGACGTGACGCAGCGAAGGCACTGTGCGGGCAAGCTCGTGCCACTGGGTGAAAACCTCCCCCAGTCGGCCGAGCGCCGCTGCAATCACTTCTGACGATGAGTTGGCGGCCTCGGCATTGAGACGAGGCAGGATTGATAGGTCAGTCATATGTAGCTCCACGGTTGCGCTGCGCAAACCCATAAGGCATCCAGCCCGATGGAATAAGTTTGAGCAGCCGAAATACGCAAACAATAAAACACTACCTCGCTCAGTGCGTGACGATAATTATTGCTATCGATGTAACCGGGCTATTATCAACGCTCGCCAGAGGACGCGCATTTAACCGTGGGAAGTTTTACTTGGATCCAGGATAGTTACGCACCCATTCTTACAATTACCGCAATAAACAATCTCAGCAACCAGTCTTTTTAGTGCTACTGACAATGCTTATCATCCGGCCACGTTGATTTGAAGCTCCTGGATCTACGTATTATTTAGCCGCTGCCTTGCAGCGGCTTTTTTTATTGAGTTGATTTATAGGGATCCAACTTTCGCCACACATTGAGGATGACATGATTGTTGAGCCATCCCGCGCTGCCGTGAAAGACAGAGGGTTTCAAAGGAAAAAGTTCATGGACGAAAGCATCGTGCCAGGCACAGATGCTTATCCGCCGGGGTGGCGGTCGCTAATGATCGATCGCTCCTGACTAAAGATACTTCTGCAAGTTAGCCATCATCTGCTTTAGGGCTTCAACGTTATCCTGCGGATGCACAGCGTCACCAAAGTCGTTGATGCGTTGCCACTGGGCGGCCACCTCTTCCGGGCTGAAACCCGTTACCGGGTCAAAACCCGCTCCCAGGCTGCGCTCCCAGCGCACTTTGCCTATCCAGCCGCCGCCCACTTCGAACAAATCCGACGTGTCCTGGCACTGCTCGCTGCCCAGGTACACCACCAACGGGCTGATCAGCTCCGGTTTGAGCAACTCGAATACTTGCGGCGCAATCAGGCCTTCGGTCATGCGGGTTCCGCCGGTGGGGGCGATGGCGTTGACCAGAATATTGTTCTTGCGCCCTTCCAGCGCGAGGGTACGTGTCAGCCCATACAGCCCGAGCTTGGCCGAGGCGTAGTTGGCCTGGCCGAAGTTGCCATAGATCCCCGAGGTCGATGAGGTGAAGATCACGCGCCCGTAGTTCTGCTCGCGCAAGTGCGGCCAGGCCGCGTGGGTCACCTTGAAGGCGCCTTCCAGATGAACCCGATAAACCAGGTCCCAGTCGGTGTCTTCCATTTTGGCGAAGGATTTATCCCGCAAGATGCCCGCGTTGTTGACCACGACGTCCACGCGGCCAAAAGCATCCAGCGCGTTCTGCACGATTTTATCGCCGTCGGTCACTGAGTCATGGTTGGCCACGGCAACGCCGCCGGCTTCGCGAATCTCTGCCACCACCCGATCCGCTGCGGACGCATTGGCGCCCTCGCCGTGGGCCGAGCCCCCCAGGTCATTGACCACCACCTGAGCGCCATGACGAGCAAAGAGCAGCGCATGCGCCCGCCCCAGGCCACCACCGGCGCCGGTGACGATAACGACCTTGTCTTCAAAACGAATGGGTTGGCTCATGACCGGCTCCAGCAGAGGGTGTGGGACTGCCAGTGTCGTCCACCCCAGCTGCGGTCACAATCAAGACAATTGGCGCTGAATGGTGCGCGATAACGTAGTGGGATAAGTATCCCTGCAAAGACAACACAAAACCTGTGGGAGCGAATTCATTCGCGAAGGCGGCATTCCAGACGATATCTATGCATTGGATGTACTGGCGCCTTCGCGAATGAATTCGCTCCCACGGGATATCATTTCAAACAAAGGTTATTTGCTGCCAGACGGCCCCGGCCCCGACCTCACCTCTTCAACAACTCAATAAACTCTGCCAACCATGGCTCGGCATCAGTTTCCGGGGTGACGCTTTCACTGGCATCCAGGCGCAGCATCTCCTGCACTTCGATCACGCCCAGCTCGGCAAACAGCTCACGAATCTGTTCGCCACCCCCACAAAATGTGTCGCCGTAACTGGCATCGCCCAGGCCGATCACACCGCCGGGCAGGCCGCGCCATTGCGCAGGCAAAACGTCACGGATCTGCGAGTAGACTCCATGAATGTTATCCGGCAGCTCACCCATGCCAGTGGTGGACGTCACGCCAAGCAAGGCCTGCGGGGCAAATGCCTGCAAGTCAGAGAGGGTCACCCGCGGGTTGTGCAGTACTTCATGACCGGCATCGCGCAGGATGCCTGCTGCATGACGAGCAACTTCTTCAGCCGACCCGTAGACCGAACCGGAAATGATCGCGACTTTCATGAATCTTCCTTTATGACTGTCTGGAAACGTCGGACATTATGCCCCAAGCAGGCGGATGACCTAGAATGCGGACTCTGCGATTCGCTTCGGAACACTTTCATGATCAACGCAAAGCTGCTGCAGCTGGTGGTCGACGCCTCCAACGACGGAATTGTCGTCGCCGAGCAGGAAGGTGACGACAACATCCTTATCTATGCCAACAAGGCCTTTGAGACGCTCACGGGTTACGCGGTTGATGACATTCTTTATCAGGACTGCCGCTTCATGCAGGGTGATGATCGACAGCAGCCCGAGCTCGAGGTGATCCGCCAGGCACTGAGCAGCAAACAACCTTGCCGCCAGGTCCTGCGTAATTACCACAAGGATGGCAGCGTGTTCTGGAATGAGCTGTCAATCACGCCAGTGTTCAACGAGGCCGATCAGCTCACGTATTACATCGGCATCCAGAAGAACGTCACTGAGCAGGTCAAGGCTCAAACACGCATACTGGAACTGGAAGCAGAGCTCGCCGTTACTCGAAAAGAATTGGCGGCCTTGAAAAAAAGCCAATAACCGCAACAAAATGGCGATTTCACGGTCTGCTTCTCACTAACCGACATCTCAGAGCTATGTAATGTCGCACGAATCGCTTCTCACCCAGGCTGAACTGGATTTCATCCAGAACATGCAGCACAACCCCAAGCTAAACGTGCGCGATGCGACACGCAGCTTGACGGTGAACGGTGGAAGGCAGATTCAAGACTTGCTGACTCGCCTGGCTGCCCACGAACAAGTGACCATTCAGGCACAGTTCGATAATCAACAGATGACCTTCCCGCTGCATCTGGTGGAAGACGAATTCCACGCCTTGCACCTGGAACTGGGCGCGCCGTCGATTTTCGAAGAGGGGCCGCGCATCAGGCCATGGCGCTTGACGCTGCCGGAACCCGTCGCGCTGGAAACCGAAAAAGGGGCGATGACAGCCCTCTGGCTCTACGAGATGTCGTTCAAGGGTGTGTTGCTGGAGAATCGAAAGCCCAACCGCCCACCGAAAGTATTTTCCGCCTGGTTCGCCCCGGTGGGACATGCGCCCATCGCCATGCGCGGCACCTTCGAGCGCCTGACCGAATCAGGGCTGGCAGCTTACCGGCTCAGCCAGCACAACAAGGAAGAAACAGAGCGCCTGCGCCAGTACATTCTGCAGCAACACCGCAAGCTCTTTCCCTCCTTGCATCGCTGACTCAGGTATCGAGTCGGCCCTGCAAGAACAGCTGCAAACCCCGCTGCATGGATCGCCCGTCGCTGCCCAGGCAAGCCACTGCCGACCCTTCAAGACTCTCACGCGCCAGATCAGCTCCCTCACCCGCCAGTAACAGCGGGCAATCCAGGGTCAACGCCAGGCGTTTGAGACGACGCGGCAGGTCAAGCGTAGGTGGCAGGTTACTGAACAGTACGACCGCCAGCGGAGCAACCTTGCCGCACACCAGGCTCAGTTCTTCCAGCGGCTGCCCTAGTGCCAACACTTGCACGCCCACATCGCTACTGCCAAGCAAAAGGCCCGCGACCCACAGCTCCAGTTCACGACAGGCGTCAGGTAACGCGGCCAGAATGACTCTATGCGACGCGGCCCCCGCTGCCATCTGCAGGCGCTGAAGGGTCCTCGCACGCAGGAAGCTGTCGAGAAACAACCATTCGCTGGCCTGGCCAAATCGCTCACGATGCAGCAACAGCTCGCGCCATACCGGGATGAAGACGTCCTGAAACACCACGGTCATCGGGTAGCTGGAAAAGACCTGACCATAGAGCTGCTCAAGCCTGCGCTCGTCAAACGCAGCCACCGCGTGGCGGATCTGCTCGTGCCAGTCAGCCCAGTCACCGGCCTGTACGTCGCTGTCCAGAGCAACCGACGGGGGCCGGGTGCTGCTGGTGTGGGCCAGAATCTTGCTGACCTTGCTGACCGCAACGCCGCGCTCGATCCAGCCCAGGATGCTGCGCACTTCATCGATATCGCTTTGCGAATAAAGCCGATGTCCGCTCTCGGTCCGGGTGGGCTGGATCAGCCCGTAACGGCGCTCCCAGGCACGCAGCGTCACCGGATTGATGCCGGTGATGCGCGATACTTCGCGGATAGGAAACAGCTCTTCCTGCTCAAGGCCTGCACAGGGACCATTGGCGAGCACTTGGCCCGTGGCGGAATCAGTCATGACAAGGATCGCTAGGAAACAAGCGGCCTAGTGTACGCCTGCACACCGCTTATTTCGTTAAAAACCCGGCCTGCGGTCGATCTGTTGAACAGATTGCGCCCCGCCCTATGGCTTATTTTTGGAATTCAGGAATAATCCTTGCTTGCTCAAACAGCGAAGCTGACGCAGCCCATCACCCCGGCGCTGCGCCATGTGAATTCCTTATCCGGGAAGCTCACACGTCTATCGGAGATACACAATGTCTACCACCCCCGTTACCCTGCTGGTTGCGCGCCGCGTAGCCCATGGCCGTTATCAGGAACTGATCGCCTGGCTGCATGAAGGCGAACGGCTGGCCACTGATTTCCCCGGTTACCTGGGCTCGGGTGTCCTTGCCCCGCCACCCGGTGACGACGAATTCCAGATCATCTTCCGCTTCGCCAATGCCGAAACCATGCACGCCTGGGAGCATTCTGCTTCGCGAAGCTCCTGGTTGGTGCGTGGCAGTGGCCTGTTCGCACAACCTTCGGAGCACCGCGTGAGCGGGATCGATGGCTGGTTTGGTGCAGTCGGCCAACGCCCGCCTCGCTGGAAACAGGCCGTTGCCATCTGGCTCGCGTTCTTTCCGGTGTCGTTGATATTCAATTTCGTGCTTGGCCCACTGCTCAATGACCTGCAACTGTTGCCACGGATCATGATCAGTACCCTGATTCTTACTCCGCTGATGGTGTTCTGGTTCATCCCCCTGTCCACGCACCTGCTGGCCTCGTGGCTCAACCCCGCGCCGACGCCTGCCCAGCCAAGCGCTGAATCAGTGCGCAGCAGCTGAGTCCTCCCACCCGGCAGCTCAACACTGCCGGGTGGTGAATGCCCCCGCCGAGACAAACTTCGGTATGCTATGCGTTCTCGTAAGGACATCCCCCGAACGCATGCCGAACGTCGCTAAATGAATAATCCAATCCTGATCACCGGGGCCAGTCAACGAGTGGGTCTTGAGTTGGCAACAGCACTGGCCGAGGCCGGCCATCTGGTTGTCAACGCCAGCCGCACCCTCGCCCCGGCATCGTCGCATCCTAATATCGTGTCGTTTGCCGTTGACCTGCAGATCGCCGAAGAGCGCATGGAGCTGGTCGCCTGGTTGCAGTCCAACTACTCAGGGCTGCGGGCGGTGATCCACAACGCATCGCTGTGGCTGAAAGACGGCGTCGACAACCTGAACACCATGTTCAAACTACATGTCGAAGCGCCCTACCATTTGAACCACGAGCTGGCACCGCTGCTGGCGCAAAGCCCGAAGGCGGACATCATCCATATCTGCGATGAGACCTCCTCCCGGGGCAGCAAAAGCCATATCGCCTATGCCGCGACCAAGGCCGCGTTGCAAAACATGGTGTTGTCCTTCGCGGAAAAGCTCGCGCCTGATATCCGGGTGAATGCGATCCTGCCAGGCTTGCTGATCCTCAAGGAAAACAGTGACGAGGCCTATCGCAACCAGACGCTGAAAAAGGCCCTGCTGGAGTTCGAGCCAGGCTCGCAGCCATTGATCGATGCGGTGTTCTATCTGCTCAATACGCAGTACAGCACAGGCAGCAGTGTGGTCGTGAACGGCGGCCGACACCTGAAGAAAGGCGCTTGAATGACACTTTCATTTCATATTTAACGAGGCAGCCCCCACATGACTGACCAAGAACGCCTGGAACTCGAAGCCGCCGCCTTTCGCAGGCTGGTGGCGCATCTGGACAGCCGCAAGGATGTGCAGAACATTGACCTGATGAACCTCTCCGGCTTCTGCCGCAACTGCCTGTCCAAGTGGTACAAGGCGGCAGCTGACGAGAAGCACATCGACCTCAGCCTCGATGATGCCCGCGAAGTGGTGTACGGCATGCCGTACAGCGAGTGGAAAGCCCAGTACCAGAAAGAAGCCAGCGCCGAACAACAAGCGGCGTTCGTCAAGGAACCCAAGCATGACTGACCTGAACACCCTGCGCGCCAGCCTCAACAGCGGCGAGCACGTTTTCGCCGACACCCTGGCGTTCGTCGCGGCAGGCTATGACTATCAGCCACAAGCCTTCACCAATGGCGACGTGGAAAATGCCGCCGGCCAGAACGAAGGCTCTTGCAAGACACTCGGCCTGGCATTGCTTGAAGGCCTGAGTGACGAAGAAGCCCTGCTGGCGTTTGGCGAACATTACCGCTCGGTACAAGCCACGCCTGAGGGCAGCGACCACGGCAACATCCGTGCGCTGATCGCCAATGGTCTGGCGGGTGTGAAATTTGCGGGTGAGCCGCTGACGCGCAAGGCTTGAGGTTGACCGATATGTTTCGCGCTGCAAACGATTGACCCAGTGGGGTCCTATTCCACAGGGCGATGGTGGTCTCGGGGCATTGCAAACTGAGTACGCGACACCTGACTGAATACCGTCTCCTGTGGGAGCGAATTCATTCGCGAATACGTCGGCAGCCTCAACATCATCGTTGACTGACCCACCGCTTTCGCGAATGAATTCGCTCCCACCGAGTCCGCATTCCTTCAGCACGCATACGGAGTTAGCAGGAATAAAAAAAACCGGCCAAGGCCGGTTTTTTTATTGCAGCGCTGTCGCGATCAGAACGACACGTCAGCCAGACCATCCAGATACCGTTCGGCATCCAGAGCAGCCATGCAACCGGCACCCGCCGAGGTAATCGCCTGGCGGTAAACGTGGTCAGCCACGTCGCCTGCTGCGAACACACCTTCAACGCTGGTCGCCGTCGCGTTACCTTCACGGCCGCCCTGCACCACCATGTAGCCGTCTTTCAACGCCAGTTGGCCTTCGAACAACGAGGTGTTTGGCGTGTGGCCAATGGCGATGAACACACCATCGACTGTCAGCTCGTCGCTGCTGCCATCGTTATTCTTCAAGCGTGCACCGGTCACGCCCATGTTGTCACCCAGGACTTCATCCAGCGTGGCGTTGAGCTTGAGTTCGATCTTGCCTTCGGCAACCCGCGCGTGCAGTTTGTCGATCAGGATCTTCTCGGCGCGGAACGTCTCGCGGCGGTGGACCAGAGTCACCTTGCTGGCGATGTTGGCCAGGTACAGCGCTTCTTCAACGGCAGTGTTACCACCACCGACCACAGCGACCGGCTTGTTGCGATAGAAGAAACCATCGCAGGTTGCGCAGGCCGAAACACCCTTGCCCATAAACGCTTCTTCCGACGGCAGACCCAGGTAGCGAGCGCTGGCACCGGTGGCGATGATCAACGCGTCGCAGGTGTAAGTCCCGCTGTCGCCTTTGAGGCTGAACGGCTTGCCCGCCAGATCCACGGCATTGATGTGGTCGAAAACGATTTCGGTTTCGAAACGCTCGGCGTGTTCACGCATGCGGTCCATCAGGGCCGGACCAGTCAGACCGTGAACGTCACCCGGCCAGTTATCGACCTCGGTGGTGGTGGTCAGTTGACCGCCAGCCTGCATGCCAGTGATCAGCAAAGGCTTGAGGTTGGCACGCGCGGCGTAAACGGCTGCGCTGTAACCGGCAGGGCCGGAGCCGAGAATAATCACTCGGGAATGACGTACATCGGACATGACACACTCCTATCGACCGGCCTTTAACGCCGTGGTCGGAACGGCTGGTATAAAAAGGATCACCGCAAGCACTTGGGGAAGGCTGTAGTGCGGTCATCCTGGAAATGTTGAAGCTGCGGCCGCAACCGCAGCGACGTGTTACAGGCTGGTGGCGTTCTCAGCCAGGTAGTCAGCCACGCCACGGGCGTCTGCTTTCATACCTTTCTGGCCCGGACGCCAGCCTGCCGGGCAGACTTCGCCATTTTCTTCGGTGAACTGCAGAGCTTCGACCAGACGCACCATGTCGTCTACGTCACGGCCCAGCGGAAGGTTGTTGACCACCTGGTGCTGAACAACGCCGTCACGGTCGATCAGGAACGAAGCACGCAGCGCAACACCAGCGTCGTGTTCAATGCCGTAAGCGCGAGTGATTTCGTGTTTCACGTCGGCCACCATGGTGAACTCGACTTCACCAATACCGCCCTTCTCTACCGGGGTGCTGCGCCATGCGTAGTGCGTGAACTGCGAATCAATGGAAACGCCAACCACTTCAACACCCAGCTCGCGGAATTTAGCGATGCGGTTGTTGTGGGCGATGATTTCCGAAGGGCAAACGAAGGTGAAATCCAGCGGCCAGAAAAACAGCACAACGTATTTGCCACGCAGCGAGGACAGTTTGAAGCTGTCGACGATCGAACCGTCGCCCAGCACGGCCGCTGCATCAAAATCCGGTGCCTGTTTATTTACCAGTACGCTCATGAAGTCTCCTAGATGAAAATTGATAAGGATAGGTTTAGAAAGTGACGCCAAGCCTATCGGGGGTGCAGAGATTAGGGAAATATCGTTTCACAATCCAGCTCATAGGCAAGCTCTATACCGCCGCCCCGACGACTTGCCTGCTGTGCAGACTTTACGCTGATCGGTTTGTTACCGCGAATGTCTGGCATCTGAGACTGATCCGGCCCCCGTGGGACCGGCTTTAGCCGGGAAGAGGCCATGACTGCCAATACATTGGTTGAGTCTGAAATATCGCCTTCCCGGCTAAAGCCGGCCCCACAAGGATCTGTGTCTGCGCCGCCACTTTCAACCGCCGAACAAAGCCGGTAAGGTCGCGCGATTCAATTGATCTGGAGGCTGCCATGCCTGCTCCCGCGCTCTCGGGCCCGCAATACCTGCGCGAAGGCCTGAAACTGGTTCTCAGCCCAGGCCTGCGCCTTTTCGTGCTGCTGCCGCTGACCATCAACCTGGTGCTGTTCGCCGGTTTGATCTATCTGGCGATGCATCAATTCGGCATGTGGGTCGATACCCTCATGCCCGAGCTGCCGCAATGGTTGAGCTTCCTCAGCTATATCCTGTGGCCGTTGTTCGTGGCGCTGGTGGTGTTGATGGTGTTCTTCACCTTCACCATGCTGGCCAATATCATCGCCGCACCGTTCAACGGCTTCCTGGCAGAAAAGGTTGAAGTCGTCGTGCGCGGCACCGATGACTTCCCGGCATTCAGCTGGGGCGAACTGGTGGCCATGGTGCCGAGAACCTTTGGCCGGGAAATGCGCAAATTGGGCTACTTCCTGCCACGCGCCCTTGGCTTGTTCATCCTGTCATTCATCCCGGTGGTCAACCTGATTGCCGCGCCGCTGTGGCTGTTGTTCGGCGTCTGGATGATGGCTATCCAGTACATCGATTACCCGGCGGACAACCACAAACTGGGCTGGAACGAAATGCTCGCGTGGTTGCGCTCCAAACGCTGGCAGAGCCTGAGCTTCGGCGGCATCGTCTACGCCGTGCTGCTGATCCCGGTGGTCAATATCCTGATGATGCCTGCGGCTGTGGCTGGGGCCACGTTATTCTGGGTCAGGGAACGGGGTGAAGAGGCGTTGTTGATAAACAAGGTATAAAGACTTCGAGGCCCCTGATGGGGCCTTTTTATTACCTGCCGCAGTTTAAATAAATCGCGCAACACCGAAGCGAAAATAAATAACAAGAAACTTCCTACCTATAACAAATACACGTCTTACAACCCCATAAAAACACCAATCAATTGCCGCAGGCAAACTTCTGCCTGCAGCGGCAAACACTTGCCTCTAACTTACAATACAACGATGTAGGACTTGTATGTAGGACCCTATTTTTAGAAACTCTCTTATCCCCACTGCCATTGACCATTCAAGCAATTCATTCGAGCCATACAGGCGGTGCAGTTCGCCGAGATCTTCAAGCAGGTCATGAAACCCGAGCTCAGCGAACCGCTCAAACCAGCCCCCGCCACGCCGACACGGCACACTCCGCCGCGCTCACATCTGGAGATAAAAAGTCTCAACCCTGTCGAACAAATACATAAACCTCAGGCAGCGGCAATGGAAAGGATTGGTAACTCCCGGGTATTGCCTTTTGTTTCTTCCAGTCATCGCTGAGGTTACGATCACAAATGCGATCTCCTGTAGGAGCCAACTTGTTGGCGAGGCGGCTTATGCGGCGCATCAGCTATAAAGCCTCGCGAACAAGTCCGCTCCTACAGATCACAGCCACACTCTCAGAGGCTTCTTAACGACAGGCCACAACCGTCACAAATCCATCACCCCACCGCCACATAACCGCAACCATCGCAGTCGAGACTGGCTGTCATGAGCAAATCTCTTCATGTCACCCTCATCACCGAAACCTTCTCTCCCGAAATCAATGGCATCGCCACGACCCTGGGGCGGCTGTGTGACGGGTTGCGTTTGCGGGGCCATCGGGTCGAGTTGGTTCGGCCGCGTCAGGCAGAAGACGCAGGCCCACCGGCGGACGATCTGATGCTGTGTCGGGGCTGGCCGATTCCGGGGTATCCGGGGTTGCAGTGGGGGCAGTCGTCGATGCGCAAGTTGTTGCGACGGTGGCAGCGTCAACGCCCTGATGTGCTGTATATCGCGACTGAAGGCCCGCTGGGTCTATCGGCCTTGCGTGCGGCACGGCGGCTGGGGATTGCGGTGGTCAGTGGCTTTCATACCAATTTCGCGCAGTACGCCCGGCAATACGGTATTGGCATGATCAGCCGCATCCTGACCCATTACCTGCGCTGGTTTCACAACCGCTCGCATATCACGCTGGCGCCTAGCGTGAGCCAGAAGATGGAGCTTGAGCGACGGGGCTTCGAGCGCATTGAATTGCTTTCCCATGGCGTCGACAGCCAGCTGTTTCATCCCTCCAGACGCAGTCAGACGCTGCGCGACAGCTGGGGGCTTGCAGCAAGCGACGTAGCGGTGGTGCACGTGGGCAGGCTGGCGCAGGAAAAGAATCTGGGGCTGCTCAAAACCACTTTCGAGGCCTTGCAGGGCAGATACCCGGAACGCACCTTGAAACTGATCGTGGTCGGTGATGGCCCGCAACGCGCCAGCCTTGAACAGCAAATGCCCGAGGCGATTTTCTGTGGCACCCAGCGCGGCGAAACGCTGGCGGCGCACTATGCCTCGGGAGATATGTTTCTATTCCCCAGCCTGACCGAGACCTTCGGCAATGTGGTGCTCGAAGCGCTGGCATCCGGGCTGGGCGTGGTGGCTTACGATGAGGCCGCCGCCGCGCAACACATACGTCATGGTCATAACGGCGCACTGGCTATGCCGGGAGATGAAGAGGCATTCGTCGATGCCGCCTGCTGGTTGCTCGAAGACAGCGAAACCTTGCGCCGGGTGCGTCTCAATGCCCGGCAACATGCGAGCCGTCAGGGCTGGGCAGCGATCATCGAGCTGTTCGAACGACAACTGCTCAGCGTCTGCCCCGTCTCGCCCCTGCTCAGCCTCGAACACGTCCCGCGCTGAGCAGGCTGGAGTCAAGTCAGATCAAGGTCGTGAGGGCATCGCGGCTAAACGGCAGGATGTCCTGCTCGCGGCCTTCGCGGACTTTCACGGCCCAGTCCGGGTCAACCAGCAGCGCGCGCCCCACGGCCACCAGGTCGAACTCCTCGTTGCCCAGACGCTGCAGCAGATTCTCCAGGCTGGCCGGTTGCGCCACCTTGTCGGTGTTGACCATGAACTGCAGAAACTCGCCGTCCAGCCCGACACTGCCCACGGTGATAGTGGGTTTGCCGGTCAGTTTGCGGGTCCAGCCTGCCAGGTTCAGATCGGAGCCTTCGAACTCCGGCTCCCAGAACCGGCGTGTCGAGCAATGGAAAATATCCACGCCCGCGTCGGAGAGGGGCTTGAGAAAGGCCTCCAACGCCTCAGGGGTATCAACCAGGCGTGCGCTGTAATCCTGTTGTTTCCATTGGGAGAAACGAAAGATGATCGGGTAGTCCGGGCCAACCGCCGCACGCACCGCCTGGATCAGCTCGATAGCGAAACGAGACCGGCCGGCCAGATCGCCGCCGTATTCATCGGTACGTTGATTGCTGCCCTCCCAGAAGAACTGATCCACAAGATAGCCATGGGCACCATGGATCTCCACGCCATCCATACCGATAGCCTGCGCATCTTTGGCGGCCTGGGCGAAGGCTGCGATGACTTCGGCAATATCCTCGACGCTCATGCCGTGCACAACGACCTGGCCGTCCTTGAGTTTTTCAGTGGGGCCATAGGCCGGAACGCTGCCATCAGGCTCGGTGCCCAGGCGACGCACTGCCCCCACATGCCAGAGCTGCGGGACGATCTTGCCGCCTTCGGCATGCACGGCGTCCACGACCTTTTTCCAGCCCGCCAAAGGCGCGTCACCAAAGAACTGCGGCACATTGGGGTAACCGTTGGAAGCCTTGTGGTTGACCGTCGTGCCTTCGGTGATGATCAACCCCACGCCCGCAGCAGCGCGGCGACGGTAGTATTCGATCACTTTGGAGTTAGGGACATGACCGGGCGAGAAAGACCGGGTCATGGGCGCCATCACGACCCGAGTGGCTAACTCGAGGTTGCCAAGACGAAAAGGTTTGAACAGGGCTTTGACCGGCATGTAGGCGTCCTGGGTGATTTTCGGGATCGCCAAGGATAGAGCGGGCCATCAGTGGGATGACAGCACTATTGATTTGAGTGATTGGGGTTTAGAAGTGAACATTGAAAGAAATGTGGCAATGACCTGTGGGAGCGAATTCATTCGCGAATGCGGTAATGCAGGCGATAAATCTCTATCCGATGTACCGGCCCTTTCGCGAATGAATTCGCTCCCACAGAACCGCGACCTGCGGCGACCTAAAATTCAAGCCAACGCTTTCTCGATCGCCTGGATCACCGCCGGATCATCCGGCGCGGTGCGAGGTGAAAAGCGGGCCAGGACACGGCCGTCTTTACCAACCAGAAACTTTTCGAAGTTCCAGGTGATATCGCCTGGGTACTCTGCGCCCTCACCCGCCAACAGCCGATACAGCGAGTGACGCTGCGGGCCGTTCACGTCGAGCTTGTCGCCTAGTGTGAAGGTCACGCCATAGTTGAGGCTGCAGAACTCCCGGATCTCTTCCTGCGTCCCCGGTTCCTGCCCGGCAAACTGATTACACGGCAGACCCAGAACATTGAAGCCCTGGCTTTTATAGGTCTGGTAGAGGTTTTCGAGCGCGGCGTATTGCGGCGTAAGCCCGCATTTTGAAGCGACGTTAACGACTAGAACCAATTGCCCCTTGAACGGCGCCAGCGGCAGCTCCTGTCCATCCAGAGTTTTGAGTTTCATGTCGTGAAAAGCACTCATGACCGTTTCCCCCTTGACTGCATTACGTACCATCAGCGGACCAAAAAAGGCGCCTTGCCAGACTGCGCGAACGTGTCGTCTACGCAGAACCGGCTTGGGCGCCTTGGCAGCAAACCTGAGCTTAGCAGCTCAGATCAATGGTGGTGACCACCTTCGCCATGGACGTGACCATGGGCGATCTCTTCCTGACTTGCGTCACGGATATCAACGATTTTGACTTCGAAGTTCAGGCGTTGACCGGCCAGCGGGTGGTTACCGTCAACCGTCACGTCGTCGCCGTCCAGGTCGCGGATGGTGACGATCTGCATGCTGCCGTCAGGACCGGAAGCGTGGAACTGCATGCCGACTTCTAGCTCGTCGACGCCTTCGAACATGCTGCGGCTCAGGGTGCTGACCAGCTCGGCGGAGTATTCGCCGTAAGCATCTTCAGGCTCGATGGCAACCTTGAGTTCATCACCGACGTTCTTGCCGTCCAGTGCTTTTTCCAGGCCAGGGATGATGTTACCTGCGCCTTGCAGGTAGACCAGCGGCGCGCCGCCGGCGGAGCTGTCGATGACCTCACCGGCGTCGTTGGTAAGGGTATAGTCGATGGAGACAGCCTTGTTGGCGGCGATCGGCATGAGGGCAAGACCTTTGCTTAAGATTGAAGAACGAGCAAGTTTAACCAAGCAATCGCCCGAAAGCGAACGCAACTCTGACAGACGGCCCAAATTGCAAAACCCGACAGTGATGGATTGGAAGCAGGACGAGGACGGCCATTGGGTCGTCGTGTTGTCGTGCGGGCACACTCAGCACCTGCGTCATCAACCGCCTTGGCAATCGCGCAGCTGGGTACTCGATCCAGCGCAGCGACAACAGAAAATAGGTGAAAGCTTTCACTGTGGCTGGTGTGCGCAGGCCTCGGATAGCGATAACCTTAGCCCCCGTTGAGACGCTGCGATTCGACAGCGCCCCTGCTTCTTCGGTCGAGGCTGTTCATGTGCGCCACGACCCTTGTACTGCTCATGTCATGCGAGAACCCTGAATGCAGACTTTCTTTATTGCGCCCACCGATTTTGGGGTGGGTCTGACGTCCATAAGCCTGGGGCTGGTGCGGACCCTGGAGCGGGCCGGGCTGAAAGTCGGTTTCTTCAAGCCCATTGCCCAGCCGCATCCGGGCGACTTGGGGCCGGAGCGATCCACCGAACTGATGGCCCGCACTCATGGCCTGAACCCGCCCCGGCCGCTGGCGTTGTCCCATGTGGAACGCATGCTCGGCGACGGACAGCTGGATGAGCTGCTCGAAGAAATCATCAGCCTCTATCAACAGGCGGCCATCGGCAAAGATGTGTTGGTGGTCGAGGGCATGGTGCCGACCCGCAATGCCAGCTATGCGGCGCGTGTGAACCTGCATCTGGCGAAAAGCCTGGATGCCGACGTGATTCTGGTGTCCGCACCTGAAAACGAAGCGCTGACCGAATTGTCCGGCCGCGTCGAATTGCAGGCCCAGCTGTTTGGCGGTCCCAAGGACCCCAAAGTGCTGGGCGTGATCCTCAACAAAGTGCGCACCGACGAGAGCATGGAAGCCTTCGCTGCACGCCTTAAAGAGCATTCTCCCTTGCTGCGCAGTGGCGACTTCCGTCTGCTGGGTTGCATCCCCTATCAGGCCGAACTCAACGCCCCGCGCACCCGGGATGTGGCCGAGTTGCTGGGCGCTCATGTCATCAATGCCGGTGACTATGAACAACGCCGCATGTCGAAGATCATCATTTGCGCACGCACCGTGCTCAACACCGTACAGCTGCTCAAACCCGGCGTATTGGTGGTCACGCCAGGCGATCGCGACGACATCATCCTCGCCGTCAGCCTGGCCGCCATGAATGGTGTGCCACTGGCCGGCCTGCTGCTGACCAGCGACACCGTCCCCGACCCACGGATTCTGGAGCTGTGTCGCGGCGCGTTGCAGGCCGGTTTGCCTGTGCTGTCGGTGAGCACCGGCTCCTACGACACCGCCACCCAGCTCAACCAGTTGAACAAGGAAATCCCCATCGATGACCGTGAGCGGGCCGAGATCATTACCGATTTCGTCGCCAGCCACCTGGACGCCGCCTGGCTGCACCAGCGTTGTGGCACCCCACGCGAGTTGCGCCTGTCGCCAGCGGTGTTCCGCTATCAGTTGATCCAGCGCGCGCAGTCGGCCAACAAGCGCATTGTGCTGCCCGAAGGCAGCGAGCCGCTGACCATTCAAGCCGCTGCGATCTGCCAGGCACGCGGCATCGCCCGCTGTGTGCTGCTGGCCAAACCCGAAGAAGTCCACGCGGTGGCCAAGGCTCAAGGCATCGAGCTGCCACCAGGTTTAGAGATTCTCGACCCGGACGTGATTCGCGAGCGCTACATCGCGCCCATGGTCGAACTGCGCAAAAGCAAAAGCCTCAATGCGCCGATGGCCGAGCAGCAACTTGAAGACACCGTGGTCATCGGCACCATGATGCTGGCGCTGGATGAAGTCGACGGGCTGGTCTCGGGGGTCATTCACTCCACCGCCAATACCATTCGACCTGCCCTGCAACTGATCAAGACTGCGCCGGGCTGCACGCTGGTGTCGTCGGTGTTCTTCATGCTGTTCCCGGAGCAGGTGCTGGTCTACGGCGACTGCATCATGAACCCGCACCCAAGCGCGAGCGAACTGGCGGAAATCGCCCTGCAAAGTGCCGACTCGGCGGTGGCCTTCGGCATTGCGCCGCGCGTGGCGATGATCAGCTATTCCAGCGGCAACTCGGCCAGCGGTGAGGAAGTGGAGAAAGTCCGCGAAGCCACTCAACTGGCACAAGAGGCCAAGCGCGATCTGCTGATTGACGGGCCGCTGCAGTACGACGCCGCTGCCAACGAGAACGTGGCCCGGCAACTGGCCCCTGACAGCTCGGTGGCCGGACGCGCCAACGTGTTTGTGTTTCCGGACCTGAATACCGGCAATACCACGTACAAGGCCGTACAGCGCAGCGCTGATTGCGTCAGCCTCGGGCCGATGCTGCAAGGCCTGCGCAAGCCGGTGAATGATTTGCCGCGCGGCGCTCAGGTCGATGACATCGTCTACACCATCGCGCTCACGGCGATCCAGGCCGACACCCTTCCCTGACACACAACCTGATTACCCTTGGCCGCTATCGCCACCTGGCGACAGCGGCCGAACATTTTCCGGAGCCTGATCCATCATGGATTTTTTGCCTGCCCCCTTGCGCGGCGTCATTGCCTCGCTGCTATTGGCGCTCAATACGATCGTTTGTTGTACGCCGCTGTTCATCGTCGCGATCTTCAAGCTATGCCTGCCCTTCCCTGCCGCGCAGCGCCTGACCGACTGGCTGATGAGCCACATCCACGAGGCGTGGATTGCCAATAACAGTCGCTGGATGAACCTGATCGGCCATACACGCTGGCACCTGAGCGGGTTGGAGGGCCTGGACTATGAACACTCCTATCTGGTGACCAGCAATCACCAGAGCTGGGTCGACATCATGGTTTTGCAGTACGTGCTGAACCGACGGATTCGCCCGCTCAAGTTCTTTCTCAAGCAGGAGTTGATCTGGGTGCCGGTGATTGGTTTGGCCTGGTGGGCGCTGGGCTTTCCGTTCATGAAGCGTTATTCCAAGGCGTACCTGGCCAAGCATCCGGAAAAGAAAGGCAAAGACCTGGAAACCACCCGCCGCACTTGCGCGAAGTTTCGTCATAACCCGGTGGGGATTTTCAACTTCGCCGAGGGCACACGCTTTACCCAGGGCAAGCATGCACAGCAAAATTCACCGTTTCGGCATTTGCTCAAGCCCAAGGCCGGCGGTATTGCGTTTGTGCTGGATGCGATGGGTGAGCAGCTGGAGTCGATCATCAACGTGACGATCCATTACCCGAACGGGCGTCCGGGTTATTGGGATCTGCTGTGCGGGAACGTCAGCGAAGTGGTCGCGCATTTTGAAGAGATCAAAATGCCCGCGCACTTTGTCGGCAAAAACTACGACCAGGATGGCGAGTACCGGCTGGAGTTTCAGCATTGGATCAACAAGCTGTGGGAAGAGAAGGATCTGTTGCTGGATAGGTTGCATGCCGAGTATCCCGGCAAAACACATTAATCCTGTAGGAGCTGCCGCAGGCTGCGAACGGCGGTGTGTCAGATACATTGCCTTCGCAGCCTGCGGCAGCTCCTACAAAGAAAATCTGTGTTGCCGAAAGCTCGACACGCGCAGTAATTGTAGGAGCTGATGCAGGCTGAACGGCGGCGTTTCAGATGCATTGCCTTCGCAGCCTGCGGCAGCTCCTACAAGAACGGTTACTGCTGATACTGCTCGTATTGCTGGCCCGGAATCGGCTTGAGGTTGACCTCTACCCGACGGTTCTGGGCACGGCCGTTGGCGTCGGCGTTGCTGGCGATCGGCTGATCAGGGCCGGCACCGCGCACTGACAAGTGTGAAGAGTCCACGCCCTGAGAAGTCAGGTAAGTGCTGACACTCTGCGCACGCTGCAAGGACAGGTCCATGTTGTGCTGACGCGAACCCGTGCTGTCGGTATAGCCGATGATTTCAATATTGTTCTGGTTGAACTGCTTCAGCGAACCGGCCAGGTTGTTGAGCGGCGAATAGAAGCTGCTGGCGATGGCCGATGAGTCGGTGGCGAAGGTGATGTTGCCCGGCATGATCAACTTGATCTGATCGCCCTGACGCTGAACTTCAACCCCGGTATTGGCCATGCTGGCGCGCAACGCGGCTTCCTGCTTGTCGGCGTAGTAGCCATAGCCGGCGGATGCCGCGCCCACTACCGCAGCACCGATCAAGGCACCTTTGCCACGGTTGTTATGGTCGATGGCGGCACCGGCCAAGGCACCCGCCAATGCACCCAGGCCGCCATATTTGGCGGTTTTGCTGACACCGCCAGCGTTTTGCGCCTGGCCCTGGTTGTCATACGGATTCTGTGACGCACACCCGGAGAGCAGGGCCAGCGCTGTTGCGGCAATGATCAAACGACGCGAGGTAAACATGGAGATGCTCCTGATTCTATGGCCATCAAGCCCGGCAGCTGAATGAAACGGGACTTGTGCGCAAATTAGAGCATGCCCCCTGTCAAAAATTCCTTAACCCGCCCTGAACGGTTCTGAACGCCTCAGTGGCAGGTTCGGAAATGCCGGATATGCTGATGAGCAACGGCTGTTTGAACGGAGAACAGGAACAATACTTACGTAAGAATCCATGCGGATTTTTGTTTTTGACGTCAACAAATAAAACTTTTAAGCCATTGATTAATATCAATAAATGATGAGTATCGGTTATCTACAAATTTACTGACCCGTCCTGCTTTTTCATAGCTACCTGACTATAATGGCATAACGCAATCAGACAGCTTTCAGGCTGCCTCAAACATGCACTCATGATGATCGGCAGGACTCTCCCCGAGCCTCATGAACGGTGACTTCCTCCCTCCAGACCCGATGGCGTGCACAGCAGCTGCGCATCAAGGTCGAACAGGACTCAGGCGATGCTGAAACGTATCCCCGTCAGCCAATTGATACTGGGCATGCACATTCATGAGTTTTGTCGAAGCTCATCGTGTGAGCCGTCATGGGCCAGCCAAGTGGACGTGCAACTTGATGACCTCGCCCTGCTCAAGCACATTCAGCAATCGGCCATTAAAGAGGTCTGGATCGATACCCGCCTGGGCTTGAAACCTGACGGAACATGCTCATCCCTGCCTGATGATGCAGAGGCCGCAGGCACGGCACCGGCGACCATGGCAGAAGAAATCTCACGCGCCAAACTGATCTGCGGCCGCGCCAAGAACGCCGTGATGGCCATGTTCACCGAAGCCAAGATGGGCCGCGCCATGGACGTGACCAACGTTGAACTGCTGGTCGAGGAAATCTCCCGTTCAATCGTGCGCCACCCCCATGCATTAATCAGCCTGTCGCGCCTGAAAACCTCGGATGAATACACCTACATGCACTCTGTCTCGGTCTGCGCGTTGATGGTCGCGCTGGCACGTCGTATGGCCATGAGTGAGCAAGAGGTCCGTGAAGCGGGGGCTGCCGGATTGATGCATGACGTGGGCAAAATGATGATTGCGCCCGAGATCCTCAACAAACCCGGTCGGCTGACGGACGAAGAGTTTACGGCCATCAAACACCACCCCGAAGCAGGCCTGAAAATCCTTCAGAACAGCGAGGCAACCAATGCCGCCGTACTGGATGTCTGCCTGCATCACCACGAGAAGGTGGACGGCTCAGGCTACCCGCATCGCCTGACGGGCGAGCAGATCAGCCGGTTTGCCAAAATGGGCGCGATCTGTGATGTGTATGACGCCGTGACGTCTGATCGGCCTTACAAGAAAGGCTGGGGGGCGGCCCACTCGCTGCGGGAGATGGCCAGCTGGAAAGGCCATTTCGACGAAAAGATTTTTCAGGCATTCGTCAAAACCCTGGGCATTTACCCGGTGGGCACGTTGGTCAGGCTCGAAAGCGGTCGCCTTGGAGTGGTCATCGATCAGAACGAGCAGTCGCTGCTGCTGCCTAGCGTCAAAGTTTTCATGTCGGCCCGTACCCGCAAACCCATTGAGCCCAAAGTCATCAACCTGGCGAGCCAGCGGGAATATGACGCCATCCTCAAGGTGGAGTCAGCCGAGGATTGGCCGCTGACTGATATCGAGGAACTGTGGTCGGGGTTCAAGTCGCACGCCAAGTAGCTCCAGTGGGCCAATGGCTACCACTGTGGGAGCCCGCGCCTATCAAACAACACTTCACTATCTGAATTTAAGCAGATCCTGTGGGACCGGATTTATCCGGGAAGAGGTCAGTACAGCCGCCACATCATCGTCGCCTGGAATGCCGCCTTCCCGGATAAATCCGGTCCCACAAATCCTGTCTTTGGCGCGAGACAGCGCTGTGCCATTCACCCCAACAACCCCAACTCCTGCGCACGGGCCACGGCCTGGGTGCGGCGCTCCACGCCCAGCTTGCTATTGATGTGGCTGGCGTGGGTCTTGACGGTATGCAGGGAGATGAACAACTGGTTGCTGATTTCCTGATTCGAGCAGCCTTGAGCGATGAGTTGCAGCACACTCAGCTCCCGCACGCTCAGCGTGTCATTGGTGTGGGTCGTTTCTAGCGGCGCGATGCACGTCACGGTGGGCAATCTTGCCAGCAGTCCATCACGCACAGCGCAGGGCTCGGCCTGCAGCAGCGCTTTGCGCAACCAGTCGGGATGATGCTCCATCAATTCCTCAAACGGCAGCAGTGCCCCGCCGGCCGCTGCCTTCAGACAACGCTGCAGCAAGACGCAGGCTTGCCCTTGATCAGGGGTCGTTAGCATCAACCGTATCCGCTGGATCAACGTCGCGAGAAGCAACAGCTGCGCGTCGATTTTCTGCACCTGGCCTTCAAGTGCTTCGAGCCGTTGCGCACACTCGCTGACGCGGCCCTGAATACGTTCGAGCGCCGCACATTGCAGCTCCACATGCTGTGGCAACTGCGGATCGCATTCTGGCGACGAAGCAGGCATTTCGCTGTTGTAGGTCTGGGTCAGCCTCATCAGCCAGGCATCAGCCAGATCGATACGGCCCTGACGCAGCCACAATTCGCACTTGGCCAGGGTAATCATTGCCAGGTAGTAGATCGGCGGCACGTCCCAGATGTGCATCAGCCGCTCGGCCTCGGCCAGTTCGGCAAACGCCTCGGCGAAACGCCCTTCGCGCCCCTCCAGACCGGCAATGGCGCAATGGCCAATCAACACGGTGATGTCTCGACAGGCCCGGGCTTCGACCAACCCGGCGAGCAGGAGCCCACGGCCGGTGTCACCCTGGCCGCGCAACGTCAGCAGATAACCCTCGTACAACGTCAGACGCGCCCGGACTGCGTAAAGCCGCTGAACAGACAGGCCCTTGAGCCGCTGCAGGCCGTGGCGCACTTCGTC
Source organism: Paucimonas lemoignei (assembly GCA_900475325.1). Taxonomy (GTDB): domain Bacteria; phylum Pseudomonadota; class Gammaproteobacteria; order Pseudomonadales; family Pseudomonadaceae; genus Aquipseudomonas. The sequence goes on from LS483371.1 coordinate 4,854,357, forward strand.
CAGCGCGCGCAGGACTTCACCCCGAGCATGCAAGACCCTGGCGCGATCATAATGCGCGAGCGCCTCGAACAGCGGGTTGGCCACCCGCTGCGCCAATTCGAGCGCGTCCCGATTAAACGCCCGGGCTCGCCCCATATCGCCTTCGGTAATCGCCAGACCCGCCAGGGTCGACAGGCACAGCAGGCGCTGGCCGTAACGCTTGCGCGGCAGGCTGAGCAGGGCCTCGCTGCAATACAGCCGGGTTTTGTCACTGTCCCCGCGGCCACGAGCAATCACGCCGCTGAGTGCCATCCATTGGGCGAGCATCGATTGCTGGGCAGTGGCCGACGGCGCGGGTAAAAACCGGCTGAGGTGGCTGGCCAGTTCTTCAGCGGCATCCAGCTGACAGGCCAGGCCCAAGGCCCAGGCGTAGAGCACGATCAAGCGCGGAGTGCTGATCAGCAGGCTGTCAGGCAGATCCATTTTCCAACGCAGCAACATGCCGACGTTTTGCTCGGCCAGCAGCTGTTCTTCGGACAGGTTCTGCACTAGATTGGCCGCGACATCCAGATGCCCGGCGCGTAATGCCTGCTCAACCGCCTCATCCAGCAAGCCCTGCTCGCTGAACCAGCGGCAGGCGTTGAGGTGCAGGCGGTTCTGCGGTGGCCCGGCCTGGATGCGCGCCCGCAGCAGGTCGGAAAACAGGTGGTGATAACGAAACCAGCGGCCGTGCTCATCCAATGGCACCAGAAACACTTGATGCGCCTGCAGGTAACTGAGCATCTGCGGGCTGTCATGACTGTCCCGGGCGGCATCGCACAACTGGCTGCAAAAACGCTCCAGGCAGGCCGTGTCATAAACAAAGGCCTGCACGTCGGCAGGCAGGCAGTCGATGACTTCTTCGAGCAGATAATCGCGGATCAACCCTTCGCCGCCGTGCAGCGCCTGAGGCAATTCGCTGTGGGCACCCGCTTCGGAAGCCGCCAGCAGCCAGAACCGCAATCCGGCGACCCACCCTTCGCTGCGTTCGATGAGGCTCTGCATCGCATCGGCATCCAGCGCCCGGTTGTGCTGGTCGAGCAGGACCACGGACTCTTTATGGGTCAGGCGCAGGTCCTGCTCATTGAGTTCCAGCAATTGCTGACACAGCCGCAGCCGCGCCAGATGCCAGTCCGGCCGCTGCCGACTGGTCACCAGGATAATCAGCCCGGCCGGCAAATGATTGAGGAAAAACTGCAGGCAGCGATCCAGCACCGAACCCTGTGCGAGATGGTAATCATCCAGCACCAGCAGCAAGGGTTTGCTGAGCATCAGGTGCATGGCCAGCTCATCCAGCAAGCCGTCCAGCCACTCTTCAAAAGCAAAGGGTTGATGACGCTGGCGCATTTTCAGCAGGCCTTCAGCCTGAGCGCCCAACTGCGGGAAGAACTGCTGCAACGCTGACAGCAAACGCTCCAGAAAACGCCCCGGATCGCTGTCACGCTGGCTCAACCCCAGCCAGACGCTTTGCCACTGGGGCGGTAGATTCTGACAAAACTCGACCGCCAGCGAGCTTTTCCCAAACCCTGCTGGAGCACTGACCAGCAACAGGCGCCCGGACAACCCCGCAGTCAATCGTTCGCATAAACGGCTACGGGCGACGTAGCCATCAGGCAGTGGTGGTCGAAAGAATCGCCCTTCCAGCGCGGGAAGGGCACTGTTTGCGAATCCTTGCAAACGGGACAGGTCTGTCATGGCCGGCTCTGTTGTCGAAGTCTTATCGGCTTGGCGGATGCACCCGAGACTAGTCGTTAACTGAACGCTTTTGAAGGCAGGTCGGGAAAAGACTGTAACAATTTCCCTACAATCATCGAGCCGAATACACAGGCATAGAAAAGCCCCGGTCAAGGGGCTTCGAATAACGACACAGCAATTGTGGGAGCGAATTCATTCGCGAAGAGGTCGGTACATCCAATACAAATGTGTTGGTCGTCACACCGCATTCGCGAATGAATTCGCTCCCACAGGTTTTTGATCTCCTACAGAATCAACGAACCCCCTCCTGACGCAGCGCATTAGGCGTGAACTCGCTGGTGGTCGCGGTGAAGCCGAAGTCATAGGCGCTTTTCTCTTCGTTCTTCATGCCCAGTGCCAGGTAGCGGCCGGACTGCAAGTCATACAGGGCTTCCAGCGCGTACCACGGAACCTGTTTGTCGAAGTAGTTTTCAGCGTGAGCTTCAGCAACGCGCCACAGTTGGCCGCGACCGTCGTAATGGTCGATCACCGCTGCCTGCCAGGTGTCTTCGTCGATGAAGAAGTCACGTTTGGCGTAAATGTGACGCTGACCTTCCTTGAGGGTGGCGGTGACGTGCCAGACGCGACGCAGCTCATAGCGGGCCAAGTCCTGATTGATGTGCCCGGCCTTGATGATGTCGGCGTATTTCAGCTTTGGATCATCGAGCTTGTAGCTGTTGGCGGCGATGTACAGCTCCTGCTTGCCGATCAGTTTCCAGTCGTAGCGATCCGGCGCACCGTTGTACATGTCCAGGTTGTCGGAGGTACGCAGGCCATCGGCCGCGGTACCCGGCCCGTCATAGGACACTTGCGGGGCACGACGCACGCGGCGTTGACCGGCGTTGTAGACCCAGGCCGAACGTGGCTCCTTCACCTGGTCGAGGGTTTCGTGAACCAGCAGCACCCCACCGGCCAGACGCGCCGGGGCCGTTACTTCCTGCTTGAAATAGAACAACACGTTACCGGGGTTCTTCGGATCGAAATCCTTCATTTTGTCGCGGAACACGAACTGATCGCGGAAATACACCAGGCTGTATGAGCCATTGGGTTGCGGCGTGGCCTGGGTGACCAGACGTGTCACGCTGCCGCCACGATAACGGGTGATGTGGTTCCAGATCACTTCATTGCCGTTCTGCGGGATCGGGAACGGCACGGCAGTTTCGAAGTTTTCCAGGCCGTTGCCGCCTGCGACCAGCTTGGTGGCAGTGGCGTTTTTCTTGATGGCGGCATACACATCATCAGGCACGGTAGCGCCGCGATGGGACGGGTAGACCGGCATCTTGAAGGTTTCCGGGTAGCGCTTGAACATCGCGTATTGGCCCGGTGCCAGATTGGCCTTGTACTGCTCCACGTTGGCGGCGGTGATGGTAAACAGTGGTTTTTCATTGGCGTACGGGTTGGCCAGGAAACCCTTGCTGTCCACCGCTGCGGCGTTCTTCGGCATTGGGCTCCAGGCCGGAATGGTGTTGGCAGCGTTGCCAGCCTTTTCCGCACCCATGGGGGTCAAAGTGGTGCCGAGCTTGGCCGCTTCCGATTCAGACACTGCGGCCATGACGCCGGTCGCCAACAAGGACAGACCCAGCACACCTACCTGCAACAGACCTTTTGTTATTCTCATTTTCATAGTCGTCCTGAAAAACCGTGTACTTAGAAGTTCATGCCAAAGCTGAGCGCAACGAAGTCGCGATCATCGACCGTGGTGTACTTGCCATCAAAGAAGTTGGTGTACGAAAGACTCGCGGTATAGGTGTTCTGGTACTCGGCATCCAGGCCGAGGCTGACGGCCTTGCGGCCTTCTTCGAAGTTGCCGCCTGGGCCTGGCGAGTAACCTTCGACGTCATGGGACCAGGCCACGCTTGGGCGCAAGTTCACACCAGCGAAGACGCTGTTGTAATCCCAGATGGCCCGGGCGCGATAACCCCACGAGTTAGCAGTAGTGAAGCCATCGTTTTCGCAATAGCGAGTCAGGTTGTTTTGCGCACCGCCGCCCAAGGTGCTTGCGTTGAGGGCTGCGCACTGCCCGGCTGGCAGCGGACCAGGGCCATAGCTCGGGTCACGGCCGTAACGGATTTTCGAGGTGTTTTCCAGACCGCCCACGTGGGTCCAGCCCACTTCACCGACCACGGTCAGACGTTCTGCGCCCATGACCTGGTCAAAGAACTGAGTGAAGGTGGTTTGCATCTGGGTGATTTCTTTGCGGCGGTAGCCCGGCTGGTCGGTATTGGGCTGACCCTGCAGCACCGACACGTTAGGGTTCAGCGGCGTAATGCCGGAGTACAGAATGTCGGTGGTGTTGACCTGCACCGGCGCATTCGGACGGTAGCTGATCTCGCCGCTCCACGCGGTGCCGGTAGGCAAGGTGGTGGAGAAGCTCAGGCCGTACAGGTGAATGTCTTCAGGGTATTCAACGTAGTAGCTGGAGTTACCGGCAACCACCACAGGCAGCAAGGTCGGCGCCAGGGCGGTGGCCGTTGCAACCGGGATACCGGAGCGAGCCAGGGAACCCACCAGGCCTGCCGCGCTGTAGGCGCTGGCCGGGCCGCCACGGCCACTGAAGATCGGCGCACGGCTGTGGTAGTTCATGAAGTACGCGCCAAACTCGGTGTCCAGCGGCTCGAAATTGTAGTGCATGGCCAGGCCGAACTGACCGCTGTCGCGTGCATCGCGATCCGGCCCACGGCGCACGATCGCGCCCTCATCGGGGTTGCCGAACCGGACACCTTGCTGAGTCAGCGAGTTGAGCACCGCAGCGCGGGCACCCGCAGGCAAACCGGCAGCGGTCAGCGAGCTGTTCAGACCGTTGCGGCTGCGCAGCACGGCCAGGTTGTTATCGCAGCCGTCAGAGATCACGTCCGGTTGCGAGAAGAAGGTGCCGCAGTTGTCGGTAACGGTCTGATCCCACTCCAGCTGGTAGAAACCTTCCGCCGAGAGGTTCTCCGTGATGCTTTGCGACAGGTAGAACATGTTGACCGGAATCAAGCCTTCCTTGATTTCCGCGCCAGGACGCCGGAACGCCGAAACGTCCACCGGGTTCACGCTGTTGATGCCGTTCTGGATGAACGTACTTTCACCCCAGCTGACTACTTGTTTACCCAGACGAACCGAGCCCGGCTCATCACCGATGCTGTAGTTGTGGTACACGAAGGCGTCGAGGATCTGCCCACCGGAAGACTTGGCGCCCTCCTTGCGGTTGGAGTCGCTGATGTCCTTGAACTCGCGACCTTCGTCCTTGAGTTCAAAGTCATACCAGTACTTGCCACGCACGAATACGCCGGTGTCGCCGTATTTCAGTTCCAGGTCATGGATGCCCTTGAAGATCTTCGAAAACGTCTCACCACGTTTGAAGTTCAAGTGACCGTCATCGGAGGTTTGCGACAGGCCATGCCCGCCGTTGTTGGAACCGATGAGGTTTTTGTTGGCTTTCTCGGTTGACCAACTGGCGCCAACGGAGAGCGACGAGTCGAACTTGCCTTCGATTTCGCCAATATTGAAACTGACGCCGAATGCAGGACCGGCGAGCGTAGAAGCGAGACTGACGGCCAAGGGCAGTTTTGCCCGGCGCCAGAACTGGTTTGCTGTTGTCATCGACGCTACTCCATGTGTTTTTTATTGTTTTGGCAGTGGTACTGGTTAAAACGCCGTGGTCTTTATCGCTAAAGCCACTGGACGCTCATCGGGTAACCCAGAAGGTTACAACACGATGGCGCATCCCCATTCGTTTTTACCCAGTCCACGCCGACTATATCCAGCCGGATGCACTGGTTGATCCCTCTAAAGTGTGATTTGTTGCCTGAAACCGTCTGGGACGGGGCTCCACAGCTTCCAGACAGGCATGTGGTGCAGGAAACGGTGGAACGGTGGGAGCGAGCTTGCTCGCGAAGGCTATATTTCTAGCCCCAGAGAATCATCGGCTGGACGGCCCTCTTCGCGAGCAAGCTCGCTCCCACATGTCATGGCGTATGAAACAGGTCAAAGGGTCGAAAGAAACGCGCTGTTGGTGCTTTGCCACTCGACGATGTCGAGCCGCATGCGCTTCTTGTCGAGCTTGCCGACGCTGGTCTTGGGAATTTCGGTAACAAGGGCGATCTGGTGGGGAATGGCCCATTTGTTGATATGCCCCAACTCAACAAACGGCTTGAGATGCTCTTTCAGACTTTTGGCGTCGATGCTGTGCCCGTCACGGGCGACCAGCAACGCAAAGGGCCGCTCGCCCCATTGCGGGTCGGCGATACCCACGACCGCCACTTCGCGCACACCCGGATGACGACTGCACAGGTCTTCCAGCGCCAGAGACGAAATCCATTCGCCACCGGTCTTGATCACGTCCTTGATGCGATCACGAATATCAATCACGCCCATGCTGTCCAGCGTCGCGACGTCACCGGTATGCAGCCAGCCGCCCGCCCATAGCTCGGCGCCCTTTTGCGGCTCGCGGAAATAGCCTTCGCTGAGCCAAGGCGCGCGCAGTACCAACTCGCCCATGGACTCCCCGTCGGCGGGCAGAAAATTGCCGTCTTCGTCGACAATCGCCGCATCCACCAGAATCCCGGGCACTCCGGCCTTGATGCGATAAGTGACGCGTTCGTCCTCGCTGCCTGCGCGCAGTTGATCGTTGATGTGCGCCACGGAAATCAGCGGGCCGGTCTCTGACATGCCATAGGCGCCGGTCAGGGCAATGCCACGGGCCTTGGCAGCCTCATAAAGGCTGCGGGTCAGTGAGCTGCCACCGATGATGATTTTCCAGCCGCTGAAATCCATGTCCTGGGCGCTTTTGCAGTTGAGCACCATTTGCATGATGGTCGGCACGCAATGAGAGAAGGTGACCTTCTCGTTACGCCACAACGCCACCAGCATTTCCGGGTCGTAACGACCGGGATAAACCTGTTTGATGCCCAGCATGGTGGCCGCATACGGCATGCCCCAGGCGTGAACGTGGAACATCGGCGTGATGGGCATGTACACGTCATCGGTACCCAGCAACCGCTCGGCACTGCCGACAATGGTCGCCACGCCCATGGTGTGCAACACCAACTGCCGGTGGCTGAAATACACGCCTTTAGGGTTGCCCGTGGTGCCGGTGGTGTAGAACGTAGTGGCGACGGAGTTTTCGTCGAAGTCTTCGAATTCATAAGTCGGGCTGGCATCGGCCAACAACGACTCGTACTCGCCCACCAGGTTGGGCAAATCGGCGGTTTTTTCCGGTAGATCGGTGAGCAGCAGGGTTTTTTCGACCGTGGTCAGGTGCCCGGCGATGCCGTGGTACAAGCCGACAAACTCACTGTTGACCAGCACGAACTTATCTTCGGCGTGGTTCATGGTGTAGACGATTTGCTCGGGAGACAGGCGCACATTGACGGTGTGGATCACGGCGCCAATCATCGGCACTGCAAACATGCATTCCAGATACCGGTGGCTGTCCCAGTCCATCACCGCCACCGTATCCCCCGCCTTGACGCCGGCCGCCGTCAGCACATTGGCCAGCCTGCTCACCCGCTCGACCAACTCCGGATAGGTGTAGCGCATGATGTCGCGGTAGACGATTTCCCGGGTTTTTTCGTAGCGGCTGCCGGACATCAATAGCCGCTTGATCAACAGTGGATACTGATAAGCACCGTCGGCTGGCGCAATAACACGGGTCTGCAACATAAGAGTTCCTTTTCAAAGTACGCGGGCGTGGCTTGAAATATGGACTCTAGAGCGGCACCTCGCCAGCCAGATCAGCCGAAAGGATGATTTCCAAACATGTTCAGGCTTATTGCCACCTGCGCCGACTGGGTTACCGAATCTCGGTAAACGCCAGCTTCAACCCCAACGCCACCAACACCCCACCCATGGCCCGGTCAAACCAGTGGCCCATGCGGGCGAACCCTGCGCGAACGCGCGCCTGGCTGAACAGCCGCGCGACCAGGCAGAACCAGATGCCCGTCGCCACCGCCAGGTAAACGCCATAACCGGCCTGCACCCACAGCGGGGTATGCGGGTTGATGACCACCGTGAACAGCGACAGAAAGAACAGCGTCGCCTTGGGGTTCAAGCCATTGGTGATAAAGCCGCTGGTGAACGCACCCCGTGCAGTGCGCTCGCCCGCGGCTATATTGATGGGCGCGTCACTGGCGCTGGCTGGTTTGGCGCGTAAGGCCTTGAAGCCGATGTACAGCAGATAGCCCGCAGCAGCCCATTTAAGCGCGTTGAACAGGACGATCGATTGCGACACGATCAGGCCAATGCCCAGCAACGAATAGCCCACATGCAGGAAAATCGCCGTGCCCACACCCATGGCGGTGTAGGTTCCTGCCCGACGCCCATGAGCCACACTTTCGCGCACCACCACCGCGAAATCAGGGCCAGGGCTGGCGACAGCAAGCAGATGGATCAAGGCGACAGTCAGAAATTCGGCCAAGTACACGGTGGCTCTCCCATAGATATGCTGGCAAAAATGTAAGCAAGCGTTTCGCTCTGTTAGGCTCGATACACTAAGCCTTCAAGACTTCCAATAATAGGTACAGCTGATGAGCAATCACGGTAAGGCAGTTTTCCTCGACCACACCTCTCTGGATCTGGGTGATCTGGATTTGAGCCCGTTGCGCGAATGTTTTGACGAACTGACGCTGCATGCCAGCACGGCACCGGATCAGGTGAGAGAGCGGCTGCAAGGCGCACAAGTGGCCATTAGCAACAAGATCGCCATTGATGCCGACACGTTCGCCGCCTGCCCCGACCTCAAGCTCATATTGGTAACCGCCACCGGCACCAACAACATCGACCTCGCTGCAGCTCGCCAGCACGGTGTGACGGTGACCAATTGCCAAGGCTATGGCACGCCATCGGTTGCCCAGCACACGTTATTGCTGTTGCTCGCCTTGGCGACGCGCCTGTCCGATTACCAGAATGCCGTGCAGCAGGGGCAATGGCAGAAAGCCAAACAGTTCTGCCTGCTGGACTTCCCTATCGTCGAGCTGGAAGGCAAAACCCTGGGCCTGCTGGGCCATGGGGAACTGGGCGGCGCCGTGGCGAAGTTGGCCGAAGCATTCGGCATGCGCGTGCTGCTGGGGCAAATCCCCGGTCGCCCTGCGCGCCCTAATCGCTTGCCGTTGGAGGAACTGCTGCCCCAGGTCGACGCCCTGACCTTGCACTGCCCGCTGAACGATGAAACACGGGACATGATCGGCGCCCACGAACTGAGCCTGCTCAAGCCCCATGCGTACGTAGTCAACACCGCCCGCGGCGGGTTGATCAATGAACAGGCGCTCGCCGATGCGCTGCGCAACGGCCACTTGGGCGGCGCGGCCACCGATGTGCTGACCGTGGAACCCCCACGCGATGGCAACCCACTGCTGGCAGGCGACATCCCGCGCCTGATCATCACGCCGCACAGCGCATGGGGTGCACGTGAAGCCCGGCAGCGGATTGTCAGCCAGATCACCGAAAATGCAGTGGGGTTCTTTGCGGGTAGGCCGGTTCGGGTGGTGGGTTGAAGCAGTAGCAACGCCCCTCCCACCGGGTAACGCTCCCACGGGCCGGTGGTAGTCTTTGGGTATTATGTGTCTGCCTGACCTATTTTGCGGGCACTCGATGGGTTGGGTGGACTCAGAACCTGTGGGAGCGAATTCATTCGCGAAGGGGCCAGTACATCCGATGGATATCCGCGAGATGCAATACCGTATTCGCGAATGAATTCGCTCCCACAGTTCCTCACAACGCCGACTAGCTCCTCAAACTGTTAGACTCCGCGCTTTTTCGAGGAGCCCGCAATGGACCCGCGCAGTGAAGTGTTACTCCGTCAGGCCGAATTGTTTCAGGGCTCGTTGCTGTTGGCGGGTTTGCCCGCCGACGATTTACTCGGGCGTTTGCCGCAAGCCCATGGCTGGTGTTGGCATGCAGGCGATCAAGCGGCTTTGGATACGCGTTTCGAAGGCCGCAGCCATTTTGGCGTGAGCGTTCCGGAACAGCCTTTCGACGCCGCCGTAGTGTTCCTGCCCAAGGCTCGCGAACTGACTAACTACCTGCTGAACGCGCTGGCCTCGCGCCTGCCCGGTCGCGAATTATTTCTGGTGGGTGAAAAACGCAGCGGTATCGAAGCCGCCGCCAAACAACTGAGCCCGTTCGGCCGCGCCCGCAAGCTGGACAGCGCTCGGCATTGCCAGCTCTGGCAGGTGACTGTCGAGGAAGCACCGCAAGCGGTCACTCTTGAAAGCCTCGCTCAGCACTACGAAGTCGAGATGGAAGACGGCCCGCTCAAGGTCGTCAGCCTGCCGGGCGTGTTCAGCCAGGGTCGTCTGGATCGTGGTTCGGCGTTGTTACTGGAGAATATCGACAAGCTGCCCAGCGGCAACCTGCTGGATTTCGGCTGCGGTGCCGGGGTGCTGGGCGCTGCGGTCAAACGTCGCTACCCGCATAACAACGTGATCATGCTCGACGTGGATGCCTTCGCCACCGCCAGTACCCGCCTGACCCTGGCTGCCAATGGCCTGGAAGCCGAAGTATTGACCGGCGATGGCATCGACGCCGCGCCCATGGGGCTGAGCACGATTTTAAGCAATCCGCCGTTCCATGTCGGCGTGCATACCGATTACCAGGCAACCGAAAACTTGCTGAGAAAAGCACGCCAACATCTTAAATCAGGCGGGGAACTGCGGCTTGTCGCCAATGCCTTCCTGAAATACCAGCCGATCATCGAGGAGCATTTCGGCGTCTGCGCGCTCAAGGCACAAGGGAACGGTTTTCGCATCTACCGCGCCAAACGAGCGTGAAAATAAGCGCTTGCCGAAAGCGTTTCGCGTAGGCAGAATCCGCTCCGTCCTAGGGGAGTAGTCTCCCACGAGCGCCATGCTCGTCCGGTACGCATCAACATACTTGGTCCTCAGACCATGGTGCGTACGACCCCGAATCCGCTCAGACGGATCGGTGGTTTGACAAGACCTATGACACGAACACCTTACCCGGGGCGGGGAGGTTGTACGTGTCATAGCCGTGTCGACCCGCCCCTTAGGAAAACCTGATGCTGGAATCCCTGTTGGTCCCCACCGCTGTCGTCGCGCTTGCCGAAATCGGTGACAAGACCCAACTGCTCGCGCTCATCCTGGCCGCTCGCTTTCGCAAGCCCTGGCCGATCATCGCCGGTATCGTGGCCGCAACCCTGGCCAACCATGCCGCCGCCGGAGCCGTTGGGGCCTGGTTCGGCAGCTTCTTCTCTGATGCCACGCTGCACTGGATCCTTGCCGCAAGCTTTGCTGCCACCGCGCTCTGGACGTTGGTGCCCGACAAAATGGACGACGACGAGGCCAGCACCGCGCGCAAATTCGGCCCGTTCATGACCACGCTGATCGCCTTCTTCATCGCCGAAATCGGCGACAAGACGCAAATCGCGACGGTGATGCTGGCCGCGCAATATTCGTATCTATGGCTGGTGATTCTGGGCACCACGCTGGGCATGTTGATCGCCAACGTGCCGGTGGTACTGGCGGGCAACTTCGCCGCAGAGAAACTACCGCTGACCCTGATCCGCCGCCTGGCCGCGAGCGCGTTTTTCGTGCTGGCGCTGGTGGCGGTGTACAAGGCGATGCAGGTGAGTGGTTGGGTGTAGCACGGTCGATGTAGTTTAACTGTGGGAGCGAATTCATTCGCGAAAGCGGTGTATCAAACGACGCATATGCATCGAATGCACTGGCCTCTTCGCGAATGAATTCGCTCCCACAGGTCATCTATTCACAGTTTTATTTCTTCGCAGCCTGATACAACGGCATCACCTTGGGAATCGCCGCCTGCAGCGCAGCGATACGATTTTGCGAAGCCGGGTGAGTGCTCATGAATTCCGGTTGAGAGCCACCAGAATTCTGGGTCATTTTCTGCCACAGAGTGATGGCCGCATTCGGGTTGTAGCCCGCACGTGCTGCCAGCTCCAGGCCGAGCAGATCAGCTTCGTTCTCGTTACCACGGCTGTTGGGCAAGGTCAGGCTGTAATTGACCACCGTGTCGGCCAGCGCCAGGCTGTCCTGCCCCAGGCCCAGAATTGCCCCGGCGCCTTGTTTGGCCATGGCGACGCCATAAGCCTTGGACATCGCCTCGCGGCCGTGCTCGCGCAGGGCGTGGGCGATTTCATGGCCCATGACCGCGGCGATTTCATCGTCTGTCAGCTTCAGTTTTTCGATCAGGCCGGTGTAGAAAATGATCTTGCCGCCAGGTCCGCAGTTGGCGTTCAGCTCATCGCTTTTGATCAGGTTCACTTCCCACTGCCATTGCGCCGAGTCCGGTCGCAATTTCGGCGCCTGCGCGATCAGCCGATCGGCAATCGCGTGCACACGCTTGGCATCGGCACTGGTGGTGTCGAGCACGCCTTTACTGGACGCCTCGCCCACTGTTTCCTTGTAAGACGTGGCGTACATCTGATTGACCTCATCGGTCGACAGCATGCTGAACATGTATTGCTTGCGCTCGACCCCGACCGAGTCGCCACTGGTGGTGTTCACGGTCTGGCAGCCGCTGAGCAGTAACGCAGCACTTAAAGCACAGTAAGCAAAACTCTGACGCATGGTGGATCTCCCTTTAAACATGGCGATCATCCTAGGGGGTGAAAGCGTTATGCGCCAGACACTGGCCGATAGCAGCGTTTGTCAGCCTGGCCACCGAATGGTTCCAATCTCGACACATATCCAATGACGACCTTTTGAGCGCTTTCGCGACCATTTGGATGGATGGTTAACAGTTCAGGAGCTCTCGGCCGATAGCCTCTCATAGCCGCACCACCTTCCTTCGGAGCTCCTATGAAGTTCAAGTCGATCCAGTTTTCAATCGCTGCATTGGCGGGAGCTATCGTGCTTTCGGTGGTCGCCGCCCTCGTGCTGTACTCGCTGTTCGCGGGCGAGCGGACCCAAAGCCTGGTGGATCAGCGCACCCAGGCCCAGTTTGAAAAAACCATGCAACAGCGCTTGAGTGCCCTGGCCCAAACCCAGGCCAGCGAAATCAAACGCGAGCTGGAAAACCCGTTGCTGATCGGTGCGGGCCTGGCGACAACCAACGCCCTGCTGGGCATCAACGATGCTCAGGGCCAGGCACAGCTCACGATCAGCCGCGAGCAGATGCTCAACCTGCTGCGCAATACCCTTGAACAGAATCCCAAAGTCCTCGGCGCCTACATTGGCTGGGAGCCCAACGCCCTGGATCGCAATGACGCAGCTTACAGCGGCGTGACCGGCAAAGGCGTCGACCCCAAGAATGGGCGCTTCATGCCCTGGTGGTACCGCAATAACGACGGCACCCTGACCCTGGAAAAGCTCGCCAGCCTGGAAGACCAGACCCGGCTCTCCACCGGTGTGCGCGCCAGCGAGTATTACATCTGCTCAAAAGAGACCAAAAAACCCTGCGTCATCGACCCGGCGCCCTACCCGCTCGGCGGGAAAGTGGTGATGCTCTCTTCGTTCATCACGCCGATCATGGTTAACGGCACGTTTCAGGGCATCGTCGGTGCCGACCTCTCGGTCAACTTCATTCAGGACATGCTGGTTGCCGCCGACAAAAAGCTCTACGACGGCGCAGGTGAAATGGCCCTGATCGCCACCAATGGCGGGCTGGTGGCCTACACCAAAGATCCGGGCAAGCTGGGCCAGCAAGCCAACACGATTCTGGATGCCAACGAAGTCGCCAACCTGAGCAAGATCAGCCTGGGCGAAGTTCGCTACGACGTCGACGAGGAGCATGGGCACATCGAGGTGTACATGCCGTTTGGCATCGGTACCACCGACGCCCGCTGGACCTTGATGATTCAATTGCCACTGACCGCCGTCATGGCCGACCTGAACAAACTGCAAAGTGATCTGGAGGCCCAGCGCCACACCGACATTATCGGCATGACCGTGGTCGGGCTGATCATCGCCGCACTGGGCTTGCTGGTGATCTGGCTGGTGGCTCGTGGCATTGCCAGCCCGCTCAAACAAATGGTGTTGATGCTCGATGACATCGCTCAGGGTGAAGGCGACCTGACCAAACGCCTGACCAGCGACCGCGCCGATGAAGTCGGTCAGATTGCCACGCGCTTCAATACCTTCCTGAGCAAGCTGCAGGCCATGATCAGCCAGGTAGTAATGTCTGTGCAGAAGGTCAGCGACTCTTCAGAACACACCGCCGATATTGCGATTCGCACCAATCAGGGCGTGCACCGGCAGATGTCGGAAATCGAACTGGTGGCCACCGCCGTGCATGAGATGACCGCCACGGCCCAGGATGTCGCGCGCAATGCGACCCAGGCGGCACAGGCTGCGCATCACGCCGACGGAGCGGCCAACCAAGGCATGCAGATTGTGCAGAACACCTCTGACTCGATCAGCGCACTGGCCTCGGAAATCGGCCGTGCCGTCGGGGTGGTGCAGAGCCTTGCGGCTGACAGCGAGAACATCAACGCGATCCTGACCACCATCCGCGGTATCGCTGAACAGACCAATCTGCTGGCCTTGAATGCTGCCATCGAAGCAGCCAGGGCCGGTGAACAAGGTCGAGGTTTTGCGGTGGTTGCTGATGAAGTACGCAACCTGGCGCAAAAGACTCAGCAGGCGACCCAGGAAATCCAGAGCATGATCCAGCAGCTGCAAAGCGGTACTCGCCAAGTGGTGCAGGTCATGGAGGACAGTCGCAACAAGACCGAGGAAAGCGTCGGGCACGCTGCCGAAGCCGCGCAGGCACTGCACACCATCACCAAAGCGGTCTCGGTGATCAACGACATGAACACCCAGATCGCCAGCGCCGCCGAAGAGCAAAGCGCGGTCGCCGAAGACATCAACCGCAACGTCACCAACATCGGCCAGGTTGCCAGTGAAGTGGCGGGCGGCGCCACCGAGTCCAGCCAGGCCAGCGCCGAACTGACCAAACTGGCTGAGCAGCAGCGGCGGTTGATCAATCAGTTCAGGGTTTAGAGCTTCACCCCCTGCTGGAATGCGAACCCTGTGGGAGCGAATTCATTCGCGAAGAGGCCGGTACAGCCGATGAAAATGTGTCGGCTGGACTGCAGCCTTCGCGAATGAATTCGCTCCCACAGGAATCCGGGTTTTTTTCAGATACACCAGCGCGCCGTTTTATCGCGAGCAAGCACTGCTCCAACAGGCACACCACCGTCGGTGGGAGCGAATTCATTCGCGAAGAAGCCAGTACATCCGATAAAAATGTGTTGGCTGGACTGCAGCCTTCGCGAATGAATTCGCTCCCACAGGAGTCCGGTTTATCAGATACAGCAAGGATGTACCTGATAAACCCAGTTCGCAGCCTTCGGCAGCTCCTACAGGGGTTGGGCCTTCTACAACGGCGTCAGACACTCGGGCGCGTTGAGCTTGGGGTCGTTGATCAGGTTGGCCAGCGGCCGTTCGCGCAAGGCGGTTTGCGGGCTGGCGAGCAGGGCTTGCAAGGTCGGCAGCGGGGTATCGGCGTTCAGCCAGTCCTTTTGCCCCTGGGCATCAAGGATCAGCGGGCGACGCTGACTGGCAGCCAGTTGCGTCACCACCGCCACACTCAGCCAGGTATGGCCCTGCACCGGATAGGCTTCCCAGATGGCGGCAAAAAACAGCGCCGAGCCCTCCCCCGGCGTCAGCCAGAACGGCCGTTTACGGGTAGTGCCGCGCCATTCATAAAAGCCATTGGCGGGCAGCAGGCAGCGACGTAAACGGAACGCGTCACGAAACATCGGCTGCTCGGCAAGGGTTTCGGCCCGGGCATGGGCAGGCGTGCGAGACAGGTCGGTCAACCAGGGCGGCGTCAGCCCCCAGCGCGCCCTGGCCAGTTCAAGCTCACCTTCGGCGGCCGCACTGGCGCGCAGCATCAGCACTGAATCAGCGGGCGAAATGTTCCATTGCGGCTGCTGATCTGCCGGAAAACCGGGCAAGGCCGCAAAAGCGGGCGTCCAACGGAACAGCGCATAACGTCCACACATGGGGCAATACAACCTTTGAAGCGACGATCAACACACCAGCACGTCGGGAAAATTGTCCGGCTCACTACCGGGCTCTTCACTGAAGAAGGGCAGCGCGGCATTGTACGCAGTGATCAGCTCCCGCGCCCGCTCCACGTCGTCGTTATCCACACTGACGCCCAGCAGGCCCAGCGCAGGCAGCTCGCCCAGACCGCCCAGCAAATGCCGACCGGTCACATGGGCCTCTATGCCTTCACTGGCGAGCATGCCTTGCAGCAACTCGGCCTCCATGAGGTTTTCCGGCTCGTAGACTTTCTGCATCATTCATTCTCACTGCGCACAGCCAGGTTCCAGTCTTCGCCATCGGTTTGCAGGTCGAACACAATCGGCCGACAGCACACCGGGCAATCCTCGATGTATTGCTGATCGCCCCCGGACAGATCCAGCACGGCCTCCACTGGCTCGCCGCAATAAGGGCAGTCGTAATCCTGAATTTCCTGCATCGCGGTCTCCGGGGTGAGTTGTGCGTATAATCGCGCTCTTTGCAGATGGAGTCTGGACGCATTTCCCAGACCCTCCCTAACTATTTTTCACCCCCTACAAGAGAGCATGATGGGCGAATTTGATGCCATCCGACCTTACAACGACGCTGAAGTCTCAGCGGTGCTTGCACGCCTGCTCAGCGACAAAGAGTTTCTCTCGATCCTGACCCGCTTCCGCTTCCCGCGCCTGGCTGGCGCCTTGGGCTGGGCCTTGCAGCCTGTCATTGCGCGCAAGCTGCGCCGCCAATTCATCGGCATCAACTCGGTTGCCACGCTGCAGGACAAGGTCGAATACTACGTCGACCACACTATCGAACGCGCCACCGACGGTGTGACCTACACCGGTGTCGAGCAGTTCAAATCCGGCAGCGCCTATCTGTTTCTGGCCAACCATCGCGATATCGTCATGGACCCGGCCTTCGTGAATTACGCCGTTTATCACGCCGGTTTGCCGACGCCGCGTATCGCCATTGGCGACAATCTGCTGCAAAAGCCCTTCGTCAGCGATCTGATGCGCCTGAACAAGAGCTTCATCGTGCACCGCTCCATCATCGGACGTAGGGAAAAGATGGCGGCTTATCAGCTGCTGTCGGCGTACATCAACCATTCGATTCGCAACGATTGCCAGTCGATCTGGATCGCCCAGGCCGAGGGGCGCGCCAAGGACGGGGATGACCGCACCGAGTCGGCGATCCTGAAAATGTTCCACATGAGCCGCAAGGAAGAGCCTTTCGCCGAGGTGATTCGCTCGCTGAACCTGACGCCCGTGTCGATCAGCTACGAGTACGACCCGTGCGACCATGCCAAGGCCCGCGAGCTGTATATCCGCGCCACCACCGGCAGCTACGCCAAGGCACCGGGCGAAGATGACGTGAGCATCGCGCTGGGTATCACTGGCTATAAAGGCCGCGTACACGTGAACTTCGCGCCGCCTATTACTGAGCTGTTCGAAGACACCAAGGCGCTGGCTATCGAGATGGACCGGCAGATTCTCGGCGGTTATCGACTGTTCCCTGTGCATTACCTGGCTTATGCGCAGTGGGCGGACGCGGAACCCACGCTTGACGTGCCGCTGGCCAAGGACGTGTTCCCGGCCCAGGAGCTGGCCAAGGCTCAGGAAGAATGGCAGCGCCGTCTTGACGAGTGCCCGGCAGAACATCGCCCGTATCTGGTTTTGCAGTACGCGATGCCGGTGCGCAATCAGTACCGGGTAAAGGCTGGCATCCCGCTCTGACCGTGACATCAATGCAAAAAAAGGCGCTCGTTGATGAGCGCCTTTTTTGTCTGACAATTTTCCGTGCCGTCACTTAAACGTAACCTGATAAGGGCACTGTATGGCTCCTTCGAGGCACGACCTCGACCCCCTCTTGGAGCTTGTCATGCTGCATGCAAACAATCAGGACCGCCTCTATCTGATCGCCCCCAGCGACGAGCAGGAAGACTTGATCAATGGCCTGGCGTTCAACGTGCAGGACCGCCACTGGCTGGTCTATTGCGCCCTGGGCGGTCACCAACACCACGACCTGCCAGACATGGACCTGCATACCGGGTTCAGTTTTCTGGAGTTTTATCAGCAGGCGGCTTGAACGGTCGTTGACTTCATTGATGGGCGCATTCCCTTCTGTGGGAGCGAGCTTGCTCGCGAAGAGGCCGGGACATTGGCATATATTTCTGAACGAAGGAACATTGCATTCGCGAGCAAGGTGGAGCGCCACCCCGGTCGCTCCCACAGGTCCTGTGTTTGCTGCGCGACAGCGCGGCGTCTGGACGACGGGGGATCCCCCACAGAAAACCAACCATCGCCAACACCCACAAAAAAGCCCGGCTTCTCTCACGAGAACCGGGCTTTTTTCAGCACCGCTGTATTACTGGGCGAGCGTTCTGCCGATGGTCTGATCCTGGAACAGACGGGTCAGCGCATCACTCAGCACGTCGCTCACCAGACGGGTATTGGTTTCCTGATTGGGCGCCATGCCGAAGCGCTGGTCCAGCGAGGCGGCGTAACGACCCGAGTAGCTGCGACCGTTGTTCTGCACGTCAGCACGGAACGTCGAGCTGATAGTAGCCTCGGTTACGTACAGGCCTTCTTTGGGCGACTGATATTTCAGATCAGCCAGGGTCACGGTCAACGTCGGACCGCTGCCGCTGGACGAAGGCGTAAAACCGAGCAGACGCACGGCCGCTTCAGCCTGGGCCTGCAATTTTGGCAATACGTCGGCGCTGGCAACGCTCACTGCGCTGGTTTCCGGATACATGCCACCGCGAGTGCCCAGCGTCGGGCCAGGACGGCCGTCGACCACGCGCACCACTACCGGCTGTCCACGCCCGACAGCAGCGAGCTGGGCGTTCAGCTTGGGTTGCGGACTCAGTTGTTGCGGGCTGTGGGCACAGCCGACCAGCGTCAGGCTACTAACAGCCAGCAAACCAAACAAAATGCGACGCAGCATGCTCATTTCTCCGTGGGCCAGGCACAAAATATGCCGCAGTATAGCGGCCTCCAGCCACCGCCAACCAGTTGAAAATCGGACCATTGCGCACGTGCAATGGTTCAGCAACCCAGCCGTCATCACGATGTCACGTGAGTCTTGCAAGCTTGTGCTCATCCCCACAGGAGCAGCCCCGATGGACTTTCTCTGGCCATTGTTCGATTCACGCCGTAACGACCGTCACTACGCTCGCGTGGATGCCAGCGGTATCTGTCACGCGTTCAAACAATGCCGCCAGGCGCCACAAGGTCAGGACTGGGTGGAAATCACCGAGCAGAAACTCTCCTGGCTGGGCAGCCCGTTGCCCAACAGCGCCCGCGTCATCCCGCGCCCTGAGCGCTCGTCGCGACTGCGCCTGTATGCGGCGTGAGTGTGGCGCGATTGAGTGAAAGTGATGCGCCATGGAAGGCCCCAGAGACGCGTAGTCAAACTTCATTAAAAGTGAACACAGACAATTGGTCCTTGAGAGTCTAAAATCTCCTGATCAAAAAGGAGGCTCCGAATGAGCATTCAACTTTCCCCTATTGTTTCGGAATTCGAAACCGAAGAGCAGGCATCCAGCTATGACCAGTGGTTTCGTGCTCAGGTACAAGCAGCCATCGATGATCCTCGCCCGAACATCCCTCATGATCAGGTGATGGCCGAAATGCGTGAGCTCCTTGAAGCACAGCGGAAGATGTCGAGTGCTGGTTGAATGGCGCCCAGCGGCGAGGCTTAACCTGAGCAAGATCCTGATTTACATTGGCGAACGCAACGCACGAGCGGCGATGGACCTGAACGCCGCCATTGAAGCAGCAACAACTGCCCTCCCGCAGCATCCTTACTTGTATCGGCATGGTCGAGTGCCTGGGACAAGGGAAATCGTGGTTCACCCCAACTATCTCGTTGTATACCCAGTAACAGACCGGATCGAAATCCTGACAGTACTGCATGCCAGGCAGGAATATCCCCCAGCATCGCAATAGCAATCGTCGTTTCAAGATGGTCGAGCGTATCCAGCGAGCGGCGCAACCGCCTCACAGACCTTTAATTCTTGCGGCTTTCACCCTCTTCCCCGATAATCTTCGCCCGACTATAAGGACGTCTCCTGATCGGGCCTCGCAGCACGGCTAATCCCCGGATTAGCGCCTTCGTAACGCCCACAGAGAGCCGCCCACACAGGTCATTTGCACGCAGATGTGCTCGTTGGTCGGCGCTGAAAGCTCGAAACTTTTCGAACCTTTGCTGCCCCTCGACGCCTTAATCTGCATGCAGTGATCTGCCGGTGCTGCCATCGTGCAGCCCTTTTTGAGGTTGAGATTCACGTTCCCAAAAGGACGTGAAAAAACGGGTTTCACTACTTCACAAGAGTGTGGCGAGCAAATGAACAGTTACGCGTTTGTAAATGCACCATTAGCATCTCACCCAGCCCCATTGCACAGGATCGAGCGCTGCTGCGCAGTCTCCACAACCGGAGCCTGAGGCCTGTCCGCTACGGATTTGGTTGCATAACCGGAAGCCTTGACGATAGTCGAATGGCTGACCGGACTGAAAAATGCGTTCATGCTGCCTTGATGAACCTCATTCATGTCCGTTCGGTAGCCTCCGTTGAAATGCGAAGAATTGCGAAGAATCGGACATGCTGATCCTGGCCATGGTATCGGGGCACAACTTTGAACAAAGCCCCGCGACCAGGCATCTGCCCTCGGGATCGTATGCCGTCAATTTGGTGCAGCAGATTTTGGAGACGCGTTAATGGCGCATAACGAAGCAGTCGATGTGGTATTGGTTGGGGCAGGCATCATGAGTGCCACCCTCGCCGTACTGCTCAAGGAGCTCGACCCCGGCATCAAGCTGGAAGTCGTTGAGCTGATGGACTCAGGCGCTGCGGAGAGTTCCAACCCGTGGAACAACGCGGGCACCGGTCACGCCGGGCTGTGCGAGCTCAACTACACACCGCCGGGCACCGATGGCTCCATCGACATCAAAAAAGCCGTGCAGATCAACACCCAGTTTGAAGTCTCGAAACAGTTCTGGGCGTATCTGACCCAGCAAGGCACCTTCGGGTCCTCTAAGTCCTTTATCAGCCCGGTGCCCCACCTGAGCTTCGTGCAGGGCGAGAAAGGCGTTGCTTTTCTCAAGACCCGCTTCGAAGCCATGCACAAGCACCACGCGTTCTCGTCCATGGAATACACCGAAGACAAGGCCACCCTTGCCGAGTGGATGCCCCTGATGATGCCCGGCCGTCCTGCCGATGAGCAGATCGCCGCGACCCGGGTGATGAATGGTACGGATGTGAATTTCGGCAACCTGACCAACCAGTTGCTCAAGCACCTGACCAGCACACCCGATGCCCAGGTCAAATACTGCAAGCGTGTTACCGGCCTGAGCCGCAAAGGCACTGGCTGGAGCGTCACTATCAAGGACGTGAACAGCGGCAGCACCCGGGAAATCGACGCCAAGTTCGTGTTCCTCGGCGCTGGCGGCGCGGCCTTGCCACTGCTGCAGATGTCCGGCATTGAAGAAAGCAAAGGCTTCGGCGGCTTCCCGGTCAGCGGCCAGTGGCTGCGTTGCGATAACCCGGAAGTGGTCAAGCATCACCAGGCCAAGGTTTACAGCCAGGCCGCGGTGGGTTCGCCGCCCATGTCCGTGCCACACCTGGACACCCGCGTGGTGGATGGCAAGAAATCGCTCCTGTTCGGACCGTATGCCGGTTTCACCACCAAGTTCCTCAAGCACGGCTCGTTCCTGGACTTACCGCTTTCGGTACGCGTGGCCAACATCAAGCCGATGCTCGCCGTGGCCCGCGACAACATGGACCTGACCAAATACCTGGTCAGCGAAGTCATGCAGTCGATGGAGCAACGTCTCGAATCGCTGCGTCGCTTCTATCCAGAAGCCAAGGCTGAAGACTGGCGCCTGGAAGTGGCCGGTCAGCGAGTGCAGATCATCAAGAAGGACCCGAAGAAAGGCGGGGTCCTGCAGTTCGGCACCGAGTTGGTGTCGGCCAAGGACGGTTCATTGGCAGCGCTGCTGGGTGCTTCGCCGGGCGCATCGGTGACGGTCTCGATCATGCTGGACTTGATCGAACGCTGCTTCCCGGAAAAAACCCACGGTGCCTGGGCCGCCAAACTCAACGAGATATTCCCGGCGCGGGAAAAAGCTCTGGAGACCGACGCCCAGCTGTACGAGCGCGTCAGCACCCAGAACAACGAACGCCTGGAACTGGTTGAGAAACACAGCGAACCGCAAAGCTTCGCGTGATATATGCCCCATAAAAAAACGCCCCTCGGGGCGTTTTTTTATGGCTGAGCAATTTCAGCAGAAGCTTAACCGCGAGCTTTCTCGACCAACGCGATGTAGTCCTCAGCGTTGCGCTGATCCTTGATCGTGGCGATGAAGTCATTGCCGTGCTCGTCCTTGCCATCCAGGTCGTAGCCTGCTTCCAGGAAGAACACCAGGAAACGCTCGAAATCATCGACCCGCAGGCCACGGTAAGCCTTGATCAGCTTGTGCAGCGACGGCGATGTAGCATCAACCGGTTCGAACGCCAGGAACTGCTTGACCTGCTCATCGCCGATTTCGTCACCAATCAACTGCTTCTTATCTTTACGCATTGCGTGCTCCAACAGGATCGCGGACAGGTTAATCGGCGGGCAGTTTACCCCCGGCCCCGCTCAAGGCTCAACGAGAACGCACGGCACCGGTGTGCAAATCAGCCCAGACATGACCGTTGGCGTAGCTCAAGAACTGGCAATAGAGTTTTTCGTTGCGCAGCAGGTCCATCAGCGTGCGGTATTGAGCTACTGGGTAATACAGATTCAGGATTCGGGTCTTGTCGTCGAAAACCGGCTTTTTCAGGCTTTTGCTTTCGCTGTCGAAATGGATCAGCACTTCGCTGATGGTCCCGCCTTTGTTCATTGGCTTGCCCTTAAGGCGCAGCAAGACGGGCGACGTGACCGGAATGGGGGCCTGGTTGGATTGACGCTGGTTGCCCACCACCACCGAATATTCGGTGATCTGCAGCAATTGCTGCTGCTCAGGCTCGCCTTCGCGCAGATTGAGATCATCAGGCGGCAGGTACTGCGCGTGCATTGGCTCGGCTGAAACAGGCGCTGCCAACGGCAAGGTGCACAGCAGAGCCAGCACAGCGCTACGGATCAAGAACATCATGTCGACTTCCCGCAAGGACTGGGCTGGCACTTTAGCATGCCGGATGAAGCTGATCTGTAGGAGCTGTCGAAGGCTGCGAAAGCGGTTTTCCTGACAAGACGCCGTTCGCAGCCTGCGGCAGCGCCTACAGGAACGTGGTGTGTCTGGAAGGTTGCAGTCCTTGTTCGCGAGGCAGTTCGTCTGATCCACCGCCTCGCCAACAAGTTGGCTCCTACAGAGGTTTCGTCAACAGGTGAATTACATCCCCTTCACCGCGTAAATCCCCGCCGCATTACGCCAGTAACCTTTGTAATCCATGCCATAACCAAAGATGAAACGGTCGATGCACGGCAGGCCGACGAAGTCTGCCTTCAGGTCCGGGCGGGCCTTGCGGTCGTGGTCTTTGTCGATCAGCACGGCGGTGTGCACGGCACGGGCGCCTGCATGTTTGCAGAAGTCGATGATCGCGCCCAGGGTGTGACCTTCATCGAGGATGTCGTCGATGATCAGCACGTCGCGGTCAATGAACGAGACTTCCGGCTTGGCCTTCCAGAACAGGTCGCCGCCGCTGGTTTCGTTGCGATAACGGGTAGCGTGCAGGTAGGACGCTTCCAGCGGAAAGTTCAGATGCGTCAGCAGCTTGCCGGTGAAGATCAGCCCGCCATTCATCACGCAGAACACCACTGGGTTGCGCTCGGCCAGCTCGGCGTTGATCTGCGCACCGACTCGGGCGATGGCAGCTTCGACTTCAGCCTCTGTGTACAGGCAGTCAGCCTCGCGCATGATTTGACGGATATGCTCGAGATCAGCAGACATGACGCTCTCCAAGGGGGGCAGTGTAAGAAAAGCGGGCAAAGGTACGCATCCGCAGAAGTCAGGGCAAGCAATTCTGGACTAACGTGTCAGGATTCGTCCGAAAACGCCGCACGCCGTGTAGGACAGTACCAGCTGAATAGATTAACCTAGGCCGCTTTTTTTGCCCCTCCGCCGGAGCTTTATTCCTATGCCTATCCGTGAGATCCGTCACCCGCTGATCCGCCATAAACTCGGCCTCATGCGCCGCGCCGACATCAGCACCAAGAATTTCCGTGAGCTGGCTCAGGAAGTGGGTTCGCTGCTCACTTATGAAGCCACCGCTGACCTGCCGCTGGAAACCTACGACATTCAAGGTTGGGCCGGTACGGTCTCGGTCGAAAAAATCGCCGGCAAGAAAATCACCGTGGTGCCAATCCTGCGCGCCGGTATCGGCATGCTCGACGGCGTGCTCAGCCTGATCCCGGGCGCCAAGGTCAGCGCCGTGGGCGTGGCCCGCAACGAAGAAACCCTGGAAGCGCACACCTACCTGGAAAAACTGGTCCCGGAAATCGACGAACGTCTGGCGATGATCATCGACCCGATGCTGGCCACCGGCGGCTCGATGGTTGCCACCATCAACCTGTTGAAAAAAGCCGGCTGCAAGGAAATCCGCGCCATGGTGCTGGTTGCCGCGCCAGAAGGTATCGCGGTGGTGGAAGCCGCCCACCCCGATGTGATCATCTACACCGCGTCCATCGATGAACGCCTGAACGAACACGGCTACATCATTCCGGGCCTTGGCGATGCCGGTGACAAGATCTTCGGCACCAAGCAGAAGGACGCGTAATGAAGCAGGACGAGTTCAACGATCCACTGTGGCGCACGGTTTTGTCCGGTGCACAGATGCTCTTCGTGGCGTTCGGCGCACTGGTGCTGATGCCGCTGATCACCGGGCTGGATCCTAACGTTGCGCTGTTCACCGCCGGCCTGGGCACCTTGCTGTTCCAGATCGTCACAGGGCGTCAGGTGCCGGTGTTCCTGGCTTCGAGCTTTGCCTTCATCACGCCGATCATCCTTGCCAAGGGCCAGTTCGGCCTCGCCGCGACCATGGGCGGTGTGATGGCGGCAGGTTTCGTCTACACCTTCCTCGGCCTTGCAGTGAAGATCAAAGGCACCGGTTTTATCGACCGCTTGCTGCCGCCCGTGGTGATTGGCCCGGTGATCATCTCCATCGGCCTGGCCATGGCGCCGATTGCCGCCAACATGGCGATGGGCAAGAGCGGTGACGGTGCGGAGCTGATCCCGTACAAGATTGCCATGTGGATCTCGATGCCTGCACTGCTGACCACGTTGGTCGTGGCGGTCTTCGGCAAAGGCATTTTCCGCCTCGTGCCGATCATCTCTGGCGTGCTGGTGGGCTTTGCCCTGGCGTTCTATTTCGGCGTAGTCGATACCGCGAAAATTGCCGCCGCCCCTTGGCTGGCGATTCCAGCGTTTACGGCTCCAGAATTCAACTGGCAGGCGATTCTGTTCATCGTGCCAGTCGCCCTGGCGCCCGCCATCGAGCACATCGGCGGCGTGATTGCCGTGGGCAGCGTGACCGGTCGTGATTACCTGAAAAAGCCAGGCCTGCATCGCACGCTGTTCGGTGACGGGATTGCCACCACCGCTGCTGGCCTGTTCGGTGGTCCGCCAAATACCACCTACGCCGAAGTCACGGGCGCGGTGATGCTGACCAAGAACTACAACCCGAAAATCATGACCTGGGCGGCGATCTTCGCCATCAGCCTGGCCTTCATCGGCAAGTTCGGCGCGCTGCTGCAGAGCATTCCGGTGCCAGTCATGGGCGGGATTCTCTGCCTGTTGTTCGGTTCGATTGCGGCAGTGGGGATGAACACGCTGATTCGTCACAAGGTCGATCTGGCCGAAGCGCGCAACCTGGTGATCGTTTCAGTGACGTTGGTGTTTGGTATCGGCGGTGTGCTGATCGGCACCGGCACCGGCCCGGATGATTTCGGCCTCAAAGGCATTGCTTTGTGCGCCGTGACCGCCATCGCGTTGAACCTGTTGCTGCCGGGTAATGATGGGTGGAAGAACAAGCATCTGGATGATCAGTTGCCGTAGCGGTCATTGATCGCCGGGATGAGACCTGTGGGAGCGAATTCATTCGCGAATAGGCCATTACAATCGACACATATTTGTCGACAGTGATAATGCTTTCGCGAATGAATTCGCTCTCAGGGCCTGGCCCTAATCCCTGTGGGAGCGAGCTTGCTCGCGAAGGCAATGTTCCTGCCCGCAGACATATATTTGGATGTCACGGCCTCTTCGCGAGCAAGGTGGGACGCCACCCCGGTCGCTCCCACAGGGTGAGTGCGTTAAGGTGCTTACAACATCAACGGCGCCCGCTCACACAGCTTGCTCAACGCCGCCGCCCAGTGCGGGTCGTCGTTCAGGCAAGGGATCAGTGTCAGCTCCTCGCCCCCCGCTTCCTTGAATTGCTCGGCACCACGGTCGCCGATCTCTTCCAGCGTCTCGATGCAGTCGGCGACAAATGCCGGGCACATCACCAGCAACTTTTTCACGCCCTGAGCGGCCAGCTCTTCCAGATGCGCTTCGGTGTAGGGTTCGATCCATTTCGCGCGGCCCAGCCGTGACTGGAAAGACACCGACCACTTGCCATCCGGGATACCCATGAGTTTGGCGAAGGCCTCTGCCGACTGGATGCACTGCGCGCGATAACAGGTGGCGAGCACCTCAGGCGGCGCGGTTTTGCAGCAATCCGGGCCTTTGAGGCAGTGGTTACGGGTGGGGTCGAGCTTGAGCAAATGGCGCTCAGGCAAACCATGAAAGCTCAACAACAGATGATCATGAGGCTGCTGCAAATGCGGGCGCACGCTGTCGACCAGCGCCTGCACATACTCCGGCTGATCGTAGAAGGCCTGCAACACTGAGAAGTTGACCTTCATCGACTTGGCCTTGACCACCCGCTTGGCCTCTTCGATCACCGTGGTCACCGTGCTGTCGGCAAACTGCGGATACAACGGCGCCAGCGTGATGTTGGTAATCCCTTGGGAAGTCAGGCGCGTGAGCACCGTTTCAATGGACGGCTCGCCATAACGCATGGCCAATTCCACCGGGCCACGGGTCCACTCCTGGGTCATCGCCTGCTGAAGGCGCTTGCTCAAGACCACCAGTGGCGAGCCTTCATCCCACCAGATGGATGCATAGGCATGGGCCGACTGTTCCGGGCGCTTGACCAGGATCAGCGACACCAGCAGCCGACGCACCGGCCACGGCAGGTCAATGACGTAAGGGTCCATCAGGAACTGATTGAGATAACTGCGGACATCGCCCACAGCAGTCGAGGCTGGCGACCCCAGGTTAACCAGCAACAGGGCGTGATCGGTCATGCAGGTTCCTAATTCAATAAGTCGTTCAAAGCATCATGCAATTGAGTAAATCTGAAACTGAAGCCAGCCTCTTCCAGGCGCGCAGGCCGGGCACGCTGGCCACCGAGCAACAGGACTGACAATTCGCCCATCAATATTTTCAGCGCCAGACCGGGCAACGGCATGAACGCAGGCCGATGCAACACCGCCGCCAGTGCCTTGGCGAAGTCACTGTTGCGCGCGGGTGAAGGAGCGCAAAGATTATAGGGCCCCTGAGCGTCGCTCTGGTTCAACAGGAATTCTATTGCGGCAATTTGATCCTGGATGTGAATCCACGGCATCCATTGCCGACCGTTGCCAATCGGGCCGCCCATGCCGAACTTGAACGGCAGCAGCAGGCGTTGCAGAAAACCGCCCTGATCGGACAGCACCAGCCCGGTGCGGATAATCACCACCCGAACCCCGAGGGCTTGCGCGCGTTGCGCGGTTTCTTCCCAGGCGCCGCACAAATGGCTGGCGAAATCCTCTTTGACCGGCTGGGCAGTTTCATCCAGCTCACGCTCGCCGCCATCGCCGTACCAGCCCACGGCCGAACCGCTGATCATCACCTGCGGCTTTTGCTCGCGCTGCTCCATCCAGGCCAATAGCTGCTCGGTCAGGCCAATACGGCTGTCCCACAACAGCGTGCGGCGTTTGCGGGTCCAGGGACGGTCAGCAATGGGCGCGCCTGCCAGGTTGATCAGCGCGTCCACCGGCTGATCGCCAAGGTCATTAAGGTGCGCAACGCCTCGAACCGTGTCGCCGCACAGACGCGGGACCTCCTCGGGCCTGCGGCTCCAGACGGTCAATTGGTGTCCCTGTTGGCTCAGGCGCTGGCAGAGCTGGCGCCCTATCAACCCAGTACCGCCGGTCAGCAATATGTGCATGGCAGGTTTCCTTGCGTGGCGTTCGGGAGCGTTGCGTAGTCTATTTTTTATGGCCGGTTGTGTTCATGGATGCAGATTATCTCTAGCGGCATCTTCAACATCACATCCTTGCAACAACAATAGGCCAAACCTGCGTGGGCATGAAGCGAACCACCCGTTCGGATAGTTGCTCAAGCCCTTCAGGTATCAGATTTTAGGCTCGTGCCGTACGAGACAGGCGCTGCGAATCCGCATGAGATCGCAGCAAGTTATACCAAAAAACAATATTGTACAGGTTTTAACTACGGCGTAGTCTGTGCAGACAAGGTAACGAGGCCCCTATGACTGTA
Organism: Paucimonas lemoignei; assembly: GCA_900475325.1. Classification (GTDB taxonomy): domain Bacteria; phylum Pseudomonadota; class Gammaproteobacteria; order Pseudomonadales; family Pseudomonadaceae; genus Aquipseudomonas. The sequence continues at coordinate 4,882,598 of LS483371.1, forward strand.
CCCATCGCAATCATTGGTACCGGCATCGCCGGACTCTCCGCCGCCCGCGCGCTCAGCGCCGCCGGGCACTCCGTTCATCTTTTCGACAAGAGCCGTGGCAGCGGCGGCCGGATGTCCAGCAAGCGCAGTGATGCAGGCTCGCTGGACCTGGGCGCGCAATACTTCACCGCTCGCGATCGGCGCTTCATGGCCGCTGTTCAGCAGTGGCAGGCTGAAGGCTGTGCCGCACAGTGGACACCGCTCTTGTACAACTTTCACGGTGGGCAACTCAGTCCTTCGCCGGATGAACAAGTACGCTGGGTGGGCACGCCGGGCATGAGTGCGATCACGCGCTCCATGCTGGGCGACTTGCCTGTGTCTTTTGCCTGCCGGATCACTGAAGTGTTCCGCGGCGAACAGCACTGGAACCTGCAGGACGCCGAAGGCCAGAGCCATGGCCCGTTCAGCCACGTGATCATCGCCACCCCAGCGCCTCAAGCCACGGCCTTGCTGGCCTCCACGCCCAAGCTCGCCGGGGCGGCTGCCAGTGTGAAAATGGACCCGACCTGGGCCGTCGCGCTGGGTTTCGACACCCCCTTGAACACACCGCTTCAGGGCTGTTTCGTGCAAGACAGCCCGATTGACTGGCTGGCCCGCAACCGCAGCAAACCGGGGCGCGATTCAAACCTCGACACTTGGGTGTTGCACGCGACCAGCGCCTGGAGCCGCCAACACCTGGACATGCCCAAGGAGGCGGTGATTGAACATTTGCATGGCGCCTTTGCCGAATTGCTCGGCTGCGCGATGCCAGCCCCAAGCTTCAGCCTGGCCCACCGCTGGCTCTACGCCCGCCCCGCTGCGGCCCACGAATGGGGCGCGTTGTCCGACCCGGACCAAGGCATTTACGTGTGTGGCGACTGGTGCCTGTCAGGCCGGGTTGAAGGCGCCTGGCTGAGCGGCCAGGAAGCGGCGCGGCGCTTGATGGAGCACTTGAATTGAATCGCCTGAACCCACGCAAGCTGCTGCTCTCGAAGTGGACAGCAGCCCTGCCCCAGAACCGCGAGAAACACTTTCTGGTCACCGAGTTGTTTCGTGACGAAGAAGGCACGGTGCTGGAAATCGAACTTCAGGCGGTACTGACCCAACGCAGCGAGCGTTTGCCGTGGCAGACGTTGCAGAATGCGGATGCTTGGCAAATGGGTTGGAAATAACTGTGTAGGAGCTGCCGTTCCGCCTTCGACGCCGATCTATACGGCAGCAAACACGGGACCTGTGGGAGCGACCGGGGTGGCGATCCACCTGGCTCGCGAAAGCAATTTTCCTGCCTGCAGAAATATATGCAAATGTCCCGGCCTCTTCGCGGGCAAGGTGGATCGCCACCCCGGTCGCTCCCACAGGAAATCACCAGGCCCGCAACCTCATACAAACCCTATACAAATGATTTGACTTGTACACCCATGAACCTATGATGAGGTTAAGTTGTACAGCGAATTTACTCTGTACAATTTTGTTCAGAGGTTCGCGATGCAAGGTTCAGCAGTCCATAAACCCAAACTCGGTATCAGTGCCTGCCTGATGGGCGCCGAGGTGCGTTTCAATGGTGGCCATAAAGAGTCCCATTTGTGCACTCGCGCGCTGACCGAGTATTTCGAATTCGTCACGGCATGCCCGGAAGTGGCGATCGGCCTGGGCATCCCCCGCGAACCTATCCGTTTGGTCGGTGACGGCCAGAACCCGCAAGCTGTGGGCACCGTGAACCGCGAGCTGAACGTGACCCAGGCGCTGGCCGATTATGGCGTGCAGATGGCCGACGAACTGGGCGATATCTGCGGTTACATCTTTATGCAGAAGTCCCCGTCCTGCGGACTGGAAAGGGTCAAGGTGTATACCGAAAAAGGCGCCCCGGTAGAGGGCGGCGGACGCGGTATTTACGCCCAGGCATTCTGCGAGCGCCATCCGAATATGCCAGTCGAAGAGGATGGCCGCCTCAACGATCCCGTGCTGCGAGAGAACTTCATCACCCGCGTGTTTGCCTATGCCGCCTGGCAGGACCTGCTCAAGGCCGGACTCACTCGTCGCTCGCTGACCGAATTCCACTCCCGCTACAAATACCAACTGATGGCCAACGACCCGGTGCAATACAAGGCATTGGGCAATCTGCTGGGCAACATGGGGCGCAGCGACCCCAACGAGATTGCCCCGCAGTATTTCAGCGACCTGATGGCAGCGTTGAAAAAACCCGCCACCCGTCGTACCCATACCAATGTCCTGCAACACCTGTGCGGTTACCTGAAGCAGACCATCAGTGCCTCGGACAAACAGGAAGTCCAGCAGCTGATCAGCCAATACCATCAAGGCATCGTGCCCTTGATCGTGCCGCTGACCCTGCTCAAGCACCACTTCCGCCAACACCCTGACCCCTATGTGGCGCTGCAGGTTTACATGCAGCCACATCCGGAAAATCTCAGCCTGCGAAATGCGATCTAACCCATGAATGAGATCAGTCAACCCGTGCCCGACAACGTGCCGCTCATGGCAGAAGAATGGCTGCCGATCCGCGAAGTCTCGCGCCAGACTGGTGTCAACGCGGTCACCCTGCGAGCCTGGGAGCGCCGATACGGACTGATCGTGCCCCATCGCACTCCAAAAGGTCATCGGCTGTACTCAGACGCTCATGTCCAGCGCGTGATGCACATCCTGACGTGGCTTAATCGCGGCGTGTCCGTCAGCCAGGTAAAAAACCTCATTGATAGTCGCCAGCCCGACACCCTTGTCCCCGGCAGTGACTGGGACGCGCTCAAGCAGAACCTGAGCAAAGCCATTGGCGAACTGGCCGAACGTCGAGTCGATGACCTGTTCAATCAGGCCATGTCGCTGTACCCGCCGCGCACCGTGTGCGAACAGTTGGTGTTGCCACTGCTGGAGGAGCTGGAAAGCCGCTGGCAGGGCCAGTTTGGCGGACAGATGGAACGCGCGTTCTTCTACTCCTGGCTGCGCAGCAAGCTGGGTGCCCGGATCTACCACAACAACCGCCAGGTCAGCGGCGCCCCGGTATTGCTGGTCAACCATTCAGACCTGCCGATGGAGCCGCACCTGTGGCTCAGCGCCTGGCTGATCAGCACCGCCGACTGCCCGGTGGAAGTCTTCGACTGGCCACTGCCCAACGGCGAGCTGGCACTGGCCGCCGAATTCCTCAAGCCTCGGGCCGTGTTGCTGTATTCGAGCAAAGCCCTCAATACCGCGCAGCTTTCGAAACTGCTGATCAACGTGCCCTGCCCGACTGTGTTGGCGGGCACCAGCGTGCGCATCCACTGCGATGAACTGGGCGAATCGATCAGCAAGATCGAAGGCCTGCACCTGGCCCAGGACCCCATCGGCGCGCTGGCAGCTCTGCAGCTACTGGATATTTTCAAGGAATGACTATGCAACTGCTATGGCTGCGCAGCGACCTGCGCGTCCACGACAACACCGCGCTGAGCGCTGCCCTTGAGCAAGGGCCGACCGTGGCCGTGTATCTGATCAGCCCGGCGCAATGGCTCAGCCACGACGATGCGCCGTGCAAGGTGGATTTCTGGCTGCGCAATCTGGTTGAGCTGCGCGCCGCCTTGAGTGAGTTGAACGTGCCGTTGCTGATTCGCCAGGCCGACACGTGGGACAAGGCCCCCGAAGTGTTGCTTGATCTGTGCACTGAGCACTCGATTGAAACGGTGCACGCCAACGAAGAATACGGCATCCACGAGACCCGCCGCGATGAGGCGGTCGAGCGCGCCTTGCAACAGGCTGGCCTGCACTGGCGCAGCCATCTGGACCAACTGTTTTTCAAGCCGGGCACTGTCCTGACCAAAACCGGCAATTACTTCAAGGTGTTCAGCCAGTTTCGCAAGGTGTGCTACACCCGCATGCACCACGCGATGCCGACCCTTGTGGGCCTGCCGAAAAAGCAAAATCCGCTGGCGATCAAGAGCGACGACATCCCTCAGCAGGTCGACGGTTTTCCTACCCCGTCCAAAACCCTGCAGGCACTATGGCCCGCGGGCGAAGACGAAGCGCGGCGACGGCTGGCAGACTTCAGCGATCAACAGATCGACTACTACAAGGACGAGCGCGATCTGCCCGCCAAGCCGGGCACCAGCCAGCTGTCGGCCTACCTGGCCGCCGGGGTGATTTCGCCGCGCCAGTGCCTGTATGCCGCGCTGAACAGCAATCAGGGCGAGTTCGAAACCGGCAGCGTCGGCGCCGTGACCTGGATCAACGAGCTGCTCTGGCGCGAGTTCTACAAGCACATTCTGGTGGGCTACCCACGGGTTTCCCGACACCGAGCCTTCCGCCCGGAAACCGAGGCCCTGCAGTGGCGCCAGGTGCCCAAAGAGTTGGCAGCCTGGCAGGAAGCACGCACCGGCCTGCCGATCATTGATGCCGCCATGCGCCAGCTGCTGGAAACCGGCTGGATGCACAACCGGCTGCGCATGGTGGTGGCGATGTTCCTGACTAAGAACCTGCTGATCGACTGGCGCGAAGGCGAGCGGTTTTTCATGCAGCATTTGATCGATGGCGACCTGGCCGCCAACAACGGCGGCTGGCAGTGGAGCTCGTCCACCGGCACCGATTCATCACCTTACTTCCGCATCTTCAACCCGCTGTCCCAGTCCGAGAAGTTCGACCCCGAGGGGCTGTTCCTCAAGCACTGGCTGCCGGAGCTGGCCGGGTTGAACAAAAAAGAAGTGCACAACCCGGCCGCTGCCGGTGGGCTGTTCGGCGTCGCCAGCTACCCCAAGCCGATTGTCGACCTGAAGAGCAGCCGCGCCCGCGCGCTGGCCGCCTTCAAGGCGCTGCCCCACCTGCAACCCGCCGAGGCCCTGGACGATGAGTGATTACCTGCGCTGTTTCGCGCGGGAATTCGCCGCGCTGGATAAACACACCCTGGATCGGCTGAACACGCTGTACGCCGACGACGTGCTGTTCACCGACCCGCTGCACCAGATTCGCGGCATCAACGACATGCAGCGCTATTTCGGCGAGTTGTACGCCAACGTCAGCCATCTGCATTTCGACTTTTACGCCTTTGATGAAGTCGCCCCCGGCAACGGTTATCTGCGCTGGACCATGAGCTATTCGCACCCGCGTCTGGCCAACGGCCGCACGATCCGCGTCGACGGCTGTTCGCACCTGTTGTGGCGAGACAAGGTTTATCAACACCGCGATTATTTCGACGCCGGTGCTTTGTTGTACGAGCACTTGCCGGTCATGGGCAGGCTGATTGCCTGGCTGAAAAGGAGACTGGGATGAACAGCACAGACGTCAAACGGATCTGGTTGACCGGAGCCAGCAGCGGGATCGGGCTGGCGCTGGCCGAAGAACTGCTCAAGGCCGGTCACAAACTCGCTCTAACCGCCCGCAGCCTGCCGCCGCTCGAAGCGCTGGATCAGCGCTTTCCGGGGCAAGTATTGCTGGCGCCGGGCGATGTTACCGACAACGCCCAGGTCACCGGCATTGGCGAACGCATCAATCTGGTCTGGGGTGCGCTCGATTGCGCGATCCTCAACGCGGGCACTTGTGAATACGTGGACAGCAAACACTTTGACGCGGCGCTGATAGAGCGCGTGGTGCGCACCAACCTACTGGCCAGCTCGTACTGCATTCAGGAAGCCCTGCTGTTGCTGCGCAATGGGCATCAACCTCATCTGGTCGGGGTGTGCAGCGCGGTCACTTATCTGCCGCTGACCCGCAGCGAAGCCTACGGCGCGTCCAAAGCCGGGCTGCGCTATCTGTTGCAGTCACTGCGCATCGACCTCGCCCACGAGAACATCGACGTCACCATCGTCAGCCCGGGCTTTGTCGACACCCCGCTGACGGCCAAAAACGATTTCCCCATGCCCATGCGCTGGCCGGTCGCCAAGGCCGCCAGTTTTATTGCCGAGCGTTTGCAGCGTAAACGTCGGCCGATGGAGATCGCCTTCCCCGGCCCGTTCATCCTGACTTTGCGTCTGTTGGCGCTGCTGCCGACCCGCCTGCAACTGGCGCTGGGCAAACGCATGGCCCGCTCGCAGAACAAGGACGCTCAATGAAAATCGCCATTGTCGGCAGCGGGATTGCCGGGTTGACCAGCGCCTATCTGCTCAATCGCAAGCATGACATCAGCGTCTTCGAAGCCGCCGACTGGATCGGCGGGCACACCCATACCGTCGACGTTCAAGTGGCCGGGCGAGATTACGCCATCGATACCGGGTTCATTGTGTTCAATGACTGGACCTACCCGAACTTCATCAAGCTGCTGGGCCAGATTGGCGTAGGGTTCAAGCCCACCGAAATGAGCTTCTCGGTGTGCGACCCCAAGACCCGAACCGAATACAACGGCAACAACCTCAACAGCCTGTTCGCCCAGCGCAGCAACCTGCTATCGCCGACGTTCTGGGGCATGCTGCGCGACATTCTTCGCTTCAACCGCGAGGCCCTGGCTGACCTCGAACACCAGCGCATCGACCCACACACCACCCTGGGCGATTACCTGCAAAGCCACGGTTATGGGCAGCGGTTCATCGAGCATTACATCGTGCCGATGGGCGCGGCGATCTGGTCGATGTCGCTGGCCGACATGCTGGCCTTCCCGCTGCAGTTCTTTGTGCGTTTCTTCAAGAACCACGGCTTGCTATCGGTCAGTAACCGGCCGCAGTGGTGCGTGATCAAGGGCGGTTCCAGTCGCTACATCGAACCGTTGACTACATCATTCCGCGAACGCATCCGTCTGGCGTGCCCGGTGCACAGGGTCGAGCGCGATGAACACGGCGTGACGGTGCACAGCGCGGCGGGCAGTGAACGCTTCGACAAAGTCATCTTCGCCTGCCACAGCGATCAGGCCCTGAAGTTGCTGGCCGAGCCAAGCGCCGCCGAGCAGGACATTCTGGGCGCCCTGCCCTACGCCGAAAACGATGTAGTGCTGCACACCGACGCCCGCCTGCTGCCCAAGCGCAAGCTGGCGTGGGCGAGCTGGAACTACCGCCTCGGCGGCGGCACACAGCAAATGGCCGCCGTGACTTACGACATGAACATCCTGCAGGGCATCGACAGCGACACGACGTTTTGCGTCAGCCTCAACCAGACTGACGCCATCGATCCGAACAAGATTCTGGCCCGTTACCGTTACGCCCATCCGCAATACAGCCTGGCGGGCGTGGCGGCACAAGCGCGCTGGGAAGAGCTCAACGGCGCTCATCACACCTGGTTCTGTGGCGCTTACTGGGCCAACGGTTTCCATGAAGATGGCGTGGTCAGCGGGCTGCGGGTGGCCCACGCCTTCGGGGAGAGCCTTTGACCTTGAACAGCGCCCTGTACAGCGGCTGGATTGCCCATCGCCGCTTCGCGCCCCGCGCCCATGACTTCCGCTACCGGATCGGTCTGTTGTACCTGGATCTGGATGAGCAGGACGCAGTGCTGGGGCTGTCGCCGCTGGCGGGCAAGGGACGCTGGGCGCCGTTTGCCTTTCGCGAGACCGACTACCTGCGTGAGTCCACGCGCCAGGGCGTGCCCTTGATCGAGGCCGTGCGTGCACGCATCAGCGAGGCGCTCGGGCGCAGACCGCTGGGCAAAGTCTGCCTGCTGACTCAGGCGCGCAGTTGGGGCTTGGCGTTCAACCCGGTAAGTTTTTTCTACTGTTACGACGCCGATGGCTCACTGGCGGCGATTCTCTGCGAAGTCACCAACACCCCGTGGCGCGAGCGCTACCACTACGTACTGCCCGCCGACGGCGAAGGTCATCAGCACTTTGCAGTGGCCAAGGCATTCCACGTTTCGCCGTTCCTGCCCCGTGACCTGGAATACCGCATGAGCTTCAGCCCACCGGATGCTCGCCTGGGCGTGCACATGGCGGACTGGCAAGGCGACTTCAAGATTTTCGACGCGACGTTGAACCTGCAACGCCAGGAACTGAATCGCCACAACCTGCACCGCTATTTAATGACCTTTCCCTGGATGACCGCCAAGACCTGTCTGGCGATCTACTGGCAAGCCCTGCGCCTGCTGCTCAAGCGCACCCCTATCTCCCCCCATCAGGCTGCCGACGGCGAATACCGCGCTGCTGCCACGCAACCTAAGGATCTGCGCCATGAAAAGCAGTAGCAGCAGTTTTTCTGCCAATCTGGGCACCAATAGCCTGACCGCCAGCATTCTGCGTCGGGGTGTTCTGCGCCAGCTTAAACAGCTGCGCAAAGGCCAATTGGTGATCAGCGAAGGCGCCGAGCGGCATGTGTTTGGCACCGCCGGTGCGTTGCTGCAGGGTGAAATCCAGATTGTGGATTCGGCGACCTGGGGCATGGTCGCCAGCAATGGCTCGATCGGCGCAGGTGAAGCCTTCATTCATGGCTACTGGACTTCACCTGACCTGACTGCGGTGATCCGGGTGTTTGTCAGCAACCTCGACGTGCTCGACGGCATGGAAGGCGGCATGGCCAGGCTCGGGCGCCCGCTGATTCAGGGGCTGCACTGGCTCAATCGCAACACCCGGCAAGGCTCACAGAAAAACATCGCCGCCCATTACGACCTGGGCAATGATCTTTTCGAGCAGTTCCTCGACCCGACCATGATGTACTCCGCGGCACAGTTTCTGAGCCCCGACGACACGCTGGAGCAGGCGCAGCTGAACAAGCTGGAGCGCATCTGCCAGAAGCTGGCGCTCAAGCCTGAAGATCACCTGCTGGAAATCGGTACCGGCTGGGGCAGCATGGCGATCTATGCCGCGCAGCACTATGGCTGCAAAGTGACCACCACCACGCTATCCAAAGAACAATTCGCCTACACCGAGCAGCGTATTGCTCAGCTGGGCTTGCAGGATCAGGTCACGCTGCTGCTCAAGGATTACCGTGATCTGACCGGTCAGTTCGACAAGCTGGTGTCTATCGAAATGATCGAAGCGGTGGGCCATCGGTTCTTGCCGACCTACTTCAAGCAATGCGCCCACCTGCTCAAGGACGATGGCCTGATGCTGCTCCAGGCCATCACCATTCGCGATCAACGTTACGAACAGGCCAAGCGCAGCGTCGACTTTATCCAGCGCCACATCTTCCCCGGCGGCGCCCTGCCGTCGCTGCAGAAAATGCTCGAAATCGTCACCCGCGATACCGACATGAACCTGTTGCACATGGAAGACTTCGGCCCGCACTACGCGCGCACCCTGCGCATCTGGCACGACAACTTCCGCCATGCCCACGGTGCGCTCACCGAACTGGGTTATGACGACTACTTCCTGCGACTGTGGGAGTTTTACCTGTGTTACTGCGAGGGCGGGTTTCTGGAGCGCACCATTGGCACCGCGCAATTGCTGCTGGCCAAGCCTTTGGCGCAGCCACTGCCGCTGCTGGGCCGCCTGAATGCTTAAACAAATCGCCAATGCCGTGCTGTTCCAGGTGGGCTGGTTTGCCTGCGTGATGGGCGGCAACAGTCCCTGGCTACTGCTGGCCATCGGCGTTCTGGTGGTGCACCTGCTGTGGATAAGTTCATGGGCAGCGGAAGGCAAATTACTGCTGTGGATAACCAGCGTGGGCATCCTTCTCGACAGCGCGCTGATGCATCTCGGTGTCTTTGCGTTCGGTAACGACAGTTTACTGATCCCGCTGTGGCTGATCGTGCTCTGGCCGGTGCTGGCGACAACCCTCAACCATTGCCTGGCCTGGACAGCGAAGCCCTGGTCGCGGGCCAGTTTGCTGGGCGCGGTGGGTGGGCCGATGTCGTATTACGCAGGCTCGAAGTTGGCAGGCGTGCAATTGCCCATGGGCATGTGGCCCAGCCTGCTATTGCTGGCAGCGATCTGGACGGGGGTGTTTCCCTTGTTGCAATGGCTGGCGGGCCGATCAATCGCTGGTCAGGCAATCCACACCCGGGACACGCACTGACATACACTGCGCGCCTATGACGCCGACCCTGATCCCGCTCAATACCCTCCCCACAGAAACAGCCATCACGTGCTCAACCTGTGCGGCCTGCTGCTGCCAACTGGAAGTGATGCTGATCACCGACACCGGCGTGCCCGAACGCTTCATTGATCACGACGACTGGGGTGGTGAAGTCATGCTGCGCCTGGACGACGGCTGGTGCGCGGCGCTGGATCGCAACACCATGATGTGCACCATCTACGAAAAGCGGCCACTCATCTGCCGCGAATTCGAGACCGGCTCAGAAGAGTGCATGAATGAGCGGATGGGAATTGAGACTGCGTATCTCTGACGCATGAAATCTGTAGGAGCTGCCGAAGGCTGCAAATAGCCTACGGATCGGTGCAACTCCTGCAAAAATGCTGCACCTGTGGGAGCGAATTCATTCGCGAGGCATGTGTACAGCCGACCTCGACGGTCACCCCCCTTTCGCGAATGAATTCGCTCCCACAGGAATCGCTGCGGACGTGTTCTTACAACGGCATGGTGTAGTGCAGCGCGTAACTCTCTATACCATCATTCGGCTGCTTGATACCCGCGTTTGAATAGTGGGTAGCACGGATGCCGATTTCGTGGCCGCCGTTGAAGCGCAGGCCGAAGCCAATGCGGTCTTCAAAGTTGAACGCCGAGCCAAAGTCTTTTTCTTCGTACTTGGTGTTGGAGAACACTGCGACGCCTACGCCCAGCTCAACGTACGGCTTGACGGTGGCTCCGGAGAATTCGTAAACCAATACCGGCGAGAACGAAAGGCTGTTGTTGCTCGAGCCTTTGTCGCCATCCCAATAGGTGTAAGCGCCATCCCAATAGCCGGTCAGGCGGCCAACGTCGCTTTGCAGCCAGCTTTGGTCCCAATCAAACTTCATACCCAGGCGATAAGTCTGGGTGGTCTGCCCGGTCTGCCCGACCGAAAACTCGACACCCGCCGCTTGAGAAAGAGAGGTTTGCCCCAGTAAAGCGGCCGCAATCGCAGCCAAACAAAACAGACGCTTCATCAGAAACTTCCTATTTACGCATGCAGTTATTAGGTTTTTTACCGCTATCCGATGCTATAGAAATCTGGCGACGCGCCTTAGTTCATAGCAAAAGAGTGCATTTCACGATTTTTTTACAAACCGAAGCTTCGCACACTGTCAGATTTTTTCCATAGTGCAGGTAGGATGTTTCCGAAAAAAGTGGGATCAGCGCTGGTCCAGAACATCGTTTCACGTGCCGGCCCCTCAGCGAGCAGCTCTTGCTGGCCGAGCAAACGCTGCAGTTGCCGCGCGACGGCGTGACCGGTGTCGATCAAGCTGATCGACTCAGGGATCATTTCCCGCAGCAGGGGTTTGAGGAAGGGATAGTGAGTGCAACCCAGGATGATCGTGTCGCAACCCGCGTCAAGCAGGGGCTCGACATAGCTGTGCAGCAAGGCGCGAATCGTCGGGCTGAACAGGTCGCCGGTTTCGATCAACTCCACCAACCCAGGGCAGGGTTGGGTCACGACACGCACGTTACCGGCAAAACGATCAAGCAACGCAGCAAACTTGGCGCTCTGCAGGGTCCCGGTGGTCGCCAGTACGCCGACCACACCACTGCGAGTCGCGGCCGCAGCGGGTTTGACCGCTGGCTCCATGCCGACAATCGGCCAGCCGGGATACTGCTCACGCAATTGGGCGCCCGCTGCCGCTGTTGCGGTATTGCAGGCCAGCACCAGCGCTTTGGCGCCCTGCTCGCGAAAGAATCCGGCGATGGTCATGCAGCGTTGGCGAATGAATTCCGGCGACTTTTCACCGTAGGGAATATGCCCGGCATCGGCCACGTACAGAAGCGATTCTGCGGGTAACAGGGCGCGTATTTCGCCCAACACCGACAAACCGCCCACGCCGGAGTCAAACACGCCGACCGGCGCATCACTGGCTTTGTTCATGCTCACCGCACACGCTGCAACCCGGATCACGCTTGACCTTGAGCTCGCGAAAACGCGTGGTCAAGGCGTCGATCAACAACAAACGCCCCACCAGCGGCTCGCCAAAACCGGCCAGCAGTTTCAGGGCTTCCAGGGCTTGCAGGCTACCGACCAGCCCCACCAGCGGGCCGAGCACACCAGCTTCGCTGCAGGTCAATTCAGCTTCGCTGCCGTGGCCGTATAAGCAGTGGTAACAAGGACTGTCGGCACGGCGAGGGTCGAATACCGACAATTGCCCTTCAAGGCGAATGGCGGCGCCGCTGACCAAAGGGACGCGTGCGGCAACGCAGGCGGCATTGACCGCACCGCGCGTGGCGAAATTGTCGGAGCAGTCCAGCACCAGATCGACAGCCTGCACCGCCGCCGATAAAGAATCGGCATCCAGTGCAGAGGGATGAGCGACCAGCGCGATCTCGGGATTGATCGCCGCCAGCCGGGCCATGGCCGAGTCAACCTTGGTCTGCCCGACACTGTGGCTGTCGTGGAGGATTTGCCGCTGCAGGTTAGTCAGATCGACGGTGTCGAAGTCCGCCAGATGCAGCTCACCCACCCCGGCAGCGGCCAGATACAGCGCCACGGGCGAACCCAGGCCACCGAGGCCGACGATCAAAACCCTGCTCTGCTTGAGCTTGAACTGGCCGTCGATGTCGACATGCTGCAACAGAATCTGTCGGCTGTAACGCAACAGTTCCTGATCACTCAGCACGGCAGACGCCCGAAGGTGATGCGCTCATGGTCGCCCAGGTCGCGGCGGGTCTGGATTTTCTCAAAACCATGGCTGCTGAGCAGATCCCGCACTGCGGCGCCTTGGTCGTAGCCATGCTCCAGCAGCAACCAGCCTTCAGGATTCAGGTGCGCGGGGGCTTGATCGATGATCAGACGCAAATCGTCCAGACCATCCGCACCGGCCACCAGCGCACTGTTGGGCTCGAAGCGCACGTCGCCAGTGACCAGATGCGGGTCCTCGTCGGCGATGTACGGCGGGTTGCTGATGATCAAATCGAAGCGCTTGCCTTCAAGCGAGCCGAACCAATGGCTGCTGAGCACCTTGGCATTATCGAGCTGCAGGCGCTGGCGGTTGCGTTCGGCCAGGGCGACGGCTTCGAGCACCCGGTCTACGGCTGTTACTTGCCAGGCCGGTCGCTCGCTGGCCAGGGCCAACGCGATGGCGCCTGTGCCGGTACCCAGGTCGAGCACCTGGCTCTGCGCGAATGCAGGCACCAGCTCCAGAGCGGCTTCGACGAGCATTTCGGTTTCAGGACGCGGGATCAACGTGTGCGGCGCCACTTCCAGGTCCAGCTTCCAGAAACCCTGCTGGCCGAGAATGTAGGCAACGGGCTCACCGGTCTGGCGACGTTGCAGGTAGGACGCGAATTTCAGCGCGGCTTCGCTGCTGACGATCCGCTCCGGCCAGGTGTGCAGGAAACTGCGTGGCTTACCCAGCGCGGCTGCCAGCAGCAGCTCCACGTCCAGGCGTGCGGTCGGAGAATCGGGCAGTTCGGCGCTTCTTAACAAGCTGGCGATGATTGTCATTTACTCACCCAGTGCCGCTAGTTGGTCTGCCTGATATTCGGCAAGTAGCGGCTCTATCACTGCATCGACTCCACCGGCCAAAACTTCATCCAGCGAATACAAGGTCAGATTGACGCGGTGATCCGTTACTCGCCCCTGAGGGAAGTTGTAGGTACGAATACGCTCGGAACGATCCCCCGAACCGACCAGCAGTTTACGCTCACTGGCAATGGCATTGGCAGCGGCGCTGGTTTGCTGGTCATTGAGTTTGGCAGATAGCCAGGACATCGCGCGGGCACGGTTCTTGTGCTGCGAACGTTCTTCCTGACACTCCACGACAATACCCGACGGAAGGTGGGTGATGCGGATCGCCGAGTCGGTCTTGTTGACGTGCTGACCACCGGCACCGGACGACTTGTAGGTATCGATGCGCAAGTCCGACGGATTGATCTCGATAGCTTGCTGTTCATCCGGCTCGGGCAGCACGGCAACGGTGCAAGCCGAGGTGTGGATACGGCCCTGGGATTCGGTTTCCGGAACCCGTTGTACGCGATGCGCGCCCGACTCGAACTTGAGCTTGCCGTAGACATTCTCGCCTTCAACCCGGGCGATCACTTCTTTATAGCCGCCATGCTCGCCTTCGTTCTCGGACAGAATCTCCACCCGCCAGCCGCGACGCTCGGCGTAACGCGAATACATGCGGAACAAATCGCCGGAGAAAATCGCCGCCTCGTCGCCGCCGGTACCGGCACGGATTTCGAGGAACACGTTACGCCCGTCGTTAGGGTCCTTGGGCAGCAGCATGCGTTGCAGCTGGCTTTCCAGATCGGCCAGCAACTGCTTGGTCTCGCGGACTTCCTCGACGGCCATTTCGCGCATGTCAGGGTCGCTGTCCTTGAGCAGCGCCTGGGCGCCCTCCAGGTCAGCGAGCGCCTTGAGCAATTGCGTGTAGGCCGCGACGATCGGCTCTACCTCTGCGTACTCACGGGAATACGCGCGAAACTTGGTCTGTTCGGAAATGACCTCCGCATCGCCAAGCAATGCAGTCAGTTCCTCAAAGCGGTCGCTGAGGATATCCAGCTTATTGAGCAGTGAAGCTTTCATTGCGGGGGTTTATCCGTCGAGCCCTCACCGAGGGCAAATAGTTCCTGGGCCATGGCCAGCGCATCGAGGCGGCCTTCGGCAGAGAGTTTTTTCAGTTGCACACTGGGTGCATGCAGCAATTTGTTGGTCAGCCCGCGAGCCAACTGGACCAGCACGTCTTCGGCGTTGCCACCGTTGGCAAGCAGGCGCTGGGCCTTGAGCAATTCTTCGTCACGCAACCGCTCGCTTTGCTGGCGATAGGCACGCAGCACATCCACTGCCGCCAGTTCGCGCAGGCGAAACATGAAGTCATCGGCGCCGATCGACACCAACGCTTCGGCCGCCTGCGCAGCCCCCTGACGGCTCTTGAGGTTCTCGGCGACCACTTCATGCAAGTCATCGACGGTGTACAGGTAAACGTCGTCGAGTTCACCAACCTCAGGCTCGATGTCCCGGGGCACGGCGATGTCGACCATGAAAATCGGCTTGTGCTTGCGCAGCTTCAAGGCGCTTTCCACCGCGCCTTTACCCAGAATCGGCAATTGGCTGGCAGTGGAACTGATCACGATGTCGCTGTTGACCAGCTCGGCCGGGATGTCCGAGAGCAACACCGCGTGGGCCCCAAACTCGGCCGCCAGAATGCTCGCGCGTTCCAGGGTCCGGTTGGCCACCACGATGCGCTTGACCCCCAGGTCGTGCAAGTGTCGGGCTACCAGGGTGATGGTTTCGCCTGCGCCGATCAGCAACGCCTGACTGCGCTGCAAGTCGCTGAAAATTTGTTTCGCCAGGCTCACAGCCGCAAAAGCGACCGACACCGGGTTTTCGCCAATCGCCGTATCGGTGCGTACCTGCTTGGCAGCGCTGAACGTGGCCTGGAACAGCCGGCCGAGCAGCGGACCGATGGTGCCAGCCTCTCGGGCCACGGCATAGGCTGATTTCATCTGACCGAGAATCTGCGGCTCACCCAAGACCAGCGAGTCGAGCCCGGAGGCGACCCGCATCATGTGACGAACGGCCGCATCGTCGGCGTGCACATAAGCGCTCGCGCGGAGCTCTTCGAGGCTCAAATGATGGTAATCGGCGAGCCAGGCGAGGATAGTTTCCGAGCCGAGCTGGTCCTGTTCGATGTACAACTCACTGCGATTGCACGTTGAAAGAATCGCCGCTTCGCGGCTATTGGTCAGGCGGCAAAGCTGCTGAAGAGCCTCAACCAGCTGCTCTGGCGTAAATGCCACGCGCTCGCGGACGTCTACCGAGGCAGTCTTATGGTTGATACCAAGTGCAAGGAAGGCCATTCATGGTCGCTGGTGGTGACGTGAAGCCGGCAATTGTCCTACTTCACTAGACTCAGAACAACCACCGCTGACTATTGTCCTAATAGAGCTGCTCTTCAGACGCCCCCTTTGAGGGCAATGCGCGCAGGTAAAAACAGCGTCCCAGCAGTTTTCGAACCGGCTGTGGGTTTGCTCCCGGCCTTGTGTCATGATGCTCCAACCGCAGGTAAGTCGTCCCTTCTTATATATGAATAGATCCTCCGCGTTGTTCCTCGCCCTTGCCTTTCTCAGCGGCTGCCAGACCATGGCACCCGAGCAGACGCAGCCCGCACCTGCGCAGAAAGACACCGTTCCCGCACCTGAAGCCAAGCCTCAGGTGTATGGCTCGTTCACCCAGGAAACACTGGTCAGCCTGCTGAGCGCGGAACTGGCCGGTCAGCGCAATCGTTTCGATATCGCCCTGGACAACTACGTCACCCAGGCGATCAACACCCAGGATCCGGGTGTTTCCGAGCGCGCCTTTCGTATCGCCGAATACCTGGGGGCCGATCAGGCCGCACTGGACACTTCGTTGATCTGGGCCAGAAACGATCGAACCAACCTCGAAGCGCAACGTGCGGCCGCCATTCAACTGGCCCGCGCCGGGCGCTACGACGACTCCATGATTTATATGGAGAAGGTTCTACAGGGTCAGGGCGACACGCATTTTGATTTCCTCGCGCTGTCGGCTTCCGAGACCAATCCGGAAACCCGCAACGCCTTGCTGACCAGTTTCGACCGCCTGCTGGTGAAGTACCCCAATAACGGCCAGCTGATTTTTGGCAAGGCTCTGCTACTGCAGCAGAACGGCGATGCGGAAAATTCGCTGAAACTGCTGGAAGACAATCCTCCCAAGGAAGGTGAAGTGGCGCCGATCCTGCTGCGCGCTCGCCTGCTGCAAGGCATGAGTCGTGGCAAGGAAGCGCTGCCGATCCTGGAAAAAAGCATCAAGAAGTACCCGGACGACAAACGCCTGCGCCTGACCTACGCCCGCATGCTGGTGGAACAGAACCGCATGGAAGACGCCAAGGTGCAGTTCTCAAGCCTTGTGCAGCAGTTTCCCGATGACGACGAACTGCGTTTCTCACTGGCGCTGGTCTGCATAGAAGCCAAGGCCTGGGACGAAGCAACCGGCTATTTGCAGGAGCTGATTGCCCGGGAAGCTCACGTCGATTCGGCGCACCTGAATCTGGGCCGCATTTACGAAGAGCGTAACGATCCACAAAATGCGCTCAACGAATACGCTCAGGTTGGCCCTGGCCCTGACTTCCCAGCGGCTCAATTGCGTCAGGCAGACATCCTGATGAGCAATGGCGGCGCGGCGGAAGCGTCCAAGCGCCTGGCCGAAGCCCGTGAGGCGCAGCCTGATTACGCCATTCAGCTGTACCTGATCGAAGCCGAAACCCTGGCCAACAACAATCAGGCCGATCGCGGCTGGCAGGTGTTGAATCAGGCACTCAAGCAATACCCCGACGACCTGAATCTGCTTTACACCCGCTCGATGCTGGCCGAGAAACGCAACGATCTGGCCCAGATGGAAAAAGACCTGCGCGCCATCCTCAAGCGTGAACCGGACAACGCCATGGCCCTCAATGCTCTGGGTTACACCTTGTCCGACCGCACCACGCGTTACGCAGAGGCCAAGGAACTGATCGAACGGGCGCATACCCTGAACCCGGAAGACCCCGCCGTGCTCGACAGCCTGGGCTGGGTCAATTACCGCCTGGGCAACCTCGACGAAGCCGAACGCTTGCTGCGCCTGGCGCTGGAGCGCTTCCCCGATCACGAAGTTGCCGCTCACCTGGGCGAAGTGCTCTGGGCAAAAGGCCAACAGCGTGAAGCCCGTAAAATCTGGGGCAAAGCCCTTGAAGACCAACCTGACAGCCCAATCTTGCGCAGCACCGTGCGGCGCTTGACCGGATCCGAGACTCTTTGAATTTATGTTTTTGCGCCACGTAGTTGTATTCAGCCTTATCGCCCTGCTTGCCGGTTGTGCCGGATTGACCTCCCGCGAAGCCCTCGAAGGCAAGGGTGACCCCGCCCAATGGCAGCAACACAAACAGCAACTGACCAGCCTTGATGGCTGGCAGATCAACGGCAAGGTCGGGATCCGCGCACCCAAGGATTCCGGCAGTGGTACGTTGTTCTGGCTGCAACGTCAGGATTACTACGACATCCGCTTGTCCGGCCCGCTGGGTCGTGGCGCGGCCCGCCTGACCGGTCGCCCCGGCGCCGTCAGCCTGGAAGTCGCCAATCAGGGCCGCTATGAAGCCGCCACCCCGGAGACCCTGTTGCAGGATCAGTTGGGCTGGAAACTGCCGGTTTCGCACCTTGTCTGGTGGGTTCGCGGCCTGCCCGCGCCCGACAGCAAGAGCCGTCTGACGCTGGATGGCGACAGCCGTCTGGCCAATCTGGAACAAGACGGCTGGCAGGTTGAATACCTCAGCTACGTCGAACAGAACGGCTACTGGCTGCCTGAGCGGGTCAAACTGCACGGTCAGGACCTGGACGTCACGCTGGTCATCAAGGACTGGCAACCTCGCAAACTGGGTCAGTGAAGATGAGTGCACCTCGCCTGACGCTGCCCGCGCCCGCCAAACTGAACCTGATGCTGCACATTCTTGGCCGTCGTCCTGACGGCTATCACGAACTGCAAACCCTCTTTCAGTTTGTCGACTACGGCGATGAACTCGGTTTCGCGGTCCGTGAAGACGGCGAAATCCGCTTGCAGACTGATGTCCCCGGCGTGCCTCACGACAGCAACCTGATTGTCAAAGCGGCCCGAGCACTGCAAAAACAATCGGGCTGCACCCTCGGCATGGACATCTGGCTGGAAAAACGCCTGCCCATGGGCGGCGGGATTGGTGGCGGCAGCTCCGATGCAGCCACCACTCTGCTGGGCCTTAATCATTTGTGGCAACTGAACTGGGATGAAGATCGCCTGGCGGCGCTGGGCCTGACGCTGGGTGCCGACGTTCCGGTTTTCGTCCGTGGACACGCCGCATTTGCTGAGGGTGTGGGCGAAAAACTGACCCCTGTAGACCCCGAAGAACCGTGGTATCTGGTGCTCGTGCCGCAAGTATCTGTAAGTACAGCAGAAATTTTTTCAGATCCGCTGTTGACACGTAACTCTCCTCCCATTAAAGTGCGCCCCGTTCCCAAGGGAAACAGTCGAAATGACTGCTTACCGGTTGTAGCAAGGCGTTATCCAGAGGTACGTAACGCATTGAATTTGTTAGGTAAATTTACCGAAGCAAAATTAACCGGAACTGGAAGTTGTGTGTTTGGGGCCTTCCCAAACAAAGCTGAAGCTGATAAAGTCTCGGCCCTTCTGACAGAGACCCTTACAGGGTTTGTAGCAAAGGGAAGCAACGTTTCGATGTTGCATCGCAAGCTGCAAAGTCTGCTCTAAAAGGAATCGAGTACTCGGTACTCGTTGCAACAGATACAGGGGCGTCGCCAAGCGGTAAGGCAGCAGGTTTTGATCCTGCCATGCGTTGGTTCGAATCCAGCCGCCCCTGCCATTTTCCTATACTCATCCAGGTTACCCTCAGCCTTCAGGTACTGCGCGTGTCCAAGATGATGGTCTTTACGGGGAACGCTAACCCCGATCTGGCTCGACGTGTCGTACGTCAGCTGCATATCCCACTAGGTGATGTTTCTGTCGGCAAGTTCTCCGACGGCGAGATTTCTACTGAGATCAATGAAAACGTCCGCGGTAAAGACGTCTTCATCATTCAGCCAACGTGCGCACCGACCAACGATAACCTGATGGAACTCGTCGTGATGGCTGATGCCTTCCGCCGCTCCTCAGCGTCCCGAATCACTGCTGTGATTCCTTACTTTGGTTATGCCCGCCAGGACCGCCGTCCGCGTTCCGCACGTGTTGCTATCAGCGCAAAAGTTGTCGCTGACATGCTGACCGTTGTCGGGATCGACCGTGTTCTCACGGTGGATCTGCATGCTGACCAAATCCAGGGTTTCTTCGATATTCCGGTAGATAACATCTACGGCTCCCCCGTTCTGGTGGATGACATCGAAGACCAACGCTTCGAAAACCTGATGATCGTTTCCCCGGATATCGGCGGCGTCGTGCGTGCACGTGCTGTTGCCAAATCCCTGGGCGTTGATCTCGGGATCATCGACAAGCGCCGTGAGAAAGCCAATCACTCTGAAGTGATGCATATCATCGGTGATGTCGAAGGGCGTACCTGTATTCTGGTCGATGACATGGTCGATACCGCCGGCACACTGTGCCATGCGGCCAAGGCCCTGAAAGAGCATGGCGCTGCCAAGGTCTTTGCCTACTGCACACACCCTGTGCTGTCGGGTCGGGCGATCGAAAACATTGAAAATTCCGTGCTGGACGAACTGGTGGTGACCAACACCATCCCGTTGTCCGCTGCAGCACAAGCCTGTAGCCGTATCCGC
Organism: Paucimonas lemoignei; assembly: GCA_900475325.1. Lineage (GTDB taxonomy): Bacteria > Pseudomonadota > Gammaproteobacteria > Pseudomonadales > Pseudomonadaceae > Aquipseudomonas. The sequence goes on from LS483371.1 coordinate 4,902,781, forward strand.
CAACTGGATATTGCACCGGTAGTCGCCGAGGCGGTTCGCCGCATCAGCAATGAAGAATCGATCAGCGCGATGTTCCGCTAAGGGTTTTCCCTGAGCTGACACCCTGTTGACGAAAAGCGCCCCGCCCTGACATTCGGTCAGGGCGGGGCTTTTTTGCCCATATCGTCCTGACGTCGGTCGCAAACGTCAGGTCGAATGTGGCTAATTTGGAGATACAAAATGAACGATTTTACTTTGAATGCTGAACTGCGTTCCGACCTGGGGAAAGGTGCGAGCCGCCGCCTGCGTCGTCTCGCAAGCCTGGTACCTGCTGTTGTTTACGGTGGCTCCAAAGCCCCTGAGTCCATCAGCCTGCTGGCCAAAGAAGTTGCCAAGCTGCTGGAAAACGAAGCTTCGTACAGCCACATCATCGAACTGACTGTTGATGGCAAAAAGCAAAACGTGATCATCAAAGCTCTGCAACGTCACCCGGCCAAAGGCCACGTGATGCACGCTGACTTCGTACGCGTTGTAGCTGGCCAGAAACTGACCGCTATCGTGCCTGTGCACTTCATCGGCGAAGAAGCTCCAGTCAAGAAAGGCGGCGAAGTTTCGCACGTGACTTCCGAGCTGGAAGTGACCTGCCTGCCGAAAGATCTGCCTGAGTTCATCGAAGTCGACGTATCGGCTCTGGAAATCGGTTCGATCGTTCACCTGTCCGACCTGAAAGCGCCTAAAGGCGTTGAGTTCGTGGCACTGGCGCACGGTAACGACCTGGCTGTTGCCAACGTTCACGCTCCACGCGTTGCACCGACCGAAGACGAAGCAGAAGGTACTGCCGAGTAATTCATTACTTGGTAATGCCGGAGTTGCTCGGGAGACCGCTGTAGAAGTCAGGCAAAACGGGCAGAATCGCGGAGTTTACATCATGGTAAATGAGCAGTTTTCCTCCAGTTTTGCCGCTGCCTGCAGCGGTTTTATCCACAACTCCAGAAAAGGGCCCCTGTCGTGACTGCCATACAACTGATCGTTGGCCTGGGAAATCCAGGCGCTGAATACGAACAGACCCGGCATAACGCAGGGGCTCTTTTTGTTGAGCGTATCGCTGACGCGCAACGAGTCAATCTCGTCGCCGAGCGCAAATTCTTTGGCCTGACCGGGCGCTTCACTCACCAGGGTCAGGATGTTCGTCTATTGATCCCCACCACCTACATGAACCGCAGCGGTCAATCCGTCGCGGCGCTTGCCGGTTTCTACCGCATTCCGGTGGACGCCATTCTGGTGGCTCATGACGAACTCGACCTGCCACCGGGCGTTGCCAAGTTCAAACAGGGCGGCGGCCATGGCGGTCATAACGGGTTGCGTGACATCATCGCGCAGCTCGGCAATCAGAACACTTTTCACCGCTTGCGGCTTGGCATTGGCCACCCAGGCGATGCCAACAAGGTCTCCGGTTTTGTTCTGGGTCGAGCGCCACGCGCCGAACAGGAAAAACTGGACGCCAGCATCGACTTTGCCCTCGGCGTGCTGCCGGATATCTTCGCCGGTGAATGGAACCGGGCGATGAAAAACCTGCACAGCCAGAAGGCCTGACATCACTCGAGGGGATACACCATGGGCTTCAATTGCGGCATCGTCGGCCTGCCCAACGTCGGCAAATCCACCCTGTTCAACGCGCTGACCAAATCCGGTATCGCGGCTGAGAACTTCCCCTTCTGCACCATCGAACCCAACAGCGGCATCGTGGCCATGCCTGATCCGCGTCTGGCGGCATTGGCGGCTATCGTCAACCCCAAGCGCATCCTGCCGACCACCATGGAATTCGTCGACATCGCGGGCCTGGTTGCCGGTGCGTCGAAAGGTGAAGGCCTGGGCAACAAGTTCCTGGCCAACATTCGCGAAACCGATGCCATCGCCCACGTGGTCCGCTGCTTCGAAGACGAGAACGTGATCCACGTCTCCAACAGCGTCGACCCGAAACGCGACATCGAAATCATCGACCTTGAGCTGATCTTTGCCGACCTCGACAGCTGTGAAAAACAGCTGCAGAAAGTCACTCGCAACGCCAAGGGCGGCGACAAGGATGCCGTGGTCCAGAAAGGCCTGCTGGAGCAGTTGATTGCTCACTTCACCGAAGGCAAGCCAGCGCGCAGCCTGATGAAGAACATGAACGCTGACGAAAAAGCAGTGATTCGTGGCTTCCACCTGCTGACCACCAAGCCGGTCATGTACATCGCCAACGTTGCTGAAGACGGCTTCGAGAACAACCCGCTGCTGGACGTGGTTCGCGCCATCGCCGAAGAAGAAGGCGCAATGCTGGTGCCGGTCTGCAACAAGATCGAAGCTGAAATTGCCGAACTCGATGACGGCGAAGAAAAAGACATGTTCCTTGAAGCCCTGGGCTTCGAAGAGCCAGGCCTGAACCGCGTCATCCGTGCAGGCTATGAAATGCTGCACCTGCAGACGTATTTCACTGCTGGCGTCGAAGAAGTTCGCGCCTGGACCGTCCGCGTCGGTGCTACCGCACCACAAGCCGCTGGCGTGATCCACACCGACTTCGAAAAAGGCTTCATCCGCGCCGAGTGCGTCGCCTACAACGACTTCATCCAGTACAAGGGTGAAGCCGGTGCCAAGGAAGCCGGTAAATGGCGCCTGGAAGGCAAGGACTACATCGTCAAAGACGGCGACGTGCTGCACTTCCGCTTCAACGTGTAATCGGAGTATTCAGCCCAGCGCTTTTTTCGAAGCCCTGAGAAGCTGATCAGACCCCATTAAAACCGCGCCTTTGCGCGGTTTTTTTGTTTCATTGGCCAGGCTTCGACTTCTTCGATACCAAGGTCGAGGGGTACAAAAAGCCGATCAAGTGTTACAAAAGGGTCTCTTGAACACCATCTGAGGGATCCAGCATGTTCGTTCGCAGTACCGCTCTGGCGGCCGCCGTCGCCGCCACCCTGCTCTGCTCATCAACATTCGCAGCCGAAGTACCTCCCCAGCAACTCCTCAAAAACGCCGAGGCCGAACAGAAGGCTTATCTGGCGACCGTTGAACAACTGGTCAACATCGACACCGGTACCGGCCAGGCGCCAGGGCTGAAAACCGTCAGTGAAATGCTGGTGAAACGCCTAGAAGCGTTGGGGGCGACGGTGCAGACCACGCCCGCTTCGCCCTCCACCGGCGATAACATCGTCGGCACGATCAAGGGCAATGGCAGCAAATCTTTCTTGCTGATGATTCACTACGACACGGTGTTTGGGCCGGGTACTGCGGCCAAGCGGCCGTTCAAGGTCGAGGGCGAGAAAGCCTACGGGCCGGGCGTGGCAGACGCCAAAGGCGGCGTGGCCATGGTGCTCCATTCGCTCCAGCTGTTGCAGGATCAAAAGTTCAAGGACTACGGCACCATCACCGTGCTGTTCAACCCGGACGAGGAAATGGGCTCGGCGGGTTCGAAAAAGATCATCGCCGAACTGGCTCGCAAGCATGACTACGTATTCTCTTATGAGCCGCCTGACACGGACGCAGTGACCGTCGCCACCAACGGCATCAACGGCGTGTTCGTGGACGTCAAAGGCAAGTCATCCCACGCAGGCTCGGCCCCTGAAGCGGGACGCAACGCAGCCTTGGAGCTGTCCCATCAGTTGATCCAGCTCAAGGATCTGGGTGACAAGGCCAAGGGCACCACAGTGAACTGGACGATGATCAACGCCGGCACCAAGCGCAATATCATCCCGGACAGCGCCGTTGCCGAAGGCGACATGCGCTATTCGGACCTGAGCGAGTCCGAGCGTGTGCTGGCCGATGGTCAACGCATCGTGCAGGGCAAGCTGATCGATGGGACTCAGGTGACGTTCCGCATGGACAAAGGCCGCCCGCCACTGGTGAAGAACCCGGCCACCGAAGACCTGGCTAAAACGGCGCAGACGCTGTACAGCAAGATCGGTCGCAACATCCAGCCGATCGCCATGCGTTTCGGCACTGACGCCGGTTATGCCTACGTGCCCGACAGCCAGAAACCTGCGGTGCTGGAAACCATGGGCGTGGTCGGCGCCGGGCTGCATTCCGATGACGAATACATGGACCTGTCGAGCATCGCACCGAGGCTTTACCTGACCACGGCGATGATCATGCAGTTGTCTGGAAAGTAGGTCTGACCTCGAACCCGTGGGAGCGAATTCATTCGCGAAGGCGATATCAAGGCCAGTAAAGATGCATCGGATGTACTGGCCTCTTCGCGAATGAATTCGCTCCCACGGGGCCGGGGACATTCCCATGACCGCGAGTCTCGTCAGGAGCACCGGTTATGCACTCATCCAGGCATAACCCGACCTGCCCGCTCAACCCCCGCGCCGAGATACTGCTCATAAGCCTTGCTCATGATCTCCCACGTTTGCGGATCAGCCGGGATCAGGTGCTCTATGCGCAGCGACTCCACGGTGATGTCCAGCGGCATGCCGAACGTGGTGAACGTCGAGAGAAACCTCAGCTCCCCTTCCCCGAAACGCACCCGGGTCAACACCACCGGGCTGGGCGGTGTGTTCAGTGGCAACTCGGGTGGGCTGGGCAGGTCTTGCAGGCGCCGCGCCAGATCAGGGTTGCCACTGGCTTCCCTCGCCGCGCGTTGCCAGGCCAATGCACGTATTTCATCGGCATTGATCAGATGGTCACCCAGGCCACCGTGGCGCAGCAGGGTGTCGAGCAGATTGAGGCCGGTGTGACTCTGGACCGGTACGCCGACCATCGCAAACAACAACCCCGCACTGACGTTGGCCGAGGTGATGTCCCAATTGCTGGCAATCACGATCGCCGGAGCCGGGTTGTTGGCGTGCAGAATGTGATGGATGGCGCCATTGACCATTTCCATCATCGGCGCATCGGGGGCAGACGCTAGGTATCGGGGCGCATAACCCGCCGCAAGGAACACGTCATTGCACTGTTCCAGCGGCACGTCGAGGGCGGACAGCAACGCGTGCAAAGTGCCGGGGCTGGCCTTGGCGCGACCGGTCTCGACGCAACTGAGGTGCCGTTGCGACACACCGGTCAGCAAGGACAGCTCCAACTGACTCAACGCAGCCTGGCGACGCAGGCGGCGCAGATGTTCACCTGCTGAGGCGCAGGCAGTGGGTTTGGCGTGGTGAAAAGAGTGACGGCTCATGCTCGGACTGTGACCTTCCTTGAGTGACGCGTCCATGACCTGTCAGGTCATTGAGTGGCGAGCAACTCTATCACTAGTGTGTAACGCCACTCATCAAGGATGATAAGCATGACAAAGCCCTGGATTACGTTGACGCTGCTATTGGCTTTCACCCTCTATACCGGCTGGACGATGGCGATTGCCGATCAATCGCTGCTGGCCTTCGGGCTTGAAATGCTGTCCCGGCCCGACACTGCACAGATGGTCATCGACCTTTACCTGATGGCAGGGCTCGCCTGCCTCTGGATGGTCAACGATGCCCATTCCCGTGGTCGTTCCCTGGTCAGCGTGTTGCCTTACCTGCTGATCACTGCCGTGTTCGTGTCGGCGGGGCCATTGTTGTACATCGTGGTCCGTGGTTTTGCTGGTGAGCGAACGAGGTCCAGCCTCACCTAAGGCACGGTGGGAGCGAATTCATTCGCGAAGGCAATATCAAGCCCCATAAAGATGCGCTGGATGTACCGGCCTCTTCGCGAATGAATTCGCTCCCACGGGGCCGAGGACATTCCCCATGACCGCGTGTCCCGACAGGGTATGACGGCGATGATCATGCAGTTGTCCGCAAAGTAGCTGTGGCCTCGTACCTGTGGGAGCGAATTCATTCGCGAAGGCAATCTCAAGACCAGTAAAGATGCGTCGGATGTACTGGCCTCTTCGCGAATGAATTCGCTCCCACGGGGCCGAGGGCATTGTGCCGCCTACCTTCAGTCCATCGCCCCCACCTCCACCCAATCACCGTGCAGTCGCGCAGGCCAGACCCGCAGGCGCTCGTCCGGGGTCTCGATACAGAGGCCGTCTTCCAGGCAGAAATGCTGTTTGTACAACGGTGCAGCCACCACCAGTTTGTTCGCCAGGTTGCCAATCAGGCCGCGGCCGATGACGTTGGCGCCTGAGCGTGGGTCGCGGTTGTCGACGGCATACACACGCTCACCGCCCTGCGCGTCCGGCAGGTAGAACAGTGCGATCTGTGCGCCGTCGAGCCAGGCCACGACGCCGGAATTGGGCACCAGGTCATTACGCCCGCAGACCATGCGCCAGGTGGTTTCTGCACTTGTCATCACCGCACTCAAGCCACTCATCACACCACCTCCGTTGCAGTAATCAGGTTCAGTTCGTCCAGACGCGCCGGACGTCGTTGGCCGCGCTCTTTCACGAAATGAATATCCGGGTCCGCGCCCTTGGCATTGACGAAGGTGCGGAAGCGTTTAAGTTTCTCCGGGTCGTTCAAGGCGTTGGCCCATTCGCATTCGTAGCGATCGACCACCAGCTGCATTTGCGCCTCCAGCTCAGCCGCCAGGCCCAGGCTGTCATCGATGACCACGGCCTTGAGGTAGTCCAGCCCGCCTTCCAGGCTTTCGCGCCAAACGGAGGTGCGCTGCAGTTTGTCGGCGGTGCGGATGTACAGCATCAGGAAGCGGTCGATGTAGCGGATCAGGGTTTCGTCATCCAGGTCGGTGGCGAACAGCTCGGCGTGACGCGGACGCATGCCGCCGTTGCCGCTGATGTAGAGGTTCCAGCCCTTCTCGGTGGCGATCACGCCGACGTCCTTGCTCTGGGCCTCGGCGCACTCGCGGGTGCAGCCGGACACCGCAAACTTGAGCTTGTGCGGCGAACGCAGCCCTTTGTAACGGTCCTCGATGCGCAGCGCCATTTGCACGCTGTCCTGCACGCCATAACGGCACCAGGTGCTGCCGACACAACTTTTCACGGTACGCGTGGACTTGCCGTATGCGTGGCCGGTTTCAAAACCTGCGGCGATCAACTCCGACCAGATTTCCGGCAGCTCATGCAATTGAGCGCCAAACAAGTCGATGCGCTGGCCACCGGTGATCTTGGTGTACAGGTCGTATTTCTTGGCGACGGCGCCGATGGCGATCAAACCGTCCGGGGTAATTTCGCCACCCGGAATACGCGGCACCACAGAATAGGTGCCGTTCTTCTGCATGTTGGCCATGAAGGTGTCGTTGGTGTCCTGCAACGGGACGAGCCAAGGTTCCATGATCGGCCGGTTCCAGCACGAGGCCAGGATCGAACCCACCGCAGGCTTGCAGATGTCGCAGCCCAGATGGCCTTTGCCGTGGCGCGCCAGCAGTTCGTCGAAGGTCTCGATGCCCTCGACCCGCACCAGCGAATACAACTCCTGCCGAGTAAAGGCGAAGTGCTCGCACAGGCTCTTGTCGACCGTCACGCCACGGGCAATCAGCTCATGCTCGAACACTTGCTTGAGCAACCCGGCGCAGCCGCCGCAACCGGTAGCGGCCTTGGTCTGGCTCTTGAGCCCGGCCAGGTCGCCGCAGCCTGCATCGATGGCGCAACAGATCGCGCCTTTGCTGACGTTATGGCAGGAACAGATGGTCGCCGTGGCGGGCAATGCGTCCACGCCCAGCGCCGGGGCGGCTTCGCCCTGAGGCAGGATCAGCGACGAAGGGTCGGCAGGCAGCGCGATGCCGTTCTGAATGTATTGCAGCAGGGTGTCGTAATAACTGTTGTCGCCCACCAGCACGGCGCCGATGGCCTGCTTGCCGTCGGCGGAGACCACCAGGCGACGATAACTGGCGGTGGCTTCGTCGATAAAACGATAGCTACGCGCCCCGGCACTGGCGCCATGGGCATCGCCGATGGAACCAACGTCGACGCCCAGCAACTTGAGCTTGGTGGACATGTCAGCGCCGACAAACGGCTCGGCCTCGATCTCGCACAGTTGCGCGGCGACGCTGCGCGCCATCTGATAACCCGGCGCGACCAGACCAAAGACGCTGCCATTCCAGGCCGCGCACTCGCCAATGGCAGAGATATGCGGGTCGTTACTGCGGCAGTTGCTGTCGATGGCAATCCCGCCCCGGGCGCCCAGTTCCAGCTCACAGGCCTTGGCCAGCGCATCCTGCGGACGGATACCGGCCGAGAACACCACCAGATCGGTTTCGAGAAATTCATCACCGGCGAAATTCATGCGGAAACGATATTCGCTGCCCGGCGTGATCGACTGAGTGCCTCGGGACAAGTGCACGCTGACGCCCAGCGCTTCGATGCGCGCCTTGAGTGCCACACCGCCCGCCTCGTCCAGCTGGACCGGCATCAAGCGTGGGGCGAACTCCACCACGTGAGCTTCCAGGCCCAGGCTTTTCAGCGCGTTGGCCGCTTCAAGACCGAGCAGACCGCCGCCGACCACGACGCCACGGCGGGCGTTTTTGGCGGCAGCGCGGATGGTGTCCAGGTCGGCCAGGGTGCGATACACCAGCCGCGAATCACCGGCAGCGCCTTCAATCGGCGGCACAAACGGGTAAGAGCCGGTGGCCATGACCAAGTGCGCATAGCTGACGCAGCCATTGGCGGTGATGACTTCCTTGCGAGCGCGGTCGATCTCCAGAACGGGCACGCCCAGGTGCAGGGTCACACCGGCCCGCTGGTAGAACGTGGCATCCCCCAGCGCCAGGGACTCGGCGTCGCGGCCACCGAAATACTCGGACAGATGCACACGGTCATAGGCGCGCAGCGGTTCTTCGCTGAACACGTGGATCTGGTAGCGGCTCAACGCGCCGCTCTCGATCAGTTGCTCGACACAGTGGTGGCCGACCATGCCGTTGCCGATTACCACCAGGTTTTGCAGATCACTCGCCAATTCGCTGTTCATAAATGCACCCATCAAAGCCGATCCGGTTTTTTCAACGCAAAAAAAAACGCCTGGAACCAAAAGGTTCCAGGCGCCTTTGCCTGTTCGTGCTGCCGGCCCTTGAGCCTGACGCAGTCATTGTTACCCGGGCCAATAGGGGCCAAACGATCGCCGTTGATCGACAAGGTATCCCGCTGGCAACAGCGCAGCGGGTTACCAAGCGCTATGCAGTGGTTGTGCCACAAATGCATGAGCGGCCTGCAAGGCCCGTGTTCGCGGCATGCAGGTCGCATGTGAGGGCGTGTGCTGCGAGATCTGGCGAGATCCAAAACAGTGCGCATCGCGCAAACCTGCCCCATGCCGATGCGATTCCCCTCGGAAAATCTGTACAGAAAACTGCATTGCCCGATGCATCCCATGCGCGCAAAGCCCAGCGTGCATGGACTCTGCCCAAGCGCGATCCGCTCTTGGCCCAGCCATTGCTATACAGATACAAAGGCCGTCAACGACGATGGCTATCTATCAGGCAATACTCCACGACAAAGGCGCCGTGCAGCTCCCGTTGAAAAACGGTTGAGCAGCATGGCGCCTTTGTCGTTTCTGCAAGAGAGCACCGCGATGGCGAACCCCCTTGAGATCAGCAAGACCGTACGCAGCGTATGCCCCTACTGTGGGGTGGGCTGCGGCATCGTCATGCAGGTGGAAGACAACCTGATCGTCAAAGTCTCTGGCGACAAACAACACCCGAGCAACTTTGGCCGGCTGTGCACCAAAGGCACTACCTGCGGCGTGGCCGTGGCCAACAGCGGGCGGATGGAACATGCGTTCATGCGTCAGGAGCGCAACCGCGACCCGGCGCGGATCGGCATGGACCAGGCCATCGAAGCCACCGCCAGCCGCTTGCGGGCAATCATTGATGAACACGGCGCCGACGCCTTTGCCCTGTACGTCAGCGGGCAGATGTCGCTGGAAGCCCAGTACCTGGCCAACAAGCTGACCAAGGGTTTTATCCGCAGCAGCCATATCGAATCCAACTCGCGCCTGTGCATGGCCAGCGCGGGCAGCGGTTACAAATTTTCCCTCGGCGCAGATGGGCCACCTGGCGCCTATGACGATTTCGAACACAGCGATGTGTTTCTGGTGATCGGCTCGAACATGGCCGACTGTCACCCGATTCTGTTTTTGCGCTTGCTGGACCGGGTCAAGGCCGGGGCAAAGCTGATCGTGGTGGACCCACGGCGCACCACCACGGCGGACAAGGCCGACCTGTTCTTGCCCATCGCGCCTGGCACGGACCTGGCGCTACTCAATGGCCTGCTGCATCTGCTGGTCAAGAAAGGCTACACCGACCCGGCGTTCATCGCCGACTTCACCGAAGGCTGGGAGGTCATGGAGGACTTTCTGGAGGCTTACACGCCCGAACACGTCGCGCACGTCACCGGCTTGCCCGAAGCGGATATCCGCCAGACCGCGCAGTGGATCGGCGAAGCCGCGAACTGGATGAGCTGCTGGACCATGGGTCTGAACCAGAGCGTGCAAGGCACCTGGCACACCAACGCTCTGTGCAATCTGCACCTGGCCACTGGCGCGATTTGCCGCACCGGCAGCGGGCCGTTTTCCCTGACCGGCCAGCCCAATGCCATGGGTGGACGGGAGATGGGTTACATGGGACCGGGCCTGCCGGGGCAGCGTTCGGCGCTGGTCGCCGAAGACCGAGCCTTTATCGAACAACTGTGGGGCATCGAAACCGGCAGCCTGCGCACTGAAGGCGGCAATGGCACCGTCGAGATGTTTCAGGCCATGGCCGAAGGCACTATCAAGGCCTGCTGGATCATCTGCACCAATCCAGTGGCCAGCGTGCCCAATCGCCAGCAGGTGATCGACGGCCTGCGCAAAGCCGAACTGGTGATCACTCAAGACGCTTATCTGGACACCGAAACCAACCGCTACGCCGACATTCTGCTGCCCGGCGCGCTATGGGCGGAGGCTGAGGGGGTGATGATCAACTCAGAGCGCAACCTGACCCTGACCCAGCAAGCCGTGCAAGCCCCCGGCGATACCCTGCCGGATTGGCAAATCATCGCCCGTGTCGCGTGCGCCATGGGCTATGCCGAGGCCTTCAGCTACGCCAGTGCCGCTGAGGTCTTTGAGGAAATCAAACGCGCCTGGAACCCCAAGACCGGCTACGACCTGCGCGGCGCCAGCTACGAGCGCCTGCGCGAGCAACCGCTGCAGTGGCCCTGCGCGTCACCGGACACGTCCGTGCGCAATCCGCTGCGCTACGTCCAGCCCGCCGCTGCCACTGAGCAGCCCGCCATCGTCTTCCCCACGGCCAGTGGCAAGGCGCAGTTCTTCGCCCGCCCGCACCTGATGCCCGCCGAGTTGCCGGACGATGACTTCCCGCTGGTACTCAATACCGGGCGTTTGCAGCACCAATGGCACACCCTGACCAAGACCGGCAAAGTGCCCGCGCTGAACAAGCTCAACCCCGGCCCGTTCATCGAGGTCCACCCTGATGACGCCGAGCGGCTGAACATCAAACCCGGCAACCGCGTGCAGATCCGCTCCCGGCGCGGCCTGGCGACATTGCCTGCGGTGCTCAGCGACCGGGTACGCCCAGGCAACTGCTTTGCGCCCTTTCACTGGAACGATGTATTCGGCGAAGCGCTGGCCATCAATGCCGTGACCAGCGATGCCGTGGACGCGATCTCCCTGCAGCCGGCGTTCAAATATTGCGCCGTGGCGCTGCAAGTTCTGCCCTCCTCTGAGCAGGAGGACCTTCCGGAAGTCGCATCCGATGACAGAGCGTTTGCGCCGGCACAGGTCGATGCCTTCGCCCGCGCACTCAACATCGATACCCGCGTGCCCCTGAACTTGAACACCGAAGAGCAGCTGTACATGCGCGGTTATCTGCTGGGGCTGCGCAGCGCAGAAGGTGCCCAGAGCGGCGTGCCAACACTGCCCGCCAGCGCGCCTTTTGGCGCTGATCAGCGCCTGCTGCTCAATGGCCTGCTCGCCGGGCTGTTTTCCCGAGGCAGTGAATTAGCTTCGGCCATCCCCACAGGCCCTGAGTGGCTGGTGCTCTGGGCCTCGCAGACCGGCAACTGTGAAAGCCTGGCGGCCACCTGCGTTCAAAGACTTGCCAGTGCGGGTCAACGCGCTCGGGTGCAGGCGATGGACAGCGCCAACCTCGAGCAACTGCGCAGCGCCGCGGGCGTACTGCTGGTGACCAGCACCTTTGGCGACGGCGACCCGCCGGACAATGCCAACGACTTCTGGCAGACCCTGCTGGGCGCCGAACCCCAGACCCTCACCGACAGCCGTTTTGGCGTGCTGGCCCTGGGCGACTCCAACTACCAGCAATTCTGTGGCTTTGGCCGCAAGCTCGACGAACGCCTCGCCGCTCTGGGTGCCGAACGTATCCAGCCGCGTCTGGAGTGCGAGCCGGATTATCAGGAACTTGCCGAACAGTGGCTGACCGAGTTGTGCGCCAAACTGGCCGTGATGGCGGGTGTTACAGCGCCTGAGCCGACCAACGCCCCCTCAGCGCCAGCCAGCGCTCCCGCCATCGACAGCAACCCCTACACGCGCGCCAACCCGTTGCGCACCACGCTGCTGAGCAATCGGCTGCTCAACGGCGAAGGCGCCGAGAAAGAAACCCGACACTTGGCGTTCGACCTGACGGGCCACGATTTCCCCTATCACGCAGGCGACGCGCTGGGCGTCTGGCCCATCAATGCGCCCGAGCTGGTCAATGAGCTGTTGAGCACCATCGGCCTTGACGGTGACATTCAAGTCGAACTCAACAACCACGCCCCCATGACCCTGGGCACCGCGTTGAGCGATCATCTGGAAATCGCCCGCATCAGCCCGGATCTGTTGCGCCGGGTTGCGGAGCACACGGACAGCCCGCAGCTTCGAACATTGCTCGAAGAGGACAACCACGCGGCCTTGCAGGACTGGCTCTGGGGTCGGCAGCTGCCCACGCTGTTGCGCGAATTCCCCATGACGCTGGAAGCCGATCAGTGGGTGCAGTTGCTCAAACCGCTGCAACCCCGGCTGTACTCCATCAGCTCCAGCCCGAACCTCACCCCCAACGAGGTGCATCTGACCGTCGCCACCGTGCGCTATCAGCATCAGGATCAAGCGCGCGGTGGAGTGTGTTCGACCTTCCTGGCTGATCGCGCCGAGCATCAAGGCGTGCGTATCTACCTGCAACGCTCGGCGCACTTTCGCCCGCCGAAGAACCCTGACACACCGCTGATCATGATTGGCCCCGGCACTGGCATCGCGCCGTTTCGAGCCTTTCTGCAAGAGCGTCAGGCCCAGGGTGGCAACGGCAAAAACTGGCTGTTCTTTGGTGAACAGCGGGCCCGTACCGACTTTTACTACCGCGACGAACTGCGCGACTGGCAGCGCAGCGGTTTGCTGCAGCGTCTGGACACCGCCTTTTCCCGTGACCAGACCGAGAAGATCTACGTGCAGCAACGCATGCTCGAAGAAGGTGCCGAGCTGTGGAAATGGCTGGAACAGGGCGCGCACGTCTGTGTGTGCGGCGATGCCAGCCGCATGGCCAAGGATGTCGACGCCGCGCTGAAGAAGATTGTGCAGATGCATGGCAAGATGAGCAGCGGCGCAGCGACGCTCTATATCAGCGACATGAGCAAAGAGCGTCGCTACCTGCGCGATGTCTATTGAGCCAGGGCGGTACGCTTTTCTCAGGCAGTATTTTTTCAAGTAATACGATTCAGGAATAACGGCATGAGCGATAACAGCAACGACCTCGCAGCACTGCACGCACTGGCCTGGGTGGCAGGCAGCGACGGCCCGGAGAAGAACGAGCTGAATATCGGCTTCATGCCGCTGAGCGACTCCGCCTCGGTGCTGGTCGCTGCCACTCAGGGCTTTGCCCAACCTTACGGACTGACCCTGAACCTGCGTCGACAGACGTCCTGGGCAGGCATCAACGACAAACTGTTGAGCGGCGAACTGGACGCCGCACACTCGCTGTACAGCATGATCTACGCCATCCAGCTGGGCATCAGTGGCGCGCCTGCCACCGACATGGCGGTGTTGATGGGCCTGAATCAGAACGGTCAGAGCATCAACCTGTCGCAACCGCTCAAGAGCGCCGGTATCACCAGCGCCAGCGCCCTTGAACATCGCGCGCGGCAACCCGGTGACAAGCTCAATTTTGCCCAGACATTCCCCACTGGCACCCACGCCATGTGGCTCTATTACTGGCTCGCCAGCCAAGGCATCCACCCACTGTGGGACGTTAACAGCGTGGTAGTCCCTCCACCGCAGATGCTCGCGCATTTGCAGGCCGAGCGCATCGATGGCTTCTGCGTGGGCGAACCCTGGTGCGCCAACGCCGTGGCTCAGGGCCAGGGTTTCACCGTCGCCACCAGCCAGAGCATCTGGCCCGATCATCCGGAAAAGGTCCTGGCCTGCACCCGCGAGTTCGTCGAGCAGTACCCCAACACCGCTCGCGCGCTGGTGATGGCGGTGCTGGAGGCCAGTCGCTTCATCGAGGCCAGCCAGGAGAACCGCCGCAGCACCGCTCAGTTGCTGAGCAGCCGCGACTACCTGGACGTGCCGCTGGCCACTATCGAACCGCGCTTCATGGGCGACTACGATGATGGCCTCGGCAATCAATGGCACGACACGCACCCGTTGCGCTTTCACAACCATGGCGCGGCGAACTTCCCGTATCTGTCCGATGGCATGTGGTTCATGACCCAATTCCGCCGCTGGGGCCTGCTGCGCGATGACCCGGATTACCTGGCCGTGAGCCGTCAGGTGCAGCAGCTGGACCTGTACCGCCGCGCCGCCCGCAGCCTGGAAATCGCCGTGCCCGCTGATCCCATGCGCCGTTCGCAATTGCTCGACGGCAGCATCTGGGATGGCTCCGATCCAGCTGGCTATGCGCGCAGCTTTACCCTGCATGCTCGTCATGACCAGTAACCGGAGGCTCACATGCTGCGCATCCTGCTGATCAACGACACCTCGAAAAAAGTCGGCCGCCTGCGCACTGCGCTGAGTGAGGCCGGCTTTGAAGTGATCGACGAATCCGGCCTGACCATCGACCTGCCCGCACGGGTTGAGGCGGTGCGCCCGGACGTCGTGCTGATCGACACCGAATCCCCCGGCCGCGACGTGATGGAACATGTGGTGATGATGACCCGCGACCAGCCACGGCCCATCGTGATGTTCACCGACGAGCACGATCCGGCGGTGATGCGTCAGGCGATCAAGTCCGGCGTCAGCGCTTACATCGTCGAAGGGATCCACGCCCAGCGCCTGCAACCGATCATGGACGTGGCCATGGCCCGTTTCGAAAGCGATCAGGTGCTGCGCTCGCAATTACAGGCCAGGGACCAGCAACTGGCCGAACGCAAACGTGTGGAACTGGCCAAGGGCATGCTGATGAAAATGAAAAACTGCAACGAAGAAGAGGCCTACACTCTCATGCGCCGCCAGGCCATGAGCAAGCAACAGAAGCTGATCCAGGTCGCGGAGCAGATCATTGCGATGAATGAGTTGCTCACCTGATAGGCCAACAAACCTGTAGGAGCTGCCGAAGGCTGCGAATAGCGGTGTCGGACATGCCGCTTTCGCAGCCTTCGGCAGCTCCTACAAAGACCGCGTTGCCCCTGTCTATCACGGCTCTTCTCTGATCCTGTGGGAGCGAATTCATTCGCGAACGCGTAAGTACATCCGACAGATATTCATCGAATGTACGGGCCCCTTCGCGAATGAATTCGCTCCCACTTGGGGACCGCACACTTTTCTCGACGTATTTTCGCACCACAATGCGGCGGCGCTGCATCAACGGGCTCAGCTGCCCGCCTCGTCCGATCCGTTGTAAACCGCTGCGCTAAAGCCTTAGGGCACACTTGGCACACAACCTGCTGTGCTCTCTCCACAGGTAGCCAACGGCGGTTGCCCCACCACGACAAAGACGTCGCACTTCCCTTCGCGAAAGCGGAACCGGGATTGCGACGTTTTTTGCGTTTTTGGCCTCGGAAATGAGGCGGTGGAGTGGCCGTAACAGGTCGCCCACCTGCAAACACATGACCTTCGTTGACCCTTTTTGCAGATGAGGTGCTGGAATGAACAACAGTTTCTGGAAAGCCGGACACACCCCCACATTGTTTGCCGCGTTCCTGTATTTCGACCTGAGTTTCATGGTCTGGTACCTGCTGGGCCCGATGGCGGTGCAGATTGCCACCGACCTGCAACTGACCACCCAGCAGCGCGGTTTCATGGTCGCCACGCCGATTCTGGCCGGGGCGATTCTGCGTTTCATCATGGGCATGCTGGCCGATCAACTGTCGCCGAAAACCGCTGGCATCATCGGTCAGGTGATCGTCATCACCTCGTTGCTGGCGGCCTGGCAATTAGGCATCCACACCTACGAACAGGCGCTGCTGCTCGGTATCGGTCTGGGTATGGCGGGCGCTTCTTTCGCCGTGGCGTTGCCGCTGGCTTCCCAGTGGTATCCAGCCGAACACCAGGGCAAAGCCATGGGCATCGCCGGTGCAGGTAATTCCGGCACCGTGCTGGCGGCACTCGCAGCACCTGTTCTGGCTGCCGCATTCGGCTGGACTAACGTGTTCGGCCTGGCGCTGATCCCGCTGATCCTGACCCTGATCGCCTTCAGCCTGATGGCGAAAAACGCGCCCAACCGCAGCAAGCCCAAATCCATGGCCGACTACTTCAAGGCCCTGGCGGACCGCGACAGCTGGTGGTTCATGTTCTTCTACAGCGTGACCTTTGGCGGCTTCATCGGCCTGGCCAGCGCCTTGCCGGGTTACTTCCATGACCAGTACGGTCTGAACCCGGTCACCGCCGGTTACTACACCGCCGCCTGTGTGTTCGGTGGCAGCCTGATGCGCCCGCTGGGTGGCGCGCTGGCCGATCGGTTCGGCGGCATTCGTACCCTATTGGGCATGTACGCTGTCGCCGCCATCTGCATCGCAGCGGTAGGTTTCCACCTGTCCAGTTCGGTTGCGGCCTTGGCGCTGTTCGTTAGCGCCATGCTCGGCCTGGGTGCCGGTAATGGCGCAGTGTTCCAACTGGTGCCACAGCGCTTCAACAAGGAAATCGGCGTGATGACCGGGTTGATCGGCATGGCCGGTGGTATCGGAGGTTTCTTCCTGGCTGCTGGCCTGGGCGCCATCAAGCAGAGCACCGGTGACTACCAGCTCGGCCTGTGGCTGTTCGCGAGCCTGGGCGTTGTTGCGTGGTTCGGTCTGTACAGCGTCAAGCGTCGCTGGAGAACCACCTGGGGTTCGGCTGCCTTCACCGCTGCACGGGTCTGAGTCAGTCGCCATGCCCTTGCAATTGAGCTACGCCGACAGCAGCGCCAGCGGCCCGCGCGAGGAGAATCAGGACGCCACGCGCATGGTCAGCCCGGCACCGTCGCTGGCGGCCAGCAAAGGCTACCTGTTCGCCTTGGCCGACGGCGTCAGCCAGTGCGCCGATGGCGGGCTGGCGGCGCGCTCGACCTTGCAGGCATTGGCCCATGACTATTACGCCACGCCGCAAACCTGGGGCGTGGCCCAGGCGCTGGATCGCTTGCTGTTGGCTCAGAACCGCTGGCTGCACGCCAATGGTGGCGGCCAACCGTTGCTGACCACCATCAGCGCACTGGTGTTGCGCGGTCGACGTTTCACCCTGGCGCATATTGGTGATTGCCGGGTCTATCGCTGGTGCGAAGGGCAATTGCAGCGCATCAGCGAAGACCACGTCTGGAGCCAGCCGGGCATGCAACATGTGCTCAAGCGCGCCATGGGCCTGGAGCAGCATCTGGTCGTCGATTATTTAGAGGGCGAGTTGCGCACCGGCGAGAGTTTTCTGCTGGTCAGCGATGGCATCTGGGCGACGCTCAGCGAGGCCTCGATTGCCGGGGTTTTACGTGATGAAGACGATCTGCAAAACGCCACTAACGCATTGGTCACCGCCGCGCATCTGGCGGGGAGCCAGGACAACGCCAGCGCGGTGCTGGTACGTGTCGAAAAGACCGGCGAAGCCAGCCTGAGCGATGCCCTTGAGCAGGTTGAGCAATGGCCACTGCCACCGGTTTTGAAACCGGGGCAACGCTTTGAAGGCTGGCAAGTCGAAGCGCTTTTGAGCCAAACCCGTCAGTCTCTGCTCTATCGAGTCAGCGATGCGCAACAGCAAACCTGGCTGCTGAAAACCCTGCCAAGCCATCGCGAAGGTAACAACGAAGCGGGTCAGAGCCTGTTGCAGGAAGAGTGGTTTCTGCGTCGGGTGGCCGGGCGATTTTTCCCCGAAGTCCATCCCGCCAGTGAACGGCAGCATGTGTACTACCTGATGCGCGAGCATCCGGGCATCACCCTGGCCGAGCATCATCGGCAGCACGGCAACCTGAGCCTGACCCAAGGGCTGGAAGTCGCCATGCATCTGCTGCGCGCGCTGGGCATGCTGCATCGGCGCAACATCCTGCACCGCGACATCAAGCCCGAAAACTTGCTGCTCAATGAAGACGGCGATTTGCGGGTGCTGGATTTTGGTCTGGCGTATTGCCCCGGGCTTTCCACCCAGGCACCGGGCGAGCTGCCAGGCACACCGAGTTACATCGCACCGGAAGCCTACGCCGGAGCAGCACCGACGGCGGCGCAGGATCTTTATAGCGCGGGAGTGACCTTGTACTTCCTGCTGACTGGCCACTACCCCCATGGCGAAATCGAGGCATTCCAGCGCCCGCGCTTTGGCACACCGGTGCCCGCCAGCCGCTACCGCCCTGATCTGCCCGAATGGCTGGTGCACAACCTCGACCAAGCCCTGGCCAGCGACCCGGCGCAACGCTTCGAAACCGCCGAGCAATGGCTATTGGCACTGGAGAATGGTGAACAACAACCCAGCGCCCGCTCCCGCCCTCTGCTGGAACGCGAACCGCTGAAAGTCTGGCGCACCCTGGCGCTGGGCTCGCTGCTGTTGAATGGCCTGTTGTTGATCTGGATGTTGCACGGATGAATTCAAATTACCCAGGATCGCGCCCGACGATCCGACGCCCCCTGATGAGGTAACTCCATGAACGCGAAAGTCTGGTTGGTCGGCGCAGGCCCTGGTGACCCGGAACTCTTGACTCTCAAAGCCGTGCGCGCCCTGCGCGGCGCCGAGGTGGTGATGATCGATGATCTCGTCAACCCGGCAGTGCTGGAGCATTGCCCCGATGCCAAGATCATCAGCGTCGGCAAGCGCGGCGGTTGTCGCTCAACACCTCAGGCGTTTATTCATCGCCTGATGTTGCGCTACGCCCGCCAAGGCAAATGTGTGGTGCGCCTCAAGGGTGGCGACCCGTGTATTTTTGGCCGGGGCAGCGAAGAAGCCGAATGGCTTGCCGCTCATGGGATTGAAGTGGAACTGGTCAACGGCATTACTGCGGGCCTGGCGGGGGCGACTCAGTGCGGGATTCCGTTGACGCTGCGCGGCGTGGCCCGTGGCGTGACGCTGGTCACCGCCCACACTCAAGATGACAGCCAATTGAACTGGCGCGCCCTGGCCCAGACCGGCACCACCCTAGTGATCTACATGGGCGTGGCCAAGCTAGAAGAAGTCCGCCGGGAACTGCTTGCAGGCGGCCTGGCAGCTGACACCCCGGTGGCGATGATCGAGAACGCCTCCCTGCCCCAGCAACGAGAATGCTTCAGCGACCTGACCCACATGCACCAGGCAGCGCTGGCCTTTGAACTCAAGGCCCCGGCGGTGATGGTGATTGGTGAAGTGGTGGCGCAGGCCTGCATTCAGGCGGCGGCTGCGGGTGAGGCGATTTCGGCTTGAGTGGGCCGCAGCACAGACCAACCGTGGGAGCGAATTCATTCGCGAAGGCAGCGTCATGGTCGACTCAAATGTGTTGAATGTACCGGCCCTTTCGCGAATGAATTCGCTCCCACAGGTCCGGTGTCGGCAGCGCCTACAGGATCGTGCTGCGCACATTATTTCCCATTAAACGCCGTCATCTCATGCTGCAATTGGCCCAGTAGCCGGCTAGAGCCCACGCTGAGCTGGCGACCCAGGCGGCTGATGATGTGGACTTGGGATTCGCTGAACACCGGCGATTCCAGCGGCAGCGCAACCAGCTTGCCGCTTGCCAGCTCATCGACCACCACGAAGGTCGGCAGCAGAGTGACGCCACCGTTCATGGCGAAGCGCTTGAGCATGGCGAAGGTGTTGCAGGTCAGAGTCGGCACCAGCGACACACCCGACTGGTGCTCAGCCTGGGTCAATATCTGCCGAATACCGTAGGAAACCCCGAGCAAACCAAGCCGGTAGCTCTCCAATTCCCGCAAAGGAATTGGCCCCTTGTGAGCCGCCAGAGGATGATCAGGACTGACCATCACGCAAACCGGCTGCTTGCGGTGGGCGTGAGAACGAATCTTCGGATCAGCGGGCGGGTTGAACACCAGACCGATGTGCGCCTCATCTTCGGCCACCTGGCGAATTACTTCGTTGGTGCCGCAGACACTCACTTGCAGCTCGACCTTGGGGTAAAGCGTCGAGAACCTGGCCAGGGGTTCAGCCAGGCCATCGATAAACCCCTCACCGATGGCCAGCACCACCGAGCCACTTTGCAGGCCGCGCAATGCTTGCAGGGATTCGAGCAATACCTCTTGCTGAGACAGCCGCTGGCGGTAATAGGCCAGCACCCGATCCCCCGCTTCGGTCGGCTTGACCCCGCGACGATGGCGCTCCAGCAACGGCGCACCCAGCTCATGCTCCAGCTGGGCAATCTGCCGACTGACCGCCGAAGGCGCGACATCGAGAAAGTCCGCAGCCGCCCGCACGCTGCCCAGGCGAACCGCTTCGAAGAAGTAAAGAATGCGTCGATCCTGAACCAGACTCATAGCCCACCTGCGTTGCGTTTAACGCAACAAAAATGAATTTGGTGATTATTGCTGTGTGCGCAGAGCGATGTCCATACTCGGATCATCTGCCGATAACCACTGACGGTGCAACGTAGCCTGTCAACAGCTGAGCGAGCATTTCAAATGACTATAAAAGTAGGCGTGATTGGATTGGGCAACATGGGCGGCGGCATGGCCGCAACCCTGGCCAGCAAAGGCTTCGATGTCAGCGGTTTCGACCTGTCCCAGACCGCGCTGGAAATTGCCGAGAGCAAGGGCGTGAAACCGGTCACGGATCGCACCGCCCTGATCAAGCAGGTTGACGTGCTGATCCTGTCGCTGCCAAAAGCTGAACACGTTGAGTCGGTCTGCCTGGGCGCTGAAGGCGTGCTGCAACACGGCAATGCAGGCCTGATCGTTGTCGACACCACTACGTCCACCCCGGAAGCGAGCCGCAAAGTGGCCGCTGCTCTGCTGCAGAAAAATGTCGGTTTCATCGACGCCCCGGTTTCCGGCGGCCCGAAAGGCGCAGCCACTGGCACCATGTCCATGGTCATCGGCGCAGAAGACGCCGACCTGGAAAAAGTCCTGCCAGTCCTCGAAGGCATGAGCGGCACCCGTGTTCACGTCGGCAAATGCGGCGCGGGCAACGTGGCGAAGATCGCCAACAACATGCTTGCCGCCTGCCACCTGATCAGCACCGCTGAAGCCGTGAGCATGGCCGCCAAAGCAGGCGTCGATCCAGAAAAACTGATGCTGGGCCTCAACGCGGGTTCCGGCCGTAGCGGCGCAACTCAAGTGATGTTCCCGACCTGGGTGCTGAACAAAACCTACAACTCCGGTTTCACCATGGGCCTGATGCGCAAAGACGTCGGCCTGGCCCAAGACCTGGCCGCCAGCATGGATCTGGACCTGCCACTGGCGCGTATCGTCGCTCAACTGTGGGCCGCCAGCAGCGAAACGCTGCCGGATGGTGAAGACTTCAACTGCATCGTCCAGCGGACCGATGCCCAGCTGTTCGGCAAAGGGGAATAACCGATGAGCACGCAAAAACTGCTGGACCTGATGCGTCCGTACTGGGGCGACCGCAACACGGTCGCCAGCTATGTTGGCGGCGAGTTCATTGAAGGCCACGGCGACCCGGTCGAAGTGCGCAATGCTCACGATGACAGCCTGATGCTGAGCTTCCCTGACGCCGATGCCTCCTTGGTGGAAACCATCGACGCCGCCGCCAAAACCGCTCAGGCGCAATGGGCGGGCCTGACCGCCCAAGCCCGTGGTCGCCTGATGTATCAGGTCGGTGCACTGATTCGCCAGGAAGCCGCCAGCCTGGCGCAGATCGAATCCATCACCGCCAACAAGCCAATCCGCGATGCCAACGTCGAAGTGGCGAAAGTCGCCGAGATGTTCGAGTACTACGCCGGTTGGGCTGACAAGCTGCACGGCGAAGTGATCCCGGTGCCGACCTCGCACCTCAATTACGTGACCTACGAACCACTGGGCACCGTGCTGCAAATCACCCCGTGGAACGCACCGATTTTCACCTGCGGCTGGCAGATCGCACCGGCCATCACCGCCGGTAACGCGGTGATCCTCAAACCATCGGAACTGACGGCTTTGTCGTCCCTGGTGGTTGCGGTGCTGATCGAGCGCGCTGGCGTGCCAAAAGGTCTGGTCAACGTCGTGGCCGGTTTTGGCCACACTATCGGCCAGGCACTGATCGCCAAGGCTGACATCCGCAAAGTGGTATTCGTTGGCTCCCCCGCTACCGGTCGCCACATCGCCACTGCGGCTGCGCAACGCTGCATCCCTTGCGTGCTGGAACTGGGCGGCAAGTCGGCCAACATCGTCTTCGAAGACGCTGACCTGGAAACCGCCCTGCGCGGCGCTCAGGCGGCGATTTTCTCCGGTGCCGGTCAAAGCTGTGTGTCCGGCTCGCGCCTGCTGGTGCAAGAGTCGATCTTCGAGCGCTTCACCAAAGCCCTGGCGGCCGCGGGCAAGCAGTTCAAAGTCGGTGACCCAAGCGATCCGGAAACTCAGATCGGCCCGATCAACAACGCCAAGCAATACTCCCATGTGAAGTTCATGGTCGAAGGCGCGTTGAAAGACGGCGCCAAGCTGGTGGGCGTCGATGCCGATCCGCTGCCGAAAGGCCCGGGTTATTACGTCAACCCGACCGTGCTGGCGGGCCACAATGGGCTTTACTGTGCACAGGAAGAAATCTTCGGCCCAGTGGTCGTGGCGATTCCTTTCAAGGATGAAGCCGATGCCATTCGCATTGCCAACGACAGCCGTTTTGGCCTGGCCGGTGGTGTCTGGACTCGTGATGTAGGCCGCGCTCATCGCGTCGCCAAGCAAGTGCGCGCCGGGACGTTCTGGGTAAACGGCTACAAGACCATTCACGTCAGCTCGCCGTTTGGTGGCTATGGCGACAGCGGCTACGGTCGCTCGTCGGGCCTCGACGCACTGCGCGAGTACAGCGAAGTCAAAAGCGTCTGGGTCGAAACCTCGGCGGTCCCTGCCGCCAGCTTTGGTTACGGCGCGAGCCTGGAGTAACCCTGATGAACATCTCTAAAAATTTGATTGAGGACGCCACCCTGTGGCGTCGGGATTTCCACTCGGCACCAGAACTGGGTTTTGAAGAGCTGCGCACCTCAGAGCGGGTTGCGCAGTTGCTCGAAAGCTTCGGCATCGACGTGCATCGCGGCCTGGGCGGCACTGGCGTGGTCGGTGTGTTGCGCACTGGCGACGGCCCGAGCATCGGCATCCGTGCCGACATGGACGCCCTGCCGATTCAGGAGCTAGGCGCTCACGCCCACTCTTCCACGCACAAAGGCTGCATGCACGCCTGTGGTCACGATGGGCACACGGCGATTCTGCTGGCCACCGCTCGGCATTTGAGCGAGACCCGCAACTTCAAGGGCACGGTGAATTTCGTGTTCCAGCCTGCCGAGGAAAACCTCGGTGGCGCGGGCAAGATGATCGACGACGGGCTGTTCGAACGCTTCCCGATGGAAGAGATTTATGGCCTGCATAATTGGCCTGGGGCACCGGCTGGTCAGGTGATCATCAATCCGGGGCCGATGATGGCTTCGCTGGATACGTTCGAAATCACCCTTACCGGCAAAGGCAGCCACGCCGCCATGCCGGACAAAGGCGCTGATCCGATTGTGGCCGCTGCACAGCTGGTGCTGGGTTTGCAGACCATCGTTTCCCGACGTTTATCACCGCTGGATTCGGCGGTGGTCAGCATCACTCAGTTCAATGCCGGTGAAGCGATCAACGTCATCCCGGAAACCGCCGTACTGCGTGGCACCGTGCGCTGTTTGCAGTCGCCGGTGCGGGACAAGGTCGAAAAATTGATTGGCGAGTTCGTCGAGCAACTGCCACTGGCGTACGGTGTGACGGGCAAGCTGGCGTACAAAGTCGGTTACCCGGTGACCGAGAACAACCCTGACGCGGCAGCGACTATTCGCCGCGCAGCGATCAGCGCGGTGGGTGAAGCCAACGTGCAATGGGGCTGCAATCCGTCCATGGCGTCCGAGGATTTCGCCTACATGCTCAACGCCCGCCCTGGCGCTTACATCTGGCTGGGCGTAGACGGCGAAAAACCTTCAGCGGCGCTGCACAACCCGTACTACGACTTCAACGATCAAGTGATCGGCGCAGGCGTGGCGGTGTGGACGAAGTTGGTCGAGCAGGAATTACCGGTGGCCTGACATGCATTTTCTGTAGGAGCTGCCGAAGGCTGCGAATCGCGGCGTATCAGGCACATTGCTTTCGCAGCCTTCGGCAGCTCCTACAGAGACCTCATTGGACTCGGATATCACTGCTCTTCACTGATCCTGTGGGAGCGAGCTTGCTCGCGAAGAGGCCGGCACACCCGATACATTTCTGTGGGCAGGAACATGGCTTTCGCGAGCAAGGTGGAGCGCCACCCCGGTCGATCCCACAGGTCCTGTGTTTGCTGCGCGACAGCGCGCCGTCTGGACGACGTGGGCACTCCCACGGGAATCGCTTTAGCAGTCAGCGACTAACACTCCACCCACTTAACCGCCAGACCACCGCGCGAAGTTTCCTTGTATTTGTCGAGCATGTCCGCGCCGGTATCGCGCATGGTGCGGATTGCCTGGTCGAGGGAAATCAAATGCTCGCCATCGCCACGCATGGACATCTGAGCGGCGTTGATGGACTTCACCGCTGCGATGGCGTTGCGTTCGATGCACGGCACTTGCACCAGGCCGCCGACCGGATCGCAGGTCAGGCCCAGGTTATGTTCCAGACCAATTTCCGCAGCGTTTTCGACCTGTTCCGGGGTCGCGCCAAGAATCTCTGCCAAGCCAGCCGCCGCCATGGCGCAGGCCGAACCGACTTCCCCCTGGCAACCCACTTCCGCACCGGAAATCGACGCATTTTTCTTGCACAGAATGCCCACCGCTGCCGCGCTCAAAAAGAACCGCACGACGTCGTCTTCGTTGGCATCCGGATTGAATTTCATGAAGTAATGCAGCACCGCCGGGATGATCCCCGCCGCGCCATTGGTGGGCGCTGTCACCATGCGCCCGCCCGCCGCGTTCTCTTCGTTGACCGCCAGAGCGAACAGGTTGACCCATTCCATGGCGCTGAGGGTCGAGCTGATCACATTGGGCTTGCCCAGCTCTTGCAGGCTGCGATGCAGACGAAACGCGCGGCGGCGCACGTTCAAACCACCCGGCAGAATGCCCTCTTCGCTCAGGCCTTTGTTCACGCACGCCTGCATGGCGCCCCAGATGTGCAGAATCCGCGAGCGAATTTCCGCTTCAGTGCGCCAGGCTTTTTCGTTTTCCATCATCAACGCGGAAATGCTCAAGCCGTGTTGTTTGCACAGCCGCAACAGTTGGGCGCCGCTGGAGAAGTCGTAGGGCAGCTCTGTGCTGTCGTTATCCAGCACACCGCTGGCCGCCTGCTCGGCGTCCACCACAAAACCACCGCCCACCGAATAGTAGGTCTGCTCGTAGACTTCACCGGTGCCACCGTAGGCAATGAGCGTCATGCCGTTGGGGTGATACGGCAAGCTTTCTTCCAGCAGCCGCATGTCTCGTTGCCAGTCGAAGGTGATGCGCTGTTCGCCACCGAGCATCAGCACCTGATCCTTGAGCACTGCCTCTACACGAGGAGCGACTTGCGCCGGGTCAACCTGATCAGGCCACTCGCCCATCAAGCCGATCACCGTGGCGCGGTCGCTGCCGTGACCAATGCCGGTGGCCGACAGCGAACCGTACAACTGCACTTCGACACGCTCGACTTTGTGCAGCAACCCCGACTCACGCAACTGGCTGGAAAAGATCGCGGCGGCACGCATCGGGCCTACAGTGTGAGAACTGGAAGGGCCGATGCCGATTTTGAACATGTCGAAGACGCTGATAGCCATACGGTTTGCTCGATTCGTGAGAGGCTGTCGCCCCGATAGACACTTATTATGTGTTGGCATTTTTAGGCGTCGGCCGAACGATCCACAAACGAAACTTCCTAAGCCACGGTTAAGCAGAACTGATCTATGAGCAAAATCCTCACTGCGCAAATGCACGCATGGCTTCAGGTCTTCGCCTGTGCGGCACGGCATCTGTCGTTTACCCGCTGCGCTGAAGAGCTGCACGTCACCCCCGGCGCGATCAGCCAGCAGATGCGCCAACTGGAAGAGCGCCTGGGCTTTGCGCTGTTCCACCGGGTCGCGCGGGGGCTTGAGCTGACAGCAGAGGGTCAACGCCTGGCCATCGTCGCCAATGAAGTGCACAGCCGCATCGACGATGAACTGCGCCTGCTGCATTCCGGCCGCATCGGCGGCGTGTTCAAGCTGCGCTGTATTCCGTCATTCCTGAGCAAATGGCTGATGCCACGCCTGCCTCAGCTGGAGCGCGCCTTCCCGGACATTCAGCTGCGGATCATTGCCGAAGACAGCAGTGGCTCGTTGCGCGATGACGATTTCGACCTGGCGATTGACCTCAACGACGGCAGTTATCCTGGGCTGATGACCACTTCGTTGCTGGAGGAAGAACTGTTCCCGGTCTGCTCCCCCGCTCTGCAGACCGGCAAGCCGCCGCTGGATACGCCGAGCCAGCTGGTGCACTACCCACTGCTGCACGACATCACTGCCTGGCGCGGCAGTTATGAATACGCTGAGTGGGAGTTCTACCTGAACGCCATCGGCGCGGCGGGCATCGACGTGCGTCGCGGCCACACCTTCAACCGCAACCACCTGACCATCGAAGCCGCGATCATGGGCATGGGCGTGGCCATTGCCCGTAAAGCGCTGATCACCAATGAGCTGGAAGAAGGCTCACTGATCATCCCATTCGGCCACCCGATTGCGGCGCGCAAGAAGTACGTACTCGTCTACCGCGAAGGCGCCCTGCAAACCCCGGCACGCCGCGCGGTGCATGACTGGTTGGTAGAGCAGGCGTTGAAGTCTTGAGCTGACACGCAGAGAACCTGTAGACGGCGCTGGACCTGTAGGAGCTGCCGAAGGCTGCGAAAGCATCATTGCTGACACGCCGCCTTCGCAGCCTTCGGCAGCTCCTACAGTTCGCAACGCATTCATTCACCACAAACAAAAACGCCGGGCAGATTAACTGTCCGGCGCATGCCTGGCATTGATCACCGAGAAAAAACTTAACCCATCAGAAACATCCCACAACTTTTGTCGCCAGCTCCGGCAGACTATCAAAGTCTAAAAATGCAAAGTCCTGCGCTTCTACGGCTCAGGATCCGCCCATGCTCATCTTCGCGCGCAGCACCTCATTCAAGGCAAAAACCACTCGCCATTACGTTTTGTGTGTGACGTTGGGGGAGTGCAAGCCCCTCCTCAGCTTCGCTACTGGCGAGGAATGCTGAGATGTCCTACAAAATCGGCGACTTGAGCCGTGGCCCTTGCTGTGAAATCAATAAACTCATCGTTCAGGTCGTCGGCAAGAATCATCCTGCGACCCAACGTCTGGCGTTTTATGAAAAGGATGCCGACAAGCGTCTGGACGAGCTGACCGCCGAGGACGACCCGGAAACCGTCACGGCCTGGATGTGCAAGCCAAGCTCCCTGCATGTCTGGGGCTGGACTGGCGAACCCGGCCATCGCATGGTGCTGGAGGTTGAGGACGAACGCGGCGCGATCATTAAACTGCCGCTGCCTGACGTGCACATCACCATCCGGCAACTGGACAAACAGTGGAACCAGATCGTCCCGGTCCTGCCCTTCGTCCCGTTGCCCGGGATCAGCAGCGCGCAAGACCACGGCACCCCGGTGCTTTGCCGCCCCGGCTACCTGTATGTGTTCATGGAAGGGCGGCTGTGGCGCGAACTGGAAATCCGTATCACGGATGAGCGGACCACTTACCACGACATTGAGCTGGACAAATTTCGCGTTGAAGACGGCTTCGTCGACGACGCCCGGCTCGCCACCGGCAAGGCGCTGGATGATATCTGGTTGCCCGCCAACTGGAATGACCGACGCGTCGACATCCAGCTGTGCTTCAGCGAAGTTCAGCTCAGCCATGCGCGACTCAAACGCCTTGAACAAGATCCGGCACTGCGCAGACAGCGCTGCCAAAGCCCTGACCTGAGGGTGTCAAAAGAGGACTCCAAACGGCGCTTCACCGATAAGCCCGACGGTGCGGCGATGCTTGAGACGTTCCGCAGCTTTGACGCCTTTGACGAGATCAATCAGTCCCAGACCGCCGCCCACGCCACCTGGCTGAACCTCAAACAGCACGCGTTTCCCCTCTCGGTCCCGGCTCCGCAACGCGCACGGCAGGTCGGCTTTGAATGGATGCTTGATCAGCCTGCGCAGTATGTGTGTGATTTGAGTGGCGAGTTTCTGGCGAACGCCTTCATGGATGCCCGGCAACATGTTTTGGCCTGTGAGAAAGGGGATGCCCCCTATCGCCCGCGGTTGCTGGAGACCGGTGCCTGGGCGCAACGCCTGGAGCAAATCGTGGCACCGGCTGACGGGGAAAACGTTGGGCTATGGGAAGCCCACCCGCCTGTAGCGGATGTGCTATCCAAAGCCCGGACCCGAGAGCTGCACGGCGTGATGGTGGTAGATACGCAATACCGGCTGCGGCATCTGAACATGCGCATTCAGGATCAGCGCAATTTGCTGCAACTGTGCGGGGAGCGAGCGCAGCACTATCCCTACCACGGCAGTGCTTTGCTGCTGCAGCAACTGCTTGCCCCTGAGCGGATCAGGGGCAAGACGAACCCTCTGCATAAAAGGCTCGACAGTCTCAAAGAGCAGGGCTTGCGGGATATCAATCGTTTCACCGCCAGCAGTGAGCGGGCGCAACTTTGGCGTCAGCTGGAAATGTGCCAGTCGCTGTTAGGCGAATGCCTGCAACTCCCCGCTGCGGAACAAAGCCTTGCGGATCATTTCAGCCAGAACCATTTCTATTACGCGGCAGCTTTATATTTCGTCAGCCAACTGTTTGCCACCCTTGCCATGCGCCCGGCGCAATCGGACCCGTTGGCGGCCAGTGCCGACATCACCGACGCAACAACCGGCCTGAGCCTCTACAGCGCCAATGCCAGTGCCGGGCAACAATGGATTCACAAGGTCGTCAATGACACAGCGCATCCGCTGCACAGAATGCTCTGGCCTGACACTGACGCACAGAACCTGAACGCTCCTTACCAGCCGCCAACTGCGCCTAATGTCGATCATGGCGATGGCAGCTTTCGAGCTACGGAACTCGCGAAAGTCGAGCAGGAAGACCTATGGCCGGTCGAGCACTATCACACGATCGACAGCCTGTTTCTGGCGAGTGTGTTGAAGAAGGGCGACCTGAAAAACACCCTTACTCTCGTCGCAAAAGCTGGCGCCGGGGCACTTGTAAGCATTGCTGAGAATATGCAGGGCGCCATTGAAGCCGCCGAGCGTGCCGTTGAGGCAGCAAAAGTTGCAGGGCTTGATGAGGCTGACACTAGGCCATGGCGCCTGAGTGAGGCACTGCATCGCCGCAGCATTGCTCAAATGCGCAGCATGCTGCCGCAATCTCTCGGGGATCTGCACTTTCTTCCTCGCAATGAGGCGTTGAACAAGGACTACTACGTCTTCGGCCTTGACGACGCTCCGACGAAAATACCCCGTTCAGCCCAGCCCTACGGTGTTTATCGCAACCAGCACGGCGTGCTGAACCCGCCCGCGGAAGAATTCGAGTACAGCCATCCCCAAGGGTTGCGCTCGGACCGAGTGGTGCTTGGCATGCCCCGTAATCACCGTACTGCACTGGCAGTCAGCCGCGTTAACCAGCGCTTCAATGAGGCGTGGCAAAACGAGATAACAACGCGCGTCGCTGAACACGGCACAAAGGTCACTGCTTTTGAACACGCGAAAATCCTGCGTGATGTGGCTCGGGACAGCTCGCTGGCCTGGATGCTGAACTCAGTTCCGGTGGCTGGGCTGATTGTGGGGCTGGAGATTTTTAATCTGACGAATGAGTTGGGGGCTAGAGGGCAGACAGGTCGGGAAAAAGGAGAGGGCCGAGCAAAGTTAGGGGTAGCCAGTGCGGTATTGGATTTAGTCATCGCGATGGAAGCGGTCACTGTGAAAATAGTGGCGAGCAACTCTCTGTTAGCCGTTGGGAAAAAAACAGTGTTCACCATTCCGGATGAAATGGCCAAAAAAGCTCTCGGGGCGCTTAGCAATCGGGTGGTGAAGAAACTAAGCTCTCGCCTCTTAGCATTGGTTGGTACTGGACTGACATTTACAGGAATCAGCCTTCATGACGCCTGGTATTCCTATAAATGGAGCGACGATGCGTATATCGGCCATTTGATTATGGCCGCAGGAGGCTTGGCGGCTTCAGCTACCAATGTGATTATTCCAGGCACTCTATTTCTAGGTCTGTCTCGCTTGGGTTGGGTGGGCCTGGTTCTGATCGTAATAGGCGCTGGAGTGGCCTACGCATTAAGCAGCAAACCTATCGACGATTGGTTGCGCAAAGGGCCGTTTGGAGAAGACGCAGATGGGGTGGCGAGTCATCTGCAAAACCCCGAACTGGCTTTTTATTATCTGGTGGGCCTGTTCGCCAATGTTCGAATCGGTATCTATCGCAATCCCGACTATATTCCTGATGCAAAGATTGATTACCGCGATCCTGTGCCCTTCCGCGTTCGAACCGCCGATACCTGCATTCGGATTAAAAGCAATCTGAGCGGGCTCTTCAGTGGTCTGGATTATCGGGAAACCAAAGCGTTTCTCAACCTGAAAAGTTTTGAAATGTTCTATGAAACAAGCAGTGAAAGAAGCAGGACAACCAGCTCTCAAGTCGATGTAACACCAGTCGCGCACAGGCTCTGGCCCGAATCGCTGGAGCTGTTTGTAAAAACCCCGTTTTCTTACGAGGCAGAACCTGCTGAAAATCTGCCCGAGGTTTATCACGTGTGGCGGGTACGTGCTCAATTGACCTTGAAAGACGGGCAACGCACCTGGGTCTTTCCAACACCGCCGCCCAAAGATCCAACACCTTTCAGCCCTGCCTATAGCAAACATGATTTTGAGTCTCGCAACACCCTCTTCTGGGCCGACGAAACCGAGCACCGCGCCAAGGAGGTTAAATGAGCGCCGAGAAGATGCCGTACTACGCTGCAACGGCCTATCGCCCAGACTGCATTCCCAATCAACCACCCTCTGCTGAACGCTCATGGCTGAAGCGGTTTGGCAATAAAAGATTGCCGTGGGGCGGCACGACGGAAGTAGCGCCTGATGATTTCCTGCGAGAGCGTGCTCCCGAAAAACTTCGTTTTCAAGAACGGATGCGTAAAGAACGGAACGAAAAACTGGCCTTGGGGACCTACGTGCCTGCGCCGTATGAGCATGTGGACTTCCATGATAAACATGACCATGAACGTTTCAGATTTTCGCTATGGGCGATGCGGGCTCAATTCTGGGTACATACGTACATGTTTGGTAAGTGGTGGGCCCTATTGTTCAGCCCGATAATCTTGATAGTTTGTTTGATTTTTGAGTTTGACTCTCCCACCCCTTCCTTGGTTGGTTTTTTATATGGAGTATGGGGCATGGCTTACTATAGCGTTTTACCTTGCTGTATAGCTTGGGCGCTAGGCTCCTTAGTCATCCACAAATTCCCCAAACTTTGGGTGAAACCCTCCCGAGGCCCCATGTGGGAACTCAACCGCCGTACCGGTCTGGTCACGGTCTTCGATTATAAAAACAACGGCGAATACAAAAAGAACGGCACCATCGGCGAACTCACTGCGCCGTTTTACGAGTTCGATGCGTATATCGTCTCCGCCCCTGATCGCCAAGGCACGATGAATCATGTGCTGTGCCTTGCTCATCGTTATCGAGACATCGGTATCGACTTCTCCTGTTTGATGAATATTGATGATCGCTTGCAAATGCCCTGCGCTTTATGGGATTTCCTGCAGAACTATATGGACACCAGTCACCCGCTACCGGAGTTACCGCGCTACGAAGAGTTCCGCCATCTGGACCCGACCACTGCAGCCTACGACCTGAAAACCGGCCGCAATCCGCGCTTCTGGATCGACATGGATGACGAAGCCTATAAAAAGCGGCTGAACCAGCTGCATAAAGATATCCACAACCTCAACACCTTCAAGCGCCCGAACCTTATGGCCCGGCATGTGCGGTATGTGGATTGACCATGAACAATTCAAACCGTGACAACTTGCCTTACTATGCCCCGAAGGCCTATCGCCCAGACCGCATTCCCAATCAACCGCCCTCCGCAGAACGCTCATGGCTAAAGCGGTTTGGCAAAAAAAGATTACCGTGGGGCGGCACGACGGAAGTAGCACCTGATGAGTTTATGCAGCGGCGTGGGCCCAGTAACCTTCGGTTTCGCGAGGAAATGCGCAAGAAGCGAGAGGATGATTTAGCTGCTGGGATGTATGTGCCTGCGCCGTATGAACATGTTGATTTCCACGATAGACATGACCATGAGCGCTTCAGATTCGCACTTTGGTCCAAACGCTCACAGCTCTGGAGTTACGTGTACATATTCGGGAAGGGGTGGTCATTAATTTTCACGCCTATCTACATCCTGACTGCGCTAGCGATAGCAGCGAAGTCACGTGATCCCTATCTGAGTGCACTTTTTGATCTAGTAGATGAAACGTTCTATGCAACCCTACTTCCGCTTTATTCAGCGTGGGCCCTGGGGGCGCTCGTCATCCACAAATTCCCCAAGCTCTGGGTAAAACCCTCCCGAGGCCCAATGTGGGAACTCAACCGCCGTACCGGTCTGGTCACGGTCTTCGATTATAAAAATAACGGCGAATACAAAAAGAACGGCACCATCGGCGAACTCACTGCGCCGTTTTACGAGTTCGATGCGTATATCGTCTCCGCCCCTGATCGCCAAGGCACGATGAATCATGTGCTGTGCCTTGCTCATCGTTATCGAGACATCGGTATCGACTTCTCCTGTTTGATGAATATTGATGATCGCTTGCAAATGCCCTGCGCTTTATGGGATTTCCTGCAGAACTATATGGACACCAGTCGCCCGCTACCGGAGCTACCCCGCTACGAAGAATTCCGCCACCTGGACCCGACCACTGCCGCCTACGACTTGAAAACCGGCCGCAATCCGCGCTTCTGGATCGACATGGATGACGAAGCCTATAAAAAGCGGCTGAACCAGCTGCATAAAGATATCCACAACCTCAACACCTTCAAACGCCCGAACCTTATGGCCCGGCATGTGCGGTATGTGGATTGACCATGAACAATTCAAACCGTGACAACTTGCCTTACTATGCCCCGAAGGCCTATCGCCCAGACTGCATTCCCAATCAACCACCCTCTGCTGAACGCTCATGGCTGAAGCGGTTTGGCAATAAAAGATTACCGTGGGGCGGTACGACGGAAGTAGCCCCTGATGATTTTTTACGGGAACGGGCTCCTGAAAAGCTGCGTTTTCAAGAACGGATGCGTAAAGAACGAGAAGACAAACTGGCCTTAGGCACCTACGTTCCTGCACCGTATGAACATGTGGATTTCCACGATAGACATGACCATGAGCACTTCAGGTTTTCGCTGTGGGCTATGCGTGCGCAATTCTGGATATATATGCATATGTTCGGAAAGTGGTGGTTCTTGTTGTCCTCGCCTCTAATACTTATTGTTTGCTTGCATTCAGCCTATAAATCGTTTTCTCCATTTTTTACTGCTTTTCTAAGCAGTTTGTGGGGAATGGCATGCATTATCTCTTTTCCATGTTTGGCCGCTTGGGCCCTGGGGGCGCTCGTCATCCACAAATTCCCCAAGCTCTGGGTCAAGCCCTCCCGAGGCCCAATGTGGGAACTCAACCGCCGTACCGGTCTGGTCACGGTCTTCGATTATAAAAATAACGGCGAATATAAAAAGAACGGCACCATCGGCGAACTCACTGCGCCGTTTTACGAGTTCGATGCGTATATCGTCTCCGCCCCTGATCGCCAAGGCACGATGAATCATGTGCTGTGCCTTGCTCATCGTTATCGAGACATCGGTATCGACTTCTCCTGTTTGATGAATCTCGATGATCGCTTGCAAATGCCCTGCGCTTTATGGGATTTCCTGCAGAACTACATGGACACCAGTCGCCCGCTACCGGAGCTACCCCGCTACGAAGAATTCCGCCACCTGGACCCGACCACTGCCGCCTACGACTTGAAAACGGGTCGCAACCCTCGCCTCTGGATCGACATGGATGACGAAGCCTATAAAAAGCGGCTGAACCAGCTGCATAAAGATATCCACAACCTCAACACCTTCAAACGCCCGAACCTTATGGCCCGGCATGTGCGGTATGTGGATTGAACTCGCATCGCGATGCCTTGGGTGTGGGACCGGCTTTAGCCGGGAAGAGGTCGATAGATTCACAACATGTGCATCAATAGAACTGCCGCCTTCCCGGCTAAAGCAGGTCCCACAAAGGTCTGCCACCCAGCCAAATAAAAACGCCGGGCAGATTGATCTGCCCGGCGTTTTTTATTGCCTACCACTCAAGTCTTAGTGAAAGAACTCAGCAATCAATACAGCACCAATAAAGGTCCCGAAGTTCGCCAGGAACGACACCAGCACAATGCGCCAGCCCAGCATGCGGAACGCTGGCAGGTCTTTGGCGACCGACAGACCGGCAAAAGCCAGCATGGGTGTGATCACCGCGAGCATGTTGATCGAGCCGACCATCTGCGCGATTTGCGGCGCCCAAGGGCAGGCTGGCGAAGTCATGAACATGGCGACGATGGACACGGTGCACACCGCCGGGATCTTGCGGCGCAAGGCGATGCAGATCAGCTCACCGATGAACACGGCCAGGATC
Source organism: Paucimonas lemoignei (assembly GCA_900475325.1). Lineage (GTDB taxonomy): Bacteria > Pseudomonadota > Gammaproteobacteria > Pseudomonadales > Pseudomonadaceae > Aquipseudomonas. The sequence goes on from LS483371.1 coordinate 4,937,758, forward strand.
ATCACCGCGATACCGCCGAAGGCTGCCGGTGTCAGTGTCTTGTAGCCCACGTAGTTGGCGATCAGTGCCAAGGCACCGGCTGCCACCCAGGCGCTGACCTTACCGCCCCAACCCAGTTCTTTGACTTCCAGCGAGACCTGATCATGGCTTGGGCCTTCGGTCATGACCGAGGCTTTGGTGGTGCGACCAATGATCGGCTCCAGCACGCGATAACCCCAGACCGCCAGCGGCAGGGAGATGAACAGCGTGAAGTAGGTACCGATAGTGGTGGTGATCAGGTTGGACGCCGCCGCCAGCGCCATGACTTCCTTGGCCACTTCAGGCGTCTGCTGGGCAGCAATTGCGCCTGCCGCAGCGGCCATCATGCTGCCCGAACCAATGCCCGAGCCCATGGCCAGCGAGTTGGGGTGGAAGATCCCGAGGCTGGCAATGAAGCCTGCAACGATGGCGATGAACAGCGCACCGAACAGGGTGCCGGTCAGGTATTCGGCGAGTACGCCGCGACCTTCAGGGGAGTCCATGCCGTAGCGCTCGCCGATGATCGCCAGGCTTGGCTCACGGCCCACCGAGAACGTCGCGCCAATGGCTTCACGCTTGATACCCAGCATCAACGCCACTGGCAAACCGAGGATCACGGTGCCGACAAAGTGGCCGAACTCCTGAAACAGCAGCGCCCAACCGGAAGCGAACACCAGCGGCAGCGAGCCGCCGACGACCATCCCCAGCTTGGCGATGAACACCAGCAGTGCCGGTTGCAGGATGGAGGCAGAACGCACCTGATCGCCCAGCCCGAGACCGATGCTGCCAGGCATGCGCTTGCTGAAAATCCCAATGCTGGCACCGATCAACAGCGCCCAGACCATCGGCAGCAGCACCACCTTGCCAGGGCCGAGGGGAATATTGATCGCGCCGATGAGTTCGGCAATGACCAGGATGATCGCCGCCCAGATGTACAGCTTTACAGTGGATGAAACAGCACGGTTTTCGCCCAGTGGTACGGCGTGAGAATGTTGCATGGTTGTCCCCTCACCTGTTGAAAAGCCGTTATGCGGCTGCTCAATAGTTGTTGTTTTTCAGGAGGTGCCGACGGCACCCAGGGCAGTTTCAAATCCATGCCGGGGCATGGAAACCCGCGCGCTCTGCGGGTCATGACGCTCAATGCTCTCGCCTGCTTAATGACGCCCCTTTTCAGGGTTGCTCCGCCAGCAGATCCGGCCTTTGCGACCCCGGACATATCGCCCGTGGTGCAGCCCGAGTATGGGTAGGGACAGGGCACGCACCAATATTACGGATTGAGTTTATTGTTGCCTTAAAGAGAACACCAAAAGGCACGGATGTGAGGGTTCCGGGGAGGGCTGCACGCTGCCCCCGTAGGAGCGGCTTTAGCCGCGAAGACGTTGGCCTAAACGCTGGATTTTGATCGTCAGCACCATTGCTCGCGGCTAAAGCCGCTCCTACGTAAGACCCGACAATGGGCCTATCAATCCAACTGAAAACGCGCCGTGTTATCGCTCAGCGCGCGGCTGCCTTTGCTCAGGGTATCGGCGGCCTGATTCACGGCCCGCGCGCCATCGAGCAGACGGCCTGCAGCCTGATCGACCTGCTGGATATTGCCGCTCACCTCATCGGCGGTGCTGGCTTGCTCTTCCACGGCTGTGGATATCTGCGCCAGGGTATCGGTCACGCCCTGCACAGCGCTGGCGATTTCCACCAGGCGCTGGCCCAGATCAGTCACCGACTGCGCATCGTTGACCGCCTGGCCACAGGCCGTTTCCATCAAGCCCACCGCCTGGCTCACGGTGGAGCGCAAGCTGTCGACCGTGCCGGCAATTTCTGCCGTTGAGGCCTGGGTGCGTTGCGACAGGCTGCGCACCTCATCGGCCACGACGGCAAAACCACGACCCTGCTCACCCGCCCGCGCCGCTTCGATCGCTGCGTTGAGCGCCAGCAGGTTGGTCTGTTCGGCGATGCCTCGAATCGCATCGACCACAGACTGAATCTGCTGGCCCTGCTCACTGACACGCCCCAGCGCCGCAGCGGTATCGGTCAGCCGCTGATTGAGCTGCTGAATGCTGGTGGTGGTGCGCTCACTGTCACGGCTGCTTTCTTCGGCAATCTTGCGGGTCTGCCTGGCGCTGTCCGATGCCTGCTCACAACTTCTGGCAACGCCTTGCGAGGTGGCGGCCAATTCGGTGGCGGCGGCCGCAATCTGACTGATCTGGTACTGCTGCTCTTCCACTTCATTCAAGGTGCCGCTGGACTGGGTGTTGAGTGTCAGCACCGCACTGCCCAACTGCTTGGTCTCGTGATTGACCCCTAGCAGGCTGGTGCGCAACTGCACCACGGCCGCGTTCAGCGCGGCACTGATGATCGCCAGTTCATCGCGACCATGCACCGCGACCTGTACGCAGAGATTGCCGTCGCGCAGGGACTCGGCCAGGGTCGTGATGCCACTGGCGCTGCGCCGGATCGAGGCCTGCAGGCAGGCAAACAGATAAAGCGCGGCGAGCAGCAACACGCCAAAGCAGATGCCCATCGGGATGAACTGCATGTTGGATTTGTCGTGGTAGTAATCCAGTCGTGCGTCCAGCGACTGCAGGGACTGGATACGCAAACTGGCCAGATCATTGAGCAAACCATCGACACTACGCTCGAACCCCGGCGCGTCGAGTTTGATGGTGGCGCCAAACACACCATCGTCCAGCACCTTCAATTCGGTCTTGAGGCGCTCCAGAGTGGCCGTGTACTTATCGGCCCATGGCGTCATCTCGGCAGGTAACTTGGATTTCAGGAAATCACCGGTCTTGACCAGTTGATCCTGTGCATCAGTAATGCGCCCGCGCAATTCGCGCATCTGCAGACGGCTCTGCAAACTGAATTGCCCGGTGACCACAGAGGTCTGGCCGACGCTGGCCATGCGGCCGACGCGTTCGACCAACTCGGGTACTTGCTGGGTCGAAATCTGCATCAACAGGTAGGTTTCAAGCCACGGATCGAGAATCAGGCCGCTGTCGGTGGCGATCTGCTCGCGCAGGGCCTGAAGGTTGCCCAGGGCGTTGGTGAAGCGATCGTAACCGTCCGGCCACCAGCCCACGGTGCGCAGCGATGCGATGTCCATCCCGGTGACCGAGGCTTTCAAGGTGTCGAAACGCTTGAGGGTATCGGCGCTGGCCTGCTCGCGATTGAGCGTGGCGCCCAGCGAATCAAGCGCCTGTGCGATACGCGGCCCTGCTGCATCCATGGCGCTCATCGCTGCCTTGGCGGCCGGGGTCGGCTCTTTGAGAATGTCGGAGGCTTTCCAGCGGGCAGCGTTGTCACGCTGATGGGAAAGCTCGCCATCGACCTGATCCAGCGCCAGCAACTGACTGACGCCCGACCGCTCACCCGTGATGGTGGCGATCTTGCCACGGTAGTCCTGGCCGATCACCCACAGGCTGGCTACCAGCGGCAGCATGAATAACAGAAACAGCATCTGAAACTTACGCGCAAAGCCAAAACGGCTAAGCATGCGCATACCCGGCGACAAAAGACTGAACATGTCCGACCACTCCCCTGGACATCCTGCGTGGTTGGCAAAAGCCATTGCAGGTGTCTTTCAAATCACTACCGGCAAAATGCCATGTAATTGTTTCAATGGCGATAGCCACTCGAGCATCTTGTTTTTGAATCGGGAAGCAGCGAGTCCCCAATCCTCATACTGCGCGCATGCAAGCAATATTCGGACCGTTCGGAGAAGGCTCTAAATCCGGAGGTAGAAGTCGTAAAGCTGGCACTCTGCCGCTTAGGTGGGGCAAAACCACACAACCCGTCAAAGCGGGTGTAACTGAAAGACAAACTGCCGTCGAACAAGTGCACCTTTTTGGGGCAACCAATACTCCAATCCTAACCGCTTGATCACACGCATAAATTTTTCAGAACAAGGGTTGACACATTTCCGTTATCCGCGAATAATGCGCGCCACTTGGCTACATAGCTCAGTTGGTTAGAGCATAGCATTCATAATGCTGGGGTCCGGGGTTCAAGTCCCTGTGTAGCCACCAAGTACCTGCTTCATGACATCATCGATGTCAGTGAAGCAACAAGAAGCCCGCCTAGTGCGGGCTTTCTTGTTTCTGGCTGTCTCTCCACGTACCCCGCCCTCCGGCGTTTCGTATCTGCGCTACGCCAGTCGCTTCATAGACAGCTCCATTTTTCCCATGAGGTCTCTCTGTTCTTTCAGCGAGAGCACCAGACTGGCGATGGATCTGCTGGTAGACAGTTCGGACAAGGGCATAGCCGTTACATACAGTTCGATATCGCCTGATTTGGGATTGAGGAGTTTCACCGAGAAGCTGTCGTTTGCACCGATAACGCATTCGCACTTCGAAGGCAAAAACGCTGTTTCAAGAATTCTCTGGATATCTGTTTTTGAATACATCGTGCGTCCTCTGCTGGGTCGACGGTTTCATCAAGAGTATGACAATCCCGCGCCGATTTGTTGCCGGTCGTCGTGCGGGCCGGCCAAGCGCCGACTTTCTCGTTTGCCCTTCACGCTTTTTTCACGTCCTGCGCCGTACATTCAAGCTCTATCAGACATTAAGCCCGTTGATCCCCATCGCGGGCTTTTCTTTGCCTGAAATTCGTCGCCCGTCCCTTCAATGCTCCAAAAGCTATGTTCGCGCACAGGCAGTTCTAACCGCCTGAAGCCGTGAGAGACCTATGTGGTGCTTTCGTGCCAACTGCCCGGCCGAGCTTTTCAACCACCGCGCCAACACGACTCTCCCTGGATAAATCCCCCTCCAGCCTGAGCACTTCACACTGGCGTTGCTCAAGCCATTCCCGGTGCCTTCGCAAGCTACGGCCCGGCTCGGTGCCGCTATCGTACTGCGCCGCCCACGCCAGGAACTCGGGCCTGGCGACGCCGAAGCGCTGCTCTTCTCGCCGCTTGAGTCGCGCCAGGCGTATGTCGCTCGGGACGTAGAGGAAAACCACCAGATCGAAAATATCCTCAAGCTCCCTCCCCCAATCCATCACCGATCCGGAAACAACGGCGTCGGGCGCGGCGCGCAAATCGGCCAACATCAGTGCACATCGCGGCTCAGCGGCAACACGCTGTTGATACGGCGGGTCCGTGGGATGCCAGAAATAGTCGTCAGCCTCGATATGTCGGACTGACAACTGTTCGGACAACTCATAACCCAAGGTGGACGTGCCAGAGCCAGCGGCGCCGGTGATCAGGATGTACATGCTTGAACTCGTCAAATGCTGAAATGGCAGGCCTGGATGCTAGTTGATCAGCCTACGGTGATCCAACGAGTAGACAGCCCTGAATAACTCACAACCGCCAGCTTTGTCCCGATCGTCGCCCAAATGGCTGATATGCGGTACGGAAGTCGCATATAAGCACCAGATGCGACACCACAACACCTTGACAACAAACAAGAAATAATTTGTCTCAACTTTTTCAAACCTGATAGCATCCTGCTACCCGTGATGAGCAGACGGCACTCAAGTGTCGCGCCTCAATGCTGTGCTGAATGAGCTGTTGCATCCAGCCGCCCTATGCAAACGAACCACAATTAGAGCAACCCCCGAGGTCTGCCAGCCCTGTTCCTGATTGCGCCCCCGCGCCTGAAACGACTGCGAGTTGTCTGTCGACTGTCAACGTATGCCTTTTACGTAGCCGGTCGCCGGTTGGATGAACCACCAACCATCGCTTTTCGTTGAAACGATCCGGAACCTGAAAACGTCGCCGTGACTGTCCTTCAATCGAGGGCGCATTCGGCTGCGCGCTATTCGCGTTCGCCAAGGGGTTGCACAGCAGGTCGAGGCTTTCGATTTCCGAAAGCACCGCCCGGGTTTCTTGTGAGCATTCAAGGGGCCTTTACATGTTGTTGAACAAACCAACGTCACGAAGGAAGTTTCTGCTTTCTTCTCTGATTGCGTTACCAGCGATAGGCGTGGCGATCAAAGGCCTGAGCGCTGCCGAAGCAGCGGAAATGGTTGCGCCGAAGCTGGAAGAGTATCGCCCGACCTTTTTCAGCGCCGCTGAGTGGGCCTTCATCATGGCCGCCTGCGACCGCATCATTCCAGCCGGGGGCCGTGGCCCTGGGGCGCTGGAAACCAACGTACCGATTTTCGTCGATCAGCAACTGGCCAGCGATCTGGGCAGCGAGATCTATCTGGAAGGTCCTTTCAAACTCGATGCGCCAGCGGAAATGGGCTACCAGATCCCGTATCGCCCGCAAGAGATCTATCAGAAGGGCATCAAGTGCGTTGACGCCTTCTGCCAGGACAAGCACGGCAAGAATTTCGCCGCGCTGGACACTGCCAAAAAAGACGACGTCTTGAAGCAACTGCAAAAAGGCGAAGTGGCCTTCAAGGCCTTTGGCGAAGACGTGCTCAAGTCCAAGCAGTTCTTTGGCGAACTGCTCAACCACACCAAGCAGGGTTATCTCTCCGACCCGATCTATGGCGGCAACAAGGGCATGAAAGCCTGGATCGCCATCGGTTTCCCCGGAGCCCGCGCCAGTTACGTGGAATGGGTGACACAGCACAACGTCAAGTACCCCCTCGGCCCGGTCAGCATCAGCGGCCAGCGCGGTTGATACCCTTCGTCTAGAGAATCTGATTTTTATGGCAAATATTACTAATGACGAAGTCGACGTAGTGGTCGTCGGCCTCGGCTGGGCCGGCTCGTTGATGAGCATTGAACTGGCTCAGGCAGGTTTGAAAGTTCGCGCCCTGGAGCGCGGTGAAGATCGCAATAACACCGACTTCGCCTACCCCAAACCTGCCGATCAATACGCATACGGCATCCGCAACAAGATCATGGCCACCCCGAAAGCGGCCGCCATGACCGTGCGCCACACCGCCAACGACGTCGCGCTGCCGACTCGCAAGTGGGGCGCGTTCGAACCTGGCACTGGCGTCGGCGGCTCGGGCCTGCACTGGACCGGTGTACTGATTCGTCCTACCCCGACCGACATCAAGCTCAAGACCTATGCAGACCAGGCCTACAAGCCGGGCATCCTGCAAGAAGACATGCGCATCGGCGACTACCCGTTCACTTGGGAAGAAATCGAGCCGTTCCTGGACAAGTTCGACAAGATCTGTGGCCTGTCCGGCAACACCGGCAACCTGCGTGGCCAGATCATGGCCGGTGGCGACCCGTTCGAAGGCCCGCGCTCGGAGCCCTTCCCGCTGCCGCCTCTGCAAGACACGCTGAACACCAAGATGTTTGCCGAAGTGGCCACCCGCATGGGCTACCACCCGTTCCCGAACCCGTCGGCGAACGTGTCCCAGGCGTGGACCAACCCTTACGGCAACCAGATTGCGCCGTGCAACTACTGCGGTTATTGCAGCAAGTACCCGTGCCTGAACTACTCCAAGGCTTCGCCGCAAACGGCGGTGCTGGATTCGCTCAAGCGCATGGAAAACTTCTCCTACCGCGTGAACGCCAACGTCTTGAAGGTCGAGCTGCACCCGGACGGCAAAACCGCCAAAGGCGTGACTTACGCCGACGCCGACGGCAACCTGGTTTTCCAGCCTGCTGGCATCGTGATTCTGGCCGGTTTCCAGTTCGTCAACGTGCGCCTGATGCTGCTGTCCGGCATCGGCAAGCCTTACGACCCGATCACCGAAACCGGCACTGTGGGTCGCAACTACGCGTTCCTCAGCAACGGCGGCTCGACGCTGTTCTTCAAGGACAAGGAATTCAACCCGTTCGCCACGGCCGGCGCGACCGGGCAGATGTTCAACGACATCTCGCCAGGCAACTACGATGGCGCGGCGCTGGGTTTCATCGGCGGCGCGAAGATCCACAGCTCGCAGGCCACCGGTGCGCCGATCGGCACCGCGCTGCCAAGCGGGACGCCGGATTGGGGGCAGGGCTGGAAAGAAGGCATGGTCGACTGGTACGGCCACTCCATGAAAGTCAGCATCACCACCAGTTGCCAGTCGTATCGCGGCCACTACGTGGACCTGGACCCGACTTACAAAGATCCATGGGGCCTGCCACTGCTGCGCATCACGTTCGACTGGAAACAGAACGAACTGAAACTGCAGCAACACCTGCGCAAGATCGTGCTGGACATCACCAAGGAACTGGGTCCGGACAGCTTCAGCGAGAGCTTCCTGTCGATGGATTCTCATTGGGACATCACCAAGTACGTGTCCACCCACAACGTGGGCGGCGCGGTGATGGGCGACGATCCGAAGACTACGGCGCTGAACCGCTACCTGCAGAGCTGGGACGTGCACAACGTGTTCGTGCCGGGCGGCAACGCGTTCCCGCAGAACTTCCAGGCCAACCCGACCTCGATGATCGGCGCGCTGACCCTGTTCTCGGCCAAGGCAATCGTTGAGCAGTACATCAAAAACCCTGGCCCGCTGGTGCAGGCATGAGGAGCGCGAACATGACATCGAAATCCCGCTCCCCATTGCTGGTACTGCTGGCGGTCTGCGTTGTGCTGGCACTGCTGGCCTGGCTGGTCAGCGTGTTCCTCAATCGCTCCGGTGATGCCGCTGCAACGATGACTCAGGAGATTACGCCTGAACTCATCAGCAAAGGCGCCTACCTGGCGCGCGCTGGCGATTGCGTGGCGTGCCACACGGCGCACGATGGCGGCAAAACTTTTGCTGGCGGGCTTGGCATCGAGTCGCCCATCGGCACGATCTACGCCACCAACATCACGCCGGACAAAGAAACCGGCATCGGTAACTGGACCTACGGTGACTTCGAGCGTGCTGTACGCCGCGGCGTCAACCACGATGGCAGCGCGCTGTACCCGGCGATGCCGTTCCCGTCCTATGCCAAGGTTTCGGATGAAGACACGCAAGCGCTGTACGCGTACTTCATGAAAGGCGTTGAGCCGGTCACGCAAGCGAACAAGGCCAATGACATCCCATGGCCGCTGTCGATTCGCTGGCCGCTGGCTTACTGGCGCACGTTCTTCTCGCCAACGCCTGAGTCCACCCCTGCTCCTGTTGCCGGTGTCGATCCAAAGATCGCTCGTGGCGCGTATCTGGTACAAGGCCTGGGCCACTGCGGTTCATGCCACACCCCTCGCGCGCTGACCATGCAGGAAAAGGGTCTGGACGAGAAGAGTGCTGACTACCTGAGCGGTGCCTTGCTTAACGGCTGGGCAGTGCCTGCGTTGCGCGGCGTTGCACATTGGTCGCAGGACGAGATCGTCGATTACCTGGGTTCGGGTCGTAACGACAAGGCTTCGGTGGCTGGCGAAATGACCGACGTTGTCGCCAACAGCACCTCGCACATGACCGATGAAGATCTGCATGCGATGGCGGCTTATCTGAAGTCGCTGGGTTCTGACGCCAAGGCTGTTTATCAGCATGACGCCACGCGCAGCGATGCCACAGCGAGCAAGCTGACCGCCGCCAAGGACCTGACCCTGGGTGAACGCCTCTACCTGGACAACTGTGGCGCGTGCCACTTCGTCAAAGGTGAAGGCGCCTCGCGGATCTTCCCGCGTCTGGACGGTGCTTCGATCATCAACGCCCAAGACCCGACAGCGCTGGTTCACGTGATTCTGGCAGGCGCAAAAACGCCTTCCACGGAACGTGCACCGTCGATCCTGCCGATGCCGGGTTTTGCCCAGCGCATGAACGATGCGGAAGTGGCTGAGCTGGCTACCTTCCTGCGTCAGGGCTGGTCCAACCAGGCGCCTGCTGTTTCGGCGAAGCTGGTACAAGAAGTCCGTGCGACGCTGGCCAAAGGTCACCCGCTGGACAAGACCACCCTTGAGGCTGGCAATAAGCAGTAGGTTTTGAGCTGCAAGCTTCAAGCGACACCAGCAAAGCCCGCCTAGTGCGGGCTTTGTTGTTTATATGAAGCTGACATCGATCCGTGGGACCGGCTTTAGCCGGGAAGGCGGCAGGTCGGTCGACGCCGATGCAGTGGATGTACCGGCCTCTTCCCGGCTAAAGCCGGTCCCACGGGGACAGCCTCTCAACTCGGACGTTATGTGGGTAAATGGCTACCCCAGCCATGCGTTGATAAGCCAGACTCACCTTATTCTCTAAATCATTTCGCTCCATGACCCTTAGCAGGAAGCTCCACATGCCCCGCCGCTCGAAAAACCCCGGAACGCTGCACACACTCCGTCTGCCACTGCTGTTCTGGGGACTTGGTGGTAGTGTGCTCGTCTGCGCTGAACCGCTACCTGCTGCGGTGAATATTCTCGACCCGCTGGTGGTCACCGGCACCTACGCGCCGGTTTCCAGCTTCGACCTGCCCTTCTCCATCGACACCGTCACCCACGCGCAGATCAACGACGGGCAACTGGGCGTCAACCTGTCCGAAGCCTTGTCCCGTGTGCCAGGCCTGGTGGTACAAAACCGCCAGAACTACGCCCAGGATTTGCAGATTTCTTCACGCGGCTACGGCGCCCGTTCGGCGTTTGGCATACGCGGCCTGAAGCTGCTCAGCGATGGCATCCCCGCCAGCACGCCTGACGGCCAGGGCCAGGCGGCGTCGCTCAACCTGGATGTCGCCGACCGGATCGAAGTACTGCGCGGCCCGACGTCCAGCATCTACGGCAGCAACGCGGGCGGGATCATTCAGATGTTTTCCCGGGACGGTCAAGGGCCCGCCAAAGTCGGCGCGGAAACCACTTTTGGCAGCGACGGTTTCAACAAGAATCATCTGTATGCCGAAGGCGGCGACGACAAGGCCGGGTTCGTTCTCGATGCCTCGCGCCTGGACACCGACGGCTATCGCGATCACAGCGCCGCCCGCCGCGATCAGACGTTCGGCAAGCTGACCCTGCATCCTGACGAAGACAGCAAACTGGCGCTGATCTTCAGCAGCCTGGAGCAGAACAACACGCAGGACCCGCTGGGCCAGACCTGGGATGCCTACAAACGCGACCCACGCTCAACCGCTGCGGTGGCCGAAACCTACGACACTCGCAAAAGCATCGACCATCAGCAAGTGGGCATGAACTACGAGCGCTACTTCGGCGATGCCACCTTGCAATTCAATCTGTATGCCGGTCAGCGCAGCGTGATTCAGTACCTGTCGATTCCCCGCACCGTGGTCTCCAACAGCCAGCGTGGCGGTGGCGTGGTGGACTTTGATCGTGAATTCCACGGGGGCACCTTGCGCTGGATTCAACCCATTCAAGCCGCCCCCGGCGACCTGAAAATCACCTTCGGCGCCGACTACGATCAGAGCCGTGACGACCGCCGTGGCTATCAGAATTTCAGTGGCAGCCAACTGGGCGTCAAAGGCGAACTGCGGCGCAAAGAGCAAGACACCGCCACCAGCCTCGACCCATACGTTCAGGCCCATTGGGAACTGGACCGCTGGACCGTGGACGCGGGGGTTCGCCACAGCACCATGAAGATGGAGGTCGATGACAAGTACTTGCTCAACGGCGACTCCAGCGGCTCGAAGAAGTATCAGCAAAACACTCCGTCGCTGTCGGTGATGTACGCCTTCACGCCGGACCTGCATGGCTACATCAGCGCAGGCAAAGGCTTTGAAACCCCGACCCAGGCCGAGATGGCTTACGCCCCAGGCCTGGCAGAAAGCTTCAACTTCGGTTTGAGCCCTGCCACCAGCACCCAATACGAACTGGGCTTGAAGGCCAGGATCAGCGACAACGTGCGGGTCAACGCAGCGATCTTCCAGATCCGTACCGAAGACGAAATCGTCGTCGCCGCCGCCACCGATGGCCGCACCAGCTACGCCAACGCAGGCAAAACCGTGCGCCAGGGTTTCGAGCTGAGCCTGCAAAGCGAACTCAATCAATACTGGGACGCGACCCTGGCCTACACCCGGCTCGAAGCGACCTATGACGACGACTTTGCCCAAGGCAGCAACGTGATCGAAAAGGGTAATCACCTGCCAGGGGTGCCCACCAGCAACCTGTATGGCGAACTGGTCTGGAAGCCGCTTCCCGGTATCAGCATGGGCTTCGAGGGCCAGTACCGCAGCGAGGTGTATGTCGAAGACACCAACGGCGAAAAGGCAGCACCCAGTTATGCCGTGTTCAACTGGCGAACCCGTTTCGAACAGCATTACGGGGCATGGACCACCCACCAACTGGTGCGCCTGGACAACATTTTTGATCGCCAGTACGTCGGCTCGGTGATCGTCGGTGACAGCAACGGCCGCTATTACGAAGCCGCGCCCGGTGCTTCCTGGTATGCCGGTGCGGGCGTCGAGTACCAGTTCTAAACACGCGAAACGACAAAAGCCCGCCTTCGCAGGCGGGCTTTGAGCGGTCAGGTTGATCAGCCTTGGCGGGCAGCCATGGCCGAGTAGCTGTTCATCAGGTTGCGATAGTTCGGGATGCGCTGGGACAGCAGGTTACCCAGGCCTTCGATGTCGTTGCGCCAGTCGCCTTGCAGCTCACAGGCCACCGAGAACCAGTTCATCATTTGAGCGCCGGCTTGGGTCATGCGGTTCCAGGCCGCCTGTTGCACCGTGGTGTTGAAGGTGCCCGACGAGTCAGTCACCACGAACACGTCGAAGCCTTCGGCCAGCGCTGACAAGGTCGGGAAGGTGACGCATACATCGGTTACCACACCGGCAATGATCAGTTGCTTGCGGCCGGTGGCCTTGATCGCTTTGACGAAATCTTCGTTGTCCCAGGCGTTGATCTGACCAGGGCGGGCGATGTAGGGCGCGTCCGGGAACATCTCTTTGAGCTCTGGAACCAGTGGGCCATTCGGGCCTTGTTCAAAACTGGTGGTGAGGATGGTCGGCAATTCGAAGAACTTAGCCACGTCAGCCAGAGCCAGCACGTTGTTCTTGAACTCGTTGGGGCTGAAGTCCTGCACCAGGGAAATCAGACCGGTCTGGTGGTCGATCATCAGGACTACAGCGTCGTCTTTGTTCAGGCGGTTGTAAGTGGCGTTAGTCATGGTGGAATCCTTTTTCGAAGTGGGTTTAGAAGCTGTCGTTCAACTTGGGGCTAGATTAACGACCCACTTGAAAGGGATAAATCGGCTGGGAGGGGTTTGACTGTCAACCAGAAAGGGACAATTGTGAAAACGCAGAGAACGCTTTTTATGCGGGAGCGGGCTCAGTGACGACACGTGGGAGCGAGCTTGCTCGCGAAGAGGCAGGTACACCCGATATATCTCTGAGGGCAGGAAAATTGCTTTCGCGAGCAAGCTCGCTCCCACAGGTCCTGTGTTTGCTGCGCGACAGCGCGGCGTCTGGACGACGTGGGCACTCCCACAGAGATCTAGTCAGCCCAAGATCCTGGGTTGCAGGCAGGATCTCGTGCAGGTTCGGTGATCTCCAGGAGCGTCCGTGTTTGGGGGGCCGGTACAGTTTCAAGTTGCGCCCCGTTCAACCATATCGTTAATATTGCGAATAGTTATCATCTACATATAGGCGTACTGGCTGATGGGCACGCGCAATTCGTTCGAACAGGATGTCGAAGTCCTTTATCTGCAGCATCACAGCTGGCTCAAGGGATGGCTGCAGCGCCGTTTGGGTCAGGCAGCGGATGCGGATGATCTGGCTCAGGACACCTTTGTGCGGATCATCCGCTCGCGCAGCCCGATCAATGAACTCAAGCAACCGCTGGCGTACCTGGCGACCATCGCCAACAGCTTGCTGGTCAATCGCTGGCGGCGGCTGGCCGTGGAGCGAGCCTATGCCGAAGCGCTGGCCACCCAGCCGGAGCACTTCGAGCTGTCTCCGGAAGAACGCTACCTGCTGATCGAAACCCTGACCGAAATCGATGAACTGCTGCACGGTCTGTCCCCACGCGTCCGGGAGATTTTCCTGCTCTCGCAACTCGATGGCCTGACCTACAAACAGATCGCCACGCAACTCGGGCTAAGCGTGAATCAGGTGCAGAAGTCCATGCTCAAGGCGTTCAGCCGCTGCTACGCCAGCCTGTTCGAGTGAGTCCCGTGCCCGCCAACCGCGCCCGAGAATTGCCGATCCGTGCCGACGTGCGGGATCAGGCGATTGCCTGGTTCACCCTGAGCCAGTCCGGCGACATCAGCGAAACCGAGTTGCAACAACTGCAACGCTGGCGACAAAGCGACAGCGAACATGAGCGCGCCTGGCAGCGCATGACGGGTTTGCCCGGCGTGCTGAAAAACCGCGCTCACCTGCTGGAAAACCCCGTAGCCCGCAGCGCCTTGCAGCACACCCGCTACGTCAGTGGCGATCGTCGTCAGGCCTTGAAGGTATTGGTCGGCGCGGGGCTGCTGGGTGCCGTCGGCTGGCAGAGCAAGGACAGTCACTGGTTGCAGAGCGGCCTGGCTGACCTGAGCACTGCGACCGGCGAGCGTCGTCATCACGAACTGGCCGACGGCACGCAGCTGTGGCTCAACACCGACAGCGCGGCGGACATCCGCTTCAGCACCACGGAGCGACGCATCGTGTTGCGCTACGGCGAGGTGGACATTCTCACCGGCAACGATCCAGCGCAGCGACCGATGCGGGTGCAAACCCATGACGCCCTGCTCCGCCCGCTGGGCACGCGCTTTACCGTGCGTTGTGAACAGGCAGGTTCCGGCACGCTGCTCTCGGTGAGCAGCGGTCGAGTGGCAGCTTCGGTGCCGGGCAACCCTGCGGAGCATATTGTCGAGGCGGGCTATCAGGCCTATATCGGTGCCGACGGTGTTTCCCGCAGCCAACCGGCCAACCCGGCCAGCGTTGCCTGGATCGACGGTTTCATCGTGGCCGAGCGCATGCGCCTGGGGGATTTCGTGGCGCAACTGGCCCGCTATCGCAGCGGTGTTCTGCGTTGCGACCCGCAAGTCGCCGACTTGTTGCTCACCGGCTCCTATCCTCTGGACGACAGCGAACGGATTCTTTCCCTGCTTGAAGACAGCCTGCCGGTCAGCATTGTGCGGCGCACCCGCTACTGGGTGACGGTAACAGCACGACGCTCGGCATAAATTTTCCCATCACAGGCAGTTTTTCGATTCTCGATTGGCTTAGGGATATTCCCGCTGCTGAGGCGGCCCTTTCAGACCTTTCGGAAGCACTGCATGAAGCACCGTAGCCCTCCCCGTCGCCAGCCCCTTGCCCGAGCCATCCACGAAACCCGCGCTTCGGCCATGCAGTTGATGCTTGCCAGCAGTCTGTCATTGGGCGCAACGCTCGCGGCCCCTACGGTGTATGCCCAGGACCCGGCTGGCCCGGCAAACGCGGTGGTCAGTTTTTCGGTCGCTGCCGGGCCGCTGGACCAGGCGCTCAGCCAGTTCGGGCGTCAGGCGGCGATTGCGCTGTCCACGGATGCGCGTCTGACAGCGGGTAAATCCAGCCCGGGCTTGCAGGGTTCTTTCAGCGTCGATCAGGGCCTTGCCCGTTTGTTGACGGGCACCGGCCTCGCCATGGTGAAAACCCCGCAAGGCAACTACCTGCTGACCCCGGCCGCCGACAAACAAGGCGCTGTGGAGCTGGGAGCCACCAGCATCGACGGCCGCTCCCTGGGCCTCACCACTGAAGGCACAGGGTCGTACACCACCGGCGCGACCAATACCGCAACACGTCTGAACCTGTCGTTGCGCGAAACGCCGCAGACCGTCAGCGTCATCACTCGTCAGCGTCTGGATGATCAGAACCTCAACAGTCTCGCCAAAGTGCTGGAGCAGACCCCGGGCATTTCCCTGCAGCCCCTGGACTCCGAGCGGGTGAACATCTACTCGCGCGGTTATGGCATCGACAGCTATCAATACGATGGCGTGCCCACCACTCTGGTGGTGTCCACCAGCGCCACGCCGCAAAGCCTGTCGGACATGGCGATCTACGACCGCATCGAGGTCCTGCGCGGCGCTTCCGGTTTGTTGACCGGTGCTGGCGACCCGTCCGGCACCATCAATCTGGTGCGCAAGCGCCCTACCGATCACGTGCAGGGTTATGTCAGCGCGGGCCTGGGTTCGTGGGATCAGTACCGCATCGAGATGGACGTTTCCGGGCCATTGACACCCACCGGCAATATTCGCGGTCGCATGGTCAATGCCTACCAGCAGGGCAATAGCTTCGTTGATCATTACCAGACCGAAAAGCAGGTCTACTACGGCATTCTCGAAGCGGACCTCACCGATAGCCTGCTGTTTACTGCCGGGTATGACTACCAGAAGCAAGACCCGCGTGGCGTGTCGTTTGCCAGCTTCCCGCTGTTCAACAGTCAGGGTGGCCAGACTGATTTTTCCCGCGCGACCAACCCGGCTTCACGCTGGAGCAGCCGTCAGCAGGACACGCTCAACGTTTTCTATTCTCTGGAACAGCAGTTGGCCAATAACTGGTCGCTGAAGGCTTCGGTCAATCAGATGTACAGCAAGCGGGACTCGAAACTGGCGTCTGCCAGCTGGGGGTTTCTCGATGAAGCGACCGGTGATGGCGTGCAGCTCTACGGCGGCTCTTCAACCGGCTGGCAAAAGCAGACGGGGATCGACGTCAATGCCAAGGGCCCGTTCCAGCTGTTCGGACGCGAGCACGAGCTGGTGGTCGGCATGACCTACACCAAGTTCGAAGACCACAACGACCCCGCTGCGGGCGAGGACGTGGAAGGCCGTAACATCAATTACTACACCTGGAACAACAACACCGCCCAGCCCCAGGGTAACGGCCAGATCCTGTTCGACAACGACACCACCATTCGCCAACTGGGCACCTACGCCGCCGTGCGCCTGAAGCCCACTGACGACCTGTCGGTGATCCTCGGCGGCCGGGCGAGCAACTACAAATACGACAGCTATTACCATTACCGCGCGCCGGAAGATGCCGCCAGCAGCAGCGACACTCAATACCAGGAACACGGCGAGTTCACACCCTACGCGGGTGTGGTCTACGACCTGACCGATCAACACTCGGTCTACGCCAGCTACACCAGCATCTTCAAGCCGCAAAGCGTGCATGATCGTGATGGCAAGTCCCTGGAGCCGCGCACGGGCGATGCTTTCGAGGTCGGCCTGAAAAGCGAGTTTCTCGACGGCCGCATCAACACCAGCTTCGATGTGTTCATGACCAAGCAGGACAATCTGGCCGAGCTGGATCCGGGCCAGATCGTCAGCGGCACGCAAAGCGAGCGGGCTTATCGTCCGGTCAATGGCGCCAAGACTCGTGGTTTTGATGCCGAGGTCAACGGCGAAATCCTGCCGGGCTGGAAAGTCGCGGCCAGCTACACCCACGCCATCACTAAAGATGCAGGCGGAGAGCGAATCAACACCGTGGCGCCAGCAGAGCTTGCCAAATTCTGGACCACCTATCGCATGCCCGGAGAACTGGATCGGCTGACCGTGGGCGGAGGGGTGAACTGGCAGAGCGGCATTCACTTCAGCACCACGCCCTGGCAGTTGGGCCAGACCGTCAAGGCCGAACAGGACGACTACGCATTGTTCAATCTGATGGCTCGTTACGAGTTCACTGACAACCTGTCCACGTTGGTCAACGTCAACAACCTGTTCGACAAGAAGTACCTGAGCTCACTGGATGAAACCTTCCTCGGCGGGTACTACGGTGATCCGCGCAATCTCATGGTCACAGCCAAATATCAGTTCTGACGAGCAATACCCAAAGCGGTCGCGAGGCCGCCTCCTCTGTGTCAGCCAGACGACCGTTCGCCGGATTCTCACATCCCCCATTCCAGCTCCCTGCCCGCCCGCCGATAGCCATTGAATCGGCATCGCGCCGAACAATCATCGGATGACAAGCCTGACAAGGGTCAGGCAGTCGGCAAGGAGAGCCTATGAAATGGGCAATGCTGCTGTTGGCAATGGGGACACTACCGGCTTTCGCGCTGGAGGCGACCATCATTGAGGTCCCTAACGACCCCTACGGCAAACATGAGCTGGTGCACAAAAGTGGCAAAACGACCCACCGCGTGATCGTCACCAAACGTACGGGCCTGAGCGGCGAGCTATACACCAAGCGCCGCTATAACTGCGAAAAACGAACGGTGCAGATGATCGGCACCGGCCACACCCTGGAAATCCTCGAAAACCAGCGCGATAGGTGGCCGGAAAATACCGTGATGAGCCGATCGGTTGCCGAAGATATCGGGATGCTGGCGTGTTCTGAGGTTTAGGCGTGGGCGCCGCCGGGCAATCCGAGTGCGCGATGATCATGTGGGACCGGATTCATCCGGGAAGGGGCCAGCACAGTCCCCGCACATTCGTCGCCAGGAATATAGCCTTCCCGGATAAATCCGGCCCCACAGGTTCTGCATTCATCCAGACAAGCATGTATTTCAGCTCGGACTCTTACGGCTTCGGCCTGCGCGGTCGGGACACCACCGACTCGATATTCTTGCGCCCGATGAGCTTGGCCGGTGCGCCTTGCTCAGGTGCCAGCCACTTGTACATCACCAGGCAATCCACCAGCCCCAGGCGCGCATGCTGATAGGCACGCGGCAGACGACCCACCACTTCAAACCCCAATTTCTGCCAGAGCGCTACCGCCGCTTCGTTGGTCGACACCACCGAGTTGAACTGCATGGCCAGAAACCCGTTTTCCCGCGCCAGCTGCTGAGAATGCTCGCACATCAAGCGCGCCACGCCACGACCGCGCGCGGCCTCGCTGACCATGTACCCGCAGTTGCACACATGACTGCCCGGCCCGGCCGCGTTGGCCTTGAGGTAATAGCTACCCAGTAAGACGCCATCTTCTTCAGCGATCAAGGTGTGTGCCGGGTAATCCAGCCAAAGATGCAGGGCCTGCTCCTGAGTCATCAGCGGCTCATACGCATAGGTTTCCTGCGCGCTGACCACAGCCTGAAAGGTAGGCCAGAAGCGCTCGAAGTCTTCAGCGATCATGGGGCGGATGGTAATCATGGGGCAGCCTTGCAGTGAAATTGATGGGGCAAGTTTCAGGCTTGAATCGGCAAGTGCCAAGTCAAAAAACCATTGGCCTTGAAGTCAGGCCAGCAGATGCCGGGAGATGAGCCTGGAAATCTCTATCATCGACGTCCTCCCGGTGAACTCGAATTTCACCTTGCCAGTGACGAAAAGTAGATTTCCAGTTCAGAGTCCAGGTCAAAGGTGCCAGACGTTTCCACGGAGTAGGCAACGATGTTTTTATAAGGCAGCGACGTGAAGTCTTTTTTGCTGCCCGTGATGCCTTGCACGTTGACCGCAATGATTCTTTTATTGGTGAACACCACGCCGTCGCGCATGGACTTATAGGAATCGATCACTTGCTCGCCGTCCAGCAGCAGCGCCGTCACACGCTCGGCGTACTCGTCGTTCTGCTTGAGTTTGAAAAAGCCCTTGTTGTTGAAGTCGATCACGGTGTTCTTCCCTGCAACTGAAACCCGGAGGCAAAGATCATGAATAGCACTGACCTTCCCACTGTGTACAGAGGCTACATCGCCTGCCTGAACGCGCAAGACTGGGCGCAGCTCGGAGATTTTGTCCATGAGCAGGTTCATTACAATGAGCGCCACGTCGGGCTTTCAGGCTATCGCGAGATGCTGGAAAACGATTACCGGCAAATACCGGATTTGCGATTCCATATTCACCTGCTGGTCGCTGATTCGAATCACGTCGCCAGTCGGCTGGACTTTGTTTGCACGCCCACGGGGATTTTTCTCGGCTTGCCGGTGAACGGTAGAAAGGTCCGGTTCAGCGAGAACGTTTTCTACCGGTTCAAGGAGGGCAAGGTCGAGCAGGTGTGGTCGGTGATCGACAAGGCAGCCATTGAGGCGCAGCTGTGATCTGTGCAGACCTCCCCACCCCTGTAGGAGCCAACTTGTTGGCGAGGCGGAGTGTCAGGCACATCGCCTTCGCGACCGTCGTAACCTCCGATTGCTCCCACAGGTTCTGCGTTTTCAGCTAGCGCGACGAGGGCCTAAAACCCCTCAAGCACAATCTTGCCCTGCGCTTTGCCGCTCTCGATCACGGCGTGGGCGCGGCGCATGTTTTCGGCGTTGATGGTGCCGAAATGCTCGCCCAGGGTGGTTTTCAGCACGCCCTGATCAATCAGCGACGCAACTCGATTGAGCAGTTCATGCTGCTTGATCATGTCCGGGGTTTCGAACAGCGAACGGGTGAACATCAGCTCCCAGTGCAACGACAGCGCCTTGCGCTTCATGGGCATGACGTCGAGTGTTGCCGGATCATCGATCAGCGCCAGTCGACCTTGCGGGCGCAGTGCTTCGATCAATTGCGTGAAGTGGCTGTCGGTGTGGGTCAGGCTGGCAACATGAGTCACCTGGCCTACGCCGATCTGCTCCAGTTGCGCCACCAGTGGCTGGCTGTGATCGATGACGTGATGAGCGCCCAGTTGCTTGACCCACTCCTGAGTTTGCGGGCGTGAGGCGGTGCCAATCACGGTCATTTTGGTCAACTGCCGCGCAAGTTGGACAAGGATCGAACCGACGCCACCGGCAGCTCCGACGATCAACAGGCTCTCACCCTCGCCACCACCTTCCGGCACGCCGAGGCGGTCGAACAGCAGCTCCCATGCGGTAATCGAAGTCAGTGGCAAAGCCGCCGCGTGGGCGTTGTCCAGGGACTTGGGCTTGTGGCCGACGATGCGTTCGTCCACCAGATGAAATTCGCTGTAGCTGCCCGGACGCACGATGGAGCCTGCGTAGAACACTTCATCACCCGGCTGAAATAGCGTCACCTCGGTCCCGACTTCACGAACCACGCCCACGGCGTCCCAACCCACGACCTTGGGTTCGGTGACCACCGTGCCGGCGCGGATTTTGGTATCCACCGGGTTGACTGAAACGGCCCGCACCTCGACCAGCAAGTCCCGAGGGCCAGGGGTCGGTTTAGGCAGGTCCATATCGATCAGGGAGTCAGGGTTTTCAATAGGCAAGCCGTTCTGGGTAAAGACGATGGCTTTCATGTCGGTTCCTCGGAAAGTGGTCAGCAAAGGGCTGGGATCAAAAGCAGGCGCCTATCCTCACCTTCTCTGCCAAAAAGAAAAACCCCTGAAATGGCTCAACAGTTTCACCGCTGGAGGAAAAATGAGTTGTTTGGGCAGCTTTCCAGTACAGCACGGAACGTGAACCGTCTGCCTAAACGGTTGTGATCCTGCTAGCCTGCCCACTCAATCCAGCCAAGACGAGTGGCAATTGCATGTTCACCCTCCGGGTCATGACACTGGCCGATTACGACACCATTGTGCAGATGATGCGCGACACACCGGGTATTTCCCTGCGTGATGCCGACTCTCGGGAATCCACCGAGCGCTACCTGCAACGCAACCCTGGTTTGAGTTTTGTCGCTGAAGCCGACGGCAGGGTATGCGGCTGCATCATGGCCGGGCACGACGGTCGACGCGGCTATTTGCAGCATTTGCTGGTGCTCCCCGAGTATCGGCGCCAGGGCATTGCCAATGCGCTGGTGGAGCGTTGTGTTTCCAGCCTTGAAGCCCTGGGCATTCATAAAGCTCACCTGGATGTGTTCAAGACCAACGCCACCGCCGCGCGGTATTGGCAAAGCCAGGGCTGGAAGCTCAGGGATGATATTGACCGGTACTCGTTTACCCGGCCTGGCAATGAGAATGCTTGACCTGTAGGAGCTGCCGAAGGCTGCGAACAGCGGTGTATCAGACGAACCGCTTTCGCAGCCTGCGGCAGCTCCTACAGGGCCAGCTCCTACAGGTGCATTGGCGCCAATCGTTTGAAAGCCCCACGTCAGGTATTTGCGCTACTATCGGCGGCTGTTTTGTCGTGAGAGTTAACTTGCCGGATGTCTGTGCCCGTCGCTTCTACAGCCCAATCTCTCCCAAGCGTGCTCGCTGGCCCGATTCTGCGGCGTCTTGAGCCTGGCCGTCTGGTGCTGTGGCTGGTGGGCTCGCGGCCGTTGGCGACGACGTTGCAGTTGCAGGTCAGCGGCGAAGCAGACTCACGGGATGTGCAGCTCGACGAGCAGCAATGCCAGGTGATTGCCGTCGGCCGTGAGGCCTTTATTCACCTGATCGACGTCTCGCTGGAGACTCCCCTGCCGTGCGACACCCGGATTGCCTACGATGTGCTGATCGACGGCCAGCAGGGCATTGCCGACTGGGCGCCGCATCTGCTGTACGCCGACCGGCAACTGCCGGATTTCGTCCTGCGCAGCAGCATCGACCAACTGCTCCACGGCTCATGTCGCAAGCCTCATCACGCAGCCGAAGAGGGTTTGTTGTGCGCCGACCGGCTGCTGGCCAGCAACCCGGACGCCCTGCAGCGTCCGGCACTGTTGATGATGAGTGGCGATCAGGTCTACGCCGATGATGTGGCCGGGCCTATGTTGCGTGCCATTCACGCGCTGATCGAGCGTCTGGGCCTGTTTCATGAATACCTGGACGGCGCCATCGTCGATGACAGCGCGGCGCTCTACGGCCACCCCGCCAGCTATTACAACCGCGCCGACCTGCTACCGGCACTGAAAAGCAATGACACCCTGCGCGAGCGTTTTTTTGGCGGTACGCGCAAACCGATCTTCACCAGCAACAGCGCGGACAACCACTTGGTGACCCTGGCGGAAGTGATCGCCATGTACTTGCTGGTCTGGTCGCCAGTGCCGTGGACGCTGATCGCGCCAACTCCCCCGGTCTTCGAAGCGGGCGAGCAGCCGCGCTACGAAGAAGAACAGCACTGCATCGATGCATTCGTGACTGGCCTGGGCGGCGTTGCGCGGGTCTTTGCCCATCTGCCGTGTCTGATGATCTTTGATGATCACGACGTGACCGATGACTGGAACCTGTCGGCCAAGTGGGAAGAGACCGCCTATGGCCATCCGTTTTCCAAGCGCATCATCGGCAACGCACTGGTGGCTTATTTGCTGTGTCAGGGCTGGGGCAATAACCCTGACGCCTTCCCTAAACTGCTGGAGCAAACCCGGCAGCTGACGCAACAGACGCCCAACGGCTACCTGCAGAGCGAAGCACTGGATGGCCTGATTGATACGCTACTGAAATTCCAGGAATGGCATTACGTGCTGCCGACTACCCCGGCACTGGTGGTGCTCGACACCCGCACCCGCCGCTGGCGCAGCGAGTTCAACCTGCATCAGCCTTCGGGCCTGCTGGATTGGGAAGCGCTGAGCGAGTTGCAACAGGATCTGCTCGATCATCCGTCGGCGATCATCGTCTCGCCCGCGCCGGTCTTTGGCGTGAAGTTGATCGAAACCGTGCAGAAGGTATTCAGCTGGTGCGGGCATCCGTTGTTGGTGGACGCCGAGAACTGGATGGCGCATCGGGGTGCGGCGCAGGTGATCCTCAATATCTTTCGCCATTCGCGTACCCCGGGGAATTACGTGATCCTCTCGGGTGACGTGCACTACTCGTTTGTCTACAAGATCCTGATTCGTCATCGCACGGCCAACCCGCACATCTGGCAGATCACCAGCAGCGGCCTGAAAAACGAATTTCCCCAGCGCCTGCTGGACTGGTTCGATCGCCTGAACCGCTGGCTCTACTCGCCGCGCTCGCCGTTGAACTGGTTTACCAAACGCCGCCTGATGCGCGTCGTCCCACGCATCCCGGAGCACAGCAAGGCCGGTGAACGGCTGTGGAACTCGGCGGGGGTCGGCCAGGTGTTTTTCGATGATCAGGGGCGACCCACCGAGATTTATCAACTCAATGCCAGCGGGCGCGAGCCGACGCGGTTCATTGAGCCGGATCCTAAGGCGTAGGAGCGGGGCAGGAATCCGAAGGCGGCGAATAACCTGTAGGAGCGAATTCATTCGCGAAGACGGATGCACAGCCGATGCATCTCTATCGAATGTACCGACCCCTTCGCGAATGAATTCGCTCCCACCGTTGGACTGCGGGGTGTCAGGCACATCGTATTCGCTGCGCATCGCGGCTAAAACCAGCGCTACAGGCTGAATGCCTTGGCCAGCGCGGCGCGGCCTTTGGCGGTGACGTTCAAGGCCCGTGAATCGAGCTGCCGGGTTACCCAGCCGCGCTTGAGCATCAGGTCGAGCAGGGCCGCTCCCAGTGCGCCGCCGATGTGCGGCGCACGCTCGCTCCAGTCCATGCACGGATAAGCCAGGCGTCTGCGCTGGCCTTTAATGGCGTCCACGTCCACGCCCAGCTCAATCAGCGATTGCACGCCGTGGTCGGTGATCACGTAGTCCCTGCCCTGCGACTCGATGCAGCCCGCTTGCAGCAGCACATCGTGAAACCTGACCGCGACCTCGCCTGCGCAATGGTCGTAGCAGGTCCGCGCGTGACGCAGCGCAGCCGGGGTACTGGGCTGGAATGGGCTGACGCGCTGTTCGGTGATCGACAGCAATGACTCCAGCGCCCGCGCCACCCGGCTGTTTGCCAGCCGATAATAGCGGTGCCGCCCTTGCACGATCTGCTCGACCAGCCCGTGCTCGCGCAGCCGCGAGAAGTGATTGCTGGCCATGGACGCGGTCACATCGGCGACCGCTGCCAGTTCAGTGGCGGTGCGTGCGCGGCCATCGAGCAAGCTGCACAGCATGCGTGAGCGCGCCGGGTCGGCAATCGCCCCCGCCACTTCTGCGAGGGAAACCTCGGCACAGTCGACATCCATAGTTCAGCCATCCCTGAAGCGTCGTTTTGGCCGCTCATCATACTGAGGTTCACAGCACAGTAAGGAAGTGAGTCATGAAGCAAACGGGTTTCTTTGGCAGCAGGGTCGTCGCGGCGACGTTTGTCATGGCGGTGTTCGGGTGGGGGATCGGCTTTTACGGCCCGCCGATCTTTCTCTATGCGGTGCTGCAGCGCACTGGCTGGTCGCTGTCCCTAGGCTCGGCAGCCGTGACGGTTCACTTTCTGGCGGGCACCCTGGTGATCGTCAACTTGCCCCGACTCTATAAACGCTTCGGGCTGGCCCGTGTCAGCGTGATCGGGGCCGGTGTGCTCGCCGTCGGCGTGTATGGATGGGCGGTGGCTGAGCAGCCTTATCAGCTGTTCATGGCGGCGGTGCTCAGCGGTTTGGGTTGGGTGACGCTGGGGGCAGCGGCAGTCAACGCGGCCATTGCGCCGTGGTTTGTCAGCAAGCGCCCTGCCGCGCTGGCCATGGCCTATAACGGAGCGAGCATTGGCGGGGTGGTGTTTTCTTCGGCCTGGGTTTACCTGATCAGCCAGCTCGGCTTTGGCCAGGCGGCATTGTGGGTGGGGGGTGTGTCGGTCGCCGTGATCGCGGTGCTGGCGATCAAGGTCTTTGCCCTGCGCCCGGAGCACCTCGGGCAATACCCGGATGGAGCAGATCGCCCTCCCGCCGACATTGTCAGCCCGAGCGTATCGCCTTCCATCTCGCTATGGCGCAACCGTCAATTCGTCACGCTGGCCGCCGGTATGTCGCTGGGTCTGTTTGCCCAGATCGGGCTGATTACTCATCTGTTCCTGTTGCTGGTGCAGCACCTTACTGAGTCACAAGCGGGCCTGGCGATGGGACTTGCGACGGCCAGCGCCATCGTCGGCCGGACTTTGGTGGGCTGTTTGATGCCAGTCAACGCCAATCGCCGCAACGTGGCGTGCCTGAGCTACGGCGTGCAGTTGCTGGGCTGCCTGGTGATGCTGGGGATCGACCAGTGGCCCGCGCTGGTGTGGTTGGGCGTGGTGTTGTTCGGCGCAGGGATCGGCAATGCGACGTCGCTGCCTCCGCTGATCGCCCAGGCGGAGTTCACCCGCCAGCAAAGCCAGCGCGTGGTGGCGTTGATCGTTGCCACGGCGCAGGGCTGCTACGCCTTTGCTCCGGCTATTTTTGGCGTGGTGAAGTCGCTCAGCGGCGGTGCCGGTATCGCGCTTTTCACGTTGGCGGGGGTGATTCAAGGGATGGCGATTGCGGTGTTGCTGGTGGGTAAGTCGCCGAGGAGGCCGCAGTGACCTGACGCGGTGTGCGCATTCTCGTGGGACCTGCTTTAGCCGGGAAGAGGCAGGTATGGCAGCGGGAATCAGTCGCTTGAAATGCAGCCTTCCCGGCTAAAGCCGGTCCCACGGGTTCGCACGAGGCCCGGCTCCGCCCCAATCTCATCATTCGTTCAATCGATAGTCACCATCAAAATTCGCAAGTTCTGTTTTTTCGGCAAAGGAGGAGGATAGCCACATACCGAAACCGCTTGCGAGGAACGCGCGATGAGAATGTCTACCCTGCTGACACTGGTTGCCGTGCTGACTGGTAGCGCCATCGCGCCCGCTTTTGCAGCCGAGCAAGCGACTTGCCACTTTCAGCCGGTCGCCAACAGCACCGCCGGTTTGCAGCACGGCCAGTCGGTTGGCGTGCTGTACAGCGAAAACACCGTCAGCACCCTCGAATACCTTGAGCAGTACCATTCCATGGCCTTGAACGGCGCCAAGAATGCTGGCCTGGATGCCCGTATCCGCGAGGCGTTCGTCAACAGTTCCGATCCGAAACTGGCGATCGACTGGCTCAAAGGCTCCCTTCAACAACAGTTCGCTTCGGTGACCGTTTACGACAACCTCGATGCGCTGATGCAAGCCGGGCCGGACGTGGTGGTGATGCTCGACACCTACAACCGCTTGCTGACCCAGCGCAATACCCAGGTTGAGGCGCGCTTTGTTGCCAAGTTCTATGACGCCAATCTGCAATACATCGGCAAGGCCGAGGGCAATGGCGGTAAGCAGCTTTCGGCGGTGTGGGTGCACGATAAGACTGCTGCCGAGATCGCCGCGCAGATCGATCAGCAACGCGAGCTGCAGGTGGATGCGCTGAAACAGTTTGATGCGTCGCTCAAGGCGCTGGTGGTCTCAGGGCAAGTGGCTGCGAATTGAGCTCCGCGGCACCTGACTGAATACGGTCTCCTGTGGGAGCGAATTCATTCGCGAAGACGTCGGCAGCCTCAACATCATCGCTGACTGACCCACCGCTTTCGCGAATGAATACGCTCCCACCGGGATCCTGTTCCAGTCCTCACTGCATCGACACCGCCACCGCTCCACGTATCGCCTCCAGCAACA
The DNA here is from genome assembly GCA_900475325.1 of Paucimonas lemoignei. GTDB lineage: Bacteria > Pseudomonadota > Gammaproteobacteria > Pseudomonadales > Pseudomonadaceae > Aquipseudomonas. Next base: position 4,964,573 of record LS483371.1, read on the forward strand.
TGCTGAACGCCGGGTTGTCGTTGTCCGAGCGCCAGATCAGGTGCAGCTCACTCTGCACACCCTCCCCCAGATCGATGTCGCGAAAAGTCACGCCTTTGAACACCACACTGGCCGCGCAACGCGGCACCAGTGCCAGGCCCATGCCGGCGTTGACCAGGGCCAGAATCGTCAGCGACGAACCCAACCATTGCACGTACTGCGGCGCAACCCGAGCTGAGCGAAACATGCCCGTCAGCAATTCGTTGAACGGCGGATAAGCCGCGTGGGAATACATCAGGAACGGCTCGCCATCCAGATCACTCACCGCCACGCTGTCGGCCGTCGCCAGCCGATGATGGCTGGGGACTGCGAGCACGAACGGCTCACGTACCAGGCATTCTGTGTCGAAGCCCGGTTGCAGCAAAGGCGACCGGACGATACCCAGATCAATCCGCCGCGCGCGCATGGCTTCGTGCTGCTGATAGGTGTTCATCTCTTCCAGAGAGATTTTCACCTGGGGCTGCTTGAGCCGCGCTTCGGCGATGACTTTGGGCAGGAACTCATACACCGCGCTGCCCACAAAGCTGATGGTCACCGAGCCAATATCGCCCTCGGCAAAGCGTTTGGCCAACGCCGCCGCCTGCTGCGCGCGCTCCAGCAGGTTCTGCGCCTCAATGAAAAACGCTCGCCCTGCCGCCGTCAGCGCGACACTGCGAGTGCTGCGGGTAAACAGCGCCACACCCAAGTGATGTTCGAGCAATTGAATCTGCCGACTCAGCGGCGGCTGCGTCATGTTCAGGCGCTCAGCCGCTCGACGAAAATTGAGTTCAGTGGCGACGGTGGTAAAACAACGCAGTTGGGCAAGCTCAAACATTGATTCATTCCAGGTATCAATCAAGTGCCAATCTAGATTAGACCGGAACAAAGACTGAGTCCATGATCGGCCCGTCCCCAAAAAAATAATGATCGGGAGTCGCCCAGTGAACAAAGTCCAAAGTCCGACGGACACCTCTGTGCTTGACCGGGCAGCTGCCAAGGTCAAGCGCCACGTATTACCTCTTTTCGTCATCATGTTCATCGTCAATTACATTGACCGAGTGAACATCGGCTTCGTGCGTAGCCATCTGGAAACCGATCTGGGCATAGGCGCCGCCGCTTATGGCCTGGGCGCGGGCCTGTTCTTTGTCGGCTACGCGATCTTTGAAGTGCCTTCCAATATGTTGCTGCAACGCTACGGCGCTCGAGCCTGGTTGACGCGCATCATGTTCACCTGGGGCCTGGCGGCAATGGCCATGGCTTTCGTGCAAGGCGAAACCAGTTTCTACGTGCTGCGTTTCATCCTCGGCGCAGCGGAAGCGGGCTTCTTCCCCGGCATCATTTATTACTTCACCCAGTGGCTGCCAGGTGCTGATCGCGGCAAGGCCATGGCGATTTTCCTCAGTGGCTCAGCCATTGCCTCGGTGATTTCCGGTCCGGTTTCCGGTGCTCTGCTGCATATCAGCGGGCTGGGCTTGCACGGCTGGCAGTGGATGTTCCTGATCGAAGGCTTCGCCTCGGTGGTGCTCTGCGCATTTGTCTGGTTCTGGCTGCAATCGCACCCCAGTGAAGCGAAGTGGCTGAGTGCCGAAGAAAAAGACGCCCTCATTGGCGCCATCGCCGAAGAGCAACGCGTCCGGGAAGCCACGCAGACCGTCAAGCCTTCGATGTTCAAGCTGTTGGCCGACAAACAGATCGCGCTCTTTTGCTTCATCTACTTCTCCATCGCCCTGACCATTTACGGCGCCACCTTCTGGTTGCCAAGCATGATCAAGAAGATGGGCAATATGGGTGACTTCCAGGTCGGGCTGTTCAACTCGATCCCGTGGATCATCTCGATCATCGCCATGTACGGCTTTGCAGCCATGGCCGGTAAGTGGAAATTCCAGCAGGCGTGGGTCGCGGTGACGCTGGTGATCGCCTCGTTCGGCATGTTCATGTCCACCACCGGTGGTCCGGTGTTCGCATTCGTTGCCATCTGCTTCGCGGCGATTGGCTTCAAAGCAGCCTCGGCACTGTTCTGGCCTATCCCGCAGGGCTATCTGGATGCCCGCATTGCAGCGGCGGTCATTGCGCTGATCAACTCCATCGGCAACCTCGGCGGCTTCGTGGCGCCTACCGCGTTTGGCTTCCTTGAACAGACCACCGGTTCCATCGAAGGCGGCTTGTACGGCCTGGCAATTACTTCACTGGTGGCTGCGGTGGTGATCTTCTTCGCCCGCACCACACCTCGCGGCGACACGCCCAGCGTCCTGACTGGCACGCCTGCCGACGCAAAAAAAAACATGAATGAGCCCCAAGCCTTGAAGGGAGCAGCCTCTTGAAAATCAAACGTGTAACTGTGACGCCTATCGCCTTTCGCGATCCGCCCCTGCTCAACGCCAGCGGTATCCATGAGCCTTTCGCCCTGCGCTCGATCATCGAAATCGAAAGCGACAACGGCTACATCGGTCTGGGGGAAAGTTATGGGGATGCTCCCGCCCTGGCGATCCAGCAGCAACTGCAAAGCCAGCTGATCGGGCTGGATCCGTTCAACCTCAATCAACTGCGCACCATCGTGCAGGCGACTGTGGCGGCCAACAAACCGACCAGTATTGCCGGGGCTGAACTGGCCCCCGGCTCCCACGCCAGCAAAGCGGTGAGCAACGCCTATTCGGCCTTCGAAGTTGCGTTTCTGGACTTGCAGGCGCATTACCTGAATGTGCCGCTGGTGGACCTGCTCGGTGGTGCGATTCGCGATGAGATTCCGTTCAGCGCCTACCTGTTCTTCAAATACGCACAGCACGTGGATTCACCCTACAAGCCGGACAACTGGGGCGAGGCCCTGAACGAAGAGCAGATCGTTGCCCAGGCGCGGCGGATGATTGAGGAGTACGGTTTCAAGAGCATCAAGCTCAAGGCCGGCACCTTGCCGCCGGAGCATGAAGTGTCGTGCATCAAGGCCCTGAAAAAGGCGTTCCCCGGTTACCCGCTGCGCATCGACCCGAACGGCAACTGGTCGCTGGAAACCTCGATCCGCATGGCTGAGCTGCTGGGCGACGACCTGCAGTATTACGAGGACCCAACGCCGGGCCTGGACGGCATGTCCGAGCTGCACAAACGCACCGGCCTGCCGCTGGCGACCAACATGGTTGTCACGGACTTTGATGAATTCCGACGCAGCGTTGCGCTCAACAGCGTGCAGATCGTACTCGCCGACCACCATTACTGGGGCGGCCTGCGTGACACTCAGGCCTTGGCGAAAATGTGCGACACCTTCGGGCTTGGGGTTTCGATGCACTCCAACTCGCACCTGGGCATCAGCCTGATGGCCATGGCCCACGTGGCGGCGTCGGTGCCGAATCTGGATTACGCCTGCGACACGCATTACCCGTGGCAGGAGCCGGACGAGGAAGTCATCAAGGGCGGCAAGCTGCCTATCGTTAATGGCTGCGTGAAAATCACCCGCGCGCCAGGGTTAGGGCTTGAGCTGGATCAGGATCAACTCGGCAAGCTCCATGACCAGTACCTGACCTGCGGCATCCGCCAGCGCGATGATGTGAAGCAGATGCAGCGCTATAAGCCGGACTGGAAGGCGGTCAAACCACGCTTCTGATCCACGCGGATTCAACGAACATACCTTTGGCCCGACACACCCCCTGTGTCGGGCTTTTTTTGGGTTTGGATCAAGCGATTGAGAAATCCCGTGGGAGCGAATTTATTCGCGAAGAGGCCAGTACATTCGAAACATATATGGCGTCTGGAACATTGATTCGCGAATGAATTCGCTCCCACAGGGGCGTGAATCTATACCGCCCCCACCACACCAGGCGCAGCCAACCGCACATCCCGACGCGCCAACACCCAATAGAACGCGCCGCCCAGGAAGCAGCCGGTGAACCAAGCAAAGTTGGCGATGGGCTTGAACCACGGCACGAAGGTGAACAGCAGGCCAATCAAGGTCGCCGCCAGCAGCGCTTTGATGGCAACCGGGTTGAAGCCGTTGGTGTACCAGTAACGACCCGCCGGGGTGTCATCGAATAAAGCATCCACATCAATCTGCTGCTTTTTGATCAGGTAGTAATCCACCAGCAGGATGCCGAACAACGGACCGATGAACGCCGCCAGCACGTCCAGGGTGTAGTGGATCACTTCCGGGTTGTTGAACAGGTTCCACGGGGTGATGAAGATCGACGCCACGGCCGCGATCATGCCCCCTGCTCGCCAGCTGATTTTGCTGGGTGCGCAGTTGGCGAAGTCGAACGCTGGGGACACGAAGTTGGCCACGATGTTGATGCCGATGGTCGCGGTCACGAAGGCAAAGGCACCCAGCAACACCGCGACGGTATTATCGATGCGCGCCACCGTGGCGATCGGGTCGTGGATCATTTCACCGAACACCGGCAAGGTGCCGGAGACGATGACCACCGTTACCAGCGAGAACGCCAGAAAGTTTACCGGCAAGCCCCAGAAGTTTCCGCGTTTGACGTCGGCCATGCTGCGGCAATAACGGCTGAAGTCGCCGAAGTTAAGGGTAGGCCCGGAGAAGTACGACACCACCAGCGCAGTCGCCATGACCACCTGACCGAAGGCTTCCCAGCCGCTCAGGGATTTTTCCGACAGGGTAAAGCTGATGTTGCTCCAACCCGCCTTCCAGACAATCCAGCCCGCCAGCACGAACATCACCGCATAAACGATGGGACCGGCCCAATCGATGAAGCGTCGAATCGAATCCATGCCGCGCCAGAAGACAATGGCCTGCAACACCCACAAGGTCAGAAAGCCCATCCAGCCGAGATACGACAGACCGGCGAACTGCACCTGCGCGAGGCTTTCCATGGAAGGGAAAAAGCGCAGCACCACGATCACCAGCGCACTGGACGCCAGGTAGGTTTGCACCCCGTACCAGGCCACCGCGATCAGGCCGCGAATCACCGCCGGGATATTCGCCCCGAACACGCCGAACGCCAGACGGCAAATCACCGGATACGGCACTGCAGCCTGTTGGCTGGGCTTGGCCAGCAGGTTGGCGATGACCTGAATGATGCAGATCCCCACCAGCAAGGCGATCAATACCTGCCAACTGGCCAGGCCCAGTGCAAACAGGCTGGCGGCGAACACATAACCGCCGACGCTGTGCACGTCGCTCATCCAGAACGCGAAGATGTTGTACCAGGTCCATTTCTGCTTAACCGGGCCCAGGTCTTCGTTGTAAAGGCGGGGGCTGTAGCCCTTTGGAATTTCCGGATTCATCGCTCGCACTCTCCTTGATCAATGCCGCTCCGCAGAATGCATACGGAGGGTGGCGTTATTTGTATACGATCTGAAAGGCAGGATGCATGCCAAAGGATGAAAACCGTCCTGAAGGGTAGAGGTTAGAAGGCTTCAGCGACAACAACCGACAAACCTGACGATCGGTAAATGCCCGATATGAGTGCGTAAATGCGCGGTCCCGGTGCATACAATCGGTTGCCAGCGATCCTGAAGCGGTGATGGCAAAGCGCAGCAACTTTGTATACGATCAGCCTCACATTCACCGGTTAAAGCGGCCTTATGAATCCTCTCTTCCTTGCCAGCCCTGCCCTGACCGACTCGCCCCTGAGCCGTGACGAACAGATCTATCAGGACATTCTTGAAGCCATCGTCGAGCATCGACTGTTGCCAGGCACTCGCTTGCCGGAAGACTCCCTGGCCGAGGTGTTCGCCATCAGCCGCACCGGAATTCGCAAGGTGTTGCAACGGCTGGCACTGGAGCGTCTCGTCACGCTGCGCACCAATCGGGGCGCCGAAGTCGCGCAGCCCACCGCTAAAGAAGCTCAGGATGTGTTCGCAGCTCGTCAGCTAATCGAGCCCGCACTGATGCCCGCCGTGGCCGAGCGGATTGACGCCGCGCACCTCAAAACCCTGCGCTCGCTGGTTGATCAGGAACATCAGGCGCAACACGACGGGTTGCACAGCCGGGCCATTCAGCTGTCCGCGCGGTTTCATGTGCAGTTGATCGCCCTGGCCGACAATCAGGTGCTGACTGAGCAGGTCGCGCAGCTGACCACTCGCTCGTCGCTGATCATCGCGGTTTATGGCTCGCGAAACAGCGTGGGCTGCGACTGCGGCGACCATGAAGAACTGCTCGGCTTGCTCGAACAAGGTAAAGGCGCTGCAGCGACGCAATGGATGGGCAAGCACCTGGCGAGCATTCGTACCAGCCTGCAGGTCGATCAGGTCACCCCGGCCGAGCCGGACTTCAAAATCATTTTCAAGCGCTGATTCGCGAGCCGAGCCTTACATGAAAATCCAGGTCATCAACCCCAACACCAGCCAGAGCATGACGGCCAGTATCGGTCGCGCCGCACGAGCAGTGGCGCGGCCAGGGACTGAAATCGTCGCCTGCTGCCCCGAATCTGGCCCGGCCTCCATCGAAGGCCATTTCGATGAAGCCATTGCCGCAGTCGGCGTGCTGGAGGAAGTGCGCAAGGGTGTTGCAGCGGGCTACGACGCTCACATCATTGCCTGCTTTGGCGACCCTGGCTTGTTGGCGGCGCGAGAGCTGGCTCGCGGGCCAGTGATCGGCATTGCCGAGGCTGCTTTCCATGTGGCCAGCCTGATTTGCACGCGGTTTGCTGTAGTGACCACCCTGACCCGCACGCGGATCATTGCTGAGCATTTATTGCGCAACTACGGCATGACCGAACACTGCACTTCAGTGCGCTGTGTCGATGTGCCAGTGCTGGAATTGGAAAGCATGGGCGAGCAGGCATTGGCCGAGCGTATTGCCGAGCAGGCCATACAGGCCCGTGATCACGAAGGTGCGGGGGCGATCATTTTGGGCTGCGGCGGTATGGCTGACCTGCCTGGGCTGGTGAGCGAAATGACTGGCCTGCCAGTGGTCGATGGCGTGGCGGCGGCCGTCAAACTGGCTGAAGCCTTGGGTGAACTGGGTTTGGCTACCAGCAAACACGGGGACCTGGCCTATCCGCTGGCTAAACGCTTTACAGGGCGCTTTGCACATTTCGGTGGATAAGACGTGGAATGCATTTCCCGTAGGAGCGCCCACGTCGCCCGGACGCCGCGCTGTCGCGCAGCAAACATAGGACCTGTGGGAGCGAGCTTGCTCGCGAAGGCAATGTTCCTGCCTCTAGAAATATATGCCGATGTCCCGGCCTCTTCGCGAGCAAGCTCGCTCCCACAGAAAATCATTTAAATTCAGATAGTTATTTTATGTTTGATGAGAGCGGCTTTAGCCGCGAGGGGCCGGGACAATCACGCAAATTCGTCGCCAATAAGGTTGCTTCGCGGCTGAAGCCGCTCCTACGAAATGTCTTCTGCGCGATAGCGCGGCGTGCCCAAAGATATAACGTTAGATCGTATCGATATAAGCCCTGATTAAAAACGTCGTTATGCTGCCGCCAGTTTTTTCTGACAGTCACCCTTTTCGTTGTGGGAAGCAGTAATGGATTTTGGTGGTGTGGGGTTGGTTGTCGCAGGGCTGGTGGTGGGTTTCATTGTGGGCATGACGGGCGTGGGTGGCGGTTCACTGATGACGCCGATCCTGCTGTGGTTTGGCGTCAACCCGGCCACGGCGGTGGGCACTGATCTGCTGTATGCCGCGATCACCAAATCCGGCGGTGTCTGGGTCCATAAACGAAACGACAACATCGACTGGAAGATCACCGGTTGGCTGACGCTGGGCAGTGTTCCGGCCGTATTACTGACGCTGTGGTTCCTCAGCACCCTGCATGCCGCGCCGGATGCGATGAATGCGGTGATCAAGCAAGCTTTGGGCGTGGTCCTGCTGCTGACGGCGCTGGCAGTGTTCTTCAAGAAACGCCTGCTGCAATTCGCCCACAACCGGGCCGGAGGCAACTACAACCCCAGCGGCCCGAGCCTGAATGCCCTGACAGTCGTCACCGGCCTGATCCTGGGCACCATGGTTGCGCTGACCTCCATCGGTGCCGGTGCATTGGGCACGGTGGCGTTGTTCATCCTTTATCCGTTTCTCGCCACTCGCCGACTGGTCGGCACAGAGATAGCCCACGCAGTGCCGCTGACCCTGGTCGCAGGCTTGGGGCACGCCAGCATGGGCAACATGGACTGGGGCATTCTCGGTTATCTGTTGCTGGGTTCATTGCCTGGCATTTATCTGGGCAGCCACTTGTCTGGCCGGGTGTCTGATGACGTCTTGCGGCCATGCCTGGCAATCATGCTGGCGTTCATTGGGTATAAGCTGGTTTTCTGAGCCTCTGTAGGAGCTGCCGAAGGCTGCGAAATCGGTATTTCTGACACACCCGGTTCGCAGCCTTCGGCAGCTCCTACAAACCCCTTTGCAATTTGCTCTATCCTCTTTCATCGCCCGCCTAGCCGATGAACAGCCATGACCACAGCCTTCGCCCCCTTCCAGGACCTCGCCAGCCTGCTGATCCCGCATACCGTGGCAGAGAAAGCGGATGGTTCGCACGACGCGTCCCACTTGCTGCGCGTCTGGAATAACGTCTGCGCCATCCGCAATCAGGAAGGCGGCGACCCCGAAATCCTGATCGCGGCGACCTTGCTGCATGACTGTGTATCCGTTGAGAAAAACTCCCCGTTCAGATCCAGCGCTTCAAGACTGGCGGCTGCCAAGGCGACCGAACTGCTGACGGAGATGGGTTGGGGTGAGGAGCGGGTCGCTGCCGTTGCCCATGCTGTCGAGGCTCACAGTTTTTCGGCGGCGATCACACCCGAAACCATCGAAGCGAAAATCCTTCAGGACGCCGATCGCCTCGACGCGCTGGGGATGATTGGCGTTGCGCGGCTGTTCTACGTCAGTGGGCGCATGGGCGGCGGCCTTTACGACCCGCAGGATCCGCATGCTACTCATCGCGACTACGACGATAAACGCTTTGCGGTGGATCACTTCCATACCAAGCTCTTCAAGCTGGCCGATGGTTTCCAGACCGCAACCGGTGCGCGTCTGGCGCAGGCCAGGCACGCCAGCATGAAGCGCTTTCTGGATGAGCTGATGGACGAAGTCGGCGCGCCAGCACCCGGCCCAAGTTCAACCTCGGAAATTTGACGTCAAATTTAAGGGATGTCACAAAGACATCACACAACTGCCCTATAACCCAGTCTCCGATGTATTGATCGATCGATTGGGTCTGGGTCTCTGTGAAAAAATTATTGCCGGGTTTTTTGCGTCGCCAGTCTTCTGGGACCACGGTCCTGCGACGCTTCAGGATCACTCAGCGTCTGGTGCTGTGTTTGGGCATCACCTCGCTGCTCACGGTCGCACTCGGGGCGTTCTGCCTGCTGCAAATGCAGGAAATCCGCAATCAGGGCGAAGCTGTTGAAAGTGGCTCACTGCCCAGCATCGCCATGGCCGACGCGCTGGCAATCACGCTGGTGAAACTGCGCAGCGAAAGCATTCGCCTCATTGCCAACGCCGATGATCCAGGCGCGGTGGTGACCAGCAAGATCAACGTCGAAACCCTCAAGAACGATGCCGAAAAAGGCTTTGCCGACTACTTGGCCCACGTCAAGGACAGTACCGAGCGCGACTCACTGGTTGCATTACAGGATGCCTACAAAGCCTTCATCCCGGGGCTTTACGACGAAGTCGGCTTGATCGAACAGCGCAAAATCGAAGACGCACGCATGCTGGCCAATACCATGCTGTCCTTGCAGGGCGACCTGATGGACATGCAGGTGCAGCTGCTGCGCGAACTCAATAAGCAAAGCGCCGCTACGGCCGTGGAACAAGCGGGCGCCAGCTATGCCCAGACCCGCATCATCGCCCTGAGCGTCATTGCCGCGGTGCTCGCCCTGACCCTGTTGCTGGGCTGGCGCTTGAGCGTCAGCATCATCCGTCCGGTGCGTCAGGCGTTACAGATCGCCAGCACCATCGCCGATGGCAATCTGAGCTCTCAGGCCATACCGGAGGGCAAGGACGAAACCGCGCAGCTGCTGCAGATGCTGGGTCGGATGCGCAGCAATCTGCACGGCACCATTGAGCAAATCTACGCCGCTGCCAACCAGCTCTCGCAGTCGGTACAGGAGATGAGCAGCATCACTGAATCCGGCGCGGAAAACCTGAGGTTGCAAAACACCGAAATCGAGCAGGCGGCCGTCGCGGTCAATCAGATGAGCCAGGCAGCCATGGAGGTTGCCAGCAATGCCAGCAACACCGCGACCGAGTCCCAGGCGTCCAACGCAGCGGCGGCCAAGGGTCAGCTGCGCCTGGCTGAGACCATTGGGTCGATCAAGGAGCTGACCGGCAATGTGCTGGACACTTCACACCAGGCCGAAGGCCTTGCCGAACGCACGTTGAGCATCAGCAAGATCCTCGACGTGATCCGCGCCATTGCCAACCAGACCAACCTGCTGGCACTCAATGCGGCGATCGAAGCCGCGCGCGCTGGCGAAGCGGGACGCGGATTTGCCGTGGTCGCCGACGAAGTTCGTTCCCTGGCACAGCGCACCAGCGCCTCGACCACAGAAATCGAAGGGCTGATCAACAGCGTTCAGCAAAGCACCCAGGAAACTGCCGAAGCGCTGCGAATGACCGCGAATCAAGCCAACGTAACACTTGAACAGGCAGCGGCCACTGGCGAGGCGCTGACCGTGATCATCAGCTCGACCTCCACCATCAACGACCGCAACTTGCTGATCGCCAGCGCTGCCGAGCAACAGGCGCAGGTGGCCGGCGAGGTGGATCGCAACCTGAGCAGCATTCGTGACCTGTCCACGCAAAGCGCTTCAGGCGCACAGCAGACCACTACGGCCAGCAACGCGTTGTCGGTACTGGCGACAGATCTGAACGTCATGGTCCAGCGCTTCGTGCTTTAGGCGTTCCAAGGCGAAAGCATGGGAGGAAAAATAATTACGATCGCCCGCTTATCCGTAATGGCACATTGCTGCAGTATTGGAGCCGCCCGAACCCTCGGGCAGATTGCCAAAAAGGATATGAGCATGCTCAAAGCCGCTGTATGGACTGCAACACTCGCCACGTTGACGTTCGGTGCTACCGTGCAGGCCGACGTCAACGTCAAGCTGGGTAGCACCGAACGCGTGACCCACCTGTTCGCCTACCCCAACAATTGCAACGTGATCTGCTACCGCAACTGGACACTGGAACAGACTGTCGAGCATTACCTGACGCAAAGCGTGCAGCGCGATGGCTATACCGGCAAGGTCAGTGTGAGCCGCGACAACGATGTGATCTACGCCCAGATCAGCGGCGTGCCCGACAGCTACGCCAAGCCCCTGACCCAACTGTTGGACGCAGGCGATCTGGCCTACAGCGGCGCGCAAAAACTCCTCGCCTCAGGCCCCGACAAGTGGCAGTACAACTGGTACCTGTTCCTGCCATTGGGCATGGCGCTGGAAAATCGCAAGAGCGTCGAGCTGCTGCACTTCCCACCGGATTATTCGCTGACCCAGGCTCAGGATTACCTGCGTTCGAGCACCACTGATCGTTGGGCGCAACTGCTGACGTACAACGGCATCCCGACTGCGCAGACGCCGGGTTACCAAACCATTATCGACATCGCTCCGATTGCCGCGCCGGCCTCGGCGGGCAGTTCGCTGGAAGGCGTGTACGGCTACTTTCAGGACTACCAGACCACGATGGTCAAGCAATTGACCCAGAACGCCAGCGGTGCATCGCTGCCGATGGTTGCCTTCGGGGCGCCGGTGCGTAACTGGATCAAGCAGCAGTATTCTGCCAGCGTGCCGGTGCTGGGCCTGGCAAGCATCAGCCCGAACGCAGGACAGACCGTATCGGTGCTGGGCTCGAACCATCCAAGCTACATCTGGTATGCGGCGGACAAGTCCAACTATGGGGGTGATGAAGCCAAGGCGGACGCTGCGGGTTTGGCGGTCATGGGTCAGGACTTGAGCGCGGCCTGCTGGCAGGCGGGTATGGGCGAGAAACCGGGCGCCGACCCGAAAGCGACATTGAGCAGCTGCACGCAAAACTGGCAGGTGACCAACAAAGCCAAAACCTGTGTGCTGTTCTACACCGATGTGCGCAAACTGAGCCAGGCAGACGCTGACGCCAAGTGCGCCACCAGCACGGTGTCGCGCTCGCTGAAGCAGTTGCAGAAGCCGCTGACAGTGCCAGCGGTGCATCCGTATTTGTAAACGCGAGAACCTGTAGGAGCTGCCGCAGGCTGCGAAGGCGGTGTGTCAGGCACCTGGCTTTCGCAGCCTGCGGCAGCTCCTACAGGGATCGCGTCAGCCAGTTACTGCCCCAACGGCCGCAACCGGTACTGCGGCGGCAATTGCTCGAAGCCGCTGATGGTCGTGTTCAGGCTTTTCCAGCGCCCATCCTTGATGCCGTAGATGCAGCCGTGGATAGACAGGCTCTGCCCGCGATGCCAGGCGTTCTGCACAATGCTGGTGTGACCCACGTTCGCCACTTGCTGGATGACGTTGAGCTCGCACATGCGATCGACCCGCTCTTCCTCGGTCGGCAACTCGGCAAGGGTTTCGCGGTGCTCGTAATACAGATCACGAATCGAGCGCAGCCAGCCGTCGATCAGCCCAAGCTGGCGATCCTGCATCGAAGCGCGCACGCCGCCGCAACCGTAGTGCCCCGTCACCAGAATGTGTTTGACCTTCAATACGTCCACGGCGTACTGGATCACTGACAGGCAGTTGAGGTCAGTGTGCAGCACCACGTTGGCCACGTTGCGGTGCACAAACAGATCGCCTGGCAGCATGCCGACGATTTCATTAGCGGGTACGCGAGCGTCCGAGCAACCTATCCATAGAAACTCCGGAGTCTGCTGCCGTGCCAGCTTGGCAAAAAATTCAGGATCTTCCTTGGTGATCGCGTCTGCCCAACGTTCGTTGTTGTCGATCAGGTCTTGTAGCTCGTTCATGCGTGACACCTCTAGGGATATGCCTGCGTTTGACTGGGCCTCGCCGGTTCAGGTCACGGGTATTTTCCAACTGGCCACCCGGCACTCAGACGGAATCTTCAGGAACGCGACCGGTCCACCTTACAAGCCCCAAAAACTCGAGGATTCGCCATGAATGATTCACGCCGCCCGTTTGGTGCCACTCAACCTGAACCCATCGATGACAACGAAGACCGCATGGGCTCCATGGAGGAGCTGGACTTCGATGAAGACGAACCTACCGCGCGTATCGGTGACACGATCCCCGAAGACGAGTTGGCCCATGAAATCCCGGACCAACGCGTGCGTGAAGCAGGCATGACCGGCGCTTCGACGCCCGATCATCACCCGACGGATGACGACCTGGACCCGGAAATCCTGATCCGCGAAGACGGCGCTCGCTCGGCCCACGAAGAAGGCGATGACCGCCCTGCGGACTTTGATCTGACTGTTGTCGACGAAGATGACATCGGCGGCGGTGATGGGTTGGATGAGGCCGAGCTGTGAAGGCTTGATCCGCTGGATGGCAAGCGTGAGAAGCGTGATTAGCCGCGATATGGTCTGAACCTGTGGGAGCGAGCTTGCTCGCGAAGAGGGCATTACATCCGGCGTATTTCTCAAGCTGGGACATAGCCTTAGCGAGCAAGGTGGAGCGCCACCCCGGTCGCTCCCACAGGGTTCATGCGAGCCTGAAAACGTTATTTACTCAAACAACGTACACGCCATCACCACTGCATCCTCACGTCCGCCAGCTACCGGGTAGTAATCACGACGTCGGCCAATTTCGTTGAAGCCAAACCGCTCATACAAACGATAAGCGGCGCGGTTGCTATCGCGCAGCTCAAGGAAACACTCGCGTCCATTGAGCTGATAGGCCCGCGACATCAAATGCTCCAGAAGCCGCAGGCCCAGGCCACGGCCCTGGCTTTCCGGCTTGACGGTAATGTTCAACAAATGTGCTTCATCGATGATGATCTGAATGACGCCGTGGCCGACTTGCTGACTCCCCTCGAACATCAGCCAGATTTCATAGGACTTTAGCCCGTCGAGAAAGATGCCACGGGTCCAGGGGTGACTGAAGGCGGCGTATTCGATCTTCAGCACGGCATCCAGATCCGCCTCGGTCATGAGGCGGAAGGTTATTGCGTCACTCATCTATCGATTTCCAGCGCGTCATCAGCCGACGCATGGCTTTCCAGACGTCGGCCTTGCGTTGCGGCTCGTCCATCAGTAATTCCAGACCCGGCAACGCCCAGGCAGAACCGAGGCCATCGACCTGCAGTTCACTGTTATAGGACTCGGCGTCAGCTTCCCCGGCAAACCGCACCGACGGCAGACCAATCAACCAGATGCAGGCACAGGGCTCGTCCTCAAGACGCGCCGACACAAAACCTTGCACGAAATCCCGCGCCGCCTCTGGCCCCTGATCCATTTGCCCGCGCACCAATAACGGCCAGCGCACCGGTTCGCCGATGATTTGCGGGGCGTCCGGCAGACCGGCAGCGCGCAGCATGTCTTTGAGCAGCAGATACGCCGGGTCACGGCTCTGGAATGCCTGGCCTGTGGGTAACTCCACCAACAACAGGCAACGTCCGGCGCGCAACAGTTGCAGGGCAAAACGCGGCGGCGCAATGACCGGCGCCTTTACGGGCGCAGGCGGCGCTTCTTCGACGGTTGGTGGATTGCGGGTGCTGGCCAGTGATGGCCGTGGCACTTCGATTTTCGGGCGCTCGACAGGACGCGGCGCCTCGGCGGCCACTTGACTGACAGGCTCGGCATGGACCTGCACCTCTGGCACAGCCACACGCTCTTCAACCTGCGGCGCAAGCGGCGCCAACAGCTCCGGGCGAGACGGTGCAGCGAAGGGCAATTCAGTGCGCGGCAGCCAATTGACCACCTGCATGGCGGTCATATAAGCGCGGCGGCGGGACTCGTTTAGCAAAGGTCGGCCACCTGTGGATAAGTTAGGAGCGCGATTCTACAGCCCTTCGCCGATTCTCGCCGCAGTTGATCGCCCAGAGGTGAAATCTGCAGCGCGTGATGCAGTACAATCGCCGTTTTTATTTGCCAACAGTCGGCCTGACCATGATCGAACCAAAGCGCGTCTTGCGCGCCCTTGCCGAGCACTGGGCGCTTCTGGAGCCGCTGTGCGAACACTTCGACCAGGGCACCTTGAGCCTGAGCGAATTGCGCTTGCAGCTGGCCGCCCAACAAATGGACAGCACTCCACAGGACATCACCAACCTGTTGGACGTGTGGATCCGCCTGGACATACTGGTCCCGGTGGCAAAAAGCCCTAATCGTTTCGAGCTTAATGCGCAGATCCACGACTTCCTGTCGTACCTGCGCCGCGAGCACCGATTGGGCCTGTGCCTGGAAATCGAGGCCTATCTGCGCCATCTGGAGCGACTGGCAGGCTACATCCAGGATGCCTTCGACATCCGCGACGCCAACGACCTGGCTCGGCAATTGCGCCTGCTGGATATGCGGGTGCGTGACGTCCTGAAAAAGCTCGCCAACGACGAGCAGGCGCTGGTGGGCGTGGCGGATCGGGCCAAGACCAGTGACCGCCAGATTCCGCTGCGTCAGCGCTATGCCGAGGTGTTGGCGACCTGGGACGAATATGTCGAACCGATGATCCAGCTGGTCAACGCCGATGGTGCTTTCGAGCAAGGCGTGCGCAAGGTCGAGAACGTGCTATTGCGCTTGCTCACTGAGCAGCAGCGTCTGGGTCAATTGGTCGACGACGACATGTTGCTGCGCACTCACGCACGCATCCTTGAGATGCAGACCAGCGCCCAATTGACCTTGCGTCATGCCCGGGAGCTGTTGCTGCCCCTTCGTGAAGAGGCGCGTCGGCATAACGCCGTAACCCGTGGTGCCGCGCTGGCGTTGTCGGCGATTCGGCGTAAAGGTCTGGATGCCGTGCCACAAGCGGCCATGCCGATGTTCACCCGTCCGCAAAGCACCTTTCTGGGTAGCGCGAATCAGGTCGAGGCTTATGTCTACGCCCTGGCACGCTTCGAACCCAAACCTGCGAAGTTTCCCAAGGCCGGCGGTAAGCGCAAAGGCGAACCACCGCAGGCGCCGCGTACCGTCAAGGAAATGCTCGAGCGTTGCGAAGACGCCCTGCCGCTACCGGACTTGATGGTCTGGCTGCTGGAGCAAGAGCCGAACGGCGCAACCGACGAGTTGCTGTACTGGTTCTCGCGCCTGTCCCGCGAGAAACGCTTTGCCCGCGAACGCCTGGAGCGTCGTGACTACTTCACTCAGGAGCATCAGGTCAGCCTGCGCTCCTTCGCCCTGCTCTCCAGCCGCGACGAGCAATCAGGGAATCCAGTCAATGCATCTTGATCTATCCGAAATGTCCCAGCTCGCGCCGATCTTTCGCGAGCTGTTCAAAGGCTTCCACATCAGCCGTCGCGACCCTGAGCTGTATGCGCAACTGTCCAACGCCCAGGATCAGTACCGCACGCTGTTCAAGGCGCTGGGTTTCGAGCTGGTCTGCGACACGCGTGGCTTCTATTACTTCGTTCCGGAGCTGGCGGCCGCGCAGGTGAACAAAACTGCGCAACGCCTGGCGCTGTTCACGTTCATTCTGGTCGAGCATCTGGCCGATCAGGGCCGCGACCCGGTAGCCGTGCTGGATGGCGGCAGCCTTGGCCGTGATGAACTGCCCTCGATGCTGGAGAAGTATCGTGACCTGTTCCTGCAGGCCGAAGTCCAGACTCAGGACGAGCTCGAAGAAAAAATCATGCGCCGCATGACCCAGCTGGGTTTTGCCGCCGAAGAAACCGGCGTGTTCCGTTTCCTGCCGCCCATGCACCGCTTCCTCGACGTGTGCCTCTCCGTCCAGCAAGACCGCGATCTGGCCGCCAGCCTGCACAGTGTGCTGCCGCTGCCTGTTCCAGTGCTGATCGATGACGACAGCGACGAAAAACTGCTGCAGACCGATGATCCACTGGATCTGGCCGAGTTCGACAACGTGCACGAAACCGAAGAGCAGGCCTTGGCCCGCGCGATTGCCGATGAGCAACAGGAGATGGATGCATGAGCCAGGAACGCTACGGCATCCGCCGCTTTGCCTTGCTGAATACAGCCGGTTACAGCCTCGGGCTCTTCCCGCTGGAACACCCGCTGTCGGTCTATGGCGCGAACAATCTGGGCAAGAGCGCTTCGATCAACGCCCTGCAGTTCCCGATTCTGGCGCGCATGTCGGACATGAGCTTCGGCAAGTACAGCCTTGAGCAGTCCCGAAAGTTCTACTTCGCCTCCGACACCAGCTACATCCTGGTGGAGGTTTCGTTGCCGCATGGTCCGCACGTCATCGGTGTGGTGGGTCGCGGTCCCGGTGGTGGTTTCGGTCACCAGTTCTTTGCCTACGCGGGCGAACTGGACCTGGGGCACTACCAGAAGAACGACACCTGTTTGCGCCAGAAAGAGCTGTTCAGCAACCTGGAAAGCCAGGGCCTGAAAGCCTATGAATTGAAACCCGACGAGCTGCGTCGCTTGCTGGTGGGCGGGCATACGTCCATTCCGCTGGACCTGACGCTTATCCCGCTGCGCTCCACCAGTGAGCAGAGCCTCAAGACGTTCAGGGCGCTGTTCATCAACCTGCTGCACATGCGGGAAATCACTGCCGCCAAGCTCAAGCAGCTGTTCCTCGATGCGTTCGAGCACAGCTTGCGTTCCGGCAGTGTCGATTACATCGCCGCGTGCGAAGAAGCCTTCCGAGATGTGCGACGCATGGAGCAGGACTACAACTCGCTGGTCAAAGCCGGCCCGCTGGTCGAGGCCTTGGCTGCTGGCGTGGCGCAACGTGATCTGCTGCGCGGCAAGCTGCATCGCTTGTCACCGCTGCTGGACTCGTTGCTCGGCACCTGGCTGGATTACTCCTCGGCTCGCAAGGAAGAGCTGGTCATTCAGGCCGAGCACTACCGCAGCCAGCAGGATGAATTGCAGAATGACCAACGTGGCGGCACTCAGGAACTGATGCGTCTGGAGCGGGAAATCAGCAGCATCCAGCGCTGGATCGGTGAACTTGCGGTACTCAAGAATCGCTTCGCTTTGATTGATGATCCCAAGGTGCTTGAACAGCAACTGCTGGCAGCCAAGGATGCTCACGATGAACTGGCTGGCGCCCTGGCGCAGTCACGTCAATTCAGCGCCGAAGACCTGGACGAACGTCTGCGGGATCTGGAAAAACGCCTGAAGTCTGTGAAGCAGCAACTCGATCACGCTGACAACAACAGTTATGCCCGCTTGCGCGAGGAGTTCTCCCAGCCAGATGTTGAACGCTTGATGCGTTTGTTCAACAGCGCGCTGTTCAGCCTGCCGTTGGGCGAGCAAGGCATTGCGCTGGATGATGGCGATGCCTGGGTGAAATCCCTTGAGGCCATCCTTGATAGCTTCAAAGGCGATCAATTCCAGGTGCCGGGGCTGTCGATCAACCTGACCAACATCGAGCCGCCTGCCCTGCAAGCGCTGGCCGATCGTGCGGCATTGCGTGATCAGAAAGAGCGTCTTGAGAAAGAGCTCAAACAACTCAAGACGCAACAGGCTGTGGCCGCGGACCGTTCGGCGAGCAAGACCCAGACTGAGGCGCTTTACCAGCAAGTGCTGGATGCGCAAAAGGCTTTGGAGGACTTCCGTCGTTGCCAGACCCTCAGCGCTGAAGAGTCCGACAAACATGAGCAGCTGGCTCAGATGGAAGCTGCACAGGACGAACTCAAACGCTCCAGCGATGCGTTCACCGAGCGCGTTCAGCAACTGTCGGCCAAGCTGCAACTCGTTGCACGCCAGATCGGCGATCTGGAATCCAAGCAGCGCACACTGGATGACGCGTTGCGGCGCCGCCAATTGCTGCCGTCGGACCTGCCGTTTGGTACGCCATTTATGGATCCGGTCGACGACTCACTGGAAAATCTGCTGCCACTGCTCAATGACTATCAGGATAGCTGGCAAGGCTTGCTGCGCAGCGATGGGCAGATTGAAGCGCTGTATGCGCAGGTACGCCTCAAAGGCGTGGCCAAGTTCGACAGCGAAGAAGATGTCGAGCGTCGCCTGCATCTGCTGATCAACGCCTATGCACACCGTACTGACGAAGCGCTGACCCTCGGCAAGGCACGTCGTGCAGCAGTGACCGATATCGCACGAACCTTGCGCAATATCCGCAGCGACTACGACAGCCTTGAGCATCAACTGGCGCTGTTCAACCGTGAGATCAACAAGCGTCAGGTATCCAACCTGGCCAGCTTCCGCATTGTGCTTGCTCCAAACAAAGAAGCGCTCAAGCACATTGATCAGATTATCCACAGTGCCGGGCAGTATGAGGAAGGCGAAACCCTGTCAGTGTTCGACCTGAGCCAAAGCGCGGAGCAGGACAACAAGAACGAGGAAGCCAAGGAATATCTGGCGCGCCTGGTTGCGGCAAACCATAACCAGTTGGGCTTGAAGGACTTGTTTGAATTGGCGTTCGAAATCACCAAGGTCAACGGCCAGCCAGTGATTCACACCGACATTGATGGCGCCGCTTCAAACGGCACCACCATGACCATCAAAGCGCTGACCAATATGTACTTGTTGCTGCACTTGATGGATCGGGATCAAGCCGGTCGTGTGCGCTTGCCGTACTACCTGGACGAAGCCGCCGATATTGACGAGAAGAACCAGGCAGCGCTTCTGGAGACGAGCCTGCAGCTGGGCTTTGTGCCTATCCTGGCGAGCGTGAAGCCTCAGGTGTCGGCTCACGTAGCGATCGACCTTGAAGGCGGCAGCGGGCCTAACGGCATCTACATCGATGAAGCGGACTGGAAGTACATCCGCCGACGTGATGATGTGAAGGCTGTTGTGGTCGAAGCGGTTGAAGAAGCTGCTGAATAAACTCAGTTGCTGTGTACAGAAGGCCGCATGAGAATGCGGCCTTTTTTTATTGGGTGGGGTTTGATGAGTGCGGTGGTCGCGGTGTGCCTAGGCAGGAGCCCACAGGTCACGGCGGGGTCGCGATGGTGGTGTGCATGGATCGAGAGGTCGCAGAACGTCTGTAGGAGCTGCCGAAGGCTGCGAACTTTGGTGTATCAGGCACACCGCTATCGCAGCCTGCGGCAGCTCCTACAGGGATGGGTGTTTTTCGAGCAGACAAACAAAACCCCTGAACGCGTAAGCGATCAGGGGTTCTGGAATTTAATCTTGACGATGACCTACTCTCACATGGGGAAACCCCACACTACCATCGGCGATGCATCGTTTCACTACTGAGTTCGGGATGGGATCAGGTGGTTCCAATGCTCTATGGTCGTCAAGAAATTCGGTAGCCGGTTCGTGCCCTTGCGGGTACGCCTCAGCGAATGGGTATGTGATAGGTCGGTATTGTGTGCGAACAAACTTTCGGTTTGTGTCGTCTTCACAGTCACCGCAATCTGGCTTCCTTTCGGAGTCGCAAATTGCTTGGGTGTTATATGGTCAAGCCTCACGGGCAATTAGTACAGGTTAGCTCAACGCCTCACAGCGCTTACACACCCTGCCTATCAACGTCGTAGTCTTCGACGGCCCTTCAGGGAACTCAAGGTTCCAGTGAGATCTCATCTTGAGGCAAGTTTCCCGCTTAGATGCTTTCAGCGGTTATCTTTTCCGAACATAGCTACCCGGCAATGCCACTGGCGTGACAACCGGAACACCAGAGGTTCGTCCACTCCGGTCCTCTCGTACTAGGAGCAGCCCCTCTCAAATCTCAAACGTCCACGGCAGATAGGGACCGAACTGTCTCACGACGTTCTAAACCCAGCTCGCGTACCACTTTAAATGGCGAACAGCCATACCCTTGGGACCGGCTTCAGCCCCAGGATGTGATGAGCCGACATCGAGGTGCCAAACACCGCCGTCGATATGAACTCTTGGGCGGTATCAGCCTGTTATCCCCGGAGTACCTTTTATCCGTTGAGCGATGGCCCTTCCATACAGAACCACCGGATCACTAAGACCTACTTTCGTACCTGCTCGACGTGTCTGTCTCGCAGTCAAGCGCGCTTTTGCCTTTATACTCTACGACCGATTTCCGACCGGTCTGAGCGCACCTTCGTACTCCTCCGTTACTCTTTAGGAGGAGACCGCCCCAGTCAAACTACCCACCATACACTGTCCTCGATCCGGATAACGGACCTGAGTTAGAACCTCAAAGTTGCCAGGGTGGTATTTCAAGGTTGGCTCCACGCAGACTGGCGTCCACGCTTCAAAGCCTCCCACCTATCCTACACAAGCAAATTCAAAGTCCAGTGCAAAGCTATAGTAAAGGTTCACGGGGTCTTTCCGTCTAGCCGCGGATACACTGCATCTTCACAGCGATTTCAATTTCACTGAGTCTCGGGTGGAGACAGCGCCGCCATCGTTACGCCATTCGTGCAGGTCGGAACTTACCCGACAAGGAATTTCGCTACCTTAGGACCGTTATAGTTACGGCCGCCGTTTACCGGGGCTTCGATCAAGAGCTTCGCGTTAGCTAACCCCATCAATTAACCTTCCGGCACCGGGCAGGCGTCACACCCTATACGTCCACTTTCGTGTTTGCAGAGTGCTGTGTTTTTAATAAACAGTCGCAGCGGCCTGGTATCTTCGACCGGCAGGGGCTTACGCAGTAAATGCTTCACCTCCACCGGCGCACCTTCTCCCGAAGTTACGGTGCCATTTTGCCTAGTTCCTTCACCCGAGTTCTCTCAAGCGCCTTGGTATTCTCTACCCAACCACCTGTGTCGGTTTGGGGTACGGTTCCTGGTTACCTGAAGCTTAGAAGCTTTTCTTGGAAGCATGGCATCAACCACTTCGTGTTCTAAAAGAACACTCGTCATCAGCTCTCGGCCTTAAGATCCCGGATTTACCTAAGATCTCAGCCTACCACCTTAAACTTGGACAACCAACGCCAAGCTGGCCTAGCCTTCTCCGTCCCTCCATCGCAATAACCAGAAGTACAGGAATATTAACCTGTTTTCCATCGACTACGCTTTTCAGCCTCGCCTTAGGGACCGACTAACCCTGCGTCGATTAACGTTGCGCAGGAAACCTTGGTCTTTCGGCGTGGGTGTTTTTCACACCCATTGTCGTTACTCATGTCAGCATTCGCACTTCTGATACCTCCAGCAAGCTTCTCAACTCACCTTCACAGGCTTACAGAACGCTCCTCTACCGCATCATCAAAAGATGATACCCGTAGCTTCGGTACCTGGTTTGAGCCCCGTTACATCTTCCGCGCAGGCCGACTCGACTAGTGAGCTATTACGCTTTCTTTAAAGGGTGGCTGCTTCTAAGCCAACCTCCTAGCTGTCTAAGCCTTCCCACATCGTTTCCCACTTAACCAGGATTTTGGGACCTTAGCTGACGGTCTGGGTTGTTTCCCTTTTCACGACGGACGTTAGCACCCGCCGTGTGTCTCCCATGCTCGGCACTTGTAGGTATTCGGAGTTTGCATCGGTTTGGTAAGTCGGGATGACCCCCTAGCCGAAACAGTGCTCTACCCCCTACAGTGATACATGAGGCGCTACCTAAATAGCTTTCGAGGAGAACCAGCTATCTCCGAGCTTGATTAGCCTTTCACTCCGATCCACAGGTCATCCGCTAACTTTTCAACGGTAGTCGGTTCGGTCCTCCAGTTAGTGTTACCCAACCTTCAACCTGCCCATGGATAGATCGCCCGGTTTCGGGTCTATTCCCAGCGACTAGACGCCCTATTAAGACTCGCTTTCGCTACGCCTCCCCTATTCGGTTAAGCTCGCCACTGAAAATAAGTCGCTGACCCATTATACAAAAGGTACGCAGTCACCCAACAAAGTGGGCTCCCACTGCTTGTACGCATACGGTTTCAGGATCTATTTCACTCCCCTCTCCGGGGTTCTTTTCGCCTTTCCCTCACGGTACTAGTTCACTATCGGTCAGTCAGTAGTATTTAGCCTTGGAGGATGGTCCCCCCATGTTCAGACAAGGTTTCTCGTGCCCCGTCCTACTCGATTTCATGACAAGGAGATTTTCGCGTACAGGGCTATCACCCACTATGGCCGCACTTTCCAGAGCGTT